>NZ_CP131935.1:2514226-3142782 GCF_030704305.1 Massilia sp. R2A-15 | reverse complement strand
GCCCGACAGGCCGGACAGCTTGGCGATGCGTTCGCATTCGAGCGGGGAGGTGAAGTCGCGGAAGCACCAGCCGAACACCAGCACGCCGTAGACCTTGCCCGACTGGGTCAGCGGCAGGCTGGAGACGCGCATGCCGTGGAACATGCGGTCGGGCGCCGGCGCGCCGCTGTCCACGACCGCGGCGACGATCTCGCGTTCGAATTCGGCGCCGGCGCCGCTTTCGTTCCACAGCGTCCCCGTGCCGAGGAACCTGGTGGTGCGCGACGACACCAGCGGCCCGACCGTGCGCCGGCCCTGCGCATCCCATGCCGAAACGGCCAGTCCGGTGGACAGGGCGTACTGATTCAGGGGCGCGACCCAGCCATCCCAATCGATCTGGGCGACATGGGGCTGCGCGATGTGGATCACTTGTTCGCTTCGACCGGCAAATCGACCGACGAGGGCATCTTGTCGCCCTGGGCGATGGCGCCTTCGATCAACGGGCTTTGGCGCGACGGCGAGCGTGACAGCAATCCGTAGTACGACGAGAACGGCAATTGCGGCACCACGCCGGCCGCATCGCCGCCCGCTTCTTCCTCGAGCAGCTGCAGGCCGCCTTCGGCGATCACGTACTCGCGCGTGACCTGGATGTTGCGGCTGCCGCGCACTTTCGGAATCGCGATCGCGCGCCGCAGCACGGTGGAGATCTCGACGTAGTTCAGCAGGATGATGTTGTCGACCAGGTGCGAGCCCTTGAGCTCCTCGCTGATCTGCGACAGTCCGAGCAGCTCCGGGCTTTCGTAGTTGAAGAGGATCGTCGCCAGGCGGTTCTTGAAGAACGTCGCCAGCGCGTACAGGTAGTCGGCCACCTCGTCGCGGCTGGTCATCTCGTAGACGGCGATCGAGTCGAACACGACGACGTCGATGCCCTCCTGTTCGACCAGCTTGATGATGCGGTCGAAGTGCACGTCGAGCTCGAGTTCGAGCGGCGACTCGTAATGGAGGAACAGTTCGCCGCGCTCGACCATGCCTTCGAGGTCGAAGCCGAGCGAAGCGGCGTTGCGCATCAGCTGGCGCGGATGTTCGTCCAGGCTCACCAGCAGCGTCTTGTGGCCGGCAGCGATGGCCGACTTCAGGAACTGCACGCTCAGCACCGTCTTGCCGGTGCCGGAGATGCCGCTGACCATGGTGACCGACCCTTCGTACAGGCCGCCGTCCATCATCGCGTCGATCGATTCGGAGCCGACCGACAGGCGCTTGTCGGAAGTGGGCTGCTCGTTCAGCGACAGCGGGCGCGATTGGGCGCGGCGGTACACGTGGATGCCCTTGTTCGGTTCGATGCGCATGGTGTGGCTGCCGCCGATGAAGTCCTGGCCGCGCGACTTGAGCACCGTCAGGCGGCGCTGCACGCGCCGGCGGTTTTCCTCGCGCGTGAGCGAGATGATGGTGTCGAACACGAAGCGCTCGTGCGCCGCGGCGCCCATCGACTCGTCGCGTTCGGCGGTGACCATGGTGGTCACGCCGAGGCGGTTCAGGCCCTCGATCAGCACGTGCACGTCTTCGCGGAAGGGCAGGTCGTGCACTTCGGCGTACAGGCGCAGCGGCGTCAGGCCGTCGATCAGCAGGCGCTTGGCGCCCATCGCGCGCAGCGATTCGGAAAACGCGCCCTCGGCATTGCGAAATTCGCTCAGGAGCACGGCGGGGCTGGTCTGGATCACCTTCACCTTGCCGGAGTCGATCTGGCCTTGCAGGTCCCAGCTGAAGCCGGCGGCGTCGCGCAACAGCTTGGTCGAATCGAGTTCGAACGACACGATGGCGCCCGGCTCGTCGTACAGCTCCGCGCCGGCGTGGATGAATCCCAGGCCGAGCGTGGTCTTGCCCGAGCCGGGGGCGCCTTCCACGATGATGTTGTTATGGCGCGGGAGGCCGCCCAGCAGGACTTCATCGAGTCCGGTAATCCCTGTTTTGACCAGCGTGTCCACCATGATTCTCCGTGCGCGAAAAGTTCGGGGCCAGGTCCGGCGGACCTGACCCCATTTAATGCCGACAGTCTATCAGGCTACCTGTGTCCGCTAGCGCACAGATGGAAAGATGGGCTGATCAGGGCTGGTAGAGCGGCTCCGGCAGGCCGGGAACGTCCACCCGCATCGACAGCACGCAGCCGGAGAGCGGGTATCGCGCGCGCTCGTCCGCCGGCCGCTTGGTGCCCGCGCTGGTGATATACAGCGTGCGCAAGTCCGGGCCGCCGAAGGCCATCATGGTCGGCGCACGCACCGGCAGCACTACTTCGCGCAGCAGTTCGCCGTCGCTGGAGAGGCGCAGCAGGCGGCCGCCTTCGAACATCGCGCTCCAGTAGGCGCCTTCGCTGTCGACCGCGGCGCCGTCCGGACGCCCGCCATAGCTGGCTGCCGCCTTGTCGGTTGAGAAGCGCTGGAACGGCTGCGCTTCGCCGACATTGCCGGTGGCGGCGTCGAACGGATAGCGGTCGATGCGGTGGCTGGTGGTGTCGGAGTGGTACATCCACTGCCGGTCCGGGCTGAAGCCAAGGCCGTTCGAGACCGTCATGCCGCCCGACCAGGCCAGGCGCACCTGGCCGCGCTCGAGGCAGTACATTTCGGCCGCCTGTTCCGTGCGCGGCTCGTACAGCGTGCCGACCCAGAAGCGGCCCGCCGCGTCCACGCGTCCGTCGTTGAAGCGCACCTTGCCGGTGTCGTAAGGCGCCGGCGCGATCGGCGTCAGGGCGCCGCTGCCGGTGTCGAAGTGCGCAAAGCCCGAGCGCAGCGCGACGACCAGGCCGCCGCCGGCGTGCAGGCCGATCGCGGCCGGTTCGCTCTCCATCGCCCAGCTGCGGTGCGCGCCGCTGGCCGGATCGAGCCGGTGGATCGCGAAGCCGTCGATGTCGACCCAGTACAGGCAGGCTTCGGCCTGGTTCCACAGCGGGCATTCGCCCACCGCCATCGGCTGATCGTATGCGACTTCGATGGCGTCGCTCATACGGCCGCCTTGGCCATCGCAATCAGGCCATTGGTGGAGCTGTCGTGCTTTGCCGGCTGCGCGTCGCCGGTCAATTCGGCTTCGATGTTCTTCGCAAGTACCTTGCCCAGTTCGACGCCCCACTGGTCGAAGCTGTTGACGTCCCACAGCACGCCCTGCACGAAGGTCTTGTGCTCGTACAGCGCCACCAGCGCGCCGAGCGAATGCGGCGTCAGGTATTCCATCAGGATCGTGTTGCTGGGGCGGTTGCCGGGGAAGGTCTTGTGCGGCGCCAGGCGCTCGATCTCGTCGGCCGCCAGGCCTTGCGCCTGCAGGTCGGCGCGCACTTCGTCGGTGGTTTTGCCGCGCATGAAGGCTTCCGACTGCGCGAAGCAGTTCGCCAGCAGGGCCGCGTGGTGCTGCGCAAACTCGTGCCCCGGCCGCAGCGCGGCGATGAAATCGATCGGCGTCACGTCGGTGCCCTGGTGCAGCAGCTGGAAGTAGGCGTGCTGGCCGTTGGTGCCGCATTCGCCCCAGATCGCCGGGCAGGTCGGCGTGTCGACCGGATCGCCGCCGCGTGTGACGCGCTTGCCGTTGCTTTCCATCTCGAGCTGCTGCAGGTAGGCCGGGAAGCGGTTCAGGTCCTGGTGGTAGGGCGCGATCGACACCGAACCGCAATCGAGGAACTGGCGGTTCCAGAAGCCGACCAGCGCAAGCAGTGCGGGCATATTCCGGTCCAGCGGCGCGCTCTTGAAATGCTGGTCCATCGCGTGGGCGCCGGCCAGGAAGTCGCTGAAGTAGCCGTAGCCGACCGCCAGCGCGATCGGCAAACCGATCGCCGACCACACCGAATAGCGCCCGCCAACCCAGTCCCAGAACGGGAACATGTTGGCCGGGTCGATGCCGAATTTTTTGATCGCCTCCGTGTTGGTGGACACGGCGACGAAGTGCTTGGCCAGCGCTTCGGGCTGCGCCAGCGCCAGGAACCAGCGGCGCGCGGTCTGCGCGTTCATCATGGTTTCGCTGGTGGTGAAGGTTTTCGAGGCGACGATGAACAGGGTGGTTTCCGGATCGACCTGGGACAGCGTCGCGTCCATGTCGTGGCCGTCCACGTTCGAGACGAAGTGCAGGTTCAGCGTCGGCAGCGAGTACTGGCGCAGCGCCAGGCAGACCATCTTCGGCCCGAGGTCGGAGCCGCCGATGCCGATGTTGACGACGTCGGTGATCGGCTTGCCGGTGTGGCCGCGCCAGGCGCCGGAACGCACCGCGTCTGAAAAGCGGCGCACGCGCGCCAGCACGTCGTGCACGTCGGCGCCGACGTCCTGGCCATCGACCACCAGCGCCGGCGCATCGAAAGGCGCGCGCAGGGCGGTATGCAGCACGGCGCGGTCTTCGGTCAGGTTGATCTTTTCGCCGGCGAACATCGCGTCGCGCTGGCGCTCGACGCCGCGGGTGCGCGCCAGGTCCACCAGCAGTTCAAGCGTGCGCCCGTCAAGGCGGTTTTTTGAATAGTCTAGAAACAGGCCCGCGCCTTCGACCGACATCTTCTTGAAGCGGTCGGGATCGGCGCCGAACAGGTCGCGCATCTGCCACTTGCCGGCATCGGCGGCGTGGTCGGCGAGGGCTTGGAAACTGGCTGTGGAGGTGAGGGCAGGCTGGCGCATGGCATCGAGAGTAGAATGGGATTATGTTTATGATACAGGAAATTTCGGTAAATTCACTACATGATGGAATGCCGACGGCGTAATGGATACGCATCGCTAGCAAGCGCGGGAACTCGGCGTCCCCGTCGCTCCGGCGGACCTGACCCATTTGCACAAGAATATTTGCACCGCACAGGTTCTGCCGACAATTTTGTAGTAAAATTTCAGAAATTAATTTCAGAGGATTGACCATGGCGCTCCATCCAGTACTCCAGGCGGTGACCGACCGCATCATCGAACGCAGCCGCCCGTCGCGCGCCGCCTATCTGGCGCACCTCGACGCGGCGCGCGTCCAGGGCGTCCAGCGCAGCGCACTGGCCTGCACCAACCTGGCGCACGGTTTCGCCGCCTTCCCCGCCAACGACAAGCTCAAACTGAAAGAGCAGAAGAAGCCGTCGATCGCGATCGTATCCTCCTACAACGACATGCTGTCGGCGCACCAGCCGTTCCAGTTCTTCCCCGAGATTATCAAGGCCGCCGTGCGCGAAGCCGACGCGGTCGCCCAGTTCGCCGGCGGCACGCCCGCCATGTGCGACGGCGTGACGCAAGGCCAGCCCGGCATGGAGCTGTCGCTGTTCTCGCGCGACACCATCGCCATGAGCACCGCGGTTGCGCTGTCTCATAATATGTTCGACGCCGGCCTGTACCTGGGCGTGTGCGACAAGATCGTGCCTGGCCTGTTGATCGGCGCGCTGCACTTCGGCCATCTGCCGGCCGTGTTCGTGCCGGCCGGCCCGATGACCAGCGGGATGTCGAACAAGGACAAGGCGGCGATCCGCCAGCGCTACGCAAAGGGCCTGGCCACGCGCGAGGAACTGCTAGAAGGCGAGTCGGCCTCGTACCACAGCGCCGGCACCTGCACTTTCTACGGCACCGCCAACAGCAACCAGATGCTGATGGAGTTCATGGGGCTGCACCTGCCCGGCGCCGCCTTCGTCACGCCGGGTACGCCGCTGCGCGACGCGCTCACCGCGGCCGCAGCCAAGCGCGCCGTCGCCATCACCCCGCAGGGCGGCAACTACACGCCGGTCGGCCATATCGTCGACGAAAAGGCGATCGTCAACGCCGTCATCGGCCTGCTGGCGACCGGCGGCTCGACCAACCATACGCTGCACCTGGTGGCGATCGCCAAGGCGGCCGGCATCGTGATCGACTGGGACGACTTCAACGAACTGTCGGCCATCATCCCAATGCTGACGCGGATCTACCCGAACGGCGACGCCGACGTGAACCACTTCAACGCGGCCGGCGGTCCCGGCTTCGTGATCCGCGAACTGCTCGACCAGGGCCTGCTGCACGACGACGTGCGCACCATCCTGGGCAAGGGCCTGCGCGCGCACTGCATGGAACCGTTCCTCGACGGCGACCAGGTGGTGTGGAAGCCGGCGGTGGCGCAATCTGCCGACACCGACGTGCTGCGCCCGGCCGCAACGCCGTTCGCCAACGACGGCGGCATGATCCTCGTGAAGGGCAACCTGGGTCGCGCGGTGATGAAGATCTCCGCGGTCAAGGAGCAGCACCGCATCGTCGAGGCGCCGGCGCTGACCTTCAATTCGCAGGAAGACTTCATGCACGCCTACCAGGCCGGCCACCTGGACCGCGACTTCATCGCCGTGATCCGCTTCCAGGGCCCGCGCGCCAACGGCATGCCGGAGCTGCACGCGCTCACGCCCGCGCTGGCCAACCTGCAGGACGCCGGCCGCAAGGTCGCCCTGGTCACCGACGGCCGCATGTCGGGCGCGTCGGGCAAGGTGCCGGCGGCGATTCACGTGTCGCCGGAAATCCTGGCCGGCGGCCCGCTCGGCCTGGTGCGCGACGGCGACATCATCCGCCTCGACGCCACCCTGGGCACCTTGCAGGCGTTGGTGCCGGACGCAGTCTGGCATGCGCGCGCGATGGCGACGGCGGACCTGTCGTCGTCCCACATCGGCATGGGACGCGAGCTGTTTTCGATGTTCCGCCACTCGGTCAGCGAAGCGGAGAAGGGGGCCACGACCTTCGCGCTGCCATCGCCGATCCCCACCACCGTGCCGCTGCACGAAGGCGCCGATGTCGGCGAAATCGTGCCCGGCTCCGACGAAGACACCTTGATCAAGAACCCATCATGACCATGAACCTGCTCGACATCATGCGCGTTGCGCGCGTCATCCCCGTCATCGCGATCGACGACCCTGAACACGCCGTGCCGCTGGCCAAAGCGCTTGTGGCGGGCGGCATCCGCGTGCTCGAAGTCACGCTGCGCACCAAGCACGGCCTCGACGCGATCCGCGCGATGACCGCCGTGGAAGGCGCCATCGTCGGCGTCGGCACGCTGACCCAGCCGGAGGAGTTTGCCGCCGCGCGCGACGCCGGCGCCGTGTTCGGCGTGTCGCCGGGCCTGACGCCCGCGCTGATCGAGGCGGCCAAAAAGAGCGGCCTGCCGCTGCTGCCCGGCGTGATGACGCCGTCCGAAGTGCTGGCCGCGCGCGAGGCGGGCTTCCGCCAGCTCAAGCTGTTCCCGGCGGTGCCAGCCGGCGGCGTCGGCATGCTCAACGCGATCGGCGGGCCGATTCCGGACGTGACGTTCTGCCCGACCGGCGGGATCTCGATCGAGACCGCGCCGGCTTTCCTGGCCTGCAAAAATGTCGCCTGCGTGGGCGGCTCCTGGCTGACCCCGAAGGACGCGCTGGCCGCCGGCGACTGGGCCCGCATCACCGAACTGGCGAAGGCGGCCGCAGCCCTGGGCTAAACGTTCGTGTCGAAGCGCAGCCTGACCGCGGGCGAAGTGGCGATGGCGTCGATGCTGTTCGGCGACGCCATCGATTATGCGAAAGTTCGCATAATCGGGCGGCGCTACCTGCCGTTCCAGCCGCGTAACTGCGCGATGACGCCCAACGGCAGCATCTACTTCCACCGCTCCTGCTTCCTGGACGATTATTCGTGCGCCGACATCGGCGCGCGCCACTGGTTCATGCACGAGATGGTGCACGTCTGGCAGCACCAGCTGGGCTATCCGGTGCGCTTGCGCGGGGCCGTGCGCATCGGGCTCGATTACCGCTACCGGCTGCGCGACGGCGCCACGCTGGCCGACTTCAACATGGAAGCGCAAGGCGACCTGTTGGCCGACTATTTTGTGTTGAAACTGCTCGATGCGCCGGAAGCGATGCGCTGGCGCCACAACGCCGATCGCCTCCCTCTGTTTGAGGAAGTGCTGGCCGATTTCATTGCCGATCCATCCAGCCGCGCGCACCTGCCGCGCATGTTCGGACGCCGCCGTTAGTGGCGCGGTTTGCGCGGCGTCAAACACATCCGGGCTGAAAGCCGTACGCTAGAAGTTTGCGAGACGCAACTTTTTCCGGCGAGGGCCCATGTACTTCCGTGTATTCATCCCGATCATCCTGCTGCTGTGGTCAGCGCGGGCGGGAGGCGCGCCGGCGCAACGCGTAGGAGAAGCGGAAGTGCGCGATGCGAAGAAGGGGCAGCCATGCTTCACGATTTCCGAGCGCGAGGAGCGGCGCGGCGGCGCGCCCGATTTCGAGGCGATCAGCGTGATCGACACCTCGGCCAGGCCGCGCGAGACGATGTGGAAGATGTCGATGCCGAGCGGGCGCACCTTCCCGGTCATGTTCAGCATGTGCATCCCGTACGCGGGGCGGGTGCAGTCGCTGCCGCAGACGCGCGCCACCGAGCTCGAGCCGGGCAGGGTGTACGAGGTGACGATCGACGTGCGCAGTGGCGGGACTCCCGAACAGGCGCGCAGCTATGGCGCCAGGTTCTGCCTGGTGCGGCAGCGCGACGGCGACGTCAAGGTGCTGCCGATCGCGCCGGGCGCGCGCGAAGGGAAAAATTCGTACGGCTGCATGGCAGGCAAATAGAACATGGGGTCAGGTCCGCGGGACCAGACCCCGAGCTGCGACCGGCGCCGGTCGCGCGGGCTTTTCCTTTACCGCTTCAGTGCCTTCAGTTGTTCCTCGGCGTCGGCCCGCATTTTCGCCGACAGCCCGGTCTTGTAGGCCAGCGCCTTTTCGTACGCCGCCGTGGCCTTCGACTTATCGCCCAGCGCCAGCTGCGACTGTCCGATGCGGTACCAGGCGCCCGCGCGCGGGTTCATCGCGAGCACCTGCTCCATGCCTGCCAGCGCTTCGCGGTGCCTGCCCTGTTCCTGGTGCACGCGCGCCAGGCCGTACACCGCGACGTCGTTGTCCGGGAAGCGCCTGAGTGCCTCGCGGTACAGGCGCTCGCTGTCGGCGTACTTCTTTTCGCTGAGGTAGTTGAAACCGAGATTGTTGATCAGGTCGCGCTGGGCGTCGGCCACGTCGTCGTTGGCGCTGACCGGCATCGCCAGCACCGCCGCCTCGGCCTTCGCGACCTTGTCGTCGGACGCATCGAGACGCGCCTGCATCACCCTGGCGGCATCCGGATTGATGGCCGCCGTCTGCGCCGCCAGCGTGTGCGCCTTGCCGCTGCCGCCGCCGGCAATACCCGGCGCCTGCATGTAGAAGGTCAGCAGCGACATGCGCGCGCCGACATTCTGCGGATCGAGTTCGACCGCCTTCTTGAAGGCGTCGCGGATCGTGCCGGCCGAGCCGATCATCGACATCATCCCGCCCGACAGCGCCTTGCTCCCGAGCGCATTGCCGAACCAGAGGTGGCAGTTCGATACCTGCGGGTGCGCCGCGATGCATTGCTCGCCGAGCTTTGCCGCTTCGTCGTAGCGGCCGGCGGGAAGGATCGCCTCCACCTTCGCGGCGATCGCCTCGGGGTTGGCCGGGTCCTGCGCCAGCTTCGCGTTGGCGATGCGCTCCGCGTCGGCGTACTTGTGCGCCTTGAGCAGCGCGCTGTATTCGTTGGCGGCGGCGGCCTGGGCGAAAAGCATCGCGGCGGCCAGCAGGGATAACTTCATGGAGATCCTTTCATTCGTAGCGCAGGCAGTCGACCGGCTGCAGGCGTGAGGCGCGGCGCGCGGGATAAAAACCGAAGAACACGCCGACCAGGCTGGAAAAGCCGCAGGCGAGCAGGATCGCCGACGGCGTGATGAACACGTCGAATTTGCCGGTGGAGGTGATGCCGGCCGCCGCGCCGACGGCGATCGCAATGCCGATCGCGCCGCCGGCCAGGCAGATCACTACCGCTTCGGTCAGGAACTGCAGCAGCACGTCGCGCGGCTTGGCGCCGATCGCCATGCGGATGCCGATCTCGCGCGTGCGCTCGGTCACCGACACCAGCATGATGTTCATGATGCCGATGCCGCCGACCACCAGCGAGATCGCGCCGATCAGCCCGAGCAGCAGCGCGATGCCGGCGCTGATCTTGTGGGCCACCTCGGCGAACGAGGCCAGGTTCTCGACCCGGAAGTCGTCCGGGTCGTCGACCTTGATGCGATGGCGGTCGCGCAGGCGCTCCTTGATGTCCTCGACCGCGTCATCGAGGTTCTGGCCCGGTTTGCCCTGCACCGCGACGTAGTGGACATTGTTGGGGAAGGGGCTGCGGATCAGGTGCGCGCGCGCCGCGGTGATCGGCACGATGACCATGTCGGCCAGGTTGCCGCCGTCGATCTGCTTGCCTTCGCCGTGCAGCACGCCGACCACTTCGAACGACACGTTCTCGATGCGGATCGACTTGCCGATCGGGTCGAGCTTGTAGAAGAACTGGTCGGCCACCTTCTGGCCGATCACCACCATTCGCGATGCGGCGCGCACGTCGGCTTCCGAAAAACCGCTGCCCTGGTCGAGCTTCCAGTTCCGGATCGCGAACATCTCGGTCGTGACGCCGAACACAGTGAAGCTCGCGGTCTCGTTGCCGGCCGAAAGTTTGAAGCCGCCTTGCAGGGCTGGGGAGGAGCCGGACAGGCTGGGAATATTATTAAGCGAGATCGCATCGTCCATCGTCAGCGACGGCGCGGCGTTGGTGCGCATGCGCCGCTCGGCGGCCCGGCTGCCGCCCGGGAACACGTACAGCATATTGGTGCCGAGCGCCTGCAGTTCCTTGCCGATGAAGCGCTGCATGCTGTCGCCGAGCGCGAGCAGCAGCACCACCGAGGTGATGCCGATGATGATGCCCAACATCGTCAGCACGGTGCGCAGGCGGTTAGCGCCCATCGAGCGGAACGCCTCGATCACGACCTGGAGCAGGTTCATGGCGCCGCCTCGTGAAGCTGGCGCAGGCCCTCGAGCGCCGGGCCGTCGTACACCACGCGGCCGTCCTTCAGGCGCATCAGGCGCCGGCTGTAGGCGGCGATGTCCGGCTCGTGCGTGACCAGCAGGATGGTGATGCCGCGCTCCGCGTTCAGCTGCTGGAACGAGCGCATGATCTCTTCGCTGGTGTGGGTATCGAGGTTGCCGGTCGGCTCGTCGGCAAGGATCAGCGGCGGGTCGCCCACCAGCGCGCGCGCGATCGCCACGCGCTGCTGCTGGCCGCCGGACAGCTGGTTCGGCGTGCGCTTCGCGTAGCCGGCCAGCCCGACGCGTTCGAGTTCATGCAGCGCCTTCGCGTGCGCACGGCCGCGCCCGACGCCGGCGTAAATCAGCGGCAGCGCGACGTTCTCCGCCACGCTCATGCGCTTGATCAGGTTGAAGCTCTGGAACACGAAGCCGATCGTGCGGTTGCGTACCATGGCCAGTTCGGCGCGCGACAGGGTGCGCGTGTCGATCCCGTTCAGCATGTAGGCGCCGCCGGTGGCCTGGTCGAGGCAGCCGAAGATGTTCATCAGGGTCGATTTGCCGGAGCCGGATTGCCCCATCACTGCCAGGAAGTCGCCGCGCGGCACCTGCAGGTCGATGCCGAACAGGACCGGGGTCTCGATCCCGCCCGAGAAGTAGCTCTTGGTGACGCCGCGGATATCGATCAGCGGGCCGCTCATTCGGTCTTCGCCGGCGCCAGCGTGCGGGTGACGACCTTGTCGCCCTTTTTAAGGTCGCCCGCCACCACTTCGGTGTAGCGGTAGTTCGATAGGCCGGCCTTCACGTCGACCGGTACCGCCGCATTGCGCGCGTCGAGCTTGTAGATCTTGAATTGGCGCTGCGCTTCGCTCTTGCTGCGGAACGACAGGTCGTCCTCGTCGGCCGGCGGCGGCGGCAACGGTTCGGGCTTGCCGCCGTTGGCCGCAACGCGCTTCTTGCGCTCCTTTTCCAGCTCCTCGTCGGACAGGCGGAAACGCAGCGCGGCGGTCGGAATGCGCAGCACGTTCTGGCGGCTGCCCACCACCAGGCGCACCTGCGCGGTCATGCCCGGCTTGAGCAGCTCCTGCTTGTTCTCGACGTCGAGCACGACGTTGTAGGTGACGACGTTCTGCACCACGTTGGCGGCCAGGCGGAACTGACGCATGGTGGCGTCGAATTCGCGGTCCGGATAGGCGTCGACGACGAAGCGCGCCGGCTGACCGGCTTTGAGCGCGCCCACGTCGGCCTCGGACACGTTGGTATCGATCTGCATCTTGGTCAGGTCGCGCGCGATCTGGAACAGGTTCGGCGTGTTGAACGACGCAGCCACGGTCTGGCCCAGGTCGATGGTGCGCTTGATGATGACGCCGTCGATCGGCGCGCGGATCACGCTGTTGGCCAGGTCCGCCTTCGAGCGCGCCAGCTGCGCCTCGGCCAGCTTGACGTTGGCCCTGGCGACATCGAGCTCGCGGCGCGACTGTTCCAGCGTCAGCGTCGACACATAGTTCTGCGCCACTAGGCGCACGTTGCGGTCGAAGTTCGATTGCGCCAGCCGCATCGACGCGGCGGCCGAGGCCACGCTGGCTTCGCCCTGGCGGATCTGCGCGTCGAAAATGGTCGGATCGAGCTTGAGCAGGACCTGGCCTTTTTTTACGTGGTCGTTGAAGTCGGCGTTCAGTTCGACCACGGTGCCCGAAACCTGCGAGCCGACGTTGATCAGAGCAACCGGGTTGATGGTGCCGGTGGCGGTGACGGTCTGGGTGATGTTGCCGTTATCGACGGCGGCGGTGCGGTAGAGGGAATCGGGGATCGGCTTTTCTTTTTTGCTTTGCAGGTAGGCCGCGGTTGCAGCGCCGGCGAGGACCAGTCCCAACGCCAGCACCACGCGCTTCTTCGTCAAAATTTTCATCGTTGTTTGCACCCGAACCCGGTGAAGCGCTACCGCGCGATGGATCCAGTGTGCAGCAACTTTGTATTTCATGCAACATACATACAAAGACAAGGGAGTGCGAGCTGCGGGGTCTGGTCCTGCGGACCTGACCCCGGTTTTTTCGCCGCGGCTGGCGATGAGATCCGCTTGTTTCTGGCGCCGGCGACAACGCCGGGGTCAGGTCCGCCGGACCTGACCCCATGCCTGATCGACCGCCACCCGGTTGCGGCCGCCGCGCTTGGCTTCGTACAGCGCCCGGTCGGCCGCGCCGATCAATTCGGCCACTTCGAGCGGATTGCTCGGCGCCTGCGTCGCCACGCCGATGCTGATCGTCACCTGCGCCGCCCCCTGCGCGCCGGCATGGGGAATGGCAAGCTGCGCGACGCACTTGCGCATCGTCTCGGCGATGCCGGTTGCGCCCGCGCTGTCCATGTCGGGCAGGATCACCGCGAACTCCTCGCCGCCGTAGCGCGCGATCAGGTCCGGCGGCCTTTTCAGCCGGCCCGCCAGCGCGGCGGCCACGCGGATCAGGGTGTCGTCGCCCTGCTGATGGCCGTAGTGGTCGTTGTACGCCTTGAAGAAGTCGATATCGATCATCAGCATCGACAAGGGCACGCCGGAGCGCTTGGCGCGCCGCTGCTCCTTCTCGATCGCCTGGTCGAAATGGCGGCGGTTGGCGATGCCGGTCAGGCCGTCGGAGAAGGTCTGCGAGCGCAGCTCGAGCGCCTGCTCGCGCAGCAGCCGTTCGCGCTGCACCGCCGCGCTCACGTCGCTGACCTGGATCAGGCAGTGGCGCCGGCCGCCTTCGACATCGAGCGGCGTCACGGCGACCGCCTGCTGGATGCGCAGGCCGCCCAGCCGCGCTTCGTGGTCGGCGAACAGCGGCAGCGGCGCCTTGTGCAGCGTCTGCGACAGCACGGCGGGGAAGTTGTCGCGCAGCGCCTGCAGCACCGCGCGGTCGAGGCGCTTGCCGTGCAGTTCGGGGAACACGGCGAAAAAGTCGCGTCCCAGTACTTCGACTTCGGTGCAGCCCGAGCGCAGCGCCATCCAGCGGTTCCACAGCACAACGCGGCGCGCGTTGTCGAGCACCACGGCGCCCAGGTCGAGCGCGCCGAGCACATTTTCCAGCATCCCTGGGCGGATCATGTCGATGCTGCCCATGTCACTCGCCCTCGATGCTGGACAGGTAGCGGTCGACCTGCACCTGCAGGTCGGCCAGCGCGGAGAGGTCGAGCACGAACGCCACGTAGCCGTTGATCTGGTGCGTCTCGAGGATGAAATCGATGTGCAGCACCAGCACCACGGTCTCGGGCGCGCCGCCGGAGGCGCCGAGGATGTCCTCGCTGCTGCCAAGGTGGTACACCGGCAGCGAGCCGCGCAGCTCCTGTTCGAAGATGTTGGCCAGCGTGCCGACGCAGGAGTTGAGGATGATGTTGCCGATCTCGCTCATCGCCTCCTGTTCCATCTCGGTGAGTTGCTTGAACGGCACCGCGTCGCCCACCATCAGGCGCACGATGTCGAGGCTTTTATCTTCGGGGAACATCAGGATCGCGTGAGTGGAAAAGGCGCCTTCGTAGCGCTGGCTGACGCCGCACACGCGCTGGCCATCGACGTTGCCGAGCAGGGCGGCGGCGGCGCGGTTGAGGAAGCGGATCGACGGTACCGACATCGTGACCTCTTCGCTGACGATCTCGCTCATCGCCCTGGCGGCCTGTCCGACGCCGATATTGAAGATCTCAACCAGCGCGTCGTGCTGCAGTTCGCTGAGCGTGACCATGCTTACTCCAGCGCGCCCAGCAGGGCGTGGATGCGCGCCTCGGTGATCGGCTTCTCCATGAAGCCGATGCCCATTTCGCTGGCGCGGTTGCGCGTCACATTCTGGACGTTGGCGGTCACCAGCGAGATGTGCGCGTCCGGGCACAGCGCGCGCAGGTGGCCGGCCGCGGCCATCCCGCCCATGCCCGGCATGTTGATGTCGATCAGGATCAGCACCGGCGACAGTGCCTGCACCTTGTCGAGCGCTTCCTCGCCGGTGGCCGCTTCCTCGACCAGCCATCCGGGCTGCCGGGTGAGGATGAACTGGCGCGCCATCAGGCGCGACACGCGGCTGTCGTCGACCACGAGTACGGTTTTTGAGTCGTTCATTGCGGGTTCCTAAGAGTCACTAAAGCGTTGAGTAATTCTCCCATCAAATCGCGATGAGTTTTTCCCAAAAGGAACATTCTTTGCGCTGGCGCGGGTTCGGGCTTGCTGCGGGACAAAGGAATTTGTGGTCGAAAGGCGGCCTCGCCACGGTCGATCCGTTAAAATGTCGGCATTCCTTCAAAGTTACCCAATCATGACCCAAGACGAACTCAAACAAGCGGTGGCCGCGGCCGCCATCCAATATGTGGTGGACGGCGAAATCATCGGCGTGGGCACCGGCTCGACCGCCAATTTCTTCATCGACGAGCTGGCGAAGATCAAGCACCGCATCAAGGGCACCGTCGCCTCGTCCGAAGCGACCGCGGCGCGCCTGCGCGGCCACGGCATCGAGGTGTTCGACCTGAACGACGTGCCGTCGATCGCCGTCTACATCGACGGCGCCGACGAAATCACCAATACCGGCGCGATGATCAAGGGCGGCGGCGCGGCGCTCACGCGCGAGAAGATCGTCGCCTCGGTGTCGGGAAAATTCGTCTGCATCGCCGACGGCTCCAAGCTGGTCGACGTCATGGGCAAGTTCCCGCTGCCGGTCGAAGTGCTGCCGATGGCGCGCGCCGCCGTCATGCGCAAGCTGGCGTCGCTGGGCGGCCAACCGAAGCTGCGCGTAAAGGCCGGCACCGACGAAGCCTTCATTACCGACAACGGCGGCCAGATCATCGACGTCGCCGGCCTGTCGATCACCGACCCGGTCGCGCTGGAGCAGGAGATCAACCAGGTGCCGGGCGTGATCGCCGTGGGCCTGTTTGCGCTGCGCGGCGCCGACGTCTGCCTGCTCGGCACCGGCGAAGGCGTCAAGACCCTCACTTTCTAATCCAGGGAATAGCATGAAGCGATTGCTGCTGCTGGCGACGTGCGCGTGTGCGCTGTCGGCTTGTTCGATGTTCAACACGAAGATGGAACCAGTGGCGGCCGCTCCGGTCAAGCCGGTCGACACGCGCCTGCGCGACGCCAGCGGGGCGTTGATCGAGCGGATCGCGTTCCGCCCGGGCGTGTCGTCGGTGACGGTGGAGCGCCTGGGCAAGCTGCAGGCATGCCAGAGCAACGAGGGCGCCGGACTGGTGACCGAGCCGGGGCCGGTCGAGGTCTACAGGATGGTGTGCGACGGCGGCAGAATCTTCATGGCGCGCTGCGAACTGCGGCAATGCAAGGCGATGTGACGATTCCGGTCACGGATTCGCGCCGCGACGGCATCTTGATGCCGTCGCTGGCGCTGTTTGGCAGCCAGGTCTCGGTCAATCTTGGCGCCGCGGTGGCCAAGAATCTGTTCCCGGTCATCGGGGTGGAAGGCATCACTGCGTTCAGGGTGGGCTTTTCGGCGCTGATCCTGCTGGCGATATTCCGCCCCTGGCGTTCGCCGCTGACGCGCCGCGACGTGTTCAACCTGGTCATCTACGGCGCCGTCATGGGCCTGATGAACCTCTTGATTTACCGCGCGTTCCAGCGCATCCCGATCGGCATTGCGGTCGCCATCGAAGTGACCGGGCCGCTGCTGGTGGCCTTGCTGTCGTCGCGGCGGCCGCGCGATATTGCGTCGTGCGCGCTCGCGGTCTTCGGACTCTACCTGCTGCTTCCCCTTAATTCAGTCGCCGGCCGCCTCGATCCGGTGGGCGTTGCCTATGCCTTCGGCGCCGCCGCATGCTGGGCGCTGTACATCGTGTTCGGCAAGCGCGCGTCGAGCATCGCGGGTGGGCAGGGCGTCGCGCTGGGGATGCTGGTGGCGGCGCTGTTCATCGTGCCGCTCGGCGTGGCGTACACAGACGCGTCGACGATCACGGCGCGGGTAGCGGGCATGGGTCTGGTGATCGCGGTGTTGTCGAGCGCGGTGCCGTACTGCCTCGAGATGCTCGCGCTGCGCGGTCTGCCGCAGGGGCTTTATGGGATGTTCAGCAGCGCCGCGCCGGCCGTTACTGCGCTCGCCGGGCTGGTCGTGCTGGGGGAGCGGTTGAACGGGACGCAGTGGATGGCAATTGCCTGCATCGTGCTGGCGTCGGCGGCGTGTGCGATGTCCGCGCGGGCAAATACCTAGCCGACGGCAAAATTTCTGGCTACTCCGGGTCTGCCGCGCTCTGCGGCAGGCAGACCCACCGTTCGTAAATGATGATGCCTTCATACATCAGCCCGGGCTGGAAGCATACCTCCCCACGCGTGATGATCTTGTGGGGTACCGCCGCAGTGTAGTATTTGCCATCCTCGGAACGTTCGCCGTAGCTGGTGCGATACTGGGCCGAGTCGCTGGCCATGCCGGGCCGGAAGCGCACCAGTGGATACGCCTTGTCGGGCAATGACAGATCGAGGCGCAGCGCGATCGCGTAGCCATCCTCCTGCTCGACCAGGCTACCGCGTGGACGCGGCAATGCGGCGACCTGGCGCGCAAACTTCGGCTCGAGCTGCTTCAGGTGGCGCGCGTAATCGTCCAGCACCAGGTCGAGGTCGTAACCGGACAGCTGGAAAGCGGTCTGCCACAGGGCGTAGCCATGCAGATCGCGCGGGAAGTCCGCGTGGGCCAAAGTCTTGAGCAGCGTTTTCGGCGCCGCCGGGCCGTAGCGGGCCACGAAGCGCTCGACCAGAATCGCCCCCAGCGGGTACTTTAGATTTTGATCGACGGCGCTGGCGAAGGCCTCATGATCGGTCAGCTGCCGCGGCGTGACCAGCCGGCGTGCCGAGGCGATTGCCGCCGCCAGTTCGTGATGTTCGTTCACCCGGCCCGGGCTCGTGATTTTGCCCTCGACCCATTCAGCCAGGCCTTCATTGAACACCGTCATGCCGTCGAGCTGGGGCGCATGCTCGCCGCCCGCCAGTCGCGCGGCAAACACGTGCGCCGTTTCGTGCGCCAGCGTGGAGGACGCACCGGTGACGCGCACGTCCATGCGAATGCGGTCAAGGTAGGCCGTACCCGCGTGATTAGGCGTGGTGCCGGACAGGTCGACGTCGATCGGCGCTCCCCCGTCAATTTTTAACAACGAAGCCACCTCGGTAAAGGTCTGGTCCGCGCCGGCGATCAGCGGACTCACACGCGCGCTGCTCAAAGCCGGGTAGCTGAAGGAATAGTGGGATGTTGTTGCGTGGCCTGTCGCGATCGGCATGAACTCGACGGCATCGGCGCGCTCGCTGCGCGTTCCGCCGCCTTCACCCTCGTCGCGTTTGATCAGCATCACCATCCCTGCGACAGCGGCGATCACCATGCTCGCGACCACAGGCACGACGAACAGGCGTCGCGGCTTTTGCAGGCGTCGTGCTTGCGCCAGTACGCGCCCCGCGGAGCTGAAGATCAGGAACGCCGCTACCCCGAACAGCAGGGTCGCGCCCAGCTGGGTCCAGATCGTTGGGAAGGGCAGCTGCCAGGCCATGCCGGTGAAACGCAAGGTCAGCAGCTCGGCGGGGTTGAGGGCCGCCGCCCACGCTGGCGCCGGGTCTTCCAGCAGCTTGATCCCGATCGCGCACAACGCAAGCACGAGCCAGCAAAGGGTGCGCAGGAAGCCCAGCAGCATGCCGGCTGTCAGGCTGACCGCGGTGACCAGAACGCTCAGGCCGAAAAACGTCAGCAGCAAGGACGGATGCAGCGCGTAGTCGAGCGACCCGCGCGTCGCCAGGTGCAGCGCGACGTTCAACAGCAGCAGTCCCAAAGGTGGAATGATCAGCACCAGCATTGCCGCCTTGATCTTCGCCATGAAGATCGCGCCGCGCGTCAGCGGCAGGCCATCGAGGAAATTCAATGTCCCGTCGTCGATTTCGCGGACCAGCAGGTTGCTGCCCAACGCAAATCCAAGCACGATCTGGAGGGCCGCCAACTCGCTCGACAAGGACGCGAAGCGCACAGGGAAGGAGTGCGCTTCCAATGGCGTGAGAAATGCGTCGATCGTGTCGAGAAGCACCAGCGCCAGGACGACAAACAGGAAGGGGCGAAGGCTGCGCATCTCCTTGGCAAACAATGCGCCGTTCATTTCACCTCCCAGCGCTGCGCCGCCAGCCTGACGCTGCAGCCTAGCAGCGGCTCGCGGCGCTCGATGGCAGTAAATAGGCGCGTGCCGCGCGTGAATGAGGACGGCAGCACGCCCGCGCGCGTCGTGTCGACCCGCTGCAGCACCTCGGCCGGTATTTCCGCGGTCCACGGACGAAGCGTGACGTAGCGAACCGAGAATGGCATGGCTTCGTCATCGGCTTTTCCAACCTGGTAGTGGACCTCGTACGTGCGGCCTTGCATCGGCCGCGCCGTGAAGCGCACCTCTGGAATGGCGATCTGGCCGAGGGGGCCCGCCAGGCGCGTCTGCTCGGTGATGAACAGACGTCCAAACTGCTGCGCGAGCACGGCCTGGTCGGGCGCGCCGGCCTTGGCCAGCAGTTGTGCAAAGCTCGGTTCGAACAGCGAGGCCCGCACGTCATCCGGCGGTCGCACCGCCAGCACCGCGCGGCTCAACGCCTGGAAGCGCTGCTCCCCCATCTGCTGCGCCAACGACGACACCATGCGCCAGGCCAGCGCATCGCCCAGGCAGGCGCCCAGCTCCTCGCGCACGGTCAGCCATTGCAGCACCGCGCTGCCGGCGTCGCGTTGGCGCGCCTGCAGCAGCCGCGCCGCGAATGCCGCGCGCAGCGACAGCTTCTCCTGCTGCTGCGGCAGGTCGCGGGCTACCAGCCACTGCGCGATGCCTTCCACCAGCCAGCGCCTGTCCTCCATCGCCGCGCGGCCCCGCGAATGCCAATCCATCGACGCCGCCATCGCATAGGCGCGAAAGGCTTCGCGGTCGAACTGGCTGTTGGTGAAGGCGGCGCGCACCACCACGCCATCCGCATTGGGCAGTGCGGCGCGCTGGAATGCGTCGCCATCGAGCGCATCGTCGGGCAGCGCCGCCAGCGGGGGAGCCTGCGGCAGCGCCAGGAACGACTGCAGGCGCCCCAGGTCGGAAGCCAGCAGATTGGCCAGCGTGCGCGATTCCGAGCGATCGTTCGTGATTCCGACCGCAACGGCGGGGCCGGCTTCGCTGCGCACCGCTTGCTGAAGCTGGAAGGCTGGCTTCGACTTGCGCGATTCGATCACCGTAAATGCCATGATCAGTGCCAGGATGCCGATCGTGACGCCGGATTTTTCGCGCGACGTCATGCGCCGCGACAGGGCGACGACCAGGGAGCCCTCGGCGGACAGCGCGAGCGCGAACGTGGCCGCGACGAGCGCGACGGCAATGCCGCAGGTTATCAGCACGGCCCTGCGAGGTAGCTGCAGCCGTTCGTAGACCATCGACTCCTGAACCAGGTGGAACGGCGGCCACTGTGCCATCGCCATTTGGCCGGCGGTGTCGGCCATGATGATGGAGACGATCAGCACACCCCAGATGACGAAACGGTAGCGGCCCGTCAGCCCGATCGCAAAGGCCAGTGCATAGCTGAGGAAGATGAAACTGGCGCTACGGATCGCCACCAGTGCGATGTAGTGAGGTGTCAGCAAAACCTGTCCGCGGGCGGCGAGCAGGATGACGCCGAAGCAGGCCGCCATCGCCAGCGACAGCAGCGCCGCCCCGAACAGCCATTTCAGCGCAAGCACCTGGGCCCGATGGACAGGCAGGGTTTCCAGGAACAGCTGCGTGCGACCCATGTATTCGCGCACCACGAGGCGGTTCGCCAGAATCAGCGCCGTCAGCGGCGCGAACAGCACCACCACTTTTTGGTAGGCCGCCATCGGGCTGCCCATCTGCCCCGCGCCCAGCAGCGTGACGGCCTGGCCGATCGCGAGCACGATCAACATCGCCAGCAGCACGCGGCGATGTTCCCGCCACTCCTTTCGCAGCAGGGCGCGCATCAGGCGAGGACGCTGTCGGTGCGGGCAAATGCGAGGAAGATGTCTTCCAGCGACAGCGTCTCGACGGCGACGCCGTCCGGCCAGCCGGCGCTGTCCCACAAGGCGGGATCGGCACGCCAGACATCGCCGCGCAGTCGCGTGAAGCCTTCGCCCGGCGCCAGCGAATCGTCGGCCACAATCCGGCGCACGCTCGCGCGCAGGCTGCCGACCTCGCCTTCGAAGCAGCAGCGGCCGCCCTGCACGATGCCGACGCGCTGCGCCAGCTGCTCCACCTCGCCGACCAGGTGGGAGGAGAACATCACCGTTGTGCCCTGTTCGCGCTGCAAGGCTTGCAGCCGGTCGTTGAACTCGCGCCGCGCCACCGGATCGAGTCCGGCGGTCGGCTCGTCGAGCAGCAGCAATTCCGGACGCGGGGCCAGCGCCAGCGCCAGGCCGAGCTTGGTGCGCGTGCCGCCGGACATTTCCGAGGCACGGCGGTCGCGCGGCACGTCGAGCAGGCGCAGCAGGCGCACGAATTCCGGCGCATCCCATTTCGGATAGAAGCTGCCGACAAAGGCGCCCAGCTGGTCGGACGTCATCCACGGATAGAAATTCGGCTCCTGGCAGACGTAGCCGATGCGCTGCTTGAGGGAAGAGGGCATCCGTTTCACGCTCTGCCCCAGCACGGCGATGTCGCCGCCATGAGGCCGCAGCAGGCCCATCAGAAGTTTGAGCGTCGTGGTCTTGCCGGCGCCGTTGCGGCCGAGGAAGCCGAACATTTCGCCTTGCCGTACAGTGAGGGACAGGTCGTCCAGGGCTAATACTTTGCCGTACCGGTGGGTGATGTTTTCCAGCTCGACTGCATTCATGGTCTGATTGCCCGTTTTGGTTTTGGGCAATTATACTGCGGTCGGTTGCATCTTTTGCAAGAATATTGCAAACGACAACGTTGCTGAATTCAGGGGGAAGTTTGAGGGAATTCTGTGGCGCTTCATGTCGGCGCGGGGGAGATCAGTGCCTGGTCGGCACGCTCAGCATGGGTTCCTGCCTGCGCAGGAACGACGACTGAAAAATTTAGCGATAACTCTAAAACCGTCGTTCCTGCGAAGGCAGGAACCCATGCTGAAACTGGTTAGTCTGGGACTTAATCCGCTGGCGGCACGTAGCCGACAGCCGCATCGGCGCCTTCGCCGAAGAAGTGCTTCTCCATCTGCGCCGCCAGGTATTTGCGGGCGCGCAGGTCGGCCAGGTTCAGGCGGTTTTCGTTCACCAGCATGGTCTGGTGCTTGAGCCACGCGGCCCACGCCTCTTTCGACACCTGCTCGTAGATCTTCTTGCCCAGTTCACCCGGGTACGGCGGGAAGTCGAGCCCTTCGGCGTCTTTATTCAGTTTGATGCAATGGACGGTGCGGGCCATGTGTGCTCCTAATGCGGTATGGTGAAAGCGGAGATTATAAAGATTTAATCAGGACCTGTGATTTGCGCTGCCAGTTGTACATCTGCTGGCGGTCCTTCGGCAGCGCGTCGACCGTGGCCGGCACGAAGCCGCGCTTCTGGAACCAGTGCGAGGTGCGCGTGGTCAGCACGAACAGCTTGTTGAAGCCGGCGGCGCGCGCGCGGTTCTCCATGTGGCGCAGGATGCGTTCGCCGTCGCCCTGGGTCTGCACTTCGGGATTGACGGTCAGGCAGGCCATCTCCGCCATCTTCGCGGCAGGGAACGGGTACAGCGCGGCGCAGCCGAAGATGACGCCATCGTGCTCGATCACCGAGAAGTTGTCGATCTCGCGTTCGATCAGCTCGCGGCCGCGCTTGACCAGCGTGCCGTCGGCTTCGAGCGGCTCGATCAGCTTGATGATGCCGCCGACATCGTCGATGTTCGCCTTGCGCAGGCTCTCGAGGTTCTCGTGGCTGATCATGGTGCCCACGCCGTCGTGGGTGAACAGCTCGAGCAGGGCCGAACCGTCCATCGCGAACGACACGATGTGGGCGCGCTCCACCCCGTTGTTGCAGGCCTTGATCGCGTGCTGCATGTAGTACGCCGCGTCCGAAGGCAGGAAGCCGGCCTGCAGCACCGCTTCGGCCTGGTGCGACGACAGTTCGCGGATTTCGACGCCGCCTTCGTCGAGCATCATCGGCGTTTCGCTGATGAAGATCAGCTTGTCGGCATGCAGCGCGATCGCGGCCGACACGGCCACGTCTTCCATTGTCAGGTTGAACACTTCGCCGGTCGGCGAGAAGCCGAGCGGGGAGAGCAGCACGATGCTGTCGGTGGCCAGGATCGGATGGATCGTCTCGGCGGCGACCTTGCGGGTGACGCCGGTCAGCTCGAGATCGACGCCGTCGATCACGCCAAGCGGGCGCGCGGTGACGAAATTGCCGGAGATAATACGGATCGCGGCATTCGACATCGGCGTGTTCGGCAAGCCCTGGCTGAATGCGGCCTCGATGTCGAGGCGCAGTTCGCCGGCCGCTTCCTTCGCGCATTCGAGCGCGGCGGTGTCGGTGATGCGGATGCCGTTGTGGAAGCGGCCTTCGACGTTACGCAGCGCGAGCTGCTCGGCCACCTGCGGACGCGAGCCGTGCACGATGACGACGCGGATGCCGAGCGCCACCAGCAGCGACAGGTCCTGGGCCAGCACGGTGAGGGCGCCGGCGGTGACGAGTTCACCCGGGAATGCGACGACGAAGGTCTTGCCACGGAAAGCGTGGATATACGGCGCGACGGAGCGCAGCCACTGGACGAATTGGTTAGAAGTTTCCATTTGCCGCATTATAATTCGCTGCGCGACTTGCGCGCTAAATACGTGTAAAAACAATGTCAGAACAGAGTAACAAGCCTGCAGATGCCGCTTCGGCCGCCAATAACCATCGTGCGCAGCGGTCAAAGGCGGGGTCAGGTCCGGCGGACCTGACCCCATCGAAGCAGGCGCCGTCCCGTCAGGGTCAGCAACGGCAGCAGGCAAAGCCGGGGTCTGGTCCTGCGGACCTGACCCCATCTTCGCGTCAGGGTGGACGCCAGCAGCAGGGCAAAATGGGGTCAGGTCCGCGGGACCAGACCCCGACCCAGCGGACGCCGCGTGAGCCGCGGCCGCCGCGCCAGCCGGCCGTGCGTACGCCGCTGCCGCCGATCACCTTCCCGGAAGACCTGCCGGTTTCCGGGCGCCGCGCCGAAATCGCCAAAGCGATCGCTGAAAACCAGGTCGTCATCGTCTCCGGCGAAACCGGTTCGGGCAAGACCACCCAGCTGCCCAAGATCTGCCTGGAGCTGGGCCGCGGCGAAAAGGGCCTGATCGGCCACACCCAGCCGCGCCGCATCGCCGCGTCCTCGACCGCCAAGCGGATCGGCGTGGAACTCGGCTCGCCGCAGGGCGTCCACGTCGGCTACAAGGTGCGCTTCAACGACACCTTGCAGCCAGGCGCCTGGATCAAGCTGATGACCGACGGTATCCTGCTGGCCGAAACCCAGACCGATCCGCTGCTCAAGGCCTACGACACCATCATCATCGACGAGGCGCACGAACGCAGCCTGAACATCGACTTCCTGCTCGGCTACCTGAAGCAGCTGCTGCCGCGCCGCCCGGACCTGAAGGTCATCATCACCTCGGCGACCATCGACGCCGAGCGCTTCGCGCGCCATTTCGGCACGCCCGACAAGCCGGCGCCGGTGATCGAAGTGTCGGGCCGCCTGTACCAGGTCGAGGTGCGCTACCGCCCCGTCGAACGCGAGCAGATCCTGACCGGCGCCCCGGATACCGGCAAGCCGCTGCCGAAGGCGCAGGCCGCGCGCGAGAAGCGCGACCTGATGGACGCGGTGGTCGATGCGGTCGATGAACTGTGCCGGCTGGGTTCCGGCGACGTGCTGGTGTTCCTGCCGGGCGAGCGCGAGATTCGCGACTGCGCCGAGGCGCTGCGCAAGCACCACCCGCCGCATGTCGAAATCCTGCCGCTGTTCGCCCGCCTGTCGGTCGAGGAGCAGGAGCGCGTCTTCAAGATCGGCAACGCGCGCCGCATCGTCCTGGCGACCAACGTGGCCGAGACTTCGCTGACCGTGCCGGGCATCCGCTACGTGGTCGACGCGGGCCTGGCGCGCGTGAAGCGCTACAGCTTCCGCAACAAGGTCGAGCAGCTGCAGGTCGAGCCGATCGCGCAGTCGGCGGCGAACCAGCGCGCCGGCCGTTGCGGCCGCGTCGCCGACGGCGTCTGCATCCGCCTGTACGAAGAACAGGACTTCCTGCAGCGGCCGAAGTTCACCGAGCCGGAAATCCTGCGCTCGTCGCTGGCGGCGGTCATCCTGCGCATGAAGTCCCTGCACCTGACCGACGTCGAGACCTTCCCCTTCATCGAGCCGCCGCAAGGCCGCGCGATTGCCGACGGCTACCAGCTGCTGCAGGAAGTGGGCGCGGTCGACGAGTTCAACCAACTGACCCCGCTCGGCAACAAGCTGGCTCGCCTGCCGCTCGACCCGCGCGTGGGCCGCATGATCCTGGCCGCGCTGGAAAACGCCTGCCTGACCGAGATGCTGATCGTCGCGTCGGCGCTGTCGGTGCAGGACCCGCGCGACCGGCCGATGGAGCATCAGCAGGCCGCCGACGAAGCGCACAAGAAGTTCGCCGACGAGAAGTCGGAGTTCCTGACCTACCTGAAGATCTGGCGCTGGTTCGAGCAGGCGATCGAGCACAAGAAAACCAATCGCCAGCTGATGGAAACCTGCCGTTCCAGCTTCCTGTCGCAAGTGCGCCTGCGCGAGTGGCGCGACGTGCATTCGCAGCTGCTCACCATCGTCAAGGAGCAGGGCTGGCGCCTGAACGAGCTGCCGGCCACTTACGAAAACCTGCACACCGCGCTGCTCACGGGCCTCTTGGGGAACATCGGCTTCAAGAGCGAGGATGAGCCGGGCACCGGCTACCTGGGCGCGCGCGGCATCAAGTTCCACATCTGGCCAGGTTCCTCGCTGATCAAGAAACCGGGCAAGTGGGTGATGGCGGCCGAACTGGTCGAAACCACGCGCCTGTACGCGCGCACGATCGCCAACATCCAGCCGGAGTGGGTCGAGCGCGTCGGCGCGCACTTGCTGAAAAAATCGTGGGGCGAGCCGCGCTGGGAAAAGCGCGCCGCGCAGGTGACCGCATCCGAACGCGCGACCTTGTACGGGCTGGTGGTGTACAGCCAGCGCCGGATCAACTACGGCCAGTTCAATCCGCAGGAAGCGCGTTCGATCTTCATCCAGGACGCGCTGGTCGGCGGCGACTACGACACGCGCGCGCCGTTCTTCGCCCACAACCACAAGCTGGTCAAGGAGATCGAGAACCTCGAGCACAAGTCGCGCCGGCTCGACGTGCTGGTGGACGATCACCTGATCGCCGCCTTCTACGACAAGCTGATCCCGGCCGACGTGGTCAACGGCGCCGGCTTCGAGAAGTGGCACAAGGATGCCACGCGAGATAATCCGAAGCTGCTGTTCCTGAACCGCGAAGAGCTGATGCGGCACGAGGCGGCCGGCGTCACCACGGAACTGTTCCCGAAGACGCTGACCGTCACCGGCATCGAGATGGCGCTGACCTACCACTTCGAGCCTGGCAGCGTGCGCGACGGCGTGACGATGTCGGTGCCGCTGTTTGCGCTGAACCAGCTGCCGCGCGAGCGCGTCGAGTGGCTGGTGCCGGGCATGCTGAAGGAGAAGGTGCACCTGCTGCTCAAGTCCCTGCCGCAGAAGCTGCGCCGCCATTGCGTGCCGCTGCCCGATTACGCGGCGCGTTTTTGCGAACGGATTCAGGACGCCGGCAAGTTCGGCCGCGGTGATCTGATCGACGCGATCATCGCCGACATCCGCGCCCAGACCAGCATCGCGGTGATGACCACCGACTTCAAGGTCGAAACGCTGCCGGCGCACCACTTCATGAACTTCAAGGTGATCGACGAGCACGGGCGCCAGCTCGACATGGGGCGCAACCTGGCCACCCTGCAGGCCGAATTCGGCGGGCAGGCGCGCCAGAGCTTCCAGAAGCTGGCCGAAGCGACCGCGGTGGCGGCGCCGGCGGCTCCCGTTAAAGGCAAGGCGGCGGCGCCGGCCGCGGAGGCGCCGAAGGCGACGGGCGCCCACACCAACATCACCTCGTGGACCTTCGGCGAGCTACCGGAGTTGCTCGAGATCGTGCAGGGCAAGCTGACCCTGATCGGCTTCCCGGCGCTGGTGGACAAGGGCACGCACTGCGACCTCGAAGTGTTCGACGATCCGACGGTGGCCGCGCGCACGCACAGGATCGGCCTGCGCCGCCTGTTTGCGCTGCAGTTCAAGGAGCAGCTCAAGTTCATCGAAAAGAACATCCCGGGCATGCAGCAAATGGGGATGCAGTTCATGGCGATGGGATCGCAGGAAGAGCTGCGCGACCAGATCATCGCGAAGGCGATTGACATCGCCTGCCTGCAGGATCCCCTGCCGACCGACGCGGCCTCGTTCAACAAGCGCAGGGACGAGGGCAAGTCGCGGCTTGGCTTGCTGGTCAACGAGATTGCGCGGCTGGTGTCGTTGGTGCTGACCGAGTTCCACGGGCTGCCCAAGAAGCTGCAGGGCGTGCAGGCGCAGGCGGCGGCCGACATGCAGGAGCAGTTACGCGGCCTGGTGCACAAGCGCTTCGTCACCGACACCGAGTACGCGCAGCTGTCGCACTTCCCGCGCTACCTGAAGGCGATCAATGTGCGGATCGAGAAGCTGCGCGGCGATCCGGCGCGCGATGCGAAGCTGATGGCGGAATGGAACGGGGCGGCGAGCCAGTTCCTGCGGATTTCGAAGACGCAGGCGGGCAAAAATACCGACCCGCGCATGACCGATTTCCGCTGGATGCTGGAAGAGTTGCGGGTGTCGCTGTTTGCGCAGGAGCTGCGTACGCCGATGCCGGTGTCGGCCAAGCGGCTGCAGAAGGTGTGGGAGTCGATGCAGCGCTAGAAGTTGGGGTCAGGTCCGCCGGACCTGACCCGGGGTTGCCGCGGCAGATGGATTTGACGGTAAAGTGATTCCACCGCTAGTGTCAAATTCGGGGTCAGGTCCAGCGGACCTGACCCCCGGTCTGCATCTTCTAGTGATCGCTGCGCGTTTCCCCCATCGCCGGCCCCGAGCTGGCGCCGGCCCCGCGCACCGCGCCTCCCACCATGCCGTCCACCGGCACGCCGGTGCCGTGACCCGGAAGATCGGCGCCATAGAAACTGTGCACCTGCTTCACCCACTCCACGTCGGTCATGTCGGGCCACGAATGCGAATTGAATCCCGGCGCCGACTTCAGTTTGTCCTTGTCCACGTCGAGCACGAAGCATTTGTCCACGGTATCCAGGCGCAGCGCTTGCCACGGCACGGCGAACAGTTTCTCGCCCAGCCCGAAAAAGCCGCCGAACGCCAGCACCGCATACGCCACTTGTCCGGTGCGCATGTCGAGCATGATTTCCTTGATGTCGCCGAGGCTCAGCCCCTCGGTGTTGATCACGCTCTCGCCGATCAGGGTGTCGGAACCCATCAGTGCCGGTCCCGGCCCCTTTCCGCTGGCGTGCTTGTATATCCCCAATCTGTCACGGTCTAGAAAGCCCATGATTAGTCCCTCCTGGTGAATCCCCAGCCTAGGGACGCCAAAGCGGCACGTCTTTGATGTAGCTCAATCGTGCTGCCGCCAAATCAATCCGTTGTGTTCATGCCCTTATGCGCGCCAGCGCACAGAGCCGGGATTGCACACTGGATACTCTGGTAAAAAAACACGGAGGCACCCTAAATGATGTTTGTGAACGCACGCTGCAACAACGCCGGCCCGCTGGGCAAACCAATCCGCACCCGCTCGTTCCGGGCGTTCCTGCTGGCGCGCATTCACGTTCCCCTCACCAGGCTCCGATGGTAAAAACAGCTAACCCATGGCTGCGCAGCGTGCTGCGCGCCACTAAGAAGCAGCAGCGTTCGGTTGTCCGCGCCATCGGCAGCCTGCTCGCGCCGCCCAAGCCCAAACGCCAGGCCAAGGTTCGTCCGGCCGGCGTAGCCGCCACCGTCACTCCGCTCAAGGCGCGCGCCAAACGCAGCACCCCGGCCGCCGCCAAGCCGGCGTCGCCGGCTCCCGCCATCGGCAAGTGGCTCGCTTCCTATCTGCCGGGAATATCCGAGCGCGGCACCCTGCGCCGCATGAGCTACTGGCTGTACCTGCCCGACAAGCCGCCCGCCGACACCGGCCTGCCGTTGATCGTCATGCTGCACGGCTGCGACCAGACCGCGACGCTGTTTGCCGAGGGCACGCGCATGAACCAGCTGGCCGAGGCCGCCGGCTACGCGGTGCTGTATCCGCAGCAGGCCGTCAGCACCCATCCCCATCGCTGCTGGAAATGGTACGACCGCGCGACCCAGCAGGGCGGCGGCGACGTGCCGATGATCGTCGGCATCGTCAACAAGGTGATGGCCAGTTACCCGATCGACCGGTCGCGCATTTATATCTGCGGCATTTCGGCCGGCGCGGGCATGGCCAACATCGTCGCGCTGAACCATCCCGAGTTGTTCGCCGCCCTCGGCCTGCATTCGGGGCCGAGTTTCGGCGCCGGCCACAGCACCATCGGGGCGCTGGCGGTGATGCAGCACGGCGGCGGCGCGCGCGTGGACGGGGCGATCGAGGAAGTGCTGGACAAGCGCGACGCGTTTTCGCCCTTGCCGACGATCCTGATCCAGGGCGAGGACGACCACGTGGTGCGGCCGATCAATCAGGTTCAGCTGGCGCGCCAGGCGATGCTGGTCAACCGCCTGCCGGCCGACAGTCCCGAACAGGTAAAGGTGAAGCTCGGTACCCGGCGCGGCCACGGCTACCACTTGCGCGACGTGTACCGCGGCCGCAAGGTGATGCTGCGGGTGGCGCGCATCGCCGAACTGAAGCATGCATGGAGCGGCGGCGACGAGCGGCTGTCGTATAACTCCGGGCGCGGGCCGGATGCGAGCCGGATGATGCTCGATTTCTTTTCAAGGCACCGGCGGGCGGTTTGACTCGCGCGTGAGCAGCGCCTGGGCGAACGCTTCGACATCGTCCAGCCCGCGCTTGACGATGGTCACCAGCGCCGGCAGCGGCGCGGCCTGGTAGTCCCACTCGGCGCGGCAGAATTCGCCGACGCGCACCAGGTCGTGGGCCAGTGTGTCGCCGATCCAGCCGTGCTCGCGCAGCAGCGTGAACACGTGGCCTTCGTCTTCAGGTTCGCCCAATCCGTAGCTGCCGATCACGTAGTCGCCCATTTCCACCGCCGCTTCCCACGCGCGCAGCACGTTGAGCGTGGCCGCGTCGCGCCGGGTGATGTCGTCGAGGAAGGTGGTGGGATCTTTTTCGTATTCCTCGCGCGCCCGCCGCAGGCAATGCTCGATCATCGCCGTCTTGCTCGCAAGTACCTGGTCGCTCATGATTGCCTCCACTGGCTAAATGAGGAAAAGTGCCGCCGCGACGATGGTCGGCGCAAGCGCGCCCAGGAACAGGCCGGCCGCGCCGATCGATTCGTCGTTGAAGCCGCGCCGCAGCAGCGACACCCCTGCCGGATTCGGCGCGTTCGCGATCACGGTCAGCCCGCCGCCGGCGACGGCCCCGGCCACCAGCATATACCTGTCGTGGGCGGACAGGCCGGAAATCAGCGAGCCCAGGTAGGTGAGCGCGGCGTTGTCGGTCACCGCGGTCAGGCCGAGCGCGCCGAAGAACAGCGCGGTCGGGCCCAGGCTCGAGACCAGCGGCTGCAGCCACCATTGCTGCATGCCGCCCAGCACCACCAGCCCGGCCAGGAAGAAGCCGACCAGCAAGCCTTCCTTCAGGATCAGCGGATCCTGGTGGCGCGGGTAGGCCTGGGTGTAGCCGAGGAACAGCAGGAACAGGCCGAGGAACAGCACCGGATGGTGCGCGAGCAGCACGACGGCGGCAAGGAAGGCGAGGTGGATCAGGGCGATTGCGGGCGGCACGCGCGGCGCGGTCGCGGCTGGCTTTGCCGCTACGAGGTGGCGCCGCAGCAGGAAGGTAACGCCGGTCGCGTTGATGGCGACCGCCAGCGCCGCCTTCCAGCCGAACTGCGCGGCCATGAAGGCGCTGTCCCAGCCCCAGGCGCCGGCCACCATCAGCACCGGCGGCGCGGCGTAGGCGGTCAGGGTGCCGCCGATCGACACGTTGACGAACAGGACGCCGAGGGCGCCGTACTTGAGCCACTCCGGAGGGCCGGGCCGAAAGACCAGAGGCGCCAGCATCAGCGCGGCGATCGTCATCGCCGCCGGCTCCGTGACCAGCGAACCGGCCAGCGGCACGAGCGCCAGGCCAAGCCAGGTCTGCGCCACCTCGTCGCGCATCGGGGCCAGCCGCGCCAGCCAGCCCAGCAGGCCGCGCACGCTGTCCAGCACCGGGCGCGAAGCCGCCACCACCATCACCACGAACACGAACAGCGGCTCGGTGTACTGGCGCGACTCGGCGTACGCAATCGCCGCTTGGCCGCCCGACAGCAGCGCCATCGCGATGATCAGGATGAAGGCCCAGAAGCCGAACACCACCTCGACCTCGCCGAGAAGGTGCAGCAGGCCGGCGTGGCGCGGGTGGCGGTGCGCCAGCACCTCGAAACCCTTTGCGGCGAAGGTGTGGATCAGGGCACAGCCGAACAGGATCGCGCCGGCAAGTTCGACTGTGTGCATCGTGTCCTTATCCGGCGGCCGGTTTGGTCACGCCGGCATGCAGGGTCTTCAGGCGCTCCACCGCATTCGTGTTGGACGGATCGAGTTCCAGCGAGCGCTGGTAATTCTTGATCGCCAGCGCCTTGTCGTCAGCTTGCTGATAGGCTTCCGCCAGTGAGTCGAAGGCATTCGCGCTTTTCGGATCGACGATGGTGGCGAGCTTGAAGATCTCGATCGACTCCTTGACCTTGTTCGCCCTCAGCAACTGGTAGCCCCAGTCAATCAGCACCTGGTCGCCCAGCTTGAAATCGGGATGCTTCTTTTGCATCTCGGCGTACACTTCCGATGCGTGGCCGAATCCGCGCTGGCCCAGGCCGGCGGCGAACGTGTCGAGCGTCGGCGGCAGGCCGCTCGAGGCGCGCCTGTCGACCATCAGCATATGCGCCGGCACGCCGTTTTTGGCGGGCGCGTTGGCCATGAAGGCGAGGCCGGCGGTATCGTTCTTCAAATAGGCGTTGAGGAACTGGGCGACGTAGCGCGCCATCCAGCTCATCGCCAACGAGGTTTCCTCCCGCGTGTATTCGTCCAGGCCCCGGTCGCCATCCGACGCGAAGCGCTGGAACTCCGAGCTGAAGTTCGAGTGCTCCATCGGATTCATCGTCAGCTTGTAGAAGTCGGCGTATTTGATGTCGTTCAGCAGGTTGCTGGACATATCGAACTTGCGGGTGGCATGTTCTTCCATCGATCTTGGGCGGGCCGCGATGTACATGAACGGGGCCGTCAGCCGCTCGGGCGAGACATATTTCGCCGAGCGCACGAGTTCCGGGAAATAACGCACCGAACCGTCCAGGCTCACCAGTGCCGAAATGCGGCTGTCCCTGGCGGCGGCCAGCACGTTCGCCAGGCCGCCCCAGCTGTACCCGATCACCGCGATGTGCGCGGCATCGGCCTGCGGCAGCGATTGCGCGTAGCCGACCAAAAATTCGATATCGCCGGCCTGGGCTTCCACACCCTCGAGGTCCATCGTCATCGCGCGGCCGTGCGGCCCGATCGCCGCGGTCGAGATCACCACATAGCCCTGGCTCGCGAGGTATTCGCACAGGTCGACGTTTTCATGCGCCGACGCATTGAAACTCGGCGCGTAGATCACTACGGGGAATTTTCCCGCTGCCGGCCTGGCGTTGCGCACCGCCCACATCGGCCGGGCTTCTTCGCCCCGGATCGTCGCGGCGCTCAAGGTGGTCCAGATGCCCGAGATACTGGTCGAAGTGACCTTGTCGATTTCAGCTGCTGGACGGTGGAAATCTTCTTCGGTGGCGACGGTGCGCAGATAGTCGATGTAGTGCACCGGCGCGCCGCCTTTCGCCGCCGGATACCAGATCAGCGTTTGCAGCGGCCGCGCGCGCTCGCCGGAGCTGGGCTGGCGGGTCAGCACATCGATCCTGGCCTTGTAGGTGCGCGAATAATCGTATTGCTGCACGGTGCGCAAGCCGACCCCATGCGGGCCGGGCTCGGCGGAAAAGACGAAACCCGATGCGGCCTGTGCGAGCGACATGGCGCCGAATAACACGCCGAACACGATCTTGTGCATATATGTATCTCCACGATAATTAATTTTTTACAATCATGGCAAGATAGCACATATATTTTTGCGCCAGAGCACTAAATTCGCCGCCAGCTCAGCGCGCAGCCTTGTTCAGTTCGAACGCATTGGTCAGGTCGCCTTGCTGGGTGCGCACGCCAGGCAGCGGTTCGAGCTTGAAGCGGTGCGTCAGGAACTGCAGGATCGACGTGGTGTCGTACGGGGTGTGGTCGACGAAGCCTTTCTTGGCATACGGCGAGATGATGATCGCCGGAATGCGCGAGCCCGGACCCCAGCGGTCGCCCTTCGGCGGCGCCACGTGGTCCCAGAATCCGCCGTTCTCGTCGTAGGTGATGATGATCGCCATGTGCTTCCACTGCGGCGACGCCTTCAGCTTCGCTACGATGTCGGCCAGGTGGATGTCGCCTTCCATCACGTTGGCGCCGCCGGGATGCTCGTTGAGCTTGCCGGACGGCTTGTAGAACGTCACCTGCGGCAGCTTGCCGGCCTTGATGTCGGCCATCATGTCCTCGCCGTCCTTCAGGTGGATGGCGCGATCCTTCGTGCCTGGCGCAAAGCGCAGGAAATAGTTGAAGGGCTGGTGGTGCGGCTGGAAGTCCACTTCGCCGCCGTAGATCTGCTTGCGGTCTTTCAGCGCCGCGTTGTAGCCGCCGGCATACCACTTCCAGGTCACGCGCTTGTCGGACAGGGTGTCGCCGATGGTTTTCAGGGTCTGCGGTGGCAGCGGGTCATCGGCCGGGTCGGCCAGGCGCGGATCGTCCTGGGCCGGCTTCGCCAGGCTCGGCTGATAGCTCGGCTGCACGGTATTGATGGTGTAGCCGTCCGGGCTGATCACGCCGTCCTGGAACTTCGGCCCGCCGGCCATTGCGCTGGCCGGCGAATCATCCTTGACCATCAGGCGGCCGTTCGCGTCCAGCTTGGCGCGCATCTTGTCGGGCGCGTTGGGGAAATTCGGCGTGCAGGCGCAGGCCAGCCACATGTGGTTGATGTAGGAGCCGCCGAATGCGCCCATGAAGAAATTGTCGGCCAGCGTGTATTCACGGGCGAGTTTCCACAGCGGCAGCGACGCGCCGTCGTAGTGGCCCATGGTCAGCGCGCCGGCGTCGGACCAGGCCACGAACATGTCGTTCTTGCCGCCGTTGATCTGCATCTGGTTCTGGTAGAAGCGGTGGGTCAGGTCGCGCGTCTTGGCCGACAGCGGCAGGTTGATCGGCGGCGCGTCGATCTGGAACGGGGCGTTCGGCATCGCGGCCGGATACTGCGGGTCGGGTACGCCCACCTTCTGCCACACCGGCGGCAAGGTGGCCAGCACGGTGCCGTCGCGGTCGCGCTGGACCAGGCCGTTTTCGGCGGTGGCGTTGGCGATGCCGTTGGCGCCCGGGAAGCTGCCGTACAGGTTGTCGAAGCTGCGGTTTTCGCCGTACAGCACGACCACGGTCTGGATCTGTTCGAGGCCCGTCAGCTTCTTGGGCGCCTTCTTGGCGGCGTGGGCGGGCAGGGCGGCGAGCGCGGCGAGGGCGAACAGAGCGGAGCAGGCGAGTTTCATTGTTGGGCCGTGAAAAAGTGGACGCCTATTATTTCACCTTTTCGAATCCGCCGGCGGAGGAAAGTCGGGGTCTGGTCCTGCGGACCTGACCCCATTTGCTTTAACAAGCTGCCCCATCGATTGCACCGGCGCACACGATATCAGATAGACCTTGCCAAACCCCCGCCCAAATAGTACTGTGTATTCATACAGTAGTTTTAAGCGATTCCACCATGTCACTCCATCAACATATCGCCGCGCCGGAGGCCTTGCACCCCTCCTTGTGGCTGGCTTCCCAGCTGGCGCATTCCACTGCGCGCTGCGTCGATACCGGCCATCCCGCGCTGTCGGGCCAGTTGCCCGGCGGCGGCTGGCCGACCGGCACCCTCATCGACCTCATGCTGCAGCAGCCCGGCATCGGCGAACTGCGCCTGCTGCGTCCCGCGCTGGCCACGGTGGCGCGGCGCCGCATCGTGCTGCTGCAGCCACCCCATCCGCCGCAGGCGCTGGCGCTGGCCGCGCTCGGGCTGGCGCCATCGCAGCTCATCTGGATCCGCAGCAGCCGCAGCAGCGATGCGCTGTGGGCCGCCGAGCAGGTGCTGCGCAGCGGCAGTTGCGGCGCCTTGCTGTTTTGGCAGAACCACGCGCGCGGCGAAACCCTGCGCCGGCTGCACCTGGCCGCGCAAAGCGGCGAAACCCTGTTTTTCATGATGCGCCCGCTCGCCGCGGCGCAGGACAGTTCGCCCGCACCCCTGCGCCTGTCCCTGCGGCCGGCCGCGGGCGGAATGGACATCGAATTCGTCAAACGCCGGGGACCGCAGCGCGACGCGCCGCTGTTCCTGCCCCTCACACCTTCTTTATTGCAGCGCCATGCGACTTTGGATCGGGCTCTACCTGCCCCAGTTACCGCTCGAAGTGTTTTGCCCGAACTGGTCCAGTGATTCGGCCAGCGTCGTGCTCGAGCAGGAACGCGTGCTGGCGCTGTCGCCGGCGGCGCGGGCGGCCGGCGCGCAGGCCGGCATGCGGCGCGGCGGCGTGCTCATGCTCGTGCCGGATGCCAAGCTGTACGAGCGCTCGGTCGAGCGCGAAGCCGAGGCCCTGCATGCGGTAGCGATGGCGCTGCTGCAGTACACGCCGCTGGTGGCGCAGGCCGAGGAATCGACGCTGCTCATCGACATCGGCGCCAGCCTGCGCCTGTTCGGCGGCATTCGCGCCTTGTGCCGGCGCATCCGCGCCAACCTGCGCGCGCTGGGCTTTACCGGCTCGCTCAGCTGCGCGCCGACCGCACGCGGCGCCTGGCTACTGGCGCGCCACGGCGGCGCGCGCGTCGTCCAGATGGATTCGCTGGTGCGCCGCCTCGACCGCCTGCCGGCCGCCTTGCTGCCGCCGGCGCGGCCCTTCGCGTCCTGGTTCGAAGGCATCGGCTGCTTCAACCTGGGCGACATGCGGCGCCTGCCGCGGCCCGGCCTGCAGCGCCGTTGCGGCCGGCCGCTGCTCGACGTCCTCGACGCCGCCTACGGTATGACGCCCGAACTGTTCGACTGGATCGAGGCGCCCACCACTTTCCGCGCCAAACTCGAACTGTTCGACCGCATCGAGCACGCCGACGCGCTGCTGTTCGGCGCGCACCGTCTGCTGCTGCAACTGACCGGCTGGCTGTGCGCGCGCCAGCTGGCGGTCGAACGCATCACCCTGCAGCTCGAGCACGAACGGGGCCGCGTGGCGATGGCGCCCACCGAAATCGACATCGCGCTGGCCGAGCCGACCTGGCGCGACGAGCACCTGGTGCGCCTGCTGCGCGAGCGGCTCGGCAAGGTCGAACTGGTGGCGCCCGTCATCGGCCTGTGCCTCGAAGCGCTGCAGGTGCAGCCGATGGCGCCGCCGAGCGACTCGCTGTTTCCCGAGCCGGGCGGCAGCGAGCAGGACCAGTTGCGCATGCTCGAACTGCTGGTGGCGCGGCTGGGACCGGAAAACGTTCTGCAAGCGGCACCCCAAGCCGATTATCGGCCCGAGCACGCCAACGCCTGGGTCCCTGTCGGCAAGAAGATTCGTCCGACGGAGCGCGAGGCGCAGATGCCGCCGGATGTGCTCAGCCTGCCGCGCCCGAGCTGGCTGCTGGCCAAGCCGATCGCGCTCTTGATGCGCAATCACCGGCCGTTCTACGGCTCGCCGCTCAAGCTCGCCTCCACGCCGGAGCGGATCGAAGCAGGGTGGTGGAGCCAGTCGCAAACGCGCGACTATTTCATCGCTGAAGGACAGGACCACGCGCACTACTGGGTATACCGCGAGCGCATCGTCGGGTCGGCGCAAGACAGCGAGCCGCGCTGGTTCCTGCACGGCCTGTTCGGTTGAACGGCGCTTGCCGAAGGGGCCGATCTGATGCACAGTAACAGGTTGCTGGCTCAACCGTAAATGGAACCGACATGCAGACTGAACGTAAGGAATTTGCCGGCGCGGACGGACAGAAACTGGCGGCGCGGATGGAATCACCGGACGGGCCGGTCAGGGCCTACGCCTTGTTCGCTCACTGCTTCACCTGCGGCAAGGACGTGTTTGCGGCCAGCCGCATCGCGCAGTCGCTGGCCGAGCGCGGCATCGCCACGCTGCGCTTCGACTTCACCGGTCTGGGCGCGAGCGAAGGCGATTTCGCCAACACCAACTTCTCGTCCAACGTCGCCGACCTGGTGGCCGCGGCCGACTTCATGCGCGGCGCGGGGCAGGCACCGCAGATCCTGATCGGGCACAGCCTGGGCGGCGCCGCGGTGCTGGCGGCCGCCGGGTCGATCCCGGAAGCGAAAGCGGTGGTGACGATCGGCGCGCCGAGCGATCCTGAGCACGTGCGCGGGCTGCTGGGGCCGTCGCTGGGCACGATCGAATCGGCGGGCGAGGCGGAGGTGTCGCTGGCGGGGCGAACCTTCAAGATCAAGCGCCAGTTCCTGGTCGATGCGGCCGGCTACAACCTGGCCGCCAAGACCGCGTTGCTGAAGCGCGCGCTGCTGGTGATGCATTCGCCGAAGGACACGACGGTCGACATCAGCAATGCGCTGGCGATTTTCACCGCGGCGAAACACCCGAAGAGTTTCATCTCGCTGGACGACGCCGACCACCTGCTCACGCGCAGGGAAGATGCGGTGTATGTGGCGGGAATGATCGCCGCGTGGAGCGAGCGTTACCTCGCGTAGGGTCCCGAGGCGCAGATCCCAGCGTCATGACGACGCGACGAATGACCATTCTGTTTAGGAACCATCGATGAAAATGCTGTTGTTCTTGTTAATTGCTCTCGCTGCCGGCTCCGGCAGTTGTGCCAGTTTCCCCTGCGACAAAGCTGTATCGCAGACGGAAAAGCTCATCTGTCGAGATCCGGAATTGTCCAGGCTCGATGAGGACATGGCGACGAGCTTCAAGAAGCAACTTGCGGCCATCGATGGCGCCTACAAGAAAGATGCGCTCAACGAGCAAAAGAACTGGCTACGATTCGTACGTAGTCTTTGTGATGATGCCAGCTGTCTTCGACGAGCGTATGAAACGAGGAACCAGCTGATTGCAGCATGTTCCCCGAATTGCGTCGACCCAGTCGAAGTGTATAGGTTGGGGGATGAAAACTACAATTTGGTCACATTAAGGGATCCCGCGCGGCGCTTGAAATCCTTCAGTGCCAAAGTTCAGGCACGGGCACTGGGCTCCGTGCTTGGGTGCGAAACATTGATTGAGGTACCGGTGGGGACCGCACATGGGAATAACAGCTTCGGAGGCGTGTGCAAAGTCAAGACTGCCAACAAAACGCATTACATGGCGATTTGTGACGATGACATGGTGGGCCATTTTGGCGCCATCGAAGCGGAAAGCGGCCTGCCTCAAAAAGCGCTGGTCGACTTCACGATCAAGGAATGCTTCGGCGGTTAGCGCTCGAGGATTCAAGCGCGCCGGGCTAAAGTCAAGATGGGGGCAGGTCCTTGGGGACCAGACCCCAGGAATTGTCATTCGTCGTCAAACTCTTCCGCCAGGTTCTTCCAGCCCTTCTTCTTGGCGAACTCGCTGAACTCCTCGGGCGCTTCCAGCACGATCATCTTCGCTTCCTGCAGGCCAGGATCGCTGTGCTCGAAGTTCGGGCCGACGTAGCCCAGCGCGCGCAGGCGGTCGATGATGTTTCCGACCAGCGTCTTGTCCTTGTACAGCCCCGCGACGGACGCGGTGAAGTCCACGAAGACGTCAATAATCCCGTAGCCCTCGTCGTAAATGCGTATCGCCTTGACGTCGTGGGAACGGCCGCTGCTGTCGCTGGCCTTGAACGGGCCACTCAGCTGAATGTCGGTATCGGTAGTCATGGCCGCAGCATACACCATCGTGAAATTACTTGAGTGGGGTCAGACCCGTTTATTGAACGGCGCGGAGTCGACATCGCCGACAAATAAGCGGGTCTGACCCCATTGTTTACTTGAGCGGCTTCAAGATCGCCGTGAGACGGTCCTTGCTGCCGGCAATGCGCTCAAGGTGCGGATAGCGCAGGCCGCCGTGATAATCGAGCGAAATGGTCCGATAGTTTGTGCCCTGTTTCACCAGCAGCACGATCGGGTCCTTGCCGTCCTTGGCCGCCTTCACGGCCGCCTTCAGCACCTCGCCCTTGTAGGCGCGGTTGTTGACCGCGACGATCGTGCTGTTGGCCGCCAGCCCGGCGCGGAACGCCACGCTGTCCCAATTCACGGCAGCGACGCCGCCGTCGGCCTTGACCGTCATGCCCAGCGAGTAGGCGAAGCTGGTCGTCTTGCTCTGCTCGTCGGCCGACTTGCTGTAGTCGCTTGGCTTGTCGCTGTACACCAGCTTCCAGCCGGCGCGCGCCAGGCCGTCGAGCGGCGCGCCGCTGGCGTGGCCGTCCAGGCGCGCGCGCAGGAACGGCGCCCAGTCGAACGGCTGCACCTTGTTCAGCGCGGCGACCACGTCGTCGAAGGTGTAGAACGCCGGCAGAAAACTGCCGTCGTTGATGCTGTAGAAGGCGCGCGCGAAGTCGTCCAGCGAGTGCTTCTCGCCCGACATCTCGCGAATCTTGGTATCGACGTCAAGCCACACGAACATGCCCTCGACGTAGTAGTCCTCGGCGCGCTGCCAGTTGCGCCAGCCCAGCGGGCGGCGGCCGTTGATGATCGAGTCGTTGACCGTGTCCTGCAGCGCGCGCCACGAGCGGCCCTGCACGTTGTCGTACAGCGCGGCCATCGCGGCAAATTCTTCCTGCGTGCCTTTTTCCGCGATCAGGCCGGAGCGCGCGCCCAGCACCTTGCCCCAGTACTCGGTCTGGCCCTCGTACACCCACAGCAATTCGTTCTGCAGCGGCGTGTTGAAGTCCGGGACGTTCTGGCCGGCCGGGCGGCGGAACTTGCCGTCCCACGAATGGGTGTACTCGTGCGGCAGCAGGTCGCGTACCGCTTCGTTCTTGGCCCACTCGGTGAAGTAGCCCGGCTTGACGCCGTTCTCGCTCGACTGGTGATGCTCGCGGCCGATGCCGCCGAAGTCTTCCGACAGCGCCAGCAGGAAATCGTAGTGGTTGTAATGGTGCGAGTTGAACAGCTTGGCCGCCTGCTTGACCAGCGTGCGGTGCGCCTCGATCTGCTCGGGCTTCGCTTCCAGGCTCTCGGCGTTGTCGGCGACGATGTTGAGGAAGACCGGCGCCTTGGCGCCCGGGTCGAGGTCGATGCGCTTGAAGTAGCGGCCGGCAAACAGCGGCGAGTCGATCAGGGTTTCCAGGTCGAGCGGCTTGAACACCACTTCATTGCCGTTGCGCGCGGACGCTTCGAGCGCGCTGCCGTATTGCCAGCCTTCCGGCAGGGTCAGGCTCGGCTGCACCGTGATGCGGCGCGCAACGTAGCCGGCCGGGTACAGCGTCACCGACGGCCACTGCACGCCAAGGATGTCGTTGGTCATCGTGATGCGGCCCTGCGAGCCGTCCAGCGGCGACAGGAACTGGTACTCCGCCTCGAGCGTGCTGACCCCTTGCGGCACCGTCAGGTGAAAGGCGAACACATTGACCGGGTCGCGCGTCCACTCGACCGGCTTGCCGTTGCCGGTGAACTTCAGGCCGGCCAGCTGGGAGAGGATGTTGTTCGGGCCGTGGTTCGCCGGCAGCCACTGCGGATACAGCAAGGTCAGCGGCCCCGGCTTGACCGGAATCGACATCTTCATGCGGAAGATCTGCTGGCTCAGGTTGGTGGCGTCCACCTTCAGCACGATGGTGCCGGGATACGGCTGGTCCACCGGCGCAGGCACGTCGGCGCGGGCGGGCAGGGCGAGGGAGGCGAGCAAGGCAACGAGGGGCAGCAGCTTGAGCTTGGAGGTCATGGTCAGAATAAATAGTTGATATGTCAAGTAATTCGGCAGCGGAAGTGTAGCACGCGAGGCAGGGGAGTGAGGCAGGGGTGTTGTGAAGCGAAGCTACGCGCCTGCGGAACGGTCGAGCCTTGCAAGGCTCGACTCCTTCCCGGTCCACCGGACCACATTTTTTAAGAAAAACGCCAAATTTTTTTCGCCTCATTGGGCAAAAATCCGTATTTTTCAAGCCCTTGAAATGGCTGGGCGCCACCACTAGATTGGACGCAACGGATGCTCAACAGAGGTCCGTCAACTTATCGCTTAACTTACAAAAGGATATTTATCATGCGTACTTTCGACCTTACCCCTCTCTATCGTTCCGCTATCGGCTTCGACCGCCTGGCCAACCTGCTCGAGCAGCGCGCCGATGCGCAGCCAAGCTACCCGCCATACAACATCGAACTGGTGAACGAGGACCAATACCGCATCGTCATGGCGCTCGCTGGTTTCAGCCGCTCGGAAATCGAGATCGTCACCGAGCGCGACGCACTGCACGTCACCGGCCGCAAGCAGAAGGATGAAGTGCAGCGCACCTACCTGCACCGCGGCATCGCGGCGCGCGACTTCGAGCAGCGCTTCCAGCTGGCCAACCACGTCAAGGTGACGACCGCGTCGTTCGACAACGGCATGCTGACCATCGAGCTGGTGCGCGAAGTGCCGGAAGCGCTCAAGCCGCGCAAGATCGCCATCGACGGCGGCGAAACCGTGCAGGCACTGGAGCAGCGCCAGGCCGCCTAAGCGGTGCTAAAGGGTCTGCCCCCGCGGGGGCAGACCCAGGTGTTGAAGTAAGGGGGCGCTCGCGGTTGGAGCGCCCCTTTCTGCGTCAAACATGGGGGGCAGGTCGGCACGACCCGACCGCTCCAGCGGCAAACTTAAGCAAACTCTAAGTCTGCAGGTTCACACTCATCACATCGACCAACCCAACTCACAGGAGTACGACAATGCAAAACCAAGGTGCCGTTACTGCCATTACCGCCAAGCGCCTGACGCTTGCACTCGCTGCCGCCGGCGCGATCGGCGGAGCAGTGGGTGCGATCGCGGTCAACCACAACAACGCAGTCGCTGCCAGCGCGGCCGCCGCGGCCGCGCCGTCGACCTACGTCGCGCCGGCGCCGCTCGCCGCGCCAGGCACGCAGGTGTCGATGGCGCTGCCCGACTTCACCCAGATCGTCTCGCGCATGGGGCCCGCCGTGGTCAACATCCGCGTGATGAGCGGCACCAAGACCGCCTTCAAGGGCCGCGCCCAGCAACGCGAGCCGCAGTTCGATGAAGACGATCCGTTTTTTGAATTCTTCCGTCGCTTCCAAGGCCCGCAAAATCCGCGCGGCCAACGCGACAGGCCCGTTTTTGGCGCCGGTTCCGGGTTCATCGTGAGTCCGGACGGCGTCATCCTGACCAACGCGCACGTGGTGCGCGATGCCGAGGAGGTCACGGTCAAGCTGCAGGACCGGCGCGAATACCGCGCCAAGGTGCTCGGCTCCGATCCGAAGACCGACGTGGCGGTGCTCAAGATCGACGCCAAGAACCTGCCGGTGGTCCCGATCGGCAAATCGAGCGACCTGAAAGTGGGCGAGTGGGTGCTGGCGATCGGCTCGCCGTTCGGCCTCGAGAGCACCGTGACAGCGGGCGTGGTCAGCGCCAAGGGCCGCTCGCTGCAGGACGATAACAGTGTGCCGTTCATCCAGACCGACGTCGCCGTCAATCCCGGCAACTCGGGCGGGCCGCTGTTCAACACGCGCGGCGAAGTGGTCGGCATCAACTCGCAGATCTATAGCCAGACCGGCGGCTACCAGGGCCTGTCGTTCGCGATCCCGATCGACGTGGCCTACCGCATCAAGGAGCAGCTGGTCGCCACCGGCACGGTCAAGCACGCGAAGCTGGGCGTGACGGTGCAGGAAGTGAACCAGGGCTTCGCCGATTCGTTCAACCTGGCCTCGCCGGAAGGCGCGCTGGTGTCCTCCGTCGAACGCGGCGGCCCGGCCGACAAGGCGGGCCTGAAATCGGGCGACGTGATTCGCAAGCTCAATGGCCAGCCGATCGTCGCGTCGGTCGACCTGCCGGCGATGCTGTCCACGTCCAAGCCGGGCGAGAAGGTGACGATGGACGTCTGGCGCGACGGGAAGATCGTGCAAGTAGGTGCGAAACTTGGCGACGCCAGCGAGAAAGCCGCGCCGGAAGAACGCGTGGAGACGGCGTCGGCCGGCGCCGGTTCGAAGCTCGGCCTGGCGCTGCGTCCGCTCCAGCCGATCGAGCGGCGCCAGTCCGGCCTGGCATCGGGCCTGCTGATCGAAGACGCAGACGGCGCCGCGGCGAACGCCGGCGTGCAGCCGGGCGACGTTCTGCTGTCGGTCAACGGCCGCCCGGTGAACACCATCGACCAGGTACGCGAGGTGGTTGGCAAGTCGAACAAGTCGGTGGCCTTGCTGATTCAGCGCGGCAGTGACAAAATCTTCATTCCGGTGAGGATAGGCTAAACCTGGTCGTCCTCCATCCGCAATGATTCGAGAAAGAGGAAGTAATGCGGCTATTGCTGGTGGAGGACGATGTGATGATCGGCGAAGTGGTGCTCGACCTGCTCAGGGCCGAGCACTACGCCGTCGACTGGGTCAAGGACGGCGAGATGGCCGACACCGCGCTGGTGCAGTCGCAAGCCTACGACCTGGTGCTGCTTGATCTCGGCCTGCCGCGCAAGGACGGCCTCGAAGTGCTGCGCTCCATGCGCGCCCGCAAGGACCGCACTCCCGTGCTGGTGGCAACGGCGCGCGACGCGGTCGGCGACAGGATCGCCGGTCTCGATGCCGGCGCCGACGATTACGTCCTCAAACCCTACGACCTCGACGAACTGCTCGCGCGCATCCGCGCCTTGCTGCGCCGTTCGGCCGGACGCGCCGAACCGGTGTTCGAGTACAAGACCATCTCGGTCAATCCCGCCACGCGCGAAGTGACGGTGGCCGGCGTGCCGGCGACGCTGTCGGCGCGCGAGTGGGCCGTGCTCGAAGCGCTGATCGCGCGGCCCGGCGCGGTGCTGTCGCGCGCGCAGCTCGAGGAAAAGCTGTACAGCTGGCGCGATGAAGTGTCGAGCAACGCGGTCGAAGTCTACATCCACGGCCTGCGCAAGAAGCTTGGCAGCGAACTGATTCAAAACGTGCGCGGTGTTGGCTACATGGTGCCCAAGCTATGAAGTTGACGCATTCGCTGCGCGGACGTCTGCTGTGGTTCATGCTGGCGGCGATCACCTTCGCCGCGGTCGTGCAGGCGACGGTCGCCTACCGCACCGCGCTCTCCGACGCCGACCAGATCTTCGACTACAACATGCAGCAGATGGCGCTGTCGCTGCGTACCAGCGCGCCGCTGTCGAACGCGGAGTCGCGCGCCGGCATCGACGCGGCCGCCGAAAACAACGAACTGGTGGTGCAGGTGTGGACGCTGGACGGCGTGCAGCTGTTCCGCTCCGTGTCGAGCGCGCGCCTGCCGCAGCGCGCCGTGCTGGGATTTTCCAACGTCGAGGTGAACAACACCACCTACCGGATCTTTTCGGTCCAGACCAGCACCCAGACGGTGCAGGTGGCGCAGGACATGGCGGTACGCCGCAACATGGCCAGCAACCTGGCGCTGCGCACGGTCTGGCCGATCGCGGTGATGATGCCGATCCTGATGCTGTCGGTGTGGTGGATCGTCAGCGGCTCGCTCGAACCGGTCGCGCGGGTGCGCTCGCAGGTGGCGTCGCGCCAGGCCGACGATTTGTCGCCGGTGTCCGACGCGGGACTGCCGGACGAAGTGCAGCCGCTGGTGCAGGAACTGAACCTGCTGTTCGGGCGCGTGCGCGAAGCGTTCGAGGCGCAGCAGCATTTCGTCGCCGACGCGGCGCACGAACTGCGCACGCCGCTGGCCGCGCTCAAGCTGCAGGTGCAAAGCCTCGAGCGCGCCGACACGCCCGAATCGCGCCAGCTGGCGGTGGCGCGGCTCTCCGCCGGCATCGAACGCTCGACCCGGCTGGTCGAGCAGCTGCTGGTGCTGGCGCGGCAGGAAGCGAATGCCGCCGGCGGCCCCAGGTCGCAGCCGGTCGCGCTGGACGAGCTGGCGCGCCGGACCGTCGGCGACCTGGCCAACGTGGCGCAGCACAAGGACGTCGATCTGGGCCTGCACCGTGCCGATGAAGTGCGCATCGAAGGGCAGGCCGACGCGCTCACTATCCTGATGCGCAACCTGGTCGACAACGCCATCAAGTACACGCCTGCAGGCGGCACGGTCGACATCGACGTGCGCAAGGACGGCGCCGGCGCCGCCATCGTGGTGGAGGACAGTGGACCCGGAATTCCGGTCGAGGAGCGCGAGCGCGTGCTCGACCGGTTCTACCGCGTCGCCGGCAGCGAGGCGTCCGGCAGCGGCCTCGGACTGGCGATCGTCAAGGCCATCGCCGAACGGCATGGCGCGACGCTCACGCTGGGCCAGTCCGCGCGCCTGGGTGGCCTCGCCGCCACGGTCGCGTTCCCGCCGCCTCCACGGGGTCTGGTCCTGCGGACCTGACCCCATGTTGCTTGACTAATCTTTCCGTGGCAACATGACTGCGACAGCCAGCCATTGGGGGGCGCTTTACGAAGGTATTCATGTCGCGCGCATTGCAAGGATTTGAGAATGGCATTAGGGATGCCGAAGAACTATTGGCCCATTTCGACGCCATCAACGGCAAGCCGCCGCCGGCCAACGCCGAGGTGCTGAAGCGGGCTGGGCTCGTTATGGCGCTGACGGCGTGGGAGACCTACGTCGAGGACCGCCTGCTGGAGGAAATGAGCAAGAAACTTGGAGTGGTGGCCGGGAGCTACGTCGGCGACTTCGTGATGAACAAACTGAAGCACGACCTGAAGCAATTTCATAATCCCAGTTCCGACAAGACCAAGCGGATTTTTCATGAATACCTTGGGATTGATGTGACGGAAGGTTGGGCGTGGGCTAACTACGAGCCGGAGAAGGCGCGAACGACGTTGAATGCCTGGATGTCCAAGCGTGGCGACGCCGTGCATCGCTCGAAGCCAGTCAACGCCGGATCGCCGGCGGCCCATTTAGTCAAGAGGGACGACCTTGAAAAACTCATTCGCTTCATCCGCGATTTGGTGAAAGCCACCGATTTGTTTATCGCGAAGTCCACCTGATCCATCGACATGCCCGCTATCCGCTACCAGCTCCTTAACGTTTTCGCCGAAACCACGTTCGGCGGCAATCCATTGGCCGTCATCGAAGACGGATCCGGTCTGTCCGACGCCGACATGCAGGCTGTCGCGCGCCAGTTCAACCTGTCGGAGACCACCTTCCTGCTGCCGTCGACCGTCGCCGCAGCCCGCGTGCGGATCTTCACGCCGACCTACGAGATGCCGTTTGCCGGCCATCCGACCCTCGGCTCGGCGCAGGTGGTCAGCGATCTGCTGCGCGCGGGAGAGCGCTTCAGCATCGAGATGAAAGGCGGCGTGATTCCCGTGCGCCGGCGCGACGGCCGCTGGACGCTGTCGGCGAATGCCGCCCGCCATCGCCTGATGGAAGCGACATCGGCCGAACTGGCGGCCATGCTCGGATTGCCCGCGAACGCCATCGTCGGCCCGGCGTACTGGATGGACTGCGGCACCGAGCAGCCGATGATCGAGCTCGCGTCGGTCGAACATGTGCACGCGTGCCGGCCGGTCGCTTCGCTGATGGCGCAATGGAGCCGGAACACGGCGGGTCAGCCGAAGACCTACGTGTTCGCGCGCACCGCGGAAGGATTCGAGAGCCGCTATTTCTGGATGACAGGCGAAAACAGCATCAGCGAGGATCCCGGCACCGGTTCGGCCTGCGCGAACCTTGGCGCATGGTGGCTGCTGACGCAAGGCGATCGACCGCTGCATGCGATCGTGCGGCAGGCGACGGCGATCAATCGGCCAAGCGTGCTGACGCTCGATGTCGAGCAGGGGAAGGTGGAAGTAGGGGGCAGGGTGATCGTGCTGGGGAAGGGCGAGCTCAGTTGGTGACGGCGCAGGTCCGGCCGATCTGCGCCGCCAACACGTCGACCTGATTACTTCGCGATCGCCTGCAGCAGCACAAACCCTTCGTGGCGGATGACGCCCTCCGCATCCGCCAGCGCCTTGCTGGCCTTGATGAAGGCCGGGCGCTGCATGTCCTTGCGTTCGGCTGCGGTCGGGGTGGGGCGGGCCGGCTCGCCGAAGCTGGGGCGGCTGTTGTACATCAGGTAGACCAGCTTCTTGCCGTAGGTGGAAGAATAGAAGCGCGCCATCTCGGCGGCCGTCTCCGCGCTGATGGTGCGGGCCAGGGGATAGGCCAGGCGCGCGTAGATTTGCTCCTTCGGCACTTTCTCGAGCTTGGCGTAGGCGGCGGCGCGCTGCTGCTCGCTGGCGTAGCGGCTCGAGCCGGTCACCGAGCGCATCATTTTCTCCATCTGCATCGCCGCCATCAGATCGGTGACGGCGCGCACGTGGCCGTTGGTGATGACGGCCGGCGCGGCGGCGGGCGCCACGGCATATGATTCACTGCAAGTTGCGATCAGCACAGCCAGGCCCAACGCTTTGATCAGCTTCATCATTTCCTCTTGAGTAATGTTTATTTTAGGAAATTATAGCAAGTTTGCATCATGAAAAGCATCTGCTTCGCCGCATCGATGCTCCATGCTGTGTTTATATTCAGCATTCTTCCTTTACATGTCCTCCTTCCCCCCAGCGACCGGCTTGCCCGATTGAGTGGTATCCGCTGCCACGCAAATCTCTTCAAATATTGCATAACCTAAAATCATGGCAGACATACATTTTATCATGCCGTGCGTCAACATTGTCGGTATTGAACTGGTAGTAACATACTAATGTTGACACGCGGCAAAAGCCGATTTTCTTGTTGGGCATGATAAAAAAGGTGGAGATATGAGGGCAGGCAAAAAACCAATGGCGATCGCAATCTCGGCAGCGCTGCTGACGCTGGCGGCGGCGCCGTCGTTCGCACAGCAGGCGACGGTGCAGGAACAGGGCGCGCAACCGGACGTGGCGGTCGTCGCCATCACCGGCATTCGCGCATCGAAGCAGAAGTCGATCGATACGAAGAAGAACGCCGGCGCCAGCGTCGAGGTGGTCTCGGCCGAGGACATCGGCAAGATGCCCGACAAGAACGTTGCCGATGCGGTCCAGCGCCTGCCCGGCGTCAACATCGGCGCCACCTCGGCCGGCCAGTTCGACGAAGCCGAGCGCGTCTCGCTGCGCGGCACCTCGCCGAGCCTGACCCTGACCACGCTCAACGGCCACTCGGTCAGCAGCGGCGACTGGCACGTGGCCGACCAGACCAGCAGTGGGCGCAGCGTCGGCTTTGCGCTGCTGCCGTCGGAGCTGGTCAGCCAGGTGATCGTCTACAAGTCGGCCCAGGCGGACATCGTCGAAGGCGGCCTGATCGGCACGGTCGATATCATTTCGCGCCGCCCGCTCGATTTCAAAAAGCAGCTGACGATGGAAGCGTCGATCGGCGCGGTCTACGCCGACCTGCCGAAGAAGACCGATCCGCAAGTGAGCGCGCTGGTCAACTGGAAGAACGACGCCAACACCTTCGGCGTGATGGCCCAGGGCTTCTCGGAGAAGCGCGCGATCCGCCGCGATTCGCAGGAGCATCTCGACTGGCGCACCATTTCGCCGACCAGCACGCTGGCCAAGGCGCACCCTGAACTGGCCGGTGTCGCCTACAGCGGCCTGATCGGTTCGGCACTGTTCGACGGCGTGCGCGAACGCAAGGGCGGCATGCTGGCGCTGGAAGCGAAACCGATGCGCGACCTGACCATTGGCGTGACCGGCATGGTCGCCACGCTCGACGCGACCAACTACAACCGCAATCACATGACCGACTTCTCCGACGCGATCGGCAGCGGCAACGGCGTGCAGAATTTCCAGTACGCCCTGTCGCCAAGCGGCAAGACGATCAACCGCCTGACGCTGCCGAACCAGGGCCCGTACGTCGACGATTCGACGCCGCCGTCGGAAGTGGTGGAAAGCTACGTGCGCGACGGCGCCCGCTCGACCAGCGCCTTCCTCGACCTGAACGCCAAGTACCGCGTGACCAACGACCTGGACGTGCAGGCGCAGGTCGGTTACACCAAGGGCGAGGGCAAGACGCCGAAGCAGAACTCGGTCGAGGTGAACGTCTACAACAGCGCTTCGGCCTACACCCTGTACGGCATGAGCCACGCCGCCGACGTGTCATACGGCTCGCTCGACGTGTCGAACTTCAAGAACCCGAACATCGTGCTGACCGGCGCCGGCGGCACCAGCATCGACACGCTCGACAAGGAATCGAACGGCCAGCTCGACTTCACCTACCGCCTGGCCCAGGGCATGTTCAACCGCGTCAAGTTCGGCGCGCGCTATTCGAGCCACACGCGCGAACTGCACCAGATCGCGCCGGCGCTGCTGACCGACACCTTGCCGCCATGGGATGGCTCGGTCTATCCGTCCGATTTCGGCAGCAACATCGGCGGCGCGTTCCCGCGCAACGGCTGGTTCATCGGCGCGGCCGACCTGCAGAAGTGGAAAGACGGCAATCTCGACGCCGATCCGCTGCGCCGTGAACTGCTGCGCTCGGAATTCAAGCTGACCGAGAAAAATGCGGCCGCCTATGTGATGACCGAATTCGAAGCCGACAAGCTGTCCGGTAACGTCGGCGTGCGCGCGGTCAAGACCAAAGAGGAAGCGCTGGTCAACATTCCGGTCGCCGGCGCGGTCTGCCCCGCGCTCCAGCCATGCCCGTCCGTGCCGGGCGCGGTCACGACCTCGATCTACGGCACCGTCTACCAGGCGCCGATCACCAACACCTACACCAACTTCCTGCCTAGCCTGAACCTGCGCTACGAGCTCGACCATGGCTGGATCGGCCGCGTCGCCCTGAACCGCACGCTGTCGCGCGCCGACTATGCGGACCTGGCCGGCGCCATCAGCGGCGTCGACAACCTGACCCACAAGGCCACTGGCGGCAACCCGAACCTGAAGCCGACCACCTCCGACAATATCGATGCGTCGATGGCCTGGTACTTTGCGCCGCGCGCCTTGCTGTCGGCCGGCGTGTTCCATTCGAACATCCACGACTACGTGAAGTTCGGCGACACCAGCGTCACCTTGTATAACACCACCACCAACAAGGACGACACCTACACGGTCACCTCGCCAGGCGCCATCTCGGCCCGCGTGCAGGGTGTCGAGTTCGCCTACGAGCAGCCGATCGGCGCCGGGTTCGGCTTCAACGCCAACTACACCTATGCCGATTCGAAGGATGCCGACGGCGCTCGCATGAAGGGCCAGTCGAAGCACACCTACAACATCGGCGCCTACTACGAGGACGACAAGTTCAGCGCGCGCCTGGCCTACAACGGCCGCTCCGACTACATCATCAGCATCAACCGGACCGGTCCGACGACGCAGAACGCGCCTTTCAAGACGCTGTCGGCGTCGCTGCAGTACAAGCTGTCGGAGAACCTGTCGCTGTCGCTCGATGCGCTGAACCTGAACAACCCGATCAGCAAGGCGTATGCGTTCAACGAAGAGCAGCCGCGCGCGTTCCGTGAAAACGGCCGCCAGTACTACCTGAACCTGCGCATGAAGTACTAAGCCTTCGGCCGATGGGCGGTCCGCGGCCGGGCCGCCCATTTTCCGTGCCGGCCCTCGCAATGGGGGCGCAGCAACCGGCACACACTTTTCCGCATAGAGGCATAGGCATGAACTTGCAACAACAACGGCTCGCGTCGCTGGACGCGTTCCGCGGTTTCACGATCGCCGCGATGGTCCTGGTCAACAACCCTGGCGACTGGAGCCACCTGTACGCCCAGCTCGACCACGCCGAATGGAACGGCTGGACCTTCACCGACACCATCTTTCCCTTCTTCCTGTTTATCGGCGGCGTGTCGATGGCCTTGTCGCTCGGCCGGCTCGCCGCCGCCGGCGCCGCCAAGCCGGCCCTGCTGGGCAAGCTGGCCTGGCGCGCCACCCTGATCTTCCTGATCGGCTTCACCCTGAACTTCATCCCCAACTTCAACCTGGCCACGGTGCGCATCCCCGGCGTGCTGCAGCGCATCGCCGTGTGCACGCTGCTGGCGGCGCCGATCGTGGTCTACCTCGGTTGGCGCGCGCAGCTCGCCGTGATCGCTTTTTTGCTCGCCCTGTACGCCGGCCTGATGCTGTATGTCCCGGTGCCCGACGTGCACGGCGTGTGGGCGGCCGGCGCGCTCGAGCCGGGGCGCGACTTCGGCGCCTTCGTCGACCGCTGGCTGCTCGACGGCCACCTGTGGGTCAAATCGAAGAGCTGGGACCCGGAAGGCGTGACCAGTACCTTGCCGGCGCTGTGCAGCCAGCTGGCCGGCGTGCTGGCGGGGCGCTGGCTGCTGTCTCGCTACTCCCGCGGCGAGCAGACGGTGTGGATGATGCTTGCCGGCCTGGCCTGCCTGGCGGTGGGCAGTGTGGCCGACGCGCTGCTGATGCCGATTAACAAAAGTCTGTGGACGCCGTCGTACGCGGTATGGATGACCGGCTGGGCCTTGCTGGCGTTCGGCGCCTTCTTCTGGCTGCTCGACGCCAATCCGCATGCGGCGTTGCGCGAGCGCGCCCGGCGCCTGAGCACGCCGCTGCTGATCTACGGCATGAACGCGCTGTTCATTTTCGCCTTCTCCGGCTTCGTCGCCAAGATGCTCGGCTTCATCAAGCTGGCGCAGCCGGACGGCGGCAAGATCGCGCTGGGGCGGCTGCTGTATGCGCCGATTGGCGCGCTGCCGATCGCGCCGGTCAACGCATCGCTGTTGCATGCGCTGGCGTTCAACGCCGCCATGTTCGGCGTCGCCTGGCTGATGTGGCGGAAGAAGTGGTTCGTCAAGGTCTAGCAGTCGAGGCAGCCCGCCCATGGGGGCAGACCCGCCCATGGGTCAGACCCGTTTTTTCGAAAGATAAAGGCGGCAGCGGCCAAATAAGAAGCGGGTCTGACCCCGGCCTGCCGGTTGGGCCGCGCTTTCAGGCATTTTCTTGTCTGGCCGCGCCCGTAGGCTATACTGTGTTTATATACAGTATTCTTGCTTCCCGATGCCTGCTTTCCTCCCCGCGGCTGGCTTGCCCGACTATGCCGAGCTGTTCTGCCTGTCGAACTTCTCCTTCCTGCAAGGCGCCTCGCACGCCGAGGAGCTGGTCGCGCGCGCCGTCCAGCTGGGCTACTCGGCGCTGGCGCTGACCGACGAATGCTCGCTCGCCGGCGTGGTGCGCGCCCACGCCGAAGCGAAAAAAGCCGCGCTGCCGCTGCTGGTCGGCGCCCATTTCCACCTGCAGAATCCGGACGGCAGCCCCGCGCTGTCGCTGATCCTGCTGGCGCAAAACCGCAACGGCTACGGCAACCTGTCCGAGCTGGTCACGATCGGCCGCACCCGCGGCGACAAGGGCACCTACCTGCTCACGCCCGCCGATTTCGCCGCGCCGCCGCCTGCGCTCGCGCACCTGAAGCAGATGCCCGACTGCCTGGCGATCCTGCTGCCGGCCTATCCCGGCCACGACGCCGCCGACGTCGATCGCCTGCACGCGCAGGCGGCGTGGATGGCCGCGACCTTTCCGGGCCGCGCCTGGATCGGCCTGAACCTGCTGCACCGCGCCTACGACGACGCCCACCGGGCCACCATCGAGGAGGTGGCGTGGCAGCACGCGCTGCCGATCACCGCGGTCGGCCACGTGGTCATGCACGTCCGTTCGAGGAAGCCCTTGCAGGACACGCTGTCGGCGATCCGCATCGGCAAGCCGGTGGCCGAATGCGGCTACCAGCTGGCCCAGAACGCCGAGCAGCACCTGCGCGCGCGCCTGCGCCTGGCCAACATCTACGCGCCCGAGGTGCTGGCCGAAACGCTGCGCATCGCGCGCCTGTGCACCTTCTCGCTCGACGAACTGCGCTACGAATACCCGAACGAAGTCGTCCCCGCCGGCCACACGGCGGCCAGCTACCTGCGCAGCGAAACCTACATCGGCGCGCACCGGCGCTTCCGCGAGGGCATCCCGGCCAAGGTGCAGCAGCAGCTCGAACACGAGCTGGCGCTGATCGGCGAGATGCGCTACGAGCAGTACTTCCTGACCGTCTACGACATCGTGCGCTTCGCCCGCTCCAACAACATCCTGTGCCAGGGCCGCGGCTCGGCCGCCAATTCGGCGGTGTGCTACTGCCTGGGCATCACCGAGGTCGACCCGGCCCGCGCCAACCTGCTGTTCGAGCGCTTCATCTCGAAGGAGCGCAACGAGCCGCCCGACATCGACGTCGACTTCGAGCATCAGCGGCGCGAGGAGGTGATCCAGTACATCTACAACAAATACGGCCGCACCCGCGCCGCGCTGGCCGCGGTGGTGATCAGCTACCGGCCCAAGAGCGCGCTGCGCGACAGCGGCCGCGCGCTCGGCATCGACCTGGCCATCGTCGAGAAGGTGGCCAAGACCCACCACTGGTTCGACAGCAAGCAGGACCTGGTGAACCGGCTGGCCGAAAGCGGCCTCGATCCCGAGTCCGGCCTGGCGCAGCAATGGGCCACGCTGGCGCAGCTGCTGCTCGGCTTCCCGCGCCACCTGTCGCAGCATCCGGGCGGTTTCGTCATCGCCCAAGGCAAGCTGTCGCGCCTGGTGCCGATCGAGAACGCCGCGATGGCCGAGCGCAGCGTCATCCAGTGGGACAAGAACGACCTCGAGGAGCTTGGCCTGATGAAGGTCGACGTGCTGGCGCTGGGCATGCTTTCGATGCTGCGCCGCGGCCTCGAATTAATCAGCACGCGCCACGGCACCGTGTTCGAGATGCAGGACATCCCGCACGACGACACGCCCACCTACGACATGATGTGCGCGGCCGACACGGTCGGCGTATTCCAGATCGAGTCGCGCGCGCAAATGAGCATGCTGCCGCGCATGCGACCGCGCGTGTTCTACGACCTGGTGATCGAAGTGGCGGTGGTGCGCCCCGGCCCGATCCAGGGCGGCATGGTGCATCCTTACCTGCGCCGGCGCCAGGGCCTGGAGGAGGTGGTCTATCCGAAACCCGAGATCCGCGCGGCGCTCGAACGCACGCTCGGCGTGCCGATCTTCCAGGAGCAGGTGATGCAGGTGGCGATCCTGGCGGCCGGCTTCACGCCGGGCGAGGCCGACCAGTTGCGGCGCGCGATGGCGGCGTGGAAGCGCAAGGGCGGCCTGGAAAAATACTACGAGCGCATCGTCGGCGGCATGCTCGAACGCGGCTACACGCTCGAATTCGCCGAGTCGATCTTCGCCCAGATCCAGGGCTTCGGCGAATACGGCTTCCCCGAATCGCACGCGGCCAGCTTCGCGCTGCTGGCCTACGCCAGCGCGTGGATGAAGCGCCACGAGCCGGGCGCCTTCCTGTGCGCGCTCCTGAACAGCCAGCCGATGGGCTTCTACAGTCCGTCGCAGCTGGTGCAGGATGCGCGCCGCCACGGCATCGAGGTGCGGCCGATCGACATCGCCGTCAGCGACTGGGATTCGACACTCGAAGAATTCGACGACACCCGCACGCGCCAGCCGGCGGTGCGGCTCGGGATGTCCCTGCAGCGCGGCATGAGCCGGGAAGTGGCGGCGCGCATCGAGGACGCGCGCGCGATCCGGCCGTTCACCGACGTGGCCGACCTGGCGCGCAGGGCGGGGCTCGACCGCGGCGACCTGCAGGTGCTGGCCGCGTCGAACGCGCTCGCTTCATTGGCCGGCAACCGGCGCCAGGCGCTGTGGCAGGCGGTCGGCGCGGTGCCGGACAAGGACCTGCTGCGCCCGACCACGCCGCAGGAGGAGGCGCCGCGGCTGCGCGCGCCGTCCGAGGGCGACGAGATCGTCGGCGACTACCGCTCGCAGGGATTGACCTTGGGCCGTCATCCGCTGGCGCTGCTGCGCCCGCAGTTGCTCAAGCAGCGCTTCATGCCGGCGGCGGTGCTGAACGACTACCAGAACGGCCAGCTGGCGCGCGCCTGCGGCATCGTCACGGTACGCCAGCGGCCCGGGACGGCCAAGGGCGTGCTGTTCATGACGCTGGAAGACGAGACGGGCAACATCAATCTGATCGTGTGGCCCAAGCTGGTGGAGGAGCAGCGCCGCGAAGTGCTGCGCGCGCCGTTATTGGGCGTGTACGGGGTCTGGCAGAGGGAAGGGGAGGTGCGCCACCTGGTGGCCAAGCGGCTGGTGGACATGTCGCATTTGCTGGGGCGCCTTGGCACGCAAAGCCGCGACTTTTGCTGATTATGGAAAAAGGGAACTGGTCCTGCGGACCTGTCCCCATTTTGCGTCGACTCTGAAGATGGGGACAGGTCCGCAGGACCAGTCCCCAAACTTCATTTAGAACTCTTCCCAGTCGTCGCCGCCACGCGCGGCGCGCTTCGGCGCCGCGATCGCGCGGGCCACCGGCGCCACGCGGGCCGGACGCGCCGGCGCTGCCGCGCGCAGCATCGGCTCTGTCTTTCCGGTCGAACGATCAAGCTTGAACACGCCGACCACCTGCGCCAGCTTGCCGGCCTGCTCCTGCATCGATTCGGCCGCCGCCGCCGATTCTTCCACCAGAGCCGCGTTCTGCTGCGTCACCTGGTCCATCTGCCCGATCGCCTGGTTGACCTGCTCGATGCCGTCGGTCTGCTCCTGGCTGGCCAGCGCGATCTCGCTCACGATGTCGGTGACGCGGCGAATGCTCGACACCACCTGGTCCATCGTCGCGCCGGCCTGGTCGACCAGCTTGGCGCCGGCGTCGACCTTCTCGACCGAGTCGCCGATCAGCGTCTTGATTTCCTTGGCCGCCGCCGCCGAACGCTGGGCCAGCGTGCGCACTTCGGATGCGACAACGGCGAAGCCGCGCCCCTGCTCGCCGGCGCGCGCCGCTTCCACCGCCGCGTTCAGCGCGAGGATGTTGGTCTGGAAGGCGATGCCGTCGATGACACCGATGATGTCGACGATCTTGCGCGCCGACTCGTTGATCGATCCCATCGTCACGATCACCTGGCCGACCACCGCGCCGCCCTGTGCGGCGTAGTCCGACGCCGTGATCGACAGCTGGTTGGCCTGGCGCGCATTGTCGGCGTTCTGCTTGACCGTCGAGGTCAGTTCCTCCATCGACGCCGCGGTCTCTTCGAGCGAGCTGGCCTGCTGCTCGGTGCGCGCCGACAGGTCGTGGTTGCCGGCGCTGATTTCGCCCGACGCGGTGGCGATCGCGTCGGTGCCGCCGCGTACTTCGCTGACGATCTTCACCAGGCTGTCGTTCATGTGGCCGAGCGCGCGCAGCAGGGCCGCGGTTTCATCCTTGCCGGAGGCGCCGATGGTGCGCGTCAGGTCGCCGCCGGCGACGGTTTCCGCCAGCTCGACCGCCTGGCGGATCGGCCGCGTGATGCCAACCGTCAGCAGCCACGACCCGGCCACGCCCAGCGCCACCGCGCCGGCCGTGAGAACGGCGATCAGGGTGGTGCTGATGCCGGCGGTGTCGTCGATCGCCTTGGCCGTCGAATCGATATGGCTGCGCTGCAGCGTGACCATCTCCATCAGCAGGTCCTGGTAGACCTTGGCGCGCGGCGTGTACGCTTCGTCGAGCACCTTGACGGCGGTCTCGTTGTCGCCGGCGGCCTTGGCCTTCATCGCCGCTTCGCGCGCTTCGATGTAGATCTTGCGCTGCGCGATGATCTTCGCGTACAGCGCCTTTTCGTCAGGCGCCTGGATCATCGGCTCGACCTTCTTGACCAGCTCGATGACCTGCTGGGCGGTGGTGGCGGCGTCTTCCTTGAAATACGCGCCCAGCGCCGGGTCGCTGCTCTTCATGATTGCCGCAGTGCGGCGGATGGCGCCGAAATTCTGGCCGTACCAGTCGGTAAACAGGCGTTCCTTGGCCAGCGGCTGGTCCATCATGACGTGGGTCGATTTCGCCACGTCGTTCAGGCGCCAGGCGCCCGTCACGGCAATGAACACGGTCATCGCGAGGATCAGGGCGAAGCCCACGGCGAGCCGGGTGCCAACTTTCATATTAGACATCGAAAACATGATAACTTTCTTTAGCGTGGCAATTTTGCCAAAATTGAACCCACTATTTTACAGTGTTCTACGGCAACTTTCATTTCCTGATAGAATTTATCGGCTAGATTTCCACAAATGTTGCAGATGCACATCGTTTGACCCTCAACCACTTTGATAGCGCTCCCATGACCTCTGTTTCCCGCCACATTCTCCTCCTTGCACTGGCCGCCAGCGGCGCCGCCAACGCCGCTCCACTGCCGAAAACCATGGCCGACCAGCTCAACGCGTCCTATCCGGCAATCGAAACGCTGTACCAGGATCTGCACCGCACGCCCGAACTGGCCTTTAACGAGCAACATACCGCCGCCCGGCTGGCTGCGCTGGCCAAGGGCCTCGGCTTCGAAGTGACCACCGGCGTTGGCGGCACCGGCGTGGTGGCCCTGCTGCGCAACGGCCCGGGGCCGACCGTGATGCTGCGCACCGAGATCGACGCCTTGCCGGTGCAGGAGAAGACCGGCCTGCCGTTCGCCAGCACCGCCACGGCCAAAAACGCCGCCGGCGAGACCATCCCGGTGATGCACGCCTGCGGCCACGACCTGCACATGTCGGCCTGGTACGGCACCGCCAAGCTGATGGCGGAAAACCGCAAGCAGTGGAGCGGCACGCTGATGCTGGTGGGCCAGCCGGCCGAAGAGACGGTGTCGGGCGCGGCGGCGATGCTCAAGGACGGCCTGTTCACCCGCTTCCCCAAGCCTGACTACGCGCTGTCGATGCATGACGACGCGAGCGGGGCGTCGGGCACGATCATGTATCACGCCGGCGCCTTCCGCGCCTCGTCCGACGTCGTCAACATCACCATGTTCGGCCAGGGCGGGCACGGCGCGGTGCCGCACGAAACGCGCGACCCGATCGTGATGGCCTCGCGCCTCGTGCTGGCCCTGCAGACCCTCGTCTCGCGCGAGAACAACCCGCTCGACCCGGTCGTCATCACCGTGGGCAGCATCCAGGGCGGCACCGTGGCCAACATCATCCCGGACCAGGTCAAGCTGCAACTGTCGGTGCGCACCTTCCGGCCGGAGGTGCGCAAGCGCGTCTTGGCCAGCATTGCGCGCGAAGCGAAGGGCGAGGCGATCGCCGCGGGCGCGCCGAAGGAGCCGCTGGTGGAAGTCAAGCCGGGCACCGATTCGGTCTATAACGAGCCGGAGCTGGTCGGCCGCGTGGTCAAGGTGGTGCAGGGCGCGGTGGGTCCCGAGTTTGTGAAGGAGATGCCGTCCAAGATGACGTCGGAGGACTTTTCGCAGTATGGCCTGCAGCCGGGCGTGAAGGCGATCCTGCTGCACGTGGGCGCGGTCGAGGCGTCGCGCCTGGAGGCGGCGACCAAGGCTGGCCAGCCGCTGCCGGGCACGCATTCGCCGCAGTGGGCGCCGGACTTCAAGCCGACGGTGACCAACACCATCAAGGCCGAGACGGCGATCCTGCTGGACCTGATGGCGCCAAAGAAGTAAGTGGAAGGCGGGGGACTGGTGCTGCGGACCTGAGATGTACCGAGTTTGGTGGACATCCAAATAGGGGACAATACGTTCCATGGATACCAAACTCGTAAAATCATCTGAAAACCAGGTCTTTAGCCCGGAGTTCAAGCTCCAAGCGGTTGAACGTCTGAAGCAATGCGATAACGCCGCGGCGCTGGCGCGAGAGCTCGGCGTGCGTCGAAATCAGCTTTATAAATGGGCGAAGCGGGTCGACTTGGTCGGCCCGGACTTGGCGTTTCGACCGCCTGGGCGCCCGCCAGCTGGCGAGGAAGACGAGCTGACTCGGCTTCGCAAGGAGAATCTTCGCCTGGCACTGGAGCTCGAAATTCTAAAAAAAGCCGAGGCGTACTTCATGCGCCGATAGCGCTGAGGTACGCCTTCATTCGCGAGCATGCCGAGATGTATCCGGTCGGGCTGATGTGCCGCTTACTTGGCGTAAGCCGAAGCGGCTACCATGCCTCGCGCTGTCGCCCTATGAGCCCGCGCGATAGCGCGGACATCGCCTTGATTGCGAGGCTTCACGAGATCGACGCGGAACACCGGCGCGCTGCAGGCGTCATCAAGATGTGGCGGGTGCTACGCGCGGAAAAAAATCCATGCGGGCGAAATCGAGTGGCACGTCTACGACGTTGCGCCGGCATTCAGACGCTTCGAACCCAACGACTGCAAAGCAAACCAGCACCGCAACAAAAAGAACCGCCAGCCCCGAATCTGGTGAACCGGAAATTCAAGGTCGCCGTTCCAAACCGCGTGTGGGTGGGCGACATGACGCAAATCACCACGCGGACGGGGATAAGCCATCTGTCGATATTCCTGGATTTGTCCACGCACGCTGTCATTGGCTGGGCGATGGGAACGAGCCAGACCGCCGCCCTGGCCGTGCAGACGATCGAAGCGGCCATGGAGCGATATCGCCCGCCGCCAGGGCTCGTTTGCCACACGGATCAGGGATCGCCTTACGGCTCGAAGAAGTTTCGCGACTACCTCGAGTCGAAGGGCGCAATTGCGAGCATGAGCCGCAAAGGGAACTGTCACGATAACGCGGTTGCGGAGAGCTTCTTCTCGAACCTGAAGAACGAGTTGACGCATCACTTCGTGTATGAAGATCACGCTGCCGCAGTTGCCGCCGTCAAAGATCATATTGAGGTGTACTACAATACAATCCGACTTCATCAATCGCTCGGCTACAAAACGCCGGCGCAGGTCCAGGCGCAGCACATGTGTTGCTAATTAACCTGTCCACCAAACCGGTGCATCTCAGACCTGACCCCGGGCTTGTCGCCGCCGCTGAACGGATCGGCGCAGCGCTTACACGCCGCTGGTGCCGTAGTAGCCGTGAATCTGGCTGGCCCAGGTCTGGTCGGCCATGTTCGGCCAGTTGTCCTTGTCGAAGCCCGGAGCGGCGTCGATCTTTTCCTTGTCCATGTTCATCGTCATCCGATGGTTGGCGGTGTCGAGCGTCAGCGCCGCCCAAGGCACCGCGAACAGCTTGTCGCCGATGCCCAGCACGCCGCCGCTCGACATCACCACATAGGCGATCTTGCCGCTGCGCATGTCAAGCATGATTTCCTTGATCTCACCCAGGTGCTCGTTCTTCAGGTTGTGGACGTGGTCGCCAATGAGGGTGTCGGCGCCCATCAGTTCAGGGCCCGGCCCCTTGTGATTCTTGTTCGAATACATTCCGAGCGTGTCGCGATTCAAATAGGACATGTTGGCCTCCGTGGTAAAAAAGACAGCATGGCCCGCGCGCGCCATCGGGTCTGTTCGCTCGCGCACACTGAACCGGTCGGCGCGCGATGATGCGATGACAAAAAATTCTCGTAATGGCGGTGTGAGTTAGGAAAAATTTAATTAACTCATAGTAATATTGATGTTTCGCAACTCATTGTCGCGCTTGCGCGCCGTTCGAGGAGAGTCATGTCCGATTTAGTTCGCCGCATCGCGGTACTCGTCGTTGCCGTGGTAGCGCCCTTGGCGTGCGGCGCGGCGCCCACGCCCGGGCTGATCCCGATCGCGCATTTCATTGCCGAGGACAGCTACCGCGACCCGATCCTGTCGCCGGACGGCAAGCACATCGCCGTCAGCACGACGCAGCCGGCGCTGTGGGGCAGCGGCACACCGATGCTCGCCATCATCCGCGTCGAGGACCGCAAGATCGTCACCGGTATCAAGCTCGACAGGTTCGAAGTGCCGGGCGAATATCAATGGGTCAGCAGCACCCGCCTGGTGGTCGGCAAGGCGCGCGATTTCGGCGACCGCGAAGAGCCCACCCCGACCGGAGAAATCGTCTCGGCCAACGTCGATGGCAGCAACCAGCAATACCTGTATGGCTTCCTGCGCCGGGGCGGCCGCGACATGGGGATGGCCTGGATTGCCGGCGTGCCGGCCAGGCTCGACAATCGCGTGTACCTGAATGCCTACAATTTCGACCGGAAAACGAGCGAACTGTACGAAGTCGACAGCGTCACAGGCGCGCGCAAGGAACTGCTGCGTTTGCCCGTTCCGGGCTTGTCGATGGTGCTCGATCACGACGAGCAGCCGCGCTTTGCCTACGGCGCAACGCGCAACGGCTACGCCATGTTCCTGAAATTCGATCTCAACACCTGGACCTGGGAGCCAGATCGGACCAGCGTGGGCGAGGCGCACTCCAGGCCGGTCGCCTTCGCGATGGACAACCGAGCGTTCTATGCGCTCGCTTCGCTCGGCGGCGCGCCGGAGACCCTGACCCGCACCGACGTCGATACCGGTGTGGTCAGCACCGTGGGCGCCGACCCGCAGTTCAATGTCGCGCTGGTGGGCGCCGGCAGCGACAAGGCGGAGCCGCTCGGCTGGCTCGGCGGTGACAAGCTCGAGCTGCATTACCTCGACGCCGGCTCGGCGCTGGCGCAACTGCACCGCCGGCTGGCCGAGCAGTTTCCCGCCGGCTTCGTCACCTTGCTCAATTCCAGCCAGGATCGGCAGAAAACCTTGTTTTCCGTGCGCAGCGACCGCGACCCCGGTTCGTTCTACCTGTACGACGCCGCCACCAACCGCGCAGATTTCCTGTTCGGCGGGCTGGAAAATATCGAACCGGCCGACATGGCGCCGCGCATCCCGGTCGAATTCAAGGCGCGCGACGGACTCAGCCTGCACGGTTTCCTGACCCGGCCGAACGTGGCGGGCGGCGGTCCGTTGCCGATGGTGCTGCTGCCCCACGGCGGGCCGCATGGCGTTGCCGATGCATGGTATTTCGACACCGACGCCCAGTTTCTTGCCAGCCGCGGCTACGCGGTGCTGCAAGTCAATTTCCGCGGTTCCGGCGGGCGCGGCGACGCCTTCATCAAGTCCGGCTACCAGGAATGGGGTGGCAAGATTCAGACGGACCTGATCGACGGCGTGCAGTGGGCGATCGACCAGGGATTTGCCGACCCCGCGCGGATCTGCGTCTTTGGCGCCAGTTTCGGCGCGTATTCGGCGATGATGCTGCCGGCGCGCGCGCCGAAGCTGTTCAAATGCGTGGTCGGCTATGCCGGTGTGTACGATCTTGAAATGTTGTACAACAACAAATTTTCGGAAAAAGATGCGGTAGTGGACGGCGCCGCCCTGTTGAAGCGCTATATCGGTGACGACGCCGCCCAGCAACGCCAGCAATCTCCGGTGGCGCTGGCCGGCCAGATCAAGGTGCCCGTCCTGCTGATCCATGGCAGCGCCGACGACGTCACCCCGGTCGCGCAGGGCAAGGCGATGCGCGCCGCCCTGGACGCGGCCGGCAATCCCCCTGAATACATGCAGGTGAGCGGAGAGGGCCACGGCTTTTATCTGTCGGCGAACCGGCAGAAGGTGTACGCCAGGCTGGAGCAATTTTTCGCGAAGTTCCTCGCCGCGCCGCGTCCCGGACAGGCCGGCGCGGGCGCTGTTGCACCCCCTTGAGCGGCGCCGCCGGCCTGCCGCCGCGCCCCCAGCCCAGGCCGCCGGCCGTGGTTTTTTGCCTTGGCTTGCGGAAGCCTGGCACGGATTAAGGTATAATTTCAATTTCCCGCACGTGCCGTTCGGCACTATCTGCAATGACCAAATTTGTCTTCGTCACCGGTGGCGTCGTGTCTTCCCTTGGAAAAGGGATTGCCGCCGCCTCTCTCGCCGCCATCCTCGAATCGCGCGGCCTCAAAGTCACCATGCTCAAGCTCGATCCGTACATCAACGTCGATCCGGGCACGATGAGCCCATTGCAGCATGGTGAAGTGTTCGTCACCGACGACGGCGCTGAAACCGACCTCGATCTGGGCCACTACGAGCGCTTCATCAGCACCCGCATGAAGAAGGTGAACAACTTCACCACCGGCCAGATTTACGAATCGGTGATCCGCAAGGAGCGCCGCGGCGAATACCTGGGCAAGACGGTCCAGGTGATCCCGCACATTACCAACGAGATCCAGGATTACATCTACCGCGGCGCCGAAGGCGCGGACGTGGCGCTGGTTGAAATCGGCGGCACCGTGGGCGACATCGAGTCGCTGCCCTTCCTCGAAGCGGCGCGCCAGCTGTCGTTGCGCGCCGGCCGCAAGTCCTCGGCCTTCGTGCACCTGACCCTGGTGCCGTTCATCGCCTCGGCCGGCGAACTGAAAACCAAGCCGACCCAGCACAGCGTGCAGAAGCTGCGCGAGATCGGTATCTCGCCGAACGCGCTGCTGTGCCGCGCCGACCGTCCGATCCCGGACGACGAGCGCGCCAAGATCTCGCTGTTCTCAAACATCGAAGAACAGGCCGTCATTTCGGTGTGGGACGTCGACACCATCTACAAGGTGCCGCAGGTGCTTCACGACCAGGGCCTGGACGAAATCATCCTCGACGCGCTGGGCATCGAAGCCAAGCCGGCCGACCTGTCGGTGTGGACCAAGCTGATTCACGCGCTCGAGCACCCGAAGGAGTCGGTCACCATCGGCATGGTTGGCAAGTACGTCGACCTGACCGAGTCGTACAAGTCGCTGACTGAAGCGCTGCGCCACGCCGGCATCCACACTGAGAGCCGCGTCAACATCGAGTACCTCGACTCGGAAGACATCGAGACCAAGGGCTGTGCCCACCTGGCGAAATACGATGCAATCCTGGTGCCGGGCGGCTTCGGTAAGCGCGGCGTCGAAGGCAAGATCATGGCCGCCCGCTATGCGCGCGAGAACAAGGTGCCTTACCTGGGCATCTGCCTGGGCATGCAGGTCGCGCTGATCGAATACGCGCGCCACGAAGCCGGCATGGCCAACGCCAACTCGACCGAGTTCGACCCTGAAACCGACCAGCCGGTCGTCGCCCTGATCAACGAGTGGCAGAACCACGACGGCAAGGTCGAAAAGCGCGACGAGAGCTCGGACCTGGGCGGCACCATGCGCCTGGGCGCGCAGGCTTGCGCGGTCAATCCGGGCACGCTGGCCGCCGAAATCTACGGCAGCGTCGTCACCGAGCGCCATCGTCACCGCTACGAAGCGAACAACCACTACCTGTCGCGCGTCGAGCAGGCCGGCCTGGTCGTGTCCGCACGCACCCCGACCGAAGACCTGTGCGAAATCATGGAGCTGCCGCGCCAGGGCGCGCACGCGCACCCCTGGTACATGGGCGTGCAGTTCCACCCTGAATTCAAGTCCACCCCGCGCGCCGGCCATCCGCTGTTCTCGTCCTTCATCAAGGCGGCGCTGGCCCACAAGGGCGCGGGCAAGCAGGCCGCCCCAGTGGCCGAGCCGGCATTGCAAGGAGATGCAGCATGAAGCTTTGCGGATTCGACGTCGGCCTCGATAAGCCGATCTTCCTGATCGCCGGCACCTGCGTGATCGAGTCGCGCCAGATGGCGATGGACACGGCCGGCACGCTCAAGGAAATCACCTCGGCGCTGGGCATCCCGTTCATCTACAAGTCGTCCTTCGACAAGGCCAACCGTTCGTCGGGCAGCACCTTCCGCGGCCCCGGCATGGAGAAGGGCCTCGAGATCCTCGCCGACGTCAAGCGCGAGATCGGCGTGCCGGTCCTGACCGACGTGCACACGATCGAGGAACTGCCGGCTGTGTGCGCGGTGGTCGACGTGATCCAGACCCCGGCCTTCCTGTGCCGCCAGACCGACTTCATCGTCGCCTGCGCGCAGACCGGACTGCCGGTCAACATCAAGAAAGGCCAGTTCCTCGCGCCCGGCGACATGAAGAACGTGATCGACAAGGCGCGCGTGGCGGCACGCGCCGCCGGCGTCAACGAAGACAACTTCATGGCCTGCGAGCGCGGCGTCTCGTTCGGCTACAACAACCTGGTGTCGGACATGCGTTCGCTCGCCATCATGCGCGAATCGAACTGCCCGGTCGTCTTCGACGGCACCCACTCGGTGCAGCTGCCGGGCGGCCAGGGCACATCGTCCGGCGGCCAGCGCGAGCACATCCCGGTGCTGGCGCGCGCCGCGGTCGCAGCCGGCATCGCAGGCCTCTTCATGGAGACCCACCCGAATCCGGCGGTCGCCATGTCGGACGGCCCGAACGCGATGCCGCTGGGCCGCATGAAGGAGCTGCTCTCGACCCTGGTCGATATCGACCGCGTGGTCAAGAAGGCCGGCTTCCTCGAGACCAGCTTCTAAGCGACCAGCTACACCAGGGTCTGCCCCCGCGGGGCAGACCCTTTTTACTGCGCCTGAAAAGATTACCTACCTTCGGAGACTAAAAACATGAGTGCTATCGTTGATATTATCGGCCGTGAAATTATCGATTCGCGCGGCAATCCGACCGTCGAGTGCGACGTGCTGCTCGAATCGGGCGTGATGGGCCGCGCCGCGGTGCCGTCGGGCGCCTCGACCGGCTCGCGCGAAGCGATCGAACTGCGCGACGGCGATCCGAAGCGCTATTTCGGCAAGGGCGTGCTGCAGGCCTGCGAGAATATCAACACCGAAATCTCCGAAGCGATCATGGGCCTGGACGCCAACGAGCAGGCCTTCCTCGACCGCACCCTGATCGACCTCGATGGCACCGAGAACAAGAGCCGCCTTGGCGCCAACGCCATGCTGGCCGTGTCGATGGCGGTGGCCAAGGCCGCAGCCGAAGAAGCCGGCCTGCCGCTGTACCGCTACTTCGGCGGCTCGGGCGCGATGCAGATGCCGGTGCCGATGATGAACGTCATCAACGGCGGCGCGCACGCCGACAACAACCTGGACATCCAGGAATTCATGATCATCCCGGTCGGCGCCCCGACTTTCAAGGAAGCGATCCGCTACGGCGCCGAAGTGTTCCACACGCTGAAGAAGATCCTGCACGCCAAGGGCCTGGCCACGTCGGTCGGCGACGAAGGCGGCTTCGCGCCGTCGGTGGCCAACCACGAAGAAGCGATCAAGCTGATCATGCAGGCGATCGAGGAAGCCGGCTACGAGCCGGGCACCCAGATCGCGCTGGGCCTGGACTGCGCCGCGAGCGAATTCTACAAGGACGGCAAGTACGTGCTGTCGGGCGAAGGCATGTCGCTGTCGGCTGCCGACTTCACCAACATGCTCGCCACCTGGTGCGACAAGTACCCGATTATCTCGATCGAAGACGCGATGGCCGAAGGCGACTGGGACGGCTGGAAGATCCTGACCGAGCGCCTGGGCAAAAAGGTGCAGCTGGTCGGCGACGACCTGTTCGTCACCAACACGAAGATCCTGAAGGAAGGCATCCAGAAGGACATCGCCAACTCGATCCTCATCAAGATCAACCAGATCGGCACCCTGACCGAGACCTTCGCTGCGATCGAGATGGCCAAGCGCGCCGGCTACACCGCGGTCATTTCGCACCGTTCGGGCGAGACCGAAGACTCGACGATTGCCGACATCGCGGTGGGCATGAACGCGCTGCAGATCAAGACCGGCTCGATGTCGCGTTCGGACCGCATGGCCAAGTACAATCAGCTGCTGCGCATCGAGGAAGACCTGGGCGACATCGCCAGCTACCCGGGCCGCGACGCGTTCTACAACCTGAAGTAATTGCCTGCAACCGGCCAGCCCCGCTGGCCGGTTTCTACATCCATGCGCCTGATTACGCTTGTCCTTTGTGCCTTGCTGCTGCTGATCCAGTACCCCCTGTGGCTGGGGAAGAAGGGCGGCTGGCTGAAAGTGTCTGACCTCGAGACCCAGGTCGCCGAGGCCCGCAAGAAGACCGAAGAACTGAAGGCGCGCAACGCCAAGCTCGACTCCGAAGTGCGCGACCTGAAGGACGGCACCGGCGCGGTCGAGGAGCGCGCGCGTTACGAGCTTGGGATGATCAAGTCGAACGAAATCTTCGTCCAGGTGCTCGATGAAAACGGCAAGCCTGCCGAGTCGAAGACACCGCTGCCGCCACCGCCGCCGGAAAAGCCCGCGGCCGCCAAAGCCGCGCATTAATTTCTCGCCGCCGCGACAAATTCGGGGTCAGGTCCGGCGGACCTGACCCCATTTTCCATGCGGGCCTGGATATCGAATATATTTTGGTCGTTACGGCGCACTCGTTGTAATCTTGTTGTGCGGCGGCGATAAACGTCGCCAAACCGCAGACATTCAGCGTGCAAAAACGTATTGGGCCGAATGGAAATCGAGGCAACCATGAACAAGTTTATAGGAGCGGTCTCACATCGAGAACGCGAAATCGAGGAGCTGGCCGCTGATCCAGACCTTGCGGCCGAATATCTGAAGATGGCAATCGCATGCCTCGCCGATCCGGTCGAGCGCACTGGTGGTTTGCTCGGTTTACGGTCGCTGGTCGATGCATATGGCGAACTTGGCGGCATTGCTGCCGCCGCCGGGATCAGCCCTGATGCGCTTGATCGCGCACTGGTCCAGCTGGATCCCGAGCTCAGTCGATTAGCGTCTTGACCAGCACCTTGCCATCAGCCATAACGCTTTCCTGGCGCACCATCAGCTGCGTCGCCTTGGCGAACCAGAACGTCGACACCGGGCCAGGCCGGTTGTAGTCGGTCGTCACCGTCCAGCACTCCACCGGCCCGCCCGGTCCCGCGATCGTCGCCGATCCCGTCACCTTGAACAGATAACGCTGCGGCGCCGTACGCCCGCCCGGATGGTAGAAGTTGATGCTGGCCTCGTAGCCCGCGGCCAGCGGCAGCGTCTGCAGCGTTTCGATGTCGGTCTCGAAGTTGAAGGTCGGCTCCGGCGAATCGACTGCCAGGTCCTTCTGCGAATTCTCCGCCAGCTCCTTGATGCCAGTGACCTTGTCCGGCGCGAATGCGAAGCCCGCGACCAGGCGCTTGCCATCGCGTTCGCTGACCGTCTCGTGCGTGCGCGGGCGGAAGGTGCCCGCGTCGAACCACGAATCGAGCGTGCGGGTCGATGGCGGATTGACGCCATCCCAGCGCTGCGTGATGTGCAGCGCATTTTTCTCGAAGCGCACCGTGCGTGCCCAGATGTCGATCGGCGCATTGATGTCGCCCGATTTCACGTAGCGCAGGTAGTGGTGGGTGCCTTCATGCAGCAGCGCGAAGCGCGGCAGCGGGGCGCCCAGATCGACGTTGGTGACCGCCGCGCCGGCGTGCAGGGAAGTGGCCGCGGCAATCGCGGCGAAGAGTAGTTTGAAACCTGGCTTGTGCATATATCCTGTGCCCTGGTCAAAAACGCTATTCTAATTTGCCTGATTGGCGCGAAACCGCGTATGCATCGAAAAAAGCTCAGCGCTAACGTGCGAGCAGTCGCTCCTGCGCAGGCAGGAGCCTATGCTGAATCTGCGCAAAGTCGGCATGGATTCCTGCCTTCGCAGGACTGACACCCATAGAAAAAAGGCCCCGGGCGCGAGCACGGGGCCTTTCGAAGATGGGATCAGGTCCGCAGGACCAGACCCCCTCGCATCAGCTGACTTAGAACTTGTAGGTAGCGCTCAGGTAGCCGGTGGCGCCGTGGGCGTCGTAGTAGCTAGGATCGTAGCCGGACTGGAAGTACTGGCCAGCCGTCAGGGCCGCAGGCGGCTGACGGTTGAACAGGTTCTTCACGCCGCCGCGCACCACCAGCTGCTTGAAGCCGGTGAAGGTGCCCTGCAGGTCCCAGGTCGAGAACGCGCCAACGTGCTGGGCGTCGGTACCGGTAGCGGAATCGGCGCGCGCGTTGTCGTAGTAGCCCGACTGGAAGTTCTGGGTCAGGTTCAGGCCATACGCCTTGTACTTCCAGTCGAACGACAGCTGGTGCTTCCAGCGGAAGATGATGCCGCCGTTGGCGACCGCGTTCAGCTTCTGGCCGTCCGGGGTCAGCGTCGCCGCCACGCTCTTCTGCACGGTGCCGTCGATCAGGGTCTCGTCGAACTTGGTGACGTAGGTGCCGTTCAGGCGGGTGCTGAAGTTGCCGAAGGTGGCGCTCTTCGGCAGCGCGTAGCGCACGTCGAGGTCGATGCCCTGGGTCTTGAGCGAGTTCGCGTTGATGTTGGTGTTGATGATCTTCGCGATGTTGCCGTTGGCGTCACGCTGCACGAACGGCTGGTACGCGGCCACGCCGTTGGCGGCCTGGTCGACCAGGAATTCCGGATCGAAGGTGGTGACCAGGTTGTTGACGTTGATCTTCCAGAAGTCCAGCGCGACCGACAGGCCCTTGACCGGATCGACCACGAAGCCGACCGAGGACTGCTCCGATTTCTCCGGCTTCAGGTTGGCGTTGCCGCCGTAGACCGTGTTGAACTGGGCGCGCTCGCCGGTCGCCGGATCGACGAAGGTGGCGGTGGTGCCGGTCGAGACCGGGGTGTTCAGCTCAGGCAGCGCGGCGACGCGGAAGCCCTTGCCGTACGAGGCGCGCACCAGCAGCTGCGACACCGGCTGGTAGCGCAGGCTGATCTTCGGATTGGTCGCCTTGGCGTCCGGGTAGCGGTCGGTGCGCACGGCCAGGTCGGCTTCGAGCGTCTTCAGCACCGGCACGATCACTTCGCCGAACAGGGCCTGCGAGTTGCGCGACGCCGACAGCGGCAGCGCCTGGCCGCCGTAGCCCGAGATGTCGCCCGACTGGTAGGCCACGCTTGGATTGAACTTCAGGCTCTCGTCGCTGATCGAGCCGCCCAGCGCGAACTTGGCGGCGCCGGCTGGCAGCTGGTACAGGTCGCCGGACACGCGCGCGGCCAGCGAATCGTTGGTCAGGGTCGAGTTGACCATCTGGCCGTTGTAGTTGGTCGCGCGGATCTGCGCGGCCAGGGCCGGGGTCTGGTATTGGGTGTACGGGTTGAACGCCGGGTTGTTGCTCAGCAGTTGAACCAGCTGCACGTTGTTCTGGTAGCCGCCGGTGGTGGTCTCGGTGACGTCGGACGCGTTGTGGGTGTAGGCCACATCGTAGTCGTAGCCCTTGACGGTGCCGCGGGTGCCGATCACCAGGTGGGTCTGGTCGGCGATGTCTTCATGCGAGCGTCCGCCGGCGTCGACCGCGCGGTAGCTGACCGTGACCGGCTTGCCGGCTTCGGATGGCTTCTTCGACGCGATGTAGGCGGCAGGGTAGAACGGGCTGCTTGGCGCCAGGATGATCGCCGGGTACACGTTCTGCTTGGCGAAGGCGGTGTCGCTTTCGAGGAAGCTGTTGCTGTATGGGGAAGCCTGCTCGATCGTGACGGTCTTCTGGCGCGAGTGGAAGCCTTCCATGAACAGCTCGGCGCTGTCGTTGAGCTTGAAGCGCAGGCTGCCGGCCAGGTTGGCGCGCGCCACTTGCGGCGCCAGCGGCACCAGCGGCGCCGAGTTGTAGCGGCATGCGGTGTTCGGGCCGAAGTTGGCGTCGAAGCCGCTGCCGTTGGCGGCGCAGTTGTTTGGCGAGAGCGGATTGCCGATCGAGCTGCCCAGGCTGGCCAGCGAGTTCGGCACGATACCCATTGCGTTGGTCTGCGTGGTCGGCACGAAGGTGGTCAGGTTGCCGCTCGGGGTCGCGCTGTTGTCGAAGCGGCCGTCGTTGGTCCAGTTGTTCTGGGCGTAGCGGCGCTGGCGGCCGTACAGGGCATTGTCCTTGCCGACGTCGGCCGACACGGTGATGTTGTAGCGGTCTTCGTCGAAGTCGCCGAAGCCGGCGATGATGCTGGCCTTGCCGGTGGCGCCGCCGCCGTCCTTGGTGCCGCTGGCGTAGGTGCTCGCCTCGACGCCCTGGAAGTTATCGCGCAGGATGAAGTTGATCACGCCGCCGATGGCGTCGGAACCGTACACGCCCGAAGCGCCGTCTTTCAGCACTTCGACGTGGTCCACGGCAGCGAGCGGGATCGAGTTGACGTCGACGGCGGTGCCGTCGGTGGCGTAGTTGGCCAGGCGGCGGCCGTTGACCAGCACCAGCGTCTTGGACGCGCCGATGCCGCGCAGGCTCGCGGTCGATTCGCCGTAGGTCGACGAGCCGGCGCCCTGGGCCGCGTTGGTCGCGCCGACCATGGTGTTCGAGCTGACCGAGGTGAGCAGCTGCTCGGTGTTGGTGACGCCGAGCTTCTGGATGTCTTCACGCGTCAGGGTCTGCACTGGCAGCGCGCCTTCGGCCTGGGCGCGCTTGATCGACGAGCCGGTGATCTGCACGCGCTGCATTGGCGCTTCCGCGGTTTGCGCCTGGGCGGCGATTGCGCCGAGCGCGATGCTGCCGGCGAACATCAGGCGCAGGGAGCGCGCGATAATTTTTTCTTGAGTCATTCGTAGTCCCGATTGGATGGATGTGTCAGGGCCGCGCCGCGGCTGGCGGCCGCGCGGCGAAAACGTTGGCTACTCGGGAAATTGATGCGTGGAGTGACGGCGGCGCGGTACGCCAGGGGGAGAGGCGGGCGCTGCCGGGGAACCAGTACTTCGCTTTCAGGGTAAGACCAACCTGGATGTTTTCAGGTGCGAGCTTGCGATTGTTGCATTGCGCAAGTTCAATTCATCTTACAAACGGGGCGGTTCGGGTGTCAACACGCCGGAGTGTGCGGAACACAGTCTGACCGTCACGCGATGTATGCATGTCTCAACCACAACAAATTAATGGTTAAGTAATAAGTGCAGAATAAATGACTATTCAATGGCTATCTAACGGAATTTTCGGCGGTTCGAAATGCATTTGCACGAATAAAACGAGCGTGCTTTTTTGATGGCTCATGTCGTCCTGTTGCATTGCAATATAATCCTGCCATCTTTTGTTACATTTGCTTACATTTGGCTTGTATAGCCAAATATTCCCTCGGCTATCTGCCCATCACCAAAAGTAATTCGGTGAGGCTCGGCAGCGGCCGTTGTCAGCATCGGCGCGTAAGGACTAGAATGGAAACCGTTATGGTTCCATTTCGGTGGGAGCGAGTATGGCCAGCACACTGACGCTGAAGAATATTCCTGAGACGGTCTATTTCAGGCTCAAGGAGTCCGCGCTGAGGAATCGCCGCAGCCTGAACAGCGAAGCCATCGTCTGCCTGGAGTCGGCGCTTGCGGCGCAAGCGGACCCGACACCTGATCACATCGCTCGTGCGCGGGCGTTGCGCGCAACGCTGCCGGCCATCGAATTTCGTGCGGAGGACATCGACGCGGCAAAGCGCGCAGATCGCAAATGATCGTCGTGGACTCGAACATCATCGCGTACCTGTATCTCTCGGGAGAGCACACGGCTGCGGCGGAACGCTTGCGCGAGCGCGAGCCACAGTGGGCGGCGCCGATTCTCTGGCGCAGTGAGTTTCGCAATATTCTCGCCGGGTACATGCGTCGCAGGGCTATTTCGTTCGATCAGGCCTTCCAATTGCAAATGGCGGCGGAGAGCCTGATGGATGGAATGGAATTCGATGTGGATTCGCGATCCGTACTTGAATTGGTGCGAGACAGCGAGTGCTCGGCCTACGATTGCGAATTCATCGCTTTGGCAATCAAGCTCGGGATCAAGCTTGTCACTATGGATAAACAGCTACTGCGCGCGTTTCCAGATCGCGTGTTTGCGCTCTAGTGCCGGGCCTGTCAGCTCAACATGCGGCGAGGGAGGATGAATGTCGATCGATCATTGGAGTGACAAGGAAAAGAAAATCGCGCGGCGGGCGTTCGACGCTGCGCTGCAGCGCGAGCGCGCGGCGTTGTTGGACGAGTTCAAGCAGAAGGCGACCGGCGCCAGGGAGTTCAGCGATTTATGGGAAATCGAAGACTACTTGAAGAAAAAGCGGCACGAAATCGACGCTATGTATGACTATCGCTATTCCCGTTTGCGGATGGTCTTTACCTTCCTGCTGGCTCAGGGGCGCGTCACCGACGACGATCTGGTGGGGCTTTCGGAAGATAAGCTGGCCGCGATCAGGGCGCTGCGCGACGACAATCTCAAACGCGAGAGAGACGGAAGTTCGCAGGACCAGCTCCTTGCCTGAGCCGAATCGAGGTCTGGTCCCGCGGGGCAACGGGGACGCCGTGTCCCCATCCTGATTTAGTGCTTCACTTCGCTGGCCGGCATCAGCGTTTCGACCGGCGCGGCGCTGGCAAACAGCTGAGCGCAATCGACCTTGTCGAACTCGTAGTGCTTGCCGCAGAAATCGCAGTTGATGCCCAGGTGCCCCAGTTCGGCCAGCGCATCGTCCACTTCCGGCTGCCCCAGCATCTTGAGCATGTTGCCGACCTTTTCGCGGGTGCAGCTGCAATGGAACAGCGGATGCGCCGGGTCGAACACGCGGATCGTCTCCTCCCAGAACAGCCGGTTCATCAGCGTCTGGATGTCGGTCGCCAGCAGTTCCTCCTGCTTCAGCGTGGACGCCAGCGTGACGGCGCGGTTCCACGTTTCGAGGTCGTCTTCCTCGCTGGCCTGCACCACCTGGTCGTCCTTGCCGCTATGGCGCGGCAGCTTTTGCATCAGCAGCCCGCGCGAGACGGTGTCGTTGGCGCCCAGCCACAGGCGCGTGTCGAGCTGCTCCGAGCGCAGCATGTAATTTTGAATGACCGTCGCCACGTCCTCGCCGTCCAGCGGCACGATGCCCTGGTAGGGCTGCTGGCCCGGCATCTTCTCGAGCGGGTCGAGCGTGATGACGAAGCGGCCCTTGCCGTGCGCGTTGAGCAGCTCGGTCAGCGAGGCGCCGTCCGGCACCACGGCGTCCGGCGCCAGCTTGGCCGTCGCGCGCAGGCGCAGGTCGGAGTCGCACTCGACCACCAGCAGGCGCACCGGGCCGTCGCCGTGGATCTGCATGACGATCGCGCCGTTGAACTTGAGGTTGGCCGACAGCAGGGCGGCTGCCGCCACCATCTCGCCCAGCACGGTCTTGACCGGCGCCGGATAATTGTGGCGCGCCTGGATCTCGCGCCAGGTATCGGAAATTTCGACGAACTCGCCGCGCACGGCGGCGTTGTCGAAGATGAATTTTTGGAGGGTGTCTTTGGTGTCTTGGGTCATGTCTTATCCGATTTTTTTCAGTTCCGCCTGGTAAGTCTTGCCGCGCTTGACGTAGCCGTCGGCGATCTCGCGCAGGCGCGCGATGTCCTGCTCGGCCAGCGTGCGCACGGCTTTTGCCGGGCTGCCGATGATCAGGGAGTTGTCGGGGAATTCCTTGCCTTCGGTGACCAGCGCGCCGGCGCCGACCAGGCAACCCTTGCCGATCTTCGCGCCGTTCATGATCACCGCCTGGATGCCGATCAGCGAGCCGTCGCCGATGGTGCAACCGTGCAGCATCGCCATGTGGCCGATCGAGACGCCCTTGCCGATGTCGAGCGGGTAGCCCATGTCGGTGTGCATCACCGTGTTTTCCTGCACATTGCTGTCGTCGCCGATCGAAATGCGCTCGTTGTCGCCGCGGATCGTCACGCCGTACCACACCGTCGCGTTGGCGCCGAGCGTGACCTTGCCGATCAGGTTGGCCGAGTCGGCCACCCAGGCGGTCGGGTCGATCTGGGGCGCGTCTGGTCCGAGTTGATAGATAGCCATAGTGTGGTGGGAAAGGAATGGTTGGAATGGCGCTATTTTACGCCTCGGGCAGCCAGCCGGCCCGATCACCGCAATTGGGGACGCCCAGCAGGAATTCAACAGCGGCGTATAATTCGAACGGTCGTTCTTTTATTCGCCAAGCATCCATGAAACCGTCCCGATCCGAATTCGTCACCATCCGCGGCCTGCGCACCCACGTCCACCACTGGGGCAGGGAAGGCGCGCCCATCATCTTCATGGTGCACGGCTGGATGGACGTCGGCGCCTCGTTCCAGTTCGTCGCCGACCATTTGGCCGGCGACTGGCACGTGATCGCGCCAGACTGGCGCGGCTTCGGCCTGACCGAGCGCGCCCATGTCGACACCTACTGGTTTCCGGACTACCTCGGCGACCTCGACGCAATGCTGGACCATTATTCGCCCGGCGAAGCGGTCAACCTGCTGGGACACAGCATGGGCGGCAACGTGGTTGGCATCTACGCCGGTGTGCGGCCCGAGCGCGTGCGCCGTCTGATCAATCTCGAAGGCTTCGGCATGCCGGCCACCTCTCCTGAGCAGGCTCCGCGCCAGTATGCCAAGTGGCTCGACGCGCTGCGTCACCCGCCGGAGATGCGCACGTATCCGAGCGTGGCGGCGGTCGCCGCGCGCCTGCAGAAGACCAATCCGCGCCTGTCGGACGAGCGCGCGGCCTTCCTGGCGCCGCACTGGTCGGCGCCGAACGATGCGGGCGAATGGGAAATCCTGGGCGACCCGGCGCACAAGCAGCCCAGCCCGATCCTGTACCGGATCGAGGAAGTGATGGCGTGCTGGAGCGCGATCACGGCGCCGGTGATGTGGGTCGAGGCCGAAGACACCAATATGTGGCTGTGGATGGGACCGAAGCCGCAGGCGCGCATCGAGATCGACCGCCGGCTCGGGCATCTGAAAAATGTCGAGTGCCACATGATGGCGGACGCGGGGCACATGCTGCACCACGACCAGCCGGCGGAACTGGCGCGGCTGATCGAGGCGTTCCTGACCAAGTAGAACGGAGGCAGGGGTCTGGTCCTGCGGACCTGACCCAAGTGTTGGGCCGCGGCTCGGATTGGCCACTCGGCGTACAATGACAACTTCGCCAATTCGCTGATTCGTACATGCTGAACGTAGATTTGCACTGCCACTCGAACGTGTCCGACGGTGTGTTGTCGCCGGCGGCGGTGGCGCAGTACGCGTACAAGGCCGGCGTCGATGTCTGGGGACTGACCGATCACGACGAAATCGGGGGCATTCCCGCCGCGCGCGCGGCCGCCGCCGACATCGGCATGGGATTCATCCCCGGCGTGGAAATCTCGATTACCTGGGCCAGCCAGACGGTGCATATCGTGGGCCTGCGCATCGATGAAACCAACCCGTTGCTGCTGCAGGGCCTGGCCGCCACCCGCAGCGGACGCGACGCCCGCGGGCGCGAGATGGCGGCGCAGCTTGCCGCGGCCGGCATCCCAGGCGCGTATGAGGGCGCACTGCGATACGTCGGCAATCCGGACCTGATGTCGCGCACCCACTTCGCCCGCTACCTGATCGAAACCGGCGCCTGCGCCACCATACCGGAAGTGTTCCGCAAGTACCTCACCGAGGGCAAGCCGGGCTACGTGCCGCACCGCTGGGCCTCGCTGGAACAGGCGGTAGGCTGGATCAAGTCGGCCGGCGGCATCGCGGTGATCGCGCACCCGGGGCGCTACAAATTCAGTCCCGTCGCCGAGGGCGCGCTGTTCGACGAATTCAAGCAGTTGGGCGGTACGGCGATCGAGGTGGTGACCGGCAGCCACACGCCGGATCAATACCCGGTGTACGCGGAACTGGCGCGGCGCTATGGCTTTCTCGCTTCGCGCGGCACCGATTTTCACGCGCCGGGCGAGTCGCGCGCCGAGTTTTCGCTGCTGCCGCCGCTGCCGTCGAACGTCACGCCGGTCTGGCATGACTGGTTCTAGCTCTTGAATTTTCCCTCTAGTAGCCTTATGTTGAGGCTGTGTCAACACTGATCGAAGTCAGCATGGATTCCTGCCTTCGCAGGAATGACGGTTTTTAGGCTGTCGTTCCTGCGAAGGCAGGAACCCATGCTGAGTAAGAAATTCCCCGGAGCCAATAAGAATGAAACGCATCATCCTGTTCCTCGCCACCAACCTCGCCGTGATGCTGGTGCTGACGCTCGTGCTGAACGTGCTCGGCGTGGGCAGGGCGGTCTCCGGCGCCGGCATCAACGTCGGCGCTCTGGCCGTGTTCTCGCTGGTGGTCGGCTTCACCGGCTCGATCATCTCGCTATTAATGAGCAAGCCGATGGCCAAATGGTCGACCGGCGCGCGCGTCATCGACAATCCGGCCAACTCGACCGAGCTGTGGCTGGTCAACACCGTGCGCCAGCTGGCCGAGCGCGCGCAGATCGGCATGCCCGAAGTGGCCGTGTACGACGGCGAGCCGAACGCGTTCGCCACCGGCGCCTTCAAGAATTCCGCGCTGGTCGCAGTCTCCACCGGCCTGCTGCAGGGAATGACGCGCGAGGAAGTCGAAGCGGTCCTGGGCCACGAAATCGCTCACGTGGCCAACGGCGACATGATCACCCTGACCCTGATCCAGGGCGTGGTCAACACCTTCGTGGTGTTCATGGCGCGCGTGGTCGGCTTCTTTGTCGACAAGGTGCTGCTGCGCGGCGACAGCGACCGCGGCCCCGGTATCGGCTACATGGTCACCGTGTTCGTCTGCGAGATCGTGTTCGGCATCCTGGCCTCGATCATCGTCGCCTGGTTCTCGCGCCAGCGGGAATTCCGCGCCGACGCCGGCTCGGCCAGCCTGCTGGGCAATTCGGTGCCGATGCAGCACGCGCTGGCGCGCCTGGCCGGGCTGCATCCGGGAGAGCTGCCGCAGAGCATGGCCGCCTCGGGAATCTCGGGCGGCAACAGCGGCTGGGGCGCCCTGTTCGCCACGCACCCGCCAATGGAGCAGCGCATCGCCGCGCTGCAGGGACTGCGCCCTCAATGAGCCAGTTCTTCCAGATCCATCCAGACAATCCGCAGGCGCGCCTGATCAAGCAGGCCGCGGGGATCATCCATGGCGGCGGGATCGTCGCGCTGCCCACCGACTCCTGCTACGCGCTGGTGTGCCACCTCGACGACAAGGCCGCAGTCGAACGGCTGCGCCGCATCCGCGGCATCGACGAGAAGCAGCACCTGACCTTGATGTGCCGCGACCTGTCCGAGATCGCCCTGTACGCGCGCGTGGACAACCGCCAGTTCCGCATCCTCAAGTCGGCCACGCCGGGACCGTTCACCGTGATCCTCGAGGCCACGCGCGAAGTGCCGCGGCGCCTGTCGCACCCGTCGCGCAAGACCATCGGCCTGCGCGTGCCGGAGCATCCTGTCACCAACGCCTTGCTCGAAGAACTGGGCCAGCCGCTGATCGGATCGACCCTGATCATGCCCGACGGCGAACTGCTGAACGATCCGGACGAGATCCGCGAACGCCTGGCCAAGCTGGTCGACCTGATCATCGACGGCGGCCCGTGCCCGATGGAGCCGACCACGGTGATCGACCTCACTTCCGACGAGCCGCTGCTGGTGCGTCAGGGCAGGGGCGACCCCGCCGTGTTCGGCCTGTAAGCCCTCCCATCCGCGGGGCCGCGCGCCCCGCTCTGATAGAATCGACTTCATGAACGAAATCATCCAGGCGATCGCCGTCTACGCACTGCCGGTCATCTTTGCCATCACCCTGCACGAAGCCGCGCACGCCTACGCCGCCAAATACTTCGGCGACAACACCGCCTACGCCGCCGGGCGCATGAGCATGAATCCGCTCAAACACATCGACCCCTTCGGCACCATCCTGCTGCCGGCCCTGTTGTACATGGCGACCAAGTCGATGGGCGTGCCGATGGTGTTCGGCTACGCCAAACCGGTGCCGGTGGACTTTTCGCGCCTGCGCAATCCGAAAAAGCAGATGGCCTGGGTGGCGCTGGCCGGCCCGGTATCGAATTTCATCATGGCGCTGGGCTGGCTGGTGTTCGCCCTCCTGCTAGCGGCGACCAAGGTCAGCGAGCTGTACCCGCATGAGGTGGCGCGCGCCGGCATCCTGGTCAACGTCGTCATGTTCGTCTTCAACCTGGTGCCGATTCCCCCGCTCGACGGCGGTCGCGTGCTCACCAGCCTGCTGCCGAACCGGCTCGCCTACAAGTTTTCGAAGATCGAACCGTATGGATTTTTCATTGTCCTGGGACTGCTGTACTTCCATATCCTCGATTACTGGTTCTTCCCGATGATGGCGTTCACGCAGGGCTTGCTGCGCCTGGTGGCCACTCCCCTGACTTTACTTTTGAGCTGACCCTATGTATCCCGATCGCGTCGTTTCCGGCATGCGTCCCACCGGCACCATGCACCTTGGCCACTATCACGGCGCCCTGAAGAACTGGATCAGGATGCAGGCCGAACAGCCTTGCCTGTTCTTCGTGGCCGACTGGCACGCCCTGACCACGCACTACGACGACCCTTCCATCATCGAGCGCAGCACCTGGGACATGCTGGTCGACTGGCTCGCCGCCGGCGTCGATCCGTCGCAGGCGACCCTGTTCATCCAGTCCAAGGTGCCCGAGCACGCCGAGCTGCACCTGCTGCTGTCGATGGCCACGCCGCTGGGCTGGCTCGAGCGCGTGCCGACCTACAAGGACCAGATCGACAACCTCACCAACAAGGACCTGGCCACCTACGGCTTCCTCGGCTACCCGCTGCTGCAGGCGGCCGACGTGCTGATCTACCGCGCCAGCCAGGTGCCGGTGGGCGACGACCAGGTGCCGCACATCGAAATGATGCGCGAGATCGCGCGCCGCTTCAATCACCTGTACGGCAAGGAAAAGGACTTCGAGGAGAAGGCGGCCGTGGCGGTGAAGAAGCTGGGCAGCAAGCGCGCCAAGCTGTACATGGAACTGCGCACCGAATACCAGCAGGAGGGCAAGGACGAGGCGCTGGACCAGGCGCGCGCCATGCTCGAAGATGCCGGCAGCCTGTCGAACATCGACCGCGAGCGCCTGTTCGGCTATCTCGAAGGCAGCCGCAAGCTGATCCTGGTCGAGCCGCAGGCCAAGCTGACGGTCGCCTCGCGCCTGCCGGGCCTGGACGGGCGCAAGATGAGCAAGAGCTACGGTAACTCGATCGCGCTGCGCGAGGACAAGGAATCGGTCACCAAGAAAGTGCGGACCATGCCCACCGATCCGGCGCGCGTGCGCCGGACCGACGCCGGCAATCCGAACAAGTGCCCGGTGTTCCAGCTGCACGAGGTGTATTCGGACGCCGCCACGCGGGACTGGGTCGTGAAGGGCTGCACCACGGCCGGCATCGGCTGCATCGAATGCAAGCAGCCGGTGATCGACGCCATCGTCAAGGAACAGGAGCCGATGCACGAGCGCGCGCAGCAGTACCTGGACGACCCGACGCTGGTGCGCGCGATCGTCGCCGACGGCTGCGACAAGGCCCGCAAGCTGGCGCAGGAAACCATGCGCGACGTGCGCGAGGCCATGGGTCTGGCATATACTTGATGAGTCAAGTATCTTCGTGGGTGGCGCGCTGGGCGCCTGTTGTGCCGGCGGGCGAAGTGCTCGACCTGGCGTGCGGGACGGGGCGCCATGCGCGGCATTTCGCGGCGCTGGGGCATGCGGTGCTGGCGGTCGATCGCGATGCCGAAGCGCTGGCGCTGGCGGCGGGGCAGGGCATCGTCACCCAGCAGTTCGATCTCGAGAGCGACAAAATGGGGTCAGGTCCGCAGGACCAGACCCCGGTACCGATCCGTGCCGCGAACCAAGGGCTGGGGTCAGGTCCGGCGGACCTGACCCCGGGTTTGTCGCCGCCGCGTAATCAGTCGGGGTCTGGTCCCGCGGACCTGACCCCATTTACGCCTGGCCGCTACGCCGGCATCGTCGTCACCAACTACCTGCACCGCCCGCTGATGGCGCAACTGGCCGCCAGCCTGCGTCCCGACGGCGTCCTGATCTACGAGACCTTCGCCATCGGCAACGAAGCCTTCGGCAAGCCGTCCAACCCGGCCTTCCTGCTGGCGCCCGGCGAGCTGCTCGACATCGCCCGCGCTTGCGGCCTGCGCGTACTGGCCTTCGAAGACGGCTATACCGCCACCCCAAAACCGGCCATGGTCCAGCGCCTGTGCGCTTGCGGCCCCGTTTTTCCGGTCAGAAATGCCTTGCTCGACAGTTTTGAACATGACTTCTAGTCAAGAATGAACCAATCCTGCGGGCTATCCGCTACAATCAGGCTTTTATTGGCCATTAACATCAGAAGATTATGATCAAGGGCAGCATAGTAGCAATCGTCACCCCGATGCACGAAGACGGCAGCCTGGACTTGCCGGGCCTGCGCAAGCTGATCGACTGGCACGTTGCCGAAGGCACCGACGGCATCGTCATCGTCGGCACCACCGGCGAATCGGCCACGGTCGACGTCGAAGAACACTGCGCGCTGATCCGGCTCGCCGTCGAGCACAGCGCCAAACGCATCCCGATCATCGCCGGTACCGGCGGCAATTCGACCGCGGAATCGATCACGCTGACGCGCTTCGCCAAGGACGCCGGCGCCGACGCCGCGCTGGTGGTGGTGCCGTACTACAACCGTCCTACCCAGGAAGGCATGTACCAGCACTTCAAGGCCATCGCCGAAGCGGTGGACCTGCCGATCATTCTCTACAACGTGCCCGGCCGCACCGTTGCCGACATGAGCAACGACACCGTGCTGCGCCTGGCCAAGCTGCCGAACATCGTCGGCCTGAAGGACGCGACCGGCAACATCGGCCGCGGCGCCGAGCTGCTGCGCCTGGCGCCGAAGTCCTTCGCCGTGTACTCGGGCGACGATCCCACCGCGATGTCGCTGATGTTCATGGGCGGCGCCGGCAACATCTCCGTCACCGCCAACGTGGCGCCGCGCGCGATGCACGAGCTGTGCGTGGCCGCGATGGCCGGCGACATCGCCAAAGCCGTCGAGATCAACAACAAGGTGATCCCGCTGCACGCCAAGCTGTTTGTCGAGCCGAACCCGGTGCCGGTCAAATGGGCGCTGGCCGAGATGGGCCTGATGCCTGCCGGCCTGCGCCTGCCGCTTGTGCCGCTGGCTGCCGAATTCCACGAAACCGTCCGCGCCGCAATGCGCGAAGCGGGCGTCCTTCCACAATCCTGACCGCAAGGCCGGGATCATTTTCCGATACCGCTGACCGCCAGCCCTTACCCTTTACGACATGACTATTCGCAAGACATTTACCCCTGCCGCCACCCGCGGCGCCGTCCTCTCCGCGCTGATGGTAAGCCTGGCCGGTTGCAGCTACGTCGGCAACGTGATGGAGTCCGACAAGCTGGACTACCGCGGCGCCAAGAAGGCCGCGCCGCTGGACGTGCCGCCTGACCTGACCCAGCTGCAAAAAGACAATCGCTACGCCATTCCCGACGGGCGCGGCGTCGCCACCGCATCGGGCCTGCAGCAGAAGGGCGCGGCACCGGCGGTCGTGGCCAGCGGCGAGGCGATCGGCGTGGCCGGCAACGCCGCGGTCAAGGTCGAGCGCAACGGCAACCAGCGCTGGCTGGTGGTCAAGCAGTCGCCGGAGCAGCTCTGGCCGCAGCTGAAGGACTTCTGGCACGATTCGGGCTTCACGGTGGAAAGCGAATCGGCCACCACGGGCGTGATGGAAACCAACTGGGCCGAGGACCGCTCGAAGATCCCGCAGGACTTCATCCGCAATACACTGGGCAAGGTATTCGACTCGGCCTACGGCACTGGCCGCCGCGACAAGTTCCGCACCCGTCTCGAGCGCGCCGCCGACGGCAGCACCGAGATCTACATCAGCCATCGCGGCGCCGAAGAAGTGCTGACCGGCCCGCAGAAGGAAATCCCGCAGTGGACCTCGCGTCCGAACGACCCGGGCCTGGAAGCGGCGTTCCTGGCCAAGCTGATGGCGCGCCTGACCGGCACGCCGGACGTCAAGGCCGTCACCGCCACGGTGGAAAATGCGCCGGTGCAGCCGCTGCACGCCAAGCTGGCCGGTTCGGCGATCGAAGTGGACGAAGGCTTCGACCGCGCGTGGCGCCGTGTCGGCCTGGCGCTCGACCGCGTCGGCTTCACGGTGGAAGACCGCGACCGCGTCAACGGCGTGTACTTCGTGCGCTACGTCGATCCGGACCTGGCGGGCACCACCGGCTTCTTCAAGAAGCTGTTCACGTTCGGCGCCGCCGCCGACAAGGAAAAGGAAGCGCAGCGTTATCGCGTGTCGGTCAAGTCGGCCGCCGGCGCAACGACGAGCCAGGTGACGGTGCAGACCAACGACGGCAAACCGGAGACGACGGCCACCGGCGCCAAGATCCTCAAGCTGCTGGGCGACGAGCTGAAGTAAGCGCAGAAGAGGGGCTGGTCCTGCGGACCCGGCCCCATCTAAGAATAAAAAAACCGGCCTAGTGCCGGTTTTTTTATGGGGGTGGGGGTCAGGTCCGTCGGACCTGACCCCGAAGTTGAACGAGGCCAATGAGTAGTCGTTCCATTGGAAACTCACGCATCGGCGACAACCCCGGGGTCAGGTCCGTCGGACCTGACCCCAAAACCACCAGGCGTAAAAAAACCGGCCCGAGGGCCGGTCTTTCTTGCCATGAGCAAATTAGTGCGATGCAGCAGCCGAAGCAGCGGCCGAAGCAGCCGAAGCAGCAGCCGAAGCAGCGTCAGCAGCAGCCGAAGCAGCCGATGCAGCAGCCGAAGCGGCAGCAGCAGCGTCAGCAGCAGGAGCGGCTGGAGCAGCAGCTGGAGCTGGGGTCTCAACTACTGGAGCTGGAGCAACAACAACTGGCTCTTCTTTTTTGCTGCAAGCAGCCAGAGCAACAGCCAACAGGGAGATGATCAGCAGATTTTTTTTCATGGGTTTTCCTTTTTTAATTCAAAAGTAGAGACAACGTTATTGCGATGAATAATTACCGGTAATTATCGCTCGTTAGGATATTCTCGTCAGCTTTCGTACCTGTGATGGTGCCTGACAGACAACGGAAACTTCCTAACCCGATATTATAGCTAAATTTGGTGCTTCGCAATAGGCGAAAGATGCTTTTATGGAATTTTCTAAGCTGATAACACCGTTCATTTTGTAACAATATGTTTACAACCGATTATCCAACGTGCATAAATGACGTTTTCCCCACAAAAATTTGGCCGCGCTACAGGCCGGTGACAGTCGGATGCAGGCAGGGACGCGACTCCAGCCAGATCGCGGCGAAGCGTTCCAGGCTGATTTCGCAGGCCGCGGGATTGTCGAAAGCGGCCTCGCCGCGCATATGGTCGCAATGGAAGCGGCGCACGATGTGGATCTGGTCGCCGATGCAGAACGAGTCGGTCAGCTGGTGCAGGTTCGGCGGCGTGGCGCGGCATTCGACGCGGTGGGAGTAATCGCGCAGCAGGCGCAGGAAGCGCGGGCATTCGCGCTCGATGTGATCGGTGCGATGCATCGCCAGCACCAGCGCGCCGCCGGCGGCGAGAAAGTGGCGCAGCGCCGCGTCGACGTCGGACTGCCCGAGCGGGAACACGGAAAAATCCGGATCGAACATCTCGAGCACGCCCTGCGAGCGCGCCAGGCATGCGCGAAAGTGCGCACCGAATTCGGCGTGCGAATTGAATTTCACGGCCACCGGTGCATCCATGCGCAGCTCCTTCGCTTGTCGATCAGCCCAGTTCCACCCAGCCGTCCTGGTACCAGGTGTACAGCGCTTCCATCACATCGTCCGACGCGCCGGCCAGCGCTTCGCCCGACAGCATGCGGGTGTTGGCCAGCGTGTCGAGGAGCGCCTTGTCGGCGCGCCCGACGGCGAACGACTCGCCGTTGATGAACACGTGCTTGCCGCGATAGAGCATCAGCGTCTTCAATGACAGCACCACGCCGCGCTTGGCGATCGCCTCGCCGAAGCGGCCCACCGTCAGCGGCTTGGCCGGCCCGGTGAAGAACACGTTGTGTTTCGGCTCGGACAGGTGCTCGCCGAGGAAGATCGTCACGTCTTCTTCGGTGAAGCGCACCTTGTTCAACTCGTCGGCGATGGTCGAGAGCATGTGGCGCGGGATCTCGGCCGGCTTGCCCGAGGCCTCGAGCTCGGGATCGGCGTAGCGGCCCGGCAGGTCGATCGAATCGGCCATGAACTGCAGGAAGGCCTCGCCCAGTTCCTGGTAGGACGGCGAACGGAAGCCGATCGAGTAGGTCATGCACTCGCCCTCGGCCACGCCGTCGTGCGCATAGTGCGGCGGCAGGTACAGCATGTCGCCCGGCTCGAGCACGAACTCCTCCTGCGGCTTGAAATTCTTCAGGATCTTCAGCGGCATGCCGTCCACCAGCGACAGGTCCTTCTGCGCGCCGATGCGCCAGCGCCGCTTGCCGTGCGCCTGCAGCAGGAACACGTCGTAGGAATCGAAATGCGGGCCGACCCCGCCGCCATCGGTGGCGAAGCTGATCATCAGGTCGTCGAGGCGCGCGTCCGGGATGAAGCGGAACTGGCGCAGCAGCGCATCGGCGCGCGCGTCGTACAGGTTGGCGCCTTGCACCAGCATGGTCCATTGCTTCTGCTCGCGCGAGGGCAGCTCGGCCAGCGGACCATGCTGCATGTTCCATTCGCCGTCGGCGTGGGTGATCAGGCGCGACTCGACGAAGTTCTGGGTTGCCATCTTCGCCAATGCGTCGAACGACAGAATCGGCTTCATGCCCGGGATGGCCTGGCGGATCAGCAGCGGTTTCTTGTGCCAGTAATCGCGCAAAAACTGGGCCGGCGTGATGTCGCCGAGGAGTTGGATTTTTTTCATGCGCCATTATAACCGCGCTGTTATGGGCGACAGCGGTGGGGGAGGTATAATCCGTCTGCTAAAACACTGAAAGGAAGCACTATGAAGATTGCCAAGAACACGGTAGTGACGGTCAACTACAAGCTGTCGGACGCACAGAACAACCTGATCGAAGATGGCAGTCAGCCCATGGTCTACCTGCACGGCGGCTACGAGAACACGCTGCCGAAGATCGAAGAAGAGCTCGATGGGAAAGAAGTCGGCTATTCGTCGACCATCCAGATCGAGCCGGACGACGCGTTCGGCGACTACGACCCGGCGCTGGTCAAGGTCGAGCCGCGCAATCGCCTGCCGGAGCCGCTGGAAGTTGGCATGCAGTTCGAAGGCATGCCCGACAGCACCGACGGCGACGACGAAGCGATGATCTTCACCGTCACCGATATCGCCGACGACAAGGTTGTACTCGACGGTAATCACCCGCTGGCCGGCATGGCGCTGCGTTTCGAGCTGTCGGTGATCGACGTGCGCGCGGCCACGGAAGAAGAGATCCAGCACGAGCACGTGCATGGCGCCCATGGCCACCATCATGGCGATGACGAAGGCGACGCCGGCGACGAGTTCCGCTCGCATCCGGTGCACTAAATAACACGAAGGGGTCTGGTCCTGCGGACCTGACCCCATCTTCAGCACTACTGCAAAATGGGGTCAGGTCCGCAGGACCAGACCCCGCCCTCCAGCTACTTCTCGTCGGACGCGTTCTTCAGCGTGAACGGCGCCGCCGCTCCCGGCGTGACTTTCACTTCCACCGCACCCGATCCCAGGCTTAAGTGCCCCAGGTTGCCGCGCCATTCGATGTCCGGTTCGCCCTTCTTCGCCGAATCCGTATCGACCAGCAGCACCTTCCCCTGGAACTTCTGCGCCAGCGACGCAATCTGCCGCCGCGGCTCGTCGAAGCCATCCTGCTTGCTGCTGCTGGCGCGGCCGAGCAGCGCGCGCAATCCGGTCGGCTGCGTCAGCGCCTTCACATCGCCCTCCGAAAACAGCACCACCGCATCGAGCTTCTCGCGCCTGGCCATCGCGAACAGGCGGTTGAGCCAGAAGCGGTTGGCCACCATGCGGTCCTCGAACTCGCTGTTGCGGCCCGCTTCCGGCAGGTAGTGGTTGTTGTTGGCGGGGAGGTTGATGGTCGCGTACAGCACGTCGCCCACCTGCCAGTGCGCGTTCTCGGCGTAGCTGCGGAACTTCGCGCTGGACGATAGACGCGTCACCGCCAGCTTGCGCGCGCCGAGTGAACTGGGCTCGCTGAAAAAGGTCTCGCGCAGCCGGTTCAGGCGTTCGATCGCCAGCGAACGGCCGGCCGAGTTTTTGCAGCCGCTCCAGTCGCTCGCCGCGGGCAGCACGATCATCGGGCGGCGCGCGTCGTCGAACAGTTCGCGCCGGTGCGCGTACAGCTTGTCGCTGCACGGCTCGTCCGCGCCCTTGATGCCGGTGACGACCACGAACGCCAGCGAGGCCTCGCTTTCGTCGGCGATCGCCTGCTTCAGCCGCGCTTCGCCGCCGCCGTTGTGGAAGCTGTGGCCGATCACGCCGAAGCGGTGCTGATCGGGATCCTTTTTCGGCGCCGCCGCGCAGGCGCCGTGCATCGCCAGCACGGCCAGCGCGACCGCTGCAAGCTGGTGCCGGCGCGCCATTATGCGGACAGGCGCTTCAACTGATACAGCTGTTCGAGCGCCTCGCGCGGGGAGAGGGCGTCCGGATCGATCGCCGCCAGCGCCGCGCGCAGATCGTCGTCGGCTGGCGCCGCGGGTGCGGCCGCATCATCCTCCGGCTCGACGCACGGCAGCGCGAACAGGTCGAGCTGCGGCGTGGTGTCGAGGGCCTGCGACTCGAGCCGCGCCAGGTGCTTGCGGGCCGCCTTGATCACGCCCTGCGGCACGCCGGCCAGCTGCGCCACCTGCAAGCCGTAGCTCTGCGACGCGGGGCCGGCCTGCACCGCGTGCAGGAACACGATGCTGTCCTTGTGCTCGACCGCCGACAGGTGTACGTTGGCCGCGCTCGGATGGCTCTCCGGCAGTTGCGTCAGTTCGAAGTAGTGGGTGGCGAACAGCGTGAAGCTGCGGCTCGCGTCGATCAGGTGGCGCGCGATCGCCCACGCCAGCGCCAGGCCGTCGAAGGTCGAGGTGCCACGCCCGACTTCGTCCATCAGCACCAGCGAATGCTCGGTGGCGCCGTTCAGGATCGCGGCCGATTCGGTCATCTCCACCATGAAGGTCGAGCGCCCGCCGGCCAGGTCGTCGGTCGCGCCGATGCGCGTGAAGATGCGGTCGATCGGGCCGATCCTCGCCGAGGCGGCCGGCACGTAGCTGCCGATGTAGGCCAGCAGTGTGATGAGCGCCACCTGGCGCATGAAGGTCGATTTACCGCCCATGTTCGGACCGGTGATCAGCAGCAGCCGGCGCTCGTTCGAGAAGCAGCAGTCGTTGGCGATGAAGCGTTCGATCTGGTTCTCCACCACCGGATGGCGGCCTTCGCGAATATCCAGGCACGGCTCGGCGACCAGCTGCGGCGCGCACCAGTTGTGCTGCAGGGCGTGATGGGTCAGCGCGGTCAGCGTGTCGAGCTGCGCCAGCCCCTGCGCGATCGTCTGCAGGGAGGCGATGTGCGGCGCCAGGTCGGCCAGCAGCTGGTCGTACAGCAGCTTCTCGCGCACCAGCGCCTTGTCCTGCGCCGACAGCGCCTTGTCCTCGAACACCTTCAGTTCGGGCGTGATGTAGCGCTCGGCGTTCTTCAGCGTCTGGCGCCGGCGGTAATCGTCCGGCACCTTGTCGGTCTGGCCGTGCGTGACTTCGATGTAGAAGCCGTGCACCTTGTTGTATTCGACGCGCAGGTTGGCGATGCCGGTGCGGGCGCGCTCGCGCGTTTCGAGGTCCACAAGGAACTGGCCGGCGTTCTCGGACAGGCCGCGCAGCTCATCGAGCTCGGCGTCGAAGCCGCGCGCGAACACGCCGCCGTCGCGCACCATTGCGGACGGCTCTTCGGCCACCGCGCGCTGAAGGAGGTCCAGGCAGGCTTCCGGCGTTGCGATCGCCGCGTGGATCGAGGCCAGCAGGTTCGGCACGCCGGCGATGAAGCTTTGCTGCACGTTGCGGCGCAGCGTCGGCAGCTGCTTCAGGCCGTCGCGCAGGCTGGCCAGGTCGCGCGGGCGCGCCGACAGCAGCGCGATGCGGGTGGTTATGCGTTCGATGTCCGGCACCTGGCCCAGCGTTGCGGCGAGCGCGCCGCTGGTGTCGCTGCCGGCCAGCGCGGCGATCGCCTCGTGGCGCGCGCGCGCGACGCCCTGGTCGCGCTTCGCGTGGTGCAGCCAATGGCGCAGCATGCGCGAGCCCATCGCCGTGCGGCAGTGGTCGAGCAGCGAGAAGAGGGTGGGCGACTCCTGGCCGCGGATGGTCTCGGTCAGTTCCAGGTTGCGCCGGGTGGCCGCGTCCAGGCCGATGAATTCGTTTTCGGTTTCGGTCGACAGGCTTTTCACGTGCTGCAGGCCGCGGCCCTGGGTGGACTGGGCGTAGCGCAGCAGCGCGCCGGCCGCGCCGAACGCGGCGCCCAGGCCATCGGCGCCGAAGCCGGTGAGGGTGGCCACGCCCAGCTGCTCGAGCAGAGCGCGGTGGCCGCCGACGACATCGAAGTGCCAGTCGGGCACCGTCTGCGTGTGCGCGATCGTGCTGTCCTCGAACAGGTCGGCGGTGTCGCCGCGCAGGATCTCGGCCGGCGCGATGCGCTCGAGTTCCTGTTGCAGGCGCACGCCGACGGTGCGCGCGTCGCCCGAGAACTCCATCAGTTTCAGTCCGCCCGATGCGAGCGACAGCCATGCCAGGCCGGTGGTGACGACCTTGCGCTGGCTGATCATGCATACGGCCAGCAGCGGGCGCTCGGCTTTTTCCGGCAGCAGGTCGGCGTCGGTCAGCGTGCCCGGTGTGACGACCCGCATGACCTTGCGTTCGACCGGGCCCTTGCTGGTGGCCGGGTCGCCGATCTGCTCGCAGATCGCGCACGACTCGCCCAGCTTGACCAGCTTGGCCAGGTAGGGATCGAGCGAATGGAAGGGGACGCCGCACATGCGGATCGGATTGCCGTTCGAGGCGCCGCGCGCGGTCAGCGTGATGCCCAGGATGCGCGCCGCTTTTTCGGCGTCGTCGTGAAACAGCTCGTAGAAGTCGCCCATGCGGTAGAAAAGCAGCATGGTCGGGTAGTCGGCCTTCAGTCGAAGGTACTGCTGCATCATAGGCGTATGCTTACTTTTTGGGCCATCGGCGAGCTCTTGATTCAACTGCATATTCATATCTAAGTCTTTGTTCTCATGAGGATTATTTCTCATCGGTTCCATTTTCGTTCCGGCCTCTACGCATCATAACGTTGAGCTGCACTTGGCCATTTGGCGTAACTTTTTGAAGGGTCTTTTAAAAAGTTACGCTAAAATCTCTCAAAGGCTCAGTCAACGTCGTAAAAGTTACGCCGGAAGTTACGCCAAACTAGGGAGTTGCACTATGCAGTTTGATGCGCGCGCGGCCAAGCTGCTGACGGCCGGACAACACTGTACCATTACCGAGTGTCCAGGTCTGCGGCTTGAGGCAACGACGACGACCCGGAAGTGGGTCTACCGCTACAAGAGCCCCGTCGACGGGAAAATGCGACAGGTGAAAATCGGCGAGTGGCCGTCGCTGTCCGTATCGGCCGCGGTGGCGGCGTGGGAGCGCTTGCGCGCGGATCGCGCTGGCGGTGTCGATGCGGCCGCACTGAAAAAACAGGCGCTAGCCGATACGCGGGCGGCGGCGGCCATCGAGCGCGCGGCGGCAAGTGCGGATCGCCTGACGGTACGGCGCCTATGCGGGTTCTACCTGGCCGGCCGGGTCGAAGGGCACCGCAAAGAAAAGGGCGCCGCAGAAGTGCGCCGCGTATTCGACACCATGCTGGGAGAATTCGGCGATCTGACACCGGACCAGGTCACACGCGCCGCCGCCTTCAATCTGCTTGAGTCCTATCTTCACATTCCGGTGCAGGCAGCCAAGCTGCGGGCGGAACTTGGCGGCGCCTGGGATTACGGGCTCGATTCGGGCCGCCTGTCGGACAGCGTGCCGAACTGGTGGCGCCTGATCATGCGCGGGCGCCTGCGCAGCAAGGGGCGCAAGGTTGGCGGCGAGTCGATTGGCACCGGTAAGCGCGTGCTATCGGCCGACGAGATCGGAATACTGATTCGCTGGCTGCCGAACTTTACACGGCTAATTGAGGACGCGCTCACCTTGTACCTGTGGACCTGCGCGCGTGGCGGCGAGATCCTGATGATGGAGCGGCGCGAGATTAGCGAGGAACCGGATGGCATGTGGTGGACCCTGCCGAAAGCAAAGACCAAGAACGCGCGGCATGAAGGCGCGACTGATTTCAGGGTGCCGCTGGTGGGCCGCGCCGCTGCGATCGTGCGACGCCGGCTGGAGACGGAAACGGGTAGCTACCTGTTCCCATCGTCCGGCGCGCTGGGGTATGTCGAGCAGAAGGTCGTCGGCGTCGCGGTGTGGACCCGGCGCCAGACGTGCACCAGTCGGCCGGAACTGAAGCGTTCCCGTTTGCCGATGGCTGACTGGACGCCGCACGATCTGCGGCGCAGTTCTCGCACCCTGCTGGCAGCGCTCGGCTGTCCTGAAGAAGTGGGTGAGGCACTTCTGGGACACATGAAAGGCGGCATTGTCGGTGTGTATAACCGGCACAGCTACGACAAGGAGCGGCGTATCTGGCTGGCCCGTCTTAGCGATCACTTGGAAGTCCTAGCTGCCAGCTGATGTGGGTTTTGGTTTGCGCTGACCGGTATTGCGCGGCGGTGGCAGATTGGACACGGGGCGCGTCTCAGCCCACTCCTCAATTTCGCGCACCAGCCAGCCGACGCGCCGTCCGGAGAGCTGCCGCGGTGCAGGGAACTTCCCCTCACGCACTTCGCGCTGAATCGTCGCTTCGGCTAGTGACACCGCGAGGGCGACCTCTGGCAGTTCCAGGTACAAAGGCTTCAAGATAGTTGCTCCGAATTGCCTGCAAGATTAGCGTGAAGGTCGGCCATTCGCTTCGCATCCGGCGATGGGTCTCCATGGGACTTGGACGGCGCGCAGTTGCCGCCCCCCTGCTGCAGCGCGGTGCCTGTGAATTTCGCTGCCCGCCAAGTACTTTGCTCCATTGAGAAAATAGCATCTAATGTCAGATCAACGAAAAGTCCTAATTTGCGCGCGGCTAAGTGGAAGGCACGCCAGCGCTGCGCGCTCGGCTAAGTCAACGGCACGCCCAGCGCTACGCGCACGGCTAAGTCAACGGCACGCCCAGCGCTACGCGCACGGCTAAGTCAACGGCACGCCCAGCGCTACGCGCACGGCTAAGTCAACGGCACGCCCAGCGCTACGCGCACGGCTAAGTCAACGGCACGCCCAGCGCTACGCGCACGGCTAAGTCAACGGCACGCCCAGCGCTACGCGCACGGCTAAGTCAACGGCACGCCCAGCGCTACGCGCACGGCTAAGTCAACGGCACGCCCAGCGCTACGCGCACGGCTAAGTCAACGGCACGCCCAGCGCTACGCGCACGGCTAAGTCAACGGCACGCCCAGCGCTAAGCGCACGGCTAAGTCAACGGCACGCCCAGCGCTAAGCGCACGGCTAAGTCAACGGCACGCCCAGCGCTAAGCGCACGGCTAAGTCAACGGCACGCCCAGCGCTAAGCGCACGGCTAAGTCAACGGCACGCCCAGCGCTAAGCGCACGGCTAAGTCAACGGCAGGCCCAGCGCTAAGCGCACGGCTAAGTCAACGGCAGGCCCAGCGCTAAGCGCACGGCTAAGTCAACGGCAGGCCCAGCGCTAAGCGCACGGCTAAGTCAACGGCAGGCCCAGCGCTAAGCGCACGGCTAAGTCAACGGCAGGCCCAGCGCTAAGCGCACGGCTAAGTCAACGGCACGCCCAGCGCTAAGCGCACGGCTAAGTCAACGGCACGCCCAGCGCTAAGCGCACGGCTAAGTCAACGGCACGCCCAGCGCTAAGCGCACGGCCAAGTCAACGGCACGCCCAGCGCTAAGCGCACGGCCAAGTCAACGGCACGCCCAGCGCCACGCGCACGGCCAAGTCAACGGCACGCGCAGCGCCACGCGCACGGCCAAGTCAACGGCACGCCCAGCGCTACGCGCACGGCGAAGTTAACGGCACTCCCAGCGCTACGCGCACGGCGAAGTTAACGGCACGCCCAGCGCTACGGGCACGGCGAAGTTAACGGCACGCCCAGCGCTACGCGCACGGCTAAGTCAACGGCACGCCCAGTGCTGCGCGCACGGCGGAAGTCAACGGCAAGGCGGGCGCCGCGCACGGTCAAAGTAAGTGCAACGGCGCGCAGCGTTACCCGCAGGACGACGCTTCAGAAATTCATCGACCCGCAGCCCAGTAAGAAGAATAAGAACAGGAATAGAATAAGAATAAGAATAAGAATAAGTCGCACAATAAGCGTAGGTTCCGCGCCCAGTTTCACGCGGAGGGAACGCACGCGGCCGGAATCGCCGCAGCTGAAATTGCGGGACTGAACGCAGAGGTGCTGCGTAGCGCCGAACGGCTCGCGGCGGCTAAGGAAGAGGCTGCCGTGTTACGAAACGAAGTACATCTGATCGAACGCTGCTACTGACGTAGCATTCCGGCGAACACAGGGGCACTTCGTCCGATGCAGCAAAACCGGGCCCAGTGCCGCCCTCGAAGAGAACCATCAAACGGCAAGGTAACGGTAACGCATCGCGTTAGCAGGAGCAGGCGGCTTCGGCGTGCCGTTGTGATGGCGTTTTAAATCTCGGGGGGCTTAGAGATGATGGCAGCCACTTGCGGACACTAAGCGCTTCGGCGTATGCTCACGGACCGACGTTGAGGACATCCCCTCTGGAGAAATGTTCGCCTAAGTGCCGCATGCTGGCGCATCTTCACACAGCACAAGAGCGGCAAGAATATCTGAGGTTGCCCGCCGGTTGGGTTGGCATCCTCGTTTAAAGATTTGTTTCCCAACACTCTGGGACCCGTCATCCGAAAACAGTCCCACTGACCACGCAGAGCGTCAGGGCGCACCTCGGAGGAATTACTCCCGAACAGGCTCGCGCGGAAGCAAGCCCAGGCGACGACATCGTAGACGGCCAAGGCTTGCCATATCGATGGCAGACTGCAGCCTGATCATCCGCCCCGAGTCCGCCGCGACAACACTCGGAGATGTGCGGAGGAAATCAGAAGGGGGAAGTTTCCGTTTTAATTACAGTATGGAATGCAAATGACGACGCACTATATTCTTCAAGCAGCAGACGGAAGGATGGTTACGAATGACAGGGAGCGAGGGGCGTCATTGACCAGAATTTCGGGTCTTTGCTATGTGTGGGATTCCAAAGAAATGGCAGAACGTGAACTTCCCGCCTATCAAGCAATACTGGGTACGCCGCTGACCGTCCAAATTCGGGTGACGAGTTCATTGATTCGTTCGCTGCGTTCTCCATAGCTCGGTTACATTCCTTCGATATTGCGCCATTTGCCTGTTGTCCAGCGTGCCTGCCATTGTGGACCGGCACGCAAACGCCGGTCGCAGCTCCATCTCGGCCGTATTCGTCGGCGGCGCTCGCAATTCGTGCGGCGGTCGTTGCTGGATAGCTCCGCAAGGTCGGTTAGTACTTAAGGCGCGACAGGCCGCTGGATTGCCGTTTCTCCGGATACCGATGCATCACTGGCACGACAGCAGTCCGTGCGGAGCCGGTCGCGGCCGATACCGCGAGAACCTTTAGCTGCTAATGCAGAATAGTTCCGCAGAAAACCCTTGGGGACGGGGGCGCGGGTGTCTTTGACGTCCGGGCGTTGTCGTGAAAGAGTTTCTTTCATCACGGATTGCCGTCATACCGACGGCGTCGTGACAACAGTGTAAACTTCGGGTCACGTTCGCGATTGTTCGGGCGTTGGCTGTGTTAACATACAGTATTATCCTTGGCAGTGCTGAGGCATGCGCGCAGGTCCAGGGGCAGTCAAGCCGCTCGTGACGTCAGACTGTTTGTTTGTTTGTTTGTTGTAATTTCAGAGAAGAGAGCACATGGTACGTGAGAGTGATGAGCTGACGCTCCTGAAGAAGGCGCTGGAAAGCTATGACCCGAAATTTATTGCCGAGTATCTGAACCGGGTAGCGCCGGGATCGTGGAGCAGGGAGATATTGAAGCGGTGGATCAGTGGCGCCGAGAGCACGACGACTTTCAGTGACGCCGAGTACCGGCACCTGTCAGGTCTTCTGCCCCAACCACCTAAAAAGCGCGCTGCACACGACTTCGACTTCATTGATTTGTTCGCCGGTATCGGCGGGATACGGCGCGGTTTCGATGAGGTCGGCGGACGCTGTGTGTTTACCAGCGAGTGGAACCCGTTTGCCGTGCGCACGTATAAGGCAAACAATTATTCGGACCCGCAGCACCACGTTTTCAACGAAGACATCAGGACGGTGACGCGGAGCGACCGGCCGGAGGTGTCAGAAGAAGAAGCGTACCGCCACATCGATGAGCAAGTGCCGGACCATGACGTTCTGCTAGCCGGGTTTCCGTGTCAGCCCTTCTCGATTGCCGGCGTTTCGAAGAAAAATTCGCTGGGTCGCAAGCACGGCTTCGAGTGCGATACCCAGGGTACGCTGTTTTTTGATGTCGCCCGTATCATTGCGGCCAAGCAGCCGGCCGCGTTTGTGCTGGAAAACGTCAAGAACCTCAAGAGCCACGATAAAGGTAACACTTTTCGGGTCATCATGAAGGCGCTGGACGAACTGGGATATGAGGTTGCTGATGCGGACCACACCTCTCAGCCGGACCCCAAAGTCATTGACGGTGTGCACTTTGTGCCGCAGCATCGCGAAAGGATCGTGCTGGTCGGTTTCCGCAGGGACCTCGGTGTGCACGAGGGCTTCACCTTGAAGGACGTTGCGAAGCTCTATCCGAAGCGCAAGCCTGCGCTGGGCGACATTCTGGACAAGAAGGTTGATTCAGCCTATGTGCTCACCCCGAAGCTGTGGGAGTACTTGTTTAATTATTCGATTAAGCACAAAGCCAAGGGAAACGGCTTCGGCTACGGCCTCGTGAAAGAGACCGATGTGACGCGCACCCTGTCCGCGCGCTACTACAAAGACGGCTCCGAGATCCTGATCGACCGGGGCTTCAACCCTGAGCTTGATTTCGGCCACCAGAAAAATATCGAGAATCGTCCGCGCCGTCTGACGCCGCGTGAATGTGCACGGCTCATGGGGTATGACGGTCCGGGCGAGGAAAATTTCCGCATCCCCGTATCCGATACGCAGGCCTATAAGCAGTTCGGCAATTCAGTCGTCGTTCCCGTGTTTTCTGCTGTGGCGAAACTGATGAAGAGTCGCATTGTTGAAGCAAAGCGTATTCAGCAACAAGAGCAGAGGCGGAAGCTGGCCGCATAAGCCGATGACAGATGTGCACACTCCGGAGCGCCGCAGTAAGAATATGCGCGCGGTCCGGAGCAAGAATACCAGCCCGGAACTGCTGGTCCGAAAACTGTTGTTTGCGCGCGGACTCCGCTTCCGCCTGCATGTCGCTAGCCTTCCGGGCGCACCCGACATCGTCCTGCCGAAATACCGCACAGTTATCTTCGTGCACGGGTGTTTCTGGCACGGTCACGACTGCTATCTCTTCAAACTTCCTCAGACCAGAACCGATTTCTGGCAGTCAAAAATTAAAGCGAACAGCGAGCGTGACCTGCGCAACGCAGAGACCTTGCGACTCGCGGGCTGGCGCGTACTTACTGTATGGGAGTGTGCGCTCAGAGGGCGCCTGAGGCAGGATAAAGATGAGCTCGGGGACCGGCTGGCCCGGTTAGTTCGCTCTGACCGGGAATCCTTGTGTACGGAACAGCGCCACATTCCGGCGAACCGTGTCGCTCCGGCCGACATGCCCGCCGAATAAGAAAACTTCGGCCCGTCTTGTGCGAACTATATCCCACTGTAACCATTAAACAACAGGATAAATCCCGGGAATTTATTCTAAGTTATTGATATTTATGTAAATGTTTTTTCGTCCGAGTCTTTTTAAGTGACGAATAAAAAAATTGTGTTTTCCAAAACATTTACTAGTGGTAACGTGTGTTCATCTTGCAAAGAGGCTACAGATGAACACTTTTCCGTCCGGGTTTGAACACGCCCCCCGTTCAGTCGCAGAACTTTCGTCGCTCCTGGCATCCGTGGGGGCGGATCTTGCGCTGCTGAAGGTACTGCCAAAGAACGCCAACGACAAGAATCAGATTTATCTGGCCGCCGACTTTGGTGTTCTGTATGACCTGTTTGACTTGACGCTGGCCGAACGCGGCGAAAGTGCGAGCGAAACGAAGGCGCGGTCCGAGCCGGGCAGCCGGATTTCTGAGGCCGTATTCAACAGTTTCGCCTGGTTGCGGCGTGACGGCACGCTGGTGCCGGCCAAGCGACTCAAGGCAATTATCTATTCGCAGTATCCCGAAGCGCGACTGTCCGGCCTGCACACCGTTGACAATACAATGCCGCAGGCGCTGTCCGTCGCGTACACGAAGCTGCATCCGGAAGCAAAGCGACTGCTGGTGCTGGCCCGTCTGCCGCGCGGTAAATGCATCGGTATTGTCTGTCTGGACTTTTCGCCCGCATTTGAGCTTGAGCTCGCAGCGCTGCCGGGCTTTGAGCGCGCCCGCGCCTGCAAACGCCTGACCGCCGAACAGGGCAATAGCAGCAAACTCGAGGCTCGCCTCGCCGCCGTTCTCGGCCGGTCCGTGCGCGGCTGCCGACTCGATACATACGGCCGCTCGCTGCCATTTTCCGGAACACAGGTGTGCGGTTATACGCTCGAACACGAGCTCGGTATTAATCCCAATTCGGATTCCGATGGCGATCTGTACGGCATCGAGTTGAAGACGCACACGCAGATCAAGGTCACGCTGTTTACGCCGGAGCCCGACGGTGGCTTCTATGCGAAAGACTTCGCCGGCTTCATGAAGAAGTACGGGTACCGCGACAGCGACGGTGACCTGCGGCTGACAGGCATACACCGCGCCGGCGTGACCTGCGCTAAGTCGGGACTTACGCTACAGGTCCGCGAATTTCGCGGAGAGGGCGGCGAGCGCAGGGCATACCCCTACGATCCTGCGACACCGCTGACCGCGAAATTTGATGCTGTTGACGTCGTACTGGCCGGGCCGGACGGGGAGGTCGCCGCCTCTTGGAGTCTTGAGCGCCTGATGAACTGCTGGGGCGCGAAGCACAACGAGGTCGTCTATATCGCGGCGTCCAGGGTCCGGAATCCCGACAGCGCGGAATTCGACGCCGGATATGAGCATCTTGTGAGGTTCGAAACGACGGTTATTTGGTGCCGCAACACGACGGCCGAGCGGCTTCTGAAGGCGATCAGTGACGGCGTCATTTTTCTCGATCCGGCACCCAAGCTGCATGCGACCGACCCCTCGAAGAATAAACGGCGCGCGCAGTGGCGCGTCAATGACATCACGAAGGCCGCGAGCGCCTTGTATTCGGTGGTTGAATTCAGGACGGTCGCGCCGGTTGCATCCTGAGCGTGCGCCTTCATTATCGGCGTCGCCGGCATATTCAGGATCGACTAACACAGGAGGAAATTTGAACGATAAGGAACTGATTGTTGACTTGCTGATTCGTGCGGTCTGGGGGAATATCTTTCCGGAACTGTGGGGTAAACGCACGCATACGATGGGTCGGGCGTATGTCAAGAATGATTTTCACAATGCGTTCATCAACAAAATCACGGGTTTCCTTGGCGAATTGCGGTACGCAAGCGTTACACGGATTAATCCTGCAATTTGTGCAGGTGGATGGTTTCTTCCTGTAGATCCCGCATCCGAAGATCCGCTAGAAAACACCTGCTATTACAGCGTCCTCGGCAGCGGGTGCAGCGCTGTCCAGACTACTTACGCCGGGCTGAAGAAGGCGCTTCCAGACATTCCGATGTTCTTACTTCGGCCGCGTTTGGATCTTGACCTGCGTTCGCTTGATATCTCCAGTTTCGTGTACTTCAAATTCGAAGGCGGTCAGTTTAATGAGGTTGGGCACGACGTTTTCTTCGGACAGTGGAAAAAGAAGGAGCCCGGGAGGAAGCCTTCGCGTCTGCCGGACATCGATGCGGAGGAAAGCAGGGATACGATCGCGTTTGCAAGGAAATGTCTGATATCGGCCGATGCGATTGATACCGATCTGATGAGGGACTTGCTGCTCGACCGGCACATCTTTGATGTCGAATTGTCGGGCTCATACCGAAAAGGGCGACCGACTGATCTGGACTTCATCAAGGTCAAAAAAGACGGGAAGTTGAAGCTGGTCGACGTGAAGTACAAGTTTGTGAGTGCAAGCAACGAACTCGGTGTCAACGCGGATCATCTTCCGTTTTTCGAGCGAATGGATCAAATTCTTGGTACTGAAACGGCGTATGTCGTCAGTCTTCGGCGCAAATCTGTGGAATGGTCCCATCTTGGCTGGTACTACGTTCCGATGTCCGAATTTTACGGCGCGGAATCGAGTAAGGGAAATGTCGGCATGAATGGCGAGTCTGCAATAGCGACGAACATGCGGCCATTAAGCACGTTTTCTCATTGGAGTGGTTATCGGTGGGACGATGAAAAAATTTGAGTACCACAGCCGTGTTGCTCAGTCGGGCGAAACTTGACAGCTGCCATCCGTCGGAAGACCGCTTCCGAGGTGCCGGCGCGAGCAGAGTTTCGATACCAGGGAAGATCATAAGAAATTTCCTGATTTGTCCCTTTGGTGGTCGAATCGCGCCTGCCTGTTGGTTCCAGGAAAATGAAAGGTTGTAAGAAGTTAAAATTTGCGTGAATCGAAAATCTCCCGATCGTGCCTCAGCCGTCCTCCAGACGGCGACCTCCAGGAATTCTCCATAGGTCTTTCCAGTGTAAGGATGCGAAATTCCGGCATTCATCCCATCGAAAACGTTATGAAAAAAGGAGCGAAGGGGGATTTCTGAACGCATATTTCGAGTATTATTTCACAATCGAAATATTTCGATTCTTTCATTAGAAAATGCAGGCTGTCGGACAGAACCTGTCGGGATGACGGCAAGACCTTACGCAAAATTTCGGGGAAACCATGCGCTTCGAAGGGTTAGACGGGCGGCAGTCCGAGGTAGTGATGGCGTCGGCCGTGGATCGACTGCTGGTGGTGGCCGGACCTGGAGCGGGGAAAACGCAGGTGTCTGCATTGCGGCTTGTGAATCTGGTGGATGCAGGGCTGACCCCGCGTGAAATACTGGTGTTAAGTTTCTCCCGCAGCGCTGTCCGTACGCTCGCGCGAAGGATCGAGCAGCTTGCCTCGACCGCGGAGTCGCTGGTGGAGGAGTTGCGATATATGTCGATCCGAACCTTCGATTCGTGGGCCTTCCGCTTCCTGCGGCAGATGGGAGCGCAGCCGGCCGAGCTGCTGTCCGCATCGCACGATCAAAATATCCAGAAGCTCATCGATGTATTATCAGGACCTTCGCGTTCCCAGGCCTTCGAGCTGCTGTCTGGCGTGCGGCACCTGATTATCGACGAATTTCAGGACCTGCCAGGCGTTCGCGGGACGCTGGTCCTGACGCTGCTGGATTTACTCGCACCGCCGACGCGCACCGGAGTCGGTTTTACCGTGCTGGGTGATCCCGCGCAGGCAATCTACGAATTCGCGGCACGGCAGCCGGATGCAGCCGGCGCCCGGAATTGCTGGAAGCTGCTGCGGGAGCAGTATGGCGCCGGACTGCGGCAGATCGTGCTGGACCGGAACTACCGTTCGCGTCCGGAACTGGCATCGCTTTCTGCCAGCCTGCGGCAGGTGCTTGGCGGTGATGCCGACGCGGGGCACAAGCTGCTGGAAGTACGGCGTCAGATCGGGCTGCTGGGCGTAAGTGAAGTGCCACTCGGTCCCGGGTGGCTGGAAACAATACCGGAAGGGGCAGTTGCCATTCTCACCCGTACCAATGGTGAGGCGATGAACGTTGCGAAAAAGCTTGCCGGATCCGAAATGGAAGGGGGACCTGTCGCCGTCCGTCTGCAGTCGGTCGGGAAACACGCTCCCGTGCCCGCGTGGATTGGTGCCCTGCTCGGTCCTCTCAAATCAACGACCATCGTTCAGAGTCAGTTTCTGAAAATTCATGCCCTCAGCCGTGATCGTCTTGGTCAGCCAACCTGCGACGCGATCGGTCTTCCCGAGGCCGGCGCGGCCTGGCTGCGGCTGCTGCGCGCGAGCGGTGAGGCAGATGCGAGCGCATCGCTGGATATGGCGGACTTGCGGGCACGCCTCAACTGGCCTGATGCTTTTCCTGACGATGCTGCGCCTTCCGGGAACGGGGTGTTCATTTCGACGGTGCACCAGGCGAAAGGCATGGAGTTCGAGACCGTTGTAATCCTCGAGTCCGAGCCCGACAAAGAGGATAAGCCTGAGGAATACCCGGAGGAGGAAGCTCATGTCGGCTTTGTCGCCATCACGCGCGCCGCCCGTCAGCTCAGCCGGATTCCGCCTGGCCAGATCTACCGCGCACCGACAACCTGGACTTTTGGCAATGGCTCCCGACAGCGTCTTTGCCACCGGTGGGGAGGATGGATCAATCTCGCAGTCGGTATCAGCGGCGACATCGATCCCTGCAGCTTCGTCGACCCTGAGGTGCACGGAACCTCCGACGATGTCGCCGAGACACAGGCACTGCTGCTCGAGCAGGCCCGGCAGCTGTGCGGGCACAAGGTCATGCTCGTCAAAGCTGCGATCGATACAAACCGGTATGTCTACAACATCTACCTCCAGGACGACTCCGGTCCCGGCAGACTGCTCGGACGGACCACTGCGCAGCTGACATACGACCTTCTCTCTGTGCTGGGAGGCAAGTCGCCACTGCCGGGCAAAATCTACAATTTACGGATCGGCGACATCGTAACCGTGGTCGGTCCGGACGAAACGACGGTGGCGGTTCCTGCGCAGTTCCGGGCCAGCCGGCTGTGGCTCGGGGTAACGCTGTTCGGGACCGGTGACTTTAAACCTTTCAGGAAGGCGTGAAGCGGTTATGAACAATCATCAGGTCAGGGCCGAAACGGTTGCCCGGATATCTGCTTTGCTGCTCGGCCCGATGGAGGCAGCCGAGGTGATCGGTTCCGCACCGGCCGACACCTATCTGACCGGGATCCTGTGGCCGCAGGGCGCGCCATCTGATCCCGCCGATGATGACACCGGAAGTGGCGTCGGTGACGAGAACGAGGCGGGCGCCGAGCTGGACGTACCGGGATACCGTGCGGTGCGTCCGTGTTCAATTGGCATGACGTTCGCCGTCGATGCAGGAGCGACCGTTGTGATTAGTCTGGCCGAGACGGCGCGCTACATGCAGGTACCGGCGCCCGTCGAAGCGCAGGACCAGCAGCCCGGCAAGAACGGAAAGGCAATCGCTCCGGCGCGGCCGCACTGGCGCAGAGTTGCGCTCGGTTACACGCTGCAAATTGCTCCCGACGTCAGCGCAGCCACGTGGCGCACCAGTACGTTTGCAAATGCGGACGGCAGCCCGGTTCACGACAGCCGGATTGCGCTGCACGTGCGCAGACGCGCTGGCACCGGACAGCAGATTTTTACTGTTACGCTTATCAATATCGCGCCCGAGCCGGACGAGAGCGATCACCGCGACCTCGCATGTCTGTTCCAGTCGGGCATCTCTGTGGTGGCAACCGGACCGTCCGGAGGCGCAGCGATCCGGGCTCGCCACAGTCTGCCGCCCGGTATCGATGACGAAGATGCGCAAAGCGCTGCACTGCTGTATCGCGACGTCAGTGAGTTTGCCATCGGACACGGCGTCGCTGTCAGCTGGTCCGATCCGGACGGCAGCGCGGTCAGACGCGTGCGGACAGACTGGCTTCCCCAGTCCGTCGTGAAAGGGACGAGCGCGGACGGACATGCGCTGCTCGGGCAATTTGCGAAGGCGCATCCGCTGGCGCTTGCCGCTGCCTTCCTGTCCGACGAGACAGCGCGCTCCCAGATCAGCCTCGCGATGCACGCGTTTGTCGATGCGTACGCCACATGGATCGACCGGCAGCTGCGACCGCAACTTGGCAGTTTCGGCGACGCCATGCTCGAGCAGGCGGCGGCAAGAAACATGGCACGCTGTGTCGACACCGCCGCGCGGCTGCACGCGGGCGTGCGGGTTCTGGAAGAGAATGATCATGCATGGAGCGCATTCGCACTTGCCAATCTGGCGATGGACCACCAGTCCCGCTACCCGGCCAAGGGCGACCGTGCCCGTGCGCTGGTGTGGCGGCCGTTTCAGCTGGCATTTATGCTGCTCGTTATTCCGGGTCTTGTCGACCCCGCCGATGATCAGCGCGATTGCATGGATCTGCTGTGGTTCCCTACTGGCGGAGGGAAGACCGAAGCCTATCTCGGACTGACCGCCTTCCAGATATTTTTCACCCGTCTCGCCCAACCGGCGCGCCGCGCGCACGGCGGAGTTGACGTGATGATGCGGTACACCCTGCGCCTGCTCACCGTACAGCAGTTCCAGCGCGCTGCGGCACTGGTCTCGGCCTGCGATGCAATCCGCGCCGGAGACGCGCGGCTCGGTAGCGCGCGCATTACTCTCGGGCTGTTTGTCGGCGGCGACGCCACTCCGAACAGGATGGACGATGCGCGCACTGCGCTGACCGGTGAGCGCGACGGCCAGGCGCCGAAGTCGACGCCACGCCAGCTCCTGCGCTGCCCGGTATGCGGTACAGACCTGAACGCATCGGCGTACCGCGCTTCGCCTACCGATCCGCGGATCGACATTGTATGTGAGGCAACGGCGTGTGAAACCGGCGGGATCCCTTTGCCGGTGCTGACCGTTGACGAAGCGATCTATGCCGCACCGCCGTCGTTGCTGATAGGCACTATTGACAAGTTCGCGCAGCTGCCGCGCAGCAGTGACATCCGCCAGCTGTTCGGACTTGACGGGGGGCTGCGGCCGGGCCTGATCATTCAGGATGAGTTGCACCTGATCTCGGGCCCGCTGGGATCGATGGCAGGGCTGTATGAAACGGCCGTCGATCTGCTCTGTACAGTTAATGGCGTCCGGCCAAAGGTGATCGGCTCGACTGCGACGATCGGCCAGGCCGCGCGCCAGGTCCGGGCGCTGTTCGACCGTACGGTGCTGCAGTTTCCGCCACCCGGGTTCGATGCTGCCGATTCCTTCTACGCCGTCCGCGACGAAGTGGGGGCCGACCGGATCTATCTTGGCGCGGCCTCGGCGGGCCGCAGCCCGAAGTTCTCGCTGCAGGCCATCATCGCAGCCCTTCTGCAGGGTGTCGGCTCGATCCTCGAAAGCGGGCTCGCCGCTGCCCATGGCGTCGATCCCTACTGGACCTGCGTCGCCTATTTCAACAGCCTGCGCGAGCTGGGCGGTGCAGACGTCCTCATGCAGGATGACGTCCCGCGCCAGATTGCCTTTCTGGCCGGGCGCCTCGGGGTGACGCCGCGCCAGCTGGAGATGCCGCCGGTGGAACTGAGCAGCCGGGTATCGTCACGCGACCTGCCGGCCCTTCTGCAGAGCCTGGAAACGCCGTTGAACGACGACCCGTATGCCGGTCCGCCCAAGGACTCGGTGCTCGCCTCAAACATGATCTCGGTGGGCGTCGACGTGCCGCGACTCGGGCTCATGGTGGTGAACGGGCAGCCAAAGTCTACCGCAGAATACATTCAGGCCAGCAGCCGCGTCGGGCGCGGCATGCCCGGGCTGGTCGTCACACTCTACAATTTTGGGCGGCCGCGCGATCTTTCCCATTTTGAACATTTTTGTGGGTACCACGCCGCGCTTTACCGGAGCGTCGAAGCGAGCAGCGTCACGCCGTGGGCGCCGCGGGCACGTGACAAGGCGCTGCACGCGGTGGTAGTGGCCACGATCAGACACCTGGTGCAGGGAATGGCTGGTGATGCAGATGCCGCGCGTTTCAATGCGGCTGATCCGGAAGTCGTGCGTCTGCTCGATCTGATCCGGGAAAGGATCGACTCCTCGTCGCAAGGCGTCGAAACCGCCGACGCATGCGATGACATTGAGGCGATCGTCGACCGCTGGGCCGGGCGCAGTCACGACAGCCGCGTCGGCGGCACCAGACTGGGCTACTGGGAACGGAAGGCGCCGTTCGGCAAGACCGCGCCGCACCTGATGCGATCTGCTGAAGAACCCGGTCAGGCAAACGGACTGGCGTGGAGCACGCCAAACTCGATGCGCGAGGTCGAGCCATCCGCTGCCTTCAGGCTGAAGAGAATTGAGAAAAAGGGGGGCACCGATGGGAATGACAGGTAAGCCGAAATGGCCGAGTGCAGGGAGCAGGGGAGCGGCGCCGCCGGCGGTTGCAGCAGTGGAACCGCTCGGCACGGTACGCCGCTCGCAGCTGGTATCGACTTACAGCATCGGTGCGATCATCGACCTGGAGAAAGGGTCCTTCATGCCGATGGGACTGGAGGACTGGGAAGGGGCTACCCGACAGTTCTCGCTGACGATCAGCGAAGCGCGTTTGCAGGCGCAGCTCGGTGTGACCCATTTCCGTCTGCCGCCGGTTGCTGCAGCGATTCCGGGAACGCGGCTGGTCGAGGAAAAGCCGACTGTGCCGGCCGTGCGCTTTCCGTTATGGCATGAGTGTCCGAAGTGTCATCGGATCGGCACCGAAGGCAGCCCGTTCGAGCTGGCCGCTGACGGCAGCCGGCTCAATTGCACCGCCTGTGGCAAATCGGTCAATACCAACCCGGTCCGCTTTGTGGTCGCTTGTCGCAAGGGCCATATCGACGAATTTCCGTGGGAATGGTGGGCGCACCGCAACCACAAGGCCGGGATCTGCAAACGCCCCGGGCTGTATCTGCAGTCGATGGGGAAATCCGCTGCGCTGGCCGATCTCAGCGTAGTCTGCAAGGCATGCGGTGCACCCCCGGTGTCGCTCGGCGATGCCTTCAGCCCTGGCAGCGTCAACAGTGTCTGCGGCGGCAGCCGGCCGTGGCTGTACGACCGCCAGTCTGGCTGCGATGCGATGCCCCGGGTGATCCAGCGCGGCGCATCCAACGCATATTTCCCGGTCGTTGCGTCAGCCCTGTCGATTCCGCCAGTGTCCGATGCGGCATTCCAGATCATCGAGGAGAACTGGCTGACGCTGGGGGCGGTGGCGGCGGAAGCAGTGACGCCAGTCCTGGAAAGCATCGCAGCACATTTTGATGTCGCGTGTGAGATCCTCACGGCGGCCTACAGGGAGAAAATCAAGCTCGATGGCGGTGCGGATCAGTACACTGATTCGGGATCGCGGGCCGAGGAATACGCGGCGCTGTCGAGCGATCGCCACGATCAGCCCCTCGGCGGGCACGTGCCGCAGTTCCAGAACACCGTACTCGACCCGCCGGCCGCGCTGGCCGGATGGTTCGACGTAATCGGTGCGGTGTCGCGACTCCGCGAAGTGCGTGCACTTGCCGGCTTTTCCCGGATTGAACCCTATCCGGTCAGCGCCGAGCGGATCGCCCACGAGGTGACGGAAGGCAACATCGCGCCGCTGTCGAAGACGCCGCGTTCGTGGCTGCCGGCGGCCGAAATCCGCGGCGAGGGAATCTTTCTGCGATTCCGTGCGGAGGCGATTGCACGGTGGCTGAAGGACAATCCTGCGATCAAAGCCCGTGTGGCGGCGCTGGAATCGCGCTCGGCTGCCATCGCCGCTGAGCGCGGCTATACGCGTGACTATACGATCACTGCGCCACTGTTACTGGTGCATTCGTTTGCGCACGCGCTGATCCGCCAGATTTCAATCGACTGCGGTTACTCGTCTTCCGCGTTACGTGAACGGCTTTACGTCGCAGAACCGAAAGGGGATCACGCGGCAATGAACGGTCTGCTTGTCTACACGGGATCGCCCGATTCCGAAGGCAGTCTGGGCGGGCTGGTGCGGCTGGCCGATCCTGCGCAGCTCGAGCGTATCGTGCAGCAAACCATCCGCAGCAGCCAGTGGTGCGGCAGCGACCCGGTCTGCCTCGAAGGCGACCCGCGGCAGTCAGGTGACCGAATCAGCGGAGCCGCCTGCCACTGCTGCCTTCTGGTTCCGGAGACATCGTGCGAAAAATTCAACCGTGAGCTCGATCGCACCATGCTCGTTGGCGACGCCGACGGCAGATGGCAGGGCTACTTCGGCACCAGGGAACAGGACTGAACACAATGGCAATTCTGATTCCGGATACACCGAAGGAGTGCGGCTATGGCGAGCGGCGCGTCTACGAAAAGCTTGGCCGCGACCTGGATAAGGACTGGATCGTGCTGCACTCGCTCGGACTGCACGGGCACGCCACCAAAATCTGGGGCGAAGCCGATATTGTCGTTCTCTCGACAAAGGGCATTTTCGCGCTGGAAGTGAAGGGGGGCAAGGTATCGTGCACCGACGGAGTCTGGCATTACGGTGCGCCAGGCGGGGCAGGATACTCGCGAAGGGAGGATCCGTGGACCCAGTCGAAGGGAACGATGTTCGCAATCAAGGAGCTGCTCGAAAGGGCGGATGACCGGTTCCGGCACCTGCTGTTCGGATTCGGCGTAGTAATGCCCATGGAAACATTTACCGCAGCCGGAGCCGAAATCGAACCGGCCGTGCTTCTTGACCGCCGCGATTTTGGCCGCAATCTGGGATTCTACATAGGTGATCTCCAGCGCCACTGGACTGGGGAACTGCAGCAGAAACACGGACGGGCGCCACGCCTTCCTACCCTGGACGACATCCGCCGGGCGCGCGCGATCCTGCGGCCCGACGTCGATTCCGCCTATAGCATCGGCAGCTACCTTAACGGGATGGAAAGTACGCTGTTGCAGCTCTCTAACGATCAGATCCGGACGTCGCGCCGGATGGCCTCGAATCCCCGCACAGTGGTGCGCGGAAAGGCCGGCACCGGCAAGACAATTATCGCCGTCGAACGGGCGAAACAGCTGGCGCAGCAGGGGCTCAGGGTCCTGTTCCTGTGTTTCAACCAGCTCCTGGCCGAACACATCCGAAAAAGTCTTGATGCCAACCCGCGCGCCGCCAGTATCGATGTTTGGCATGTCCATTCGCTCTACCGGACTGTCATCGAACGTGCCGGAATGCAGGGCCGGCTCGCCGATCCCCAAGCCGACAGTACGGAGCTGTACGCCACCGTGTTCCCCCAGACGTTCATCGATGCGGCGCTCGAGATGGAGACACCGCAGTGGGATGCGCTGGTGATCGACGAGGCCCAGGACCTGCTGACCCCTGACAATCTCGATGCATTCGACCTGATCCTGCGCGACGGGCTGAACCACGGACGCTGGCATATCTTCTTCGACCGGTTGCAGAATATTTACGGCACCGAAATCCAGGATGCCGTCGAAAAGCGTCTTTCCGAAGCGCAGCCAGCGTTCGATGATTTATTCGAAAACTGCCGCAACACGCGCCAGGTGGCGGTGCAGGCTTCGATGATTTCGGGTATCGATCTTGCGCTCGAAGGCGCGCCGGACGGGGCTAGCTGCGACAACGTCTACTACCCCGACAGCGCCTCGTTTGCCGGTATCTTTAAACAGCAGGTAAGAAATCTGTTACAGCGCGATGTCCTTGCGCGCGACATCGTGATCCTGTCGACCAGACGGCGGGAAAATTCACTCATGCGCGATGTGGCCGATGTTGACGGCATACCCTTGGATGACGTGCGCCATGCCGGTGACAACGCGCTCGCGTTCTCGACCATTCACGCATTCAAGGGACTGGAACGGAAAGTCGTGCTGGTGACCGATCTCGATGAAATCGGGCAGGAAGCGTGGGCCATGCTGCATTACGCCGGTCTCTCCCGGGCAAGCGGATTGCTGATCGCATTTCTTCCAGCGTCTGCGCGGCCAGCCTACGCCGCTCAGGCGGCCGCGTTTGCCCGCCGGCGAATTTCCGGCTGACGTTGCGGGTCGGCATATCAATTCCGGATTACCGGACAAGCAGCAAGGGAGCCAGCATGTGGAGCAAGGGTACTCAGGTGTTTCGGACGGACAACCCGGCGAAGCGCGGAACGACAAGCGGCGCAGTAAGGGCACGTGGATCGACTGAATACTATAGCGTGCGCTGGCAGGACGGCTCGCTCGATTATGTAGCGGAGGACCAGCTGCAGGCGTTCTCTGCCGTCGATCTTGATGACCCGTATGCGGTGCTCGAGAGCGGCCAGTTCGGCAGGGCGGAAAACCTCCGCAGAAGTTTGACCTTCGTTCACCTTTCCGGGCGTCTGGCGAATCTGGTCTATTCGATGGGGGTCACCAATACCGAATTCTTTGCGCATCAGTACAAACCGTTGCTGACGCTGCTCGATTCGCCGGCGGATGGTCTGCTGATCGCAGACGAAGTCGGTCTTGGTAAAACCATCGAGGCCGGGATCATCTGGACCGAACTGCGCGCACGCGAGGATATGCGGCGCCTTCTCGTTGTGTGTCCGGCTATGCTCAGGGAAAAGTGGCGCGAAGAACTGAGGCACCGTTTCGGCATCGATGCAATACTAACCGACGCCCATACGCTCGCTGACGAAATGAAGCACGCCCTGTCGTCCGGAACCTCGAAGGCATGGATATGCAGCTATCAGTCGCTGCGGCCGCCCAAAAGCTGGCAGCCTGCCGGTGGCGCGAAGGAAAAGACGGTCTCGGCCCGGGCGAGGCTGGCAGATCTGTTCGACGAGCAGGCCGGCGACGCACCTCTGTTCGATCTTGTCATTTTTGATGAGGCGCACTACATGCGCAACCCGGAAAGTGCGGCGCACGTACTGGGCACGCTGCTCAGAGAAGTGTCGCATTTCCGGGTGCTGCTTTCGGCAACGCCGATCAACCTTGCGAATGACGATTTGTATCACCTGCTCCGGTTATGCGATCCGGACCATTTCCAGTTCAAATCAAGTTTTGAAGAAATGATCAGCGCAAACAGGCCGCTGGTGATGGCCCGCGATGCCGCGCTGCGAATCGGGTCCGGCGCGGACGAGATCATGGCGCTGGTGAATCAGGCTGGCGCGAGTGAGCTGCTGGCCGGATCACGCCAGATTGCGGCGATCGCCGGCAGTCCGCCCACTGACGAACTGTTGCGCAGTCCGCAGTTTCGCGCTGAACTCGCCGCGACTCTGGAACGCGTGAATCTGCTCGCCCATGTCCTGACGCGAACACGAAAGCGCGACGTTCAGATCGAGCGGCCGCGGCGCGAGGTGCGGGCGGAGTCGGTGCAAATGACAGAGCCCGAGCGCCGTTTCTATCAGTATGTGACCGAGGCGACACGCGAGTTTGCAGTCAGGAAGTCGATTTCGGACGGATTTCTGCTGGCAACGCCGCAGCGGCAGGTTTGCAGCTGCCCCGCCGCCTTCGCGCGCGCCTGGCTCGGATCGTCCAGTGCGCTGGCGGATGATCTGGCCACATCAGTGCTGGAAGACGGAGAAGAAAGCGGCAGTGAATCGGAGCTGGAAGAAATCAGCACCTCGCTGAAGGAATTCCTGGTGACGCATCGTCCGCCGGGTCTGAGCGCCGATGAGCTGGAGCGGAACGATTCGAAACTCGGACGTCTTCTTGCGGTGCTTGGCGAATATTTCGGTGCCTATCCGGAAGAAAAAGTAGTGCTATTTACCGCGTTTCGCGCCACCGCCCAGTATCTCAGCGAAAGTCTGGACAGGGCGGGGATGGGCAGCATGCTGCTCTGGGGGGGGATGCGCGAGTCAAAACAGGGCCTGCTGGATGAATTCCGCGATCGTCCTGAGCTCAAGGTGCTGGTTTCGACCGAAGTCGCGTCGGAAGGTGTCGACCTGCAGTTCTGCCGGCTGCTGGTCAACTACGATCTGCCGTGGAACCCGATGCGGGTGGAACAGCGCATCGGCCGTATCGACCGCCTCGGCCAGAAAGCGAAAGTCATTCATATCTGGAATATTTTTTATCGGGACACCATTGATGAAAGGATTCTCGGCCGGCTCCTTTCAAGGCTTCGAATCTTCGAGGAAGCGCTGGGCGAGCCGGAGCCCGTCATCGGCGAGATCATTCAAAAACTCGAGGCGCGCCTGCTCACTGCGGTTTTGACGCCCGGGCAGGAGGATGCCGAGATCGAACGCGCCAGGCAGGCCCTGGAGAACGTGCGGCTGCGGCAGGCCGAGTTCGAACGCAATGCCGCGCAGATGATTGCCCATGGCGGGCTGGTTCTCGAGCGGATTTCAGCCGCCCGCGATGTGGCGCGCCGGGTCACCGAATCCGATCTGAAGATTTATGTGCGTGATTTCCTTGCACAGCACGCCCAGGGGCACCAGTTCGTCGAGCTTCACGATGCGGACAGTTTCCTGATCCAGCTCCCTGTCGCGATGGCGACGGAGCTTGAGCAGTTCTGCCGTGACAGCGGCCTTGTAGGCCAGACATTGCTGGGAAACGGCACCGCGCGCACGTGCCGCTTTTTCAACAGTATCGCCGCCCAGTCGACCGCGGTGCGTGAATCAATTCACCAGTTCCATCCGTTAATCCGGTTCATTAGCCATAAGCTGAAATCGGTTGGCGAAGCGTTCTACCCGATTGTGGCAGTCGCCATTTCCGCAGCACTGGCGCCGGCGGTGAGGGCGGGCGCGTACATGTTTGCCATCCGGCGCTGGACCTTTGCCGGAATCAAAGAGGAAGAATGGCTGCAGTCGGCGGTTTGCAGGATTGACGACCAGACCTTGCTCGATGATGAAACCGGGGACCAGCTGGTCAGTATCGCCCGTCTGGACGGACACGACTGGCTTGAGGCGGCGAATGTCATCCCTCGACAGCAGGCGGCGGACTGCCTCGACCTGCTCGAAACCCATCTGGAGGCCGCGTATCGGCGCACCGCCAGCCGGAAGCAGGACGAAAATGAGGACCGCCTGATGTTCCAGCTACATGGCATCGACCGCAATCTGCATTCACGGATCACCATACTGCGCGCGACTCTCGATCAGCACGCCCAGCTGGGGCGCACCGGCCTTGTCAGGGCCACACAGGGGCGTATCGATAAACTGCAGGCGCGGATGGATATGAAACGCGAGCAGGTGCGCCAGCGCGAGCGGCTCGTCCATGACCATCATCTTGTGTGCGCGGGGCTGCTCCGCGTCGGGGAGTAACGGAATGGCCGATCTGAAATCCGAACTGAAAAAAATCCGGGCTCAGCGGATCGACACACGTTCCGCCCCCCCAAGAGCAGCCCGGGAGCAGCGTCCGACCGAATCGCGCCGCGACAGGGGGGAAACCGCAGTCCTTCGGACACTGCAGCCCGCCCCGGCGACGGATGAATCCGCTAAGGGCGTCTGCGGCCCGCGCCGCGATTCAGGTATCGGTGCGGCCGTTTCCATGCAAAAGGTCGCGCGCCTGGCGTCGCCTGTCCCGACGGTATTCAAGCCACTAACTAAATCCGGTCTGTTACGACAGAAACTGTACCGCGATCCGGCTGACTGGGTTGCCTGCGGCGTGAATACGCAGATGGAATCCGCCAGCGTACTACGCCACGTCGACATCGTCATCGGTCTGGATTTCGGTACCTCCTACACCAAGGCGGCAGTCGGCTTCATGGACAAGATTTATCCGGTGACCTGGGAGGGCGTGTCGTTGGCCGTGCCCTCATTCCTGCTGGCGAGCGAATATACTGTCGGGCCTCTTGGCGACGCGATGTTCGGCCAGCATCCTGCTTGCCGGCTGGATGAGTTCGCGACGGACCTCAAGTTACCATTCCTCCAGCCCGGAGCGTCGGCGCCTTCAATCGCCCGTGCTGCTGTGTTTCTGGGAATGGTGCTCGGTTACATCCGCGCGTGGGTATTCAGATATCACAGCAAAAAACTGAGCGGGGCGACGATCCGATGGCAGCTTAATCTGGGCGCTCCGTGCAACGGTATGGAGAGCGAGCGCATCGTCAAAGCGTACGAGCGACTGGCCGACATGGCATGGGTACTTAGTATGCATCCCGACGGGCGGAAATTTATCACTGCCGAGTCGCATGCATCGGCGTCGCTGCCCGGGCCCCCCTGTGCTGACCTGATCGCGCGCACGATCTGTCCTGAATTCGTGGCGCAGATGGCCGGCTACATGGCATCGCCCCAGCGCGTGCGCGGGTTGCACGCGCTGATCGATGTCGGTGGCGGGACGGTGGACATAGTAACCTTCAACGTCCATGCAATCGAAGACGAAGACACGTTCCCGTTCCTGGTGCCGGAAGTCAGGCCGCTCGGAACGCATGCGCTTTCCCATAACCGGCTGACCGACATCGAGGAACCTGCCACTGCCGCGGATTACGATGAGCTCGATCCTGTACCTGAAGCGGAAGAGTTTGCAGCCCGCGCCGGCATCGGGATCGGTCACGTTCGCGAGCGTGACGCGCTGTTTTCGCAATCCGTCTCGAAATCCGTGCGCAGCGTATTTGCCACCACAAAGGCACGACGCTACCGGCTCTCCGATGCGTGGGCTGGCGGAGTAAGAACATTCTTCACAGGCGGCGGATCCAGCGTCGGGCTTTACCAGGACGCTATCGCGCGCGCACATTTGCCGGGTACTGGCGGCCTGTTGATCAGGCCCTTGCCCCTTCATCCCAGGCTGGACGGACTACCGCTTGACAGCGGCCAATATCAACGGGTGTCCGTGGCATGCGGACTGGCGCAGGATTCGTTCACACTGGCCAGAATTATCGCCGCGAACGAGGTCGAGGATGACACGCCGGTCATGTACCAAACTGCGGACCGGCCGGATAGAGACGACATATACGGCTGAGCACGCACACACCGGTACGTTTCTCTAGCCTCTGAAGGTTTTAGCCAGCGGTGAACGCTCAGCAGAAATTCGGGCCTGCGCGGGGGGCCCGGCAGAAGCGGTTTTCCGGGCAATGGCAGTTCCTGTGTGAAGTGGCGGTTCCCGGCCTCGGCACCGCGGCCTTCTCAGTCGTTCGACACAATCGCCGAGCGTCATCCAGATTCTTCGATCTAACCGATGATGAGAGGATGCCCCGGTAATATGACGCGCGTCACTCATATTGAACCGGATGGGCGCAGGATGCCGAACCGCATTGTAAAGGCGCTTCGCTCACGATAAATTCTAGCGTTGTTATGTGTAGTAATTTGTCGATAAGGCAGAGAGGGAACGTGTTGTATATGAGCAGATCCTCGGAACGCCGCCTACAGTCGAAGATGCACCGGTCGAATTGGGGGGCAAAGAACGTTTGCCCTAATTGGAGTGCGAATTTTTCAAGTCTGGAAGAGAATTTTTTTATCAAAGGACTAAGTGAGGCGGGCGTTCAGTTTCGTCAGGGAACCACGGACAGACACTGTATTTGCCAGATGGACACGGACGAAATTGCCACGTAGAATTTGATAAAGTTTCAGCAGTCATTGTAGGATAGGACGCGTTAATTCGTCGTTAGAAGGGTGAAGGACATCATTTAATGGGAATGGGTCCCGAACTTCTAAGAGATGACGGAGCCCGACGTAAAAATTTGATTGTTGCACGTAAAGTGATTGCTTCGAAACGGCTTAGCAGCCGAGGCTTGTAATTTAATTCTGATAAAGGGGTGTGTATGGATACCAAAGAATTCGACGATTATTTTAAAAAAGCTTATGCGGAGAAAGCTCCAAAATTTGACGAACACATTAACATTGCTCTGGTAGGAAAAGTTAGTTCGGGAAAAAGCTCCGTTATCAATGCTGTTCTGGGACGTGATCGGTCCGAGCCATTAGCCCAGGTTGGTGCACAGTCGGGGGTTACCACTAAAATTACCCCGTACAGGCTGGACAAAGATGTTTTAATTATTGATTGTCCCGGACTGGATGATGTTCGAGCTGAGAACAGTGAGGAAACAAAAAAATTTCTCGAATCAATTGACCTTGGGCTTTTTGTTGTGACGGGATCCGCCGACGCATCGCAGAAAATGAATTTCGATGATCTGAAGAAAAGCGTTCATAAGGTGATCGTGATATTGAATAAAATTGACGAGTGGGACGATCTCGAGGAGTCGGAATATAGGGCCGTGTTGAAACAATGGAAAATTGTCTTGGGCGTTAAGGAAATTTTTGGTACGTGTGCAAAAGGGTATGATCCGAAAATGCGGAAAGAGGCGCCGATGGACATCAGAGGTATTGATGAGGTGCGATCGGGAATATTCGATTTTTTGGAAATAGAGGGAAAAGAACTTCTCTTGGCAAGACATCTAAAAAACAAGGAGAAGTTCGCGCTGGGAATAATAGCAAGCGCACTGTTGGCCGTGAGCGCAGAGGCGTTCATCCCAGGTAGCGCAGCGTATATTACAGCCACGCAAGTAGTGGCGATTACCTCCCTTAATTATCTGTATACGGGGGAGGTTCTGAACAAATCGTCCGCCCTGGCCCTTTTGCCGACGTTTGCCGGGCAGAGTGTCGGAATGACGGCGTTTCTCTGGGCGAAGTCATTTCTTCCACCCACGGGCGTAATTGATGTCGCCGCCGCCGGGATTGCTGCAGTAGTCACCTTTGCCATGCTGGCTGCAGTGAAGTGGATGCTCGAAAATGGCCATGGTTTCGACGAAAAAGAGTTGCTAAAGCAAATGTTTGGAGAATACAAATCGGTGGGTGGTAGACTAAAGAAAGGATCGTTTAGCGATCTCACGAGCAAGGGGGCGATATTAACCCTCTTGAAACAAATATTGGCGAGGTAACGGGTATCATCACACGGATGCATCGTGTAGTCCGGTGCAAGGCTTGTTATGTCGTATGCTCATCAGGTGAACGCAGGCTGATCGGAGATGCCCATTGACGGCAATGGGCAGTTTTGCCAGGTCGTTCCATTCAGTCCCCTTCGTGAGTGAACTCACTTAAAAAAGAATCCGTCGCCACCGGTGACGTCACCGCTTACAGGAGCCACTTGAAAACCGCCCTTATTGTCATACTGTTCGCCAGTCTTGTTGGGAATGCTTATCAGTATCAGCACGCAAGAACTGTGGGGAGTCAAGCTATCCTTCAGGTCACCGCAGCTAATGAACCCGTTGTGATGCGCACCAAGGGAGGACTTCTGGAGGTGAGTTCCATCAAGGTGCAAGAACGATTCGACGCTTCCGAGATTCATTCGTTTTTTGGGGCTAACCTTGGAAAAACCGCTACTCGGATACGAGTTCCAGTCGTTTATCGCTACCATATCGAATTAGCTCCGGAGTGGACAATTCATTTAGCTGACAAGAAATTCGTGGTCATTGCCCCTGCTGTCAAACCATCTTTGCCGGTTGCAGTAGACACGACCGGCATTGAAAAAGAATCTTTCGGTGTTTGGTCAGTCCTAACGGGAACGACGTTGCTTGATAAGCTTGAGCGTTCTATTTCTCCCGCGCTCGCGTCTAGAGCCGTGTCGATTAATTACGTCCAACTACAGCGAGCAGCGTCGCGGCAGACGGTCAAGGAGTTTGTAGCGAAGTGGTTAGTTACGCAAGATCGATGGAAAACAGCTTCTGAATATCCGATTCAGGTGTATTTTTCGGACGAGCCGATTCAGGTGCTTGGAAATGCAGCACCGGATGCGGCCGCGTCGCCTCGCAACCGGCGATTATAATAGCTGGGGTTTCAAATTCGCATCGTCGCGAACTGTGCGCACCAGATGCGATCGGGTTGGCAAATCGCAGTGGTGGGGGCCTCTATGGTAATGCCAAAAGCCGCCCCGTTTCCTTCCATTTGTACTGCCAGTTCACCGGCGCTTGGTCTGAGCGCTGGGGCGATGCGGAGCGCTTTTGGAAAAGCAATTCGCTTGCTCTGCGGCCGCATTCGCCGGACCGCACTAGGCGAGTTTGTGCATGCGGCGTGGCATCGTGTTCGCCTACGGGTGGATCCGAAAGCGCGGCGGCTTGATGAGCGCGGGTCATTTATCCGCGCAGATTTTGGCACTCTGTGCCTCGCCCACGTTTTGTGCCCGGTGCCGGCGAGCCGTCGGGGCCCGTCCTCCAGCGGGGGGCCGCGCTCCGGAGTGCCACTACTAGGTTATGTGCAATTCACCCGCTTCCCGTCCCCGCCTTCAAGGTAACCACGACGCGCTCAACCCTTGTCAACCGTGTCCCTTTTCGAAGAGCGCCTTGGCGATCGAGCCGCCCGCGCGGCGACAGCGGCCCCGGCGTGCTCCGCTGCTGCCTTCCAGTAAGGGCGCGCGCGTCGGGACCCTCGCGATCTGATGGTTGAGCGCTGGATTCTTCGCCCTGATGGGAGCGCTCCTTCGGACATAGTGTTGTTTTGCTCGACGAAACAAGGAGATTCTCCGGATTCTATCGGCATGTTCGAAATCTCATTGGGACGTATACCCCGCACGGCGCGTAGTAGCACTGAACGTCAAAACGAGCCGCCAAACAGTTTCGGGTTGAAGTAGTTCACAGCCACGACAATTGCAGCCAAGGTGACGGTTAAAATAATGCCCAGTCTAAGGAGCAGTGTCATTGTTTTCCTCGCGTTGCATGTGAATCTTGGTGACCCTGGATAGCGCCGTCTTTGCGTCCCGCATGAGTGGACGCATCATCAGCCAGCCGGCCAATGTCGCGGCCAGCCCGAGGGCGGCGATTGTCAGCGTTGCACTGGCTGTCAGCCTTCCGGCAGTGCCGGCCAGGTAGCCGAGACCGGCGGCGCCGAACAGTCTCAGGTAGAGCGCGGCCGGCAGGCGTCGTAGATCCGTTGGCGGTCTCATTGAGTTGACTTCTGAAGCGCGGCGTCGAGCTTTTGCCGGGTGGCTGGGTCGAGGTAGGGCAGCGCCTTCGACACGGCGCGGCCGATGCGCGCCTGCTCGACGGTGGCGGCGTTGAATGCCAGCATGGCGCCGAGCACCAGCGCGGACGAGGTTGCGCTGCACGCGAACAGGGCCTTCCATGGGAATCGCGGCGTGGAGGCGGGCGAGGGGCGGGCGGTTTGGCGCGCAGGCGTTGCCGGTTGCGCGTGGGCCTGTTGCTGTTGCAGCAGTAGCGAGGCGTTGTCGGCGGCCTCCTCCAACACCGCTTCCAGACGGCTCATCAGGGTGCCGAGTGCATGCAGGTCGCCCTCGAACAAGGCGTGTCCGTCGGTCATGAGTCTGGCGATGGTGTCCACCTTGTCCAGCAGCGGACCCATTTCGCCGAGGATCGTCCGTACCGTTGCTTCCTTCACCGTCTGCGATGCGTCAGTCATGCGCGCCTCGCAGTGCCGGCGTACGGCGCCAGCAGGTCGCTGTAAGCCTGCTGCAGGTTGGCGTAGGCGGTGCTGCCCAGGTCGTGGGCGATCTGGCCGTCCATGGCCAGCTCGAGCGCGTCCATGTCGCCGGCCGCCCTGGCTTCGTGGCGCCTGGCGCGCCAGTCGGTCGGGTCGGTGGCCAGTTCGGCCATGGTCATCCGGGTTGCCTTGATGAGCTCGTACACGTCGTTCGCGGTCACCACCGGCGCCGGCATCCAGTGCGCCTTGTCTTTGCCGTCCTCGAGGGCGAAGCCCATGATGTGGGCGTACATCCGGTCGATGGTGTCGCTGCCCTGGTGCTGGTTGAACACCACGCGGATCTTTCTGCCGGCGATCCCTAGACGGTGCAGCCATTCGATAGTGGCGATCGTGTCCTTCTGCTGTTTGTCGGCTGGTACCGTCGGCACCACGATGAGGTCGAATTCGCCGGCGGCGGAGCGGTATTTGATCAGCTCCTCCATGAAGACGGTGACGTTCGACGCGCCAACGTCGACAATCAGGTCGTCGCTCATCATCAGCTCGCGGTAGATGTCGCGGAACCGCGCGGCGCTGAACTCCTCGATCGTCAGGCTGTCGATCTGCGTGGCGTCGGTGTTGTTGACCGATTCGACCGATAGGATTTTGGCGTTGGGCCGGAAGGCGCCTAGAAGGTGCGCCGCGAGCGTGGTCTTGCCGACGTTGCCCGACAGGTTCAGGACGCAAATCTTCATCGCGTGGTAGTGCTTCATGTTGGATTCCCGGGTTTTCGCTGCCGCATCACTTTTGCATAGTCCTTGGCCGCGAGGTCGCGCCTAGCCTCGTCCAGCACCGCGCGGGTGGAACCGCCTTCCGAACGCGATGTGGCCGCGGGCGGAGCGGCAGTTGCCGTGGCGGTCGGTGGCGCGGGCTGGGCAGGCTGGATGCGGGCCAGGTAGGTGACGAACATCTTGTAACTCATCTCCAGGCCGGCCGCGTGCAGGCTGGACCAGATTTCCTTCTTGCTCAGGCCGCGCACGCGGGCGTCGGTTATTTTGGGCAGCAGGTTGCGCACCAGCGCGATTTTTCTCGTCGGCAGGGTGTTGTCAATGGCAGTTTCGAGACCGGACAGGTCAACGGGTTTCATCGGCGGCGGTAATTGCTGAGTTGAGCCGATGATTGCAGAGCGGACGGATGAAGTAAATCGCCGCACGCCGCAGACTATATCTGGATCAAGCCAGTCGTGGATGCGTCGAAAAATGCCTAGTGGCGAAATGTGGCACCTGTGCTGTTCTATCCGCCGATGTCCAGCGATTTGTTTGCGGCTTGTGGCCCTTCGGCAGGTTGCCAGTAGTACAGCCGACGCCGGGGGCCACGCTGATTCCTCCTGGCCTTGTGAGGGGCGTGAAGAAACCGGGAAAGCGCAAAGCAGACTAGCGGTGTGCAGTGAAAGCGTCTACGCGGTTTACAAACTGCTGCGCAGCGCGCAAAATAAAAAAATTGCAACTCCACCAACAAATTCTATAGCGCACATTTGCTTCAGGTACCGCGCACGTAGACTGCTATGGGTGAACTATGTGGCGCTATTATTTTTTGGCCTTTTTAGGCTTGATAATCGCATGCACTATCGCACAAGCGTCCGATCGGCCATACGCCGCGACCCTCAATGCTCATACCGCGAAATATCGGTACAACGGATATTTTGGTTCCCTGGTTCGAATGCGAGTATTGCCAGATGGGAATTTATTGGCGATCGATGGCTCAGGAATGCTCATTAAGGGCGGTGGGGATCCAACAACGTGGGAGCGGAGCTGGGGTAGCGGAATTGACGGCAACGATTTCGCGGTGAGTAAGGATGGAAAGCATCTCTGGTTGGCCGGCAACGAGGGGAAATTGATTTACAGCCATGATGGCGGTGAGCACTGGGAAACAAAAGAAACCGGCACCTCCGAAAACCTGTTGACTATCGAAGTGTCCTCTGATGGCGGCACGCTCTGGATCGCAGGCAATAAAGGTGTGCTTCGCCGTTCGAACGACGGCGGAAATCATTGGGAGACGATCAATTCAGGTTCCACGCAAGAAAGGATTAACGCGATCTTCCTAACACCGAATGGCCGACACATCGTCGTCAGTGGAAGCAACGGTTTCATAGCAATAGGGGAAACGAGCGCTCGCGTATTGAGCAAGCAAAACCACTGCACTTATCAAAACCTGAAGCGTATCGCTGCAACGCCTGATGCCACTAAAATCGTTATCGTGGGTACAGACGGGACAATCTGCACCTCGATCGACCTGGGCGAGCATTGGAGCCCCGCCGTTCTTTCGAGTTATGAAACTCAGTCTCTATGGGACGTCGCTTACTATCCCAAATCCGATAGCTTCATTGCTGTTGGCGAGAAGGGAGCCATCTTCTTGTTGCAAGGCGCCATTTGGAAATACCAATCCCCAGAATGGCTTAGCGATACCCTTAACAACGTTGTCGTGGCCGGAAAAGACCAAAAATTGGTCGCCGCGGGTGGCGGTGGCGTTATTATCAGCTCGCGCGACTCTGGGAAGACTTGGACCAATATCGATGACAAGGCGGTTCCCCACGAGTCCTTTGTCGAGGTGTCCGGTTCGGACGATGGCACAGTTATCGTCGCAGCAGGCTCGGACAACCAAGTGTCTATGAGCCAAGACGGTGGTAAACATTTCACAACCACGACAGTAGGCGTATCGCCTTTAAAATCGGTCACGATGTCCGGGAACGGACAGACCGCCTACCTAGGCAGTTCCGCAGGTGTCGTTTTCCGTTGGACCGCAGCTACCTCCAATTGGGAGCGCATAGCTTCGACAGTCTCGAGCAGCATTACCGCGATGCACACTAATCGCGACGGCAAGCTGTTACTAGTAACCACGGAGGAGGGGACCATTTGGCGGATGGGAGTAGATGCCCCAACCTTGCATCTAGTCCATCCGGCCGAATCTGGCATGGGGCTTTACGCGCTCGCTGCCGACCCCGCCGGGGAACGATTTCTAGCGGTGGGTGCGCAGGGGCGAGCCCTAATCAGCCTAGATAGCGGTTCAACCTGGATGCCTAATAATATTGATACCCCTAACAATTTGTTAAGTGTCGCTTGGGACAGCGATGGTGTCCTCTGGACCGGAACCAGCAATGGAGCGATTTACACTGCCAGCAAAATAGGTGCTCCTTGGAATTACGCTGGCGCTGTTTCTGGCAGCGCCGATAGTATGGCTGTGATGGATGGAATTCTTTGGATAGGCGCGGACAGAAAAATACTTGCAAGCTACGATCGTTTTCTATCCCGCGCCCAGATAAAGGAGTTTAAGGGAACCGCCCAAACTATGTTCGCAGCCACGACTACTCACTCATTGTGGGTGGCCACTGTCGACCATGAATTAGGAATGTTCAGTCCAGACGGCAGCAAATATCCCAATCTTGTTAATTTTAGCGTGCCACAAGTGCTTTCGCCACGAATGACAAACTCCTTAGTTCTCACATTTAAAAATAGCAGACTTTGCTCTACAAATGACATTAAATTCAAAGGTTGGATTGGCCCCGAAAGTTCAGCCGTTGAAGAAATCAACCTGAATAAAACGTTGGTTTCAAATGACACAGTCAGGCTGTCATTTGTTCCCCCAGGGGATTTGCCGGGTTTAAACATAACAATTCGCATCGCCGCGGTGTGTGGGACCGATTTCATTTATATGTATAGCTTCTACGGTCGCGCGCTTATTTCCTGGATTGATCGAATCCCCGGCGGGTATGGAACCGTAGTCGGATTTCTGACGGCGATCTTGTTGCCAGCGCTTTCGCTCGTACTTTATGCGTTACGACCTGCGGCGCTACTTCAACTCCAAGCAATCATCTCAACGGAGTCGGTTCCCACCATTTTCAGGCCGGTTGCATCGTTCGTGGGCCATTATCTGTTGACTGGGTTTCTATGCAAGCGTCCTCGAGTATTAGCGGCGTGGGTTGCGTTGCGAGAAACCGGATTTCGCGAGGTATGGAATCGACATCCGTTGACAATAGATCACCAAGCATACATTCCCCTTCCGTTGGAGGTGCTTGATGGTAGCGGTAGTACCGATTGTGTTGACTATCCCGCTGGTGCGCTTCTGGCTCCCCATTTTACAATAGCACCGATAGTAGTTCAGATCGTCGGGGTAGCGGGCATCGGCAAAACTACCTTTGCCTGGGCGTTGGGACAGTGGATGCTGGACACGACCCTGCTTCGCCGAACCGCCTTTCCTATTCCCTTGAGCGCGAACGGCACAGCGCCCCCGGCGCAAGCCTTTGAGCTTGCGTTGCAACAATTCTTCGGAAAACTAGCGCCACGCGGCGAGTTGCAAGGGAATTTATTGGATCGCGGGTATTTGGTTCCCATTGTTGACCGTCTCTCGGAACGAGACTCGGGGTACCAGCAACAGGTGGAGGAGTGGGGGAGCGGAATTGGAGTGTTGGTAACGACTACTCGGAGGCCGAGTCGGCTCCCAGGCAATAGTCTTCAAATTCGTCCCATGCCAATCACATCAGTTTCAGTTTTGTCTCGCTACATTGAAAACGAAATGAGTCGGAGGCAGGGCGGGGGGCTCGCGAAGTCAATGCTTGGGACCGCAGACATTGTTAGCGTATTGGTTCACTCAATTGTAGGAAGTCCAACTCCCACCATGGAAACTAACATCGCTGGAAGCATCACGCCGCTTCTTGCGAGCACTTTCACGGCTCTTGCGGTTGAACTTCTAGAGGCAGGAGCCTCGTTGGACTCATTGCCCCGTTCAACCGCGCAGGTGTACTTGACTTATCTGCGTCGTATGATACGGCCCGCATTTCCCGAACTTTCTAGTCAGAAGATCTTATGTGCCTGCAGCGAATTGGCACAACATTGTTTGCGCGATAGTAGCGGGCCTCGTCCAGTTGCGCTGGAGCTCGCAGTGACGGTCATTGATCGTTTACTCGGCGACGGGAGTGGGGAGCCGTTAATAGAACATTTAGTTGTAACTGGTATCATAAGAATGCAGGAAAGAATCGGCACTCAGTCAATTATTTTCGTCATTGATTCCTATGCAGAGGTACTTGCTGCCTATTTCATCGTTTCGAATGGGACAGAAGGTGCAATTCTCGAGGCAGCTTTGCGGCTTCGCGTCGACAACGACGCCGTCGGGACACTTAGTCTTTCGCAAACTTTGGGATATGTTGAGGAGTTCCGCCGAGCTAGCATCGTGTGAGCGGACGCCTAGCTACTTGGAGCAACTATAGCCAACGTAAATTGAGCAAGCAACTGAAAGAAAGGCTTGTTCACGGCTTGAATCAGTCTGCTTCCCGGTTTGGCAGCAATCCTATACGAGACTCGACAGCTTTCCGAGGCTGTCGGTTGCTGCATTTTGTCTCCGCTCACCGCCGGTAATTTAGGGATTGAGCACCCCGAGCGCGGTCTTAGCGACAAGGATGGTGACATTCGGTGCACCGACGTCGACCATCAACTCGACGCTCATCAGCTTCGCGCTCAACTTTGCGGAACCGAATGGCGTTGAAATTCCTCGTTCGTCAGTCGCTGTGTTTTTCGCTACCGAACCATTTTTGCACAATTCGCTCTGTCCCGACTGCTGATTGTATGGCCGTCGAGTAAATCTTCGCCCGCGGCGGGCTGTGGATCATGCCATCGTCGACGAATCGAAGACAGGTAGGGGGATTTGTGGTTACCTGTGTTTTTTATGCGCCGCTTTGTCTTCTTGCGTATGCCACCTGTAGTTTTTTATTGTTTGGCGCAAAGGAATTCAGCGATTGATGCTGGAATCGTCGGATTAGTTAACGACGCGCACAGAAAAAGCCAACAGCATTGCCCATACGCTTTTTGATGCAGAACGGCAATGCCACTGCGCCGCACAGCTTTGCGCAAAACAAGCCGCCGCCCTGATTTGCTATCCGGTTTGCAATGTCTGCCCTCCCGTTTGCCCGCTAGTGCGGCTTGGTTTGATGCCCGGTCCGAACTGTTTGGCGTCCCAGTTTGATATACACCATACGCACATTACATGTTCAATCGAAGCGCCTATGGCTGAGCCTATAGTTGCGGTAATACCTGGCGCCTCCAGTAATACCCGGCCGTGCAAACGATTGAATACGTTGATATTTTATTTTCGAAAGTAAAACATGCCTTCATTGACAATGAAACTCAGTGCGGAAGAAGAGGAAATTATTCTACGCCGCATGAAGCTAAACGGAGAGACAAACAAGAGTGCCCATATCAAGCGAATTTATTTTGGAAATGGCGGTGGCGGCGATTTTACAGCGACCGATCTGGTGCGCAAGATCGACAGCCTGGCGGACAACGCGCATGCGGTTACCAGGCTGATCGGGCAGCTGGTTGATGTCCACGAGGCGCCGGTTGCGCTGAGCATGTCTGCAGCGATCTTGCTGTTGCTGTATCCGTCGGTGCCGCCTACGGCTCGCGCACAAGTGGATAAATACATCGACATGCGCACCATCGAGCATCTGCTGAAACGGGGCGGCCAATGAGCGCCGGGGAAGGACGCTACGACGACCGTGCCAAAGGCTACCTGTTTCTGCTGATGGTGGCAATGGTCGTCGTCGGGTGGGTGTGGGGCGTGAAACTGATTTACACGATCCCGCCGAGCAGGGTAGCGGCGGCGTACTGGTATGCGATGCTCGCCACGCCCGGTGAGCCGCGTCTGTGGATATTGCCCGGGATCGGATTCGCATCCGGCTTCGCGATCTTCGTCACGGTCAACCAGTACCTGCGAACCGGCTTCGGCGGCGCGAACTACCTGTACAAGCTGCGCGGCCCGAAAATGGTCAGCGCGGCAGAACTCAAAGACAACACGCAGGAGAATGTTCCGCAGTTGTCGATTGCCGGCATTCCGATCCCGACCAGGACCGAACGGGAACACCTGTCGGTCACCGGTTCCACCGGGTCCGGCAAATCGCAGGCGATCGCCGAGTACATCGAGAGCGCGCTAGCGCGCGGCGACCGCATCATCTGCATCGACCCCAACGGCGGCTTCATGCAGCACTTCTACCGCGAAGGCGAGGTAATTCTCAATCCCTTCGACCAGCGCGGGGAGGCCTGGTCGATCTTCAACGAGATCGTTACCGCTTACGACGTGACGCAGTTCGCCGTCTCGATCATTCCGCGTTCGCCGTCCACCGAACAGGAGGGCTGGAATGCGATGGCGCGCACCATTACGAGCGAAGTCATGCTCAAGCTGGCAGCGAGCGGCGCGGGGACCACTGAGATGCTCGTGTACTGGCTGACGATTGCAAGTAACGAAGGGCTGCAGGCCATGCTTGCCGATACTTCGGCGGCCGGCATGTTCCATGGCGCCGACGAGACGCTCGGCTCCGTGCGCGCGGTGCTCACCCAGTACATCACGCCGCACAAGTTCTTGTCCGCGATGAACCCGGACGAAGCGCCGTTTTCGATCCGCGACTGGCTCGCCAACGGTAACGGAAACATGTGGGTGACGTGGCGCGAAGACATGCTGCAGTCGCTCAAGCCGCTGATCTCGTGCTGGGTCGACGTCATCTGCGCCGCGTCACTGTCGACCGACGCAGGCCAGTCACAAGTGCTGCACCTGATTGTCGACGAGCTGGATTCGTTGGAAAAGCTGAACTACATGGGGGCGGCGGCGACGAAGGGGCGCAAGCACGGCTTCCGGATACTCCCAGGGATCCAGTCTTATGCCCAGCTCGATCAGACCTACGGCAAGAACGACGCCACGACCCTGAAGAACAGTTTTCGCAACACGCTCAGTCTGGGCATCAGCGAAATGGATACGTACACCGCGGAGGAAATCTCGAAGGGGCTGGGCGAGCACGAGGTGGTGCGCATGAAAAAAAGCGTCAGCACCGGCGGAATCGGCAGCGGGAGCCGCGCCAGCACCTCGCGCGAGTCGGTGCGGGAACGGCTGGTGCTGCCGTCGGAAATCCATACCTTGCCGGACCTGCACGGCTACCTGAAATTTGCCGGAGACATCGCCCTGGCGCGGGTGCGGGTGCGCTACCAGACGCGCCCGGTCGTGGTCGAGCCATTGTTGCTGATTGCGGCGAAGTGGACGACACCGATCAGCGTGCAGCGCGCTGGAAAGCCTTTGTTTGGTGGCGGCGATGCTCTCGTTTAAATTCATTTCGTCGTCGAAGGGCGCGCAAAGTTACTACGAGAACGAGGACGACTATTACCTGGAGGACGACCACCAAGGACAGTGGGAAGGCAAGGGCACCGAACTGCTGGCGCTTGCTGGCGACGTTGACCGCGACACCTTCAAAAACCTGCTGGAAGGGATCTTGCCGGATGGCCGGCAGATCCGCACGCGCATCACCCACAAGCAGGGCGACGGCAAGGACTCGGCGCCGCGGCTGGGGATCGATTTTACCTTCAGCGCGCCGAAAAGCGTCAGTATCGCCGCGCTCGTCAACCACGACGCCGCGATCGTTCGGGCGCACGACGACTCGGTGCGGGCCGCCATTGCCATGCTCGAAACGAAAGTGCTGGCGCGCAAAAAAGTCAACGGCGTCAGCTACCGCCAGCGCAGCGGCAACTTGGTGGTGGCTGCATTCCGGCACGACCTGTCGCGCTCGCAGGATCCCCAGCTGCACACCCATGCCATCGCGATGAACATGACCCAGCGCGACGATGGCCGCTGGGTCGCGCTGACTAACGATGACATGCTCAAGAGCGTCCGCCTGGTCGGCGCCTATTACCGTTCCCAGTTGGCGCAAAACCTGCTCGCGCAGGGATATGCGATCCGCAGTACCCGTGATGGCTTCGAACTGGCGGACGTGCCGGACCAGGCCATCGATGTCTTCAGCCAGCGCGCGCGGCAGGTCGAGGCGGCGCTTGCCATCCGGGGCCTGGACCGCGCGCACGCCAGTGGCGCGCTCAAGCAAGCCATCACGACGGCGACGCGGCCAAAGAAAGTCAAAGTTGACCGCGCATCGCTGCGGGCCGAGTGGACCGCCGCACTGGCCGAAGCAAAAGTCGATCTGTCCCGCGCTTTGCCGCGCGAGCCTGGCGGCCGCCTCGGGATGATCGCCGTGGCCCAACTTGACGACAGCGCGCGCCGGGCGGTGGACTTCGCGATCGAGCATCTGGCGGAACGCCAGGGCATCTTTACGCACGGCGAGCTGCTCGAGCGCGCCGTCACGCGCAGCCTCGGTTCCTTCGCGGCCATCGAGGCGGAGCTGGCGGCAGCTGTGCGGGACGGGCGCCTGGTCGCCGAATTACCGCTATACCAGAGCGCGAGGTCGTTCTCGCGCGAGCAGGAGCACGCCACCAAGTTCCAGAGCGCGCAGTTCCACGCCGCGCACCACGGCGACAAGCTGACGCGCGCTTCATGGGTGGGCCTAACCATGATGCAATCCGGCTTGCCGCAGGCGCAGGCAGAAAAGCTGGTGGGCGAGTCGATCGGCAGCGGACGCCTCGTCGAGGCCGAGGGTCGGTTCACCACCCCGTCGATGCTGGCAACCGAGCGCGCCATCCTCGCTATCGAGGAGAAAGGAAGGAATGCCGTAGCGCCCGTCAAGACCGCGCATGAGGCGCGGGCGATGTTCGAGGGGGCCGGCCTGAACGAAGGGCAGCTCGCCGCGGCCTCCTTGATTCTCACCACGAGCAATCGGGTAGTGGGCATTCAGGGCTATGCGGGAACCGGCAAGAGTCACATGCTCAGTGCCGCGGTAGACATCATCAAGGCGGAAGCGGTCGGTGCGGCGCTGCGCGAAGGCTACACGGTGGTCGGCATTGCCCCTTACGCGTCGCAAAATAAGGCGCTGCTCGATCTCGGCATGCGGTCGCAGACACTGGCATCGTTCCTGCTGCGCAAGGAGGACCAGCGGGCATTGTCGCCGAAAGCGATCGTGTTCCTCGACGAGTCGAGCGTCGTGCCGGCGCACCAGATGCGGGAGCTCATGGAGCTGGTAGAAGGCACGGGCGCGCGGTTGGTGCTGATCGGCGACGTCCGCCAGACCCAGTCGGTGGAGTCGGGCAAACCGTTCGAACAGCTGCAGGGAGCGGGCATGTCGACGGCCCATCTGACGGAAATTGTCCGCCAGCAGACGCCGGAGCTCAAGGCGGCCGTCGTCAGCGCGGCCGGCGGCCGCATCGACGCCGCCGTGCAGAAGCTGAACTCGCACACCATCGAAATCGCCGCGGCGCCAGTCCGACACCAGCGGATCGCCAGCGACTATGCTGCCTTGCCACCAGCAGAACGCGAGCGCACTCTGCTGGTGGCCGGAACCAACGCCGCGCGCCAAAGCCTCAACGCGCTGGTCCGGGCCCAACTGCGCCTGCCGGACGAGCACCAGATTGCAACCTACGACAGTGTGGACATGACGCGCGCCGAGAAAAAAATGGCAGGCAGTTTTTCCCCCGGCCAGTTCATTATGCTCGAGGGTGCGGCCGGCCAAGGGCTTGCCCGGCGCGAGTATTACGAAGTCGAATACGTTGTCGATAAGGATAACCGGCTCACGGTGCGCGAACCGCAGGGTAGGGCCATCGTCGTCGACCCAGCAAAGCTGCGCAGCATGTCGGTGTTTACCCGGCAGACCCTGCCGCTGGCGCGCGGCGACTGGGTTCGCATCACGCGCAACAACACCCAGCTTGGCCTCGCTAACGGCGAGCGCTGGCAGGTCGGGGCCATCAATAAGAACGGCATCCAGCTCAGCAATGGCGCGGTGCTGTCCCGCGCTGCCCCCTTGCATCTGCAGCACGGCTACGCCAGCACGGTCAACAGCGCGCAAGGACTGACGACGCACCGGGTCCTGATCGACGCCGACACCAAGAGCCTGACGAGCAACCGCGCTGTGTTCTATGTGGCCATCTCCCGACCGCGCCATGAACTTACCATTTATACCGACAGCCGTGCGAGGATGACTGAAGTCATGGCGCGCGAGCCGAAAAAGTTTGCCGCGCTCGAATTGCGCGGTAATGATCTGGAACGCAAGATGATGGCCGCCGCCATGCGGCGCGCCAGCGCGTGGCAAAAGGCGCCTCCGAAGCAGTCCGCGCTTCGCACTTCGTACGCTGCGAAGAACCGCACGCGTTGATCGCTTATCGCCAAATTCCTTCCCTGGACAATTCCCGAAATTCATATTCTGCCTAGCCACATAGCATCGTTTTCTTGGGTAATGATTTCCGGTTTTTAATGGCAAATTCGCGAGTTTGATCGCGCGTAATCCACCGCTGAGTATGTGTTGATTGTCTTTTTTATACCCTCTAACATGTGTTTCGACTGCTGAGTAGCTCATCTATAAGAACCTTAAAGGGGTTTGTGTATCCATGGATATGAACGTTCACCCGCAAATAGAGCGGTGTGCGCCAGAAATAAGCGCCGGCCTCATGACGGCGTTGGTGCAGCGTGAATCGAACGGCAATCCTTTTGCGATTGGGCTGGACGGCAAAGAAGGATTTTTTCCGCAGCCGCGTAGCCTGCATGAAGCGGTGTCAGCTGCCGAGGCACTGACGAAACACGGGAAAACTTTTTCTGTGGGACTGGCGCAGATTCATTCATCGAATATCAAATCGCTTGGCATAACGTGGAGGCAGGCGTTCGATGGCTGTGAGAATTTGAGGGTCGGGCAGCAGATATTTTCAAGCTTCCATTCGAAGGCAATCAAAGCGGGATTTCGAAACGCGGATGCTGTGTTCGCCGCACTGCGCGGATATAACTCGGGAAATTTATACGCCCCGGTCAGCAATGTCTACGCGACTGCGATCATGGCGAACGCGACAAGCGATCTCCGGCGACGGTTATCGCCGAGCGGAGCGGTGCGATATATCGGGCACGTTACGTCCCCGACCGCGGAACCGGTGCAATCCGAATCGGCGGAATTGTTCGAAAAATAAATTAGCCAGGGAGAGATCATGGGATTGCAAAAAGTGATGGTGGTGTTACTAACCGACCGCTTCGCCAAAAAATATACGATTGCCATTTTGTGCGGCTATGCCGCATTGCTGGTCGCCAGCCCAGCGCAGGCGCAGAGTCTGCGCGGAACGGCCGAGCAGATCTTCAACACGATCTACGGCCTGGTCGGCGTTCTGGGCGCGCTTTCGATCCTGGTGTGTGCAATCAACTGGAAAATGGGGAATTTTCTGGGCACCCACGATCCGAAAAAAATGTTCGTCACCTCGATGATCGGTACCGCTCTTGCTTTTGGCGTCGTGTCGATCGTCTCCTTTATCAAAGGCGCCGTTTCCGCGTCGGTCGGCATCCAGGGAGTCTGAGTGGACAGCCTCGACAGGAGCACCATCATCCGCGCCGGCCAGCGGCCGGCCGTGATCGCTTATGTTCCGATCAACGTCTTCATCGCCGAGTGCATCGCCGGCTTGTCGCTCTTCTGGCTATTCGGTGTGTGGGCTGCGGCGTTTCTGCCAGTGCACCTCTGGTTTGTCATCAAGACAGCGGAGGACTATCACTGGGTTGCCGCGACGCGGGCCACGGTCGAGCATACGATGTTCGCATGGACGGGATTGCTTCCCCGTGCGGTCAGGAATAAGGATCTGCACGGGAAGGGGGTTGTCACATTTTCCGCCAGTACGCACCGATTGGGAGAGCGCAATTATGCCGATCTCGACCAATGAGCGGGAGATGACGGCGACGCGCCATATCCCGTTCAGCCGCCAGTATGACAAATACACCTGCGGCACTCTCGACGGCGACCTGACCCAGACCATCCGGCTCTCCGGTATCCCTTTCGAAACGCTCTCTGCCGACGAGATCAATGGCTGCTCGCGCCAGTGGTTTTCGGCCATTAATACCCTTGGTGCAAGAAACACCCGCGTGGCGCTGTGGAGCCACATCGTGCGCCGCAAAATCCGTTACGACATGTCCGGGATCGAGTACGACAACTGGTTTTCGGCCGAGCTCGGCCGGCAGTACGCCGAGCGCCTCGCTGCCCGGGATTTTTATGCGATCGACCTCTACCTCTCGCCGGTCTATCGGCCAACGCCAGGCCGGGCGGAGAAACTGGCGGGCGCGCTTGCAGATACACGTGCTCAGCGTACGCGTCTGATCCGCGCGGGCGTCGACGAGCTCGAGAAGATTGTGAAGCAGTTGATGGTCAGTTTGCGCCGCTACCACCCTATGCGCCTCGGCAGTGTCGTCGGCGAAGACGGTGTCGTGACGTCGGATCTGGCGCATTTCTATTCGACCTTGCTAAATGGCGGTGACAGCGGTCCCGTCGCGCTTAACAGCGCTTCGGTCCGTTACGCGATCCAGCGCAATGACCTGCATTTCGGTGCCGAGATCGTCGAGATCGAGACGCCGACCAGTTCGCGTTTTGCCGGAATTCTTGGGCTGAAGGCGCCGTATGGCCGCGGCGACATGGAGATTGGCGCCGATCTGCTGCATGGACTGCTGCGGGCGCGCTGCGAATATGTGCTGAGCCAATCGCTGGCGTTCCTGCCGATGAACAAGGCCGATAGATTCTTGCGCACGCAGCTGTCGCAAATTGCAAGCGCCGAGCAAAACAGTCTGATGGAAAAGCAGTTGAAGGAAGCGTTAGAGCAGCTGCAAGCTGGAAAATATGGGGTCGCGGAACACGAATTTATCCTCACTATTTACGGCGACACCATTGCGGAGGTGAACGCAGGAGTTGCCGAGGCGGTGGCCGCGCTGGAAGCGAAGGCGCTGGCGGTGACACGCGAGCGGCGCGGGACGCTGATCACTCAGTACTTCAGCATGCTGCCGGCAAACTTCTCGATGGGACGGCTGCGCGCAATGCCAGTCAGTACCGACAATTTCAGCAGTTTGTTCCCGATGCATAATTTTCCCACCGGGAACGCTCAGGGGAGCCAGTGGGGCATGCCGCTGGTAATGCTGGAGACGACCAGCGGGGCGCCCTATTTTTTGAATTACCACGTCAGCCGCAACTCTGTGCAGGCATCGGAACGGCAATTGGAATACGAAGAGTCGGCCGATGAGGACGCGGAAAGCGGCGGGTCGTGCGAGAGGGTGATGCGCAAGGAGAGCGGCAACGTGGTGTTCATTGGCGGAAATGGTGCCGGCAAGACCGTTGTGCAGACCTTTATCCGTGCGCTCACCCGAAAACGCACGATGCGCGGACCCCGCCCCTACAAAAGTTTCGCTTTCGACGCCGATTGTGGACAGGAGATTTTTATCAAGGCTCTGGGTGGCCGGTACTTCCGCTTCAAGACCGGCGAACCGACGGGGATAGCCCCATTTTCGCTGCCCGACACGGAAGAAAGCCGGCAATTCATCATCGGTCTGGTCTCCTGGTGCGCCAGTCAGGATCCCGGGTACGAGCCATGCAGCGAAGACGCGGAGTGTCTGAGGAAGGCGGTTGACGCAGTGTACGCGCTCGAAGGCGGCCGCAGGTTAGCGCGCATCCGGGATTTGCTGCCAAAGGGCAGGAATACGCTACACGGCGCGCTCTCGCGCTGGGTCGAGGGCGGCAACGAGGCCTGGATACTCGATAACGACGAGGACTTGCTGGATTTGGACGGTGCGAACGATTTTGGCTTCGACATGACGACCTTCCTATCCCTGCCTTATGCGCGGACGCCGATTCTCATGTACATCATGCACAAGATCAACCTAGCCGCTGCGGGAAGCCCGCATTCGATCGATATTGACGAAGCGGCGACCGCGCTCAAGGACTGCTTTCTTCAGGAGATTATCGAGATCAAGGCGCGCAGGATCCGCAAGCAGGATGGCGTGATCGGTCTGAGCCTGCAGAACGCCGCCGACGTTAGCGGCGGGGTGCTTGCGGCCACATTGATCAATCAGTTTCCGCTCAAGGTCGCATTTCCAAATCCCACCGCAGATCGCAAGGACTATGTCGACGGCTGCAAGTTTACCGAGGCGGAATTCTTGTTGATCAGGGAAGGGATGCTCGACCGGCCGGGTAAGTTTTTGCTGAAGAAGGCCAACGAATCAGTCGTTATTTGTCTGGACCTGACCGGCATGAACGACCTGCTGGCCGTACTGTCCGGCAGCACCGACAACACCGTGATCGCCCGCGATCTTATGGCTAGGCTGGGCAATGAGCCGCAGGCCTGGCTCCCAGAGTTCTTCAAATGGAGGACGTGATGATTCAGAAGTCGGTTGCCTTCGCAATTCTCATGGTTTTGGCCGGCGCGACACGTGCGGGAACGCCCGTGACGGTGGTCTACGATGCCACCGCCAGCGCCAATCAGGTCGCCAATATTGCGCAGTATGCGAAGCAGGTGGTGCTGCTGCAGCAGCAATACGTGCAACTTCAGCAGAGTTATCACGCGCTCAACGGTTTGCGCAACGTTGGCTTGCTGATGAATAACGACCTGTTAGCGCAGTTCCTGCCGGCGGACTATCAGCGTGCCTACGCGGCGCTTAAAAGTGGACAGGGTGGCTCGCTGGCGGGCATCAGCGGCACGCTGAATCAGATCGCCGCCGCCAATCAGGCGCAGTCGTGCAGATCGGCTTCCGTCAGCGCGGGGTCGGTTGAGGCGTGCAACCGGAGCTGGCAGACCTTGGCCATGAATAAGTACGTCGGCCAAGCGGGCTACGACCAAACCGCGGGCAACATCGGGCGGTTGCAGCAATTCGTGAACGCCATCACGTCGAGCCCGGACCCGAAAGCCATGCAGGACCTGCAGGCGCGGATCGCAGTCGAGCAGGTGAAAATGCAGAACGAACAGATGAAGCTGCAGACCGTTGCGATGATGCAGCGCGCTGACGAAGACCTGGCGCGCGCGCGCAACGCGCAGACGACTCAGCAAGCATTGATGGCGCCGATGAATCTGCGCTGGGGCGCGAACGCTGCCAATAACTAGTCGCCGACAAAGAGGTTTAACGTGAATAGATCATATGTTTCTTGCACATTTCTGAGCTCACTATTACTCGCTGCGTGCAGCCATCGCGAAGTGGCCACCGACCCGGCAGCTGCAGCTTTGGCGGCCCAATATTGCGCCCGTGATTTTGCTCCCTGGGTACGGATTGTCGACGCATGCAATGGCGAAATACGGAACGGGAAACGCGACTCAAGTTGCGCGATTATGGACAAGGTAAATGTGATTCTGGATAAGCGCCTCAGGGAAAGCGAATTTAAAGAATGTACGCCCCCCGAGCTACGTTGGGGAGTTAAAGGTGCTGGCAAGTGATCGCAAAGTTCCAAACTTCCAAATGAGGAGCAGAATGTGCCTAGCCACGCATTTTCCGATCTTTTCGGCGAGGTCGACAGCAAGTTCGCAGCCGTGACATCCAACGCGGCTGCTGGGATGAGCGCGTATGTCATGCCAATAGGCTGGGCAATGCTGGGAATTTCCTTACTGGTCTACTCCGCGCTGATCTTGGAAGGAAAGATCAACAACCCGATGCTCGACTGGATGTCGAGGGGTGTGGGAATGATGTTTGTGCTGATGGCGTCCGGAATATATTATGGGCCGTGGATTTCTTCAGCTCTAACGGGGCTGCCTACCGCCTTGTCAGCCGCAGTGGGCAACTCGAGCAGTCCCACCCAGCTTCTCGATACTTTAGCTGGAAATCTCGAAGCGATGGTGGCTGGCATTGCCACGGGCGCTGTCGATGCGTTTGTTGCATGGAATATCGGTGGCGGTGTATTGCTTTTCTTCGCGGTGATTGACGTAACACTCGTCGGTTGCGTTTTACTAGTTGCTTGTGCATTCAACCTCATGTACGCGAAAATTGGCTTGGGGATCGTGCTAGTAGTCGGGCCGTTTTTTGTTCTTTGTTTATTCTGGCCCCAATCAAAAAACTATTTTTATTCGTGGTTGAGCACGGTACTGTACTTTATTTTTTTGGCTGTGATCTCAACACTGTTCGTCGTCTTCTTCATTGGAATCGCTCAAACCTTCATGACTCAAATGGAGTCAATGATCAAGGGGCTGACAGCGTCTGGTGGTACCTCGTCGTACGCTGCCGCGGTCGCCGATGCAATTAAGGCTTGGGCGAACAACACTCCGGTACCCGCTTCAAGTGCGCCGCATACCTCCGCTTCGCAGCTTTTCAATATCGTTGCTCTCGTTGTCGAAATCAACTTCGTCTTCATGACAATGATCTTGGTAGCGATCGACATGAAATCCATGGTCGCCAGCCTGACGGGCGGCAGCGGCGGCTCGGCAGGTAGCGGGGCCGGGAGAATCCTCCAGCATTTTCGACACTGACATTCCTCGGAGCGCTTGTGAAAATCCTCATCATTGTTATTTGGGTATTGTCCCTTGCCGGGTGTGCCGCCGCCGCGTCGCCGGGCTGCACCGGCACGGCGCGTCATGTGAACCAGCCGAGCGTTCCCGTCGCCGCGGCCGACGTCGTGTGTCCGGCCGCCGAGGGCGTTTAAATGGACGCGGATTCCACTACGCATTTTTTTGCGGAGAGCGTCAGCTTCGACGAGTCGTTCATCGACGGTCTGAAAAAATCGGTCAAAGCCTGGCGCACTTTCGCATTTCTGGGGTGGACGGTAGCCACGGTCGGAATGGTGTCATCCGTGTCGATGGTCATGCTGCACGAATTTGTTCCCGTGATCGCCAGGGTGGACCGGCTGACTGGAGCGGCGGACGTCACTGTCGGCATTGAACGCGTCAACCTCGGTGACCCCGCCAACGAGAGGATGATGGTCGCCGACCTGGTGCGCTACACCAAGGCGCGCGAGGGATTTACGCGTGGGGAGGCCGAGAACAACTATGTGACGGTGTACGTCATGAGCGACCCCGGCATGCGCGGTGCCTGGGATGCGGAATATCGCGCCGACAGAAATCCGCATTCTCTAATCAGCACGCTCGGCGTCAGGGACCAGATCAAGCTCACCAACATCAGCGTGTCGTTCCTGCCAACCGACTCACCGAAATATCGCGTGGCCCAGGTCCGGTATTCCAAGGAGAGACACGTTGGCACCAGCGAGCCGACCACGCAGCATTTCGCCTCTACCCTGACCTTCACATACGACGCAGCTGCGATCCCGAAGACCCCGGAGGGCGTCGCGGTCAACTTCGCCGGATTCCAGGCGCTGAACTACCGGCGCGATGAAGAGTCGGAGGAAATGCGGATACGATCGGCGGAAGGGGAACCGTCGACTGCGGTGTTTCCGGTCGTCCCTGCGACCGTGGGTGTCGTCGCGGAGCGCTCGAAATGATGCGAGGGCCGCTGGTCGCGTGCATTTTGGCCGTGTGCTGCGCGGGCGTTGCCCCCGCGTCTGGCGCAAGTAAGAAGGGTGTCGGCAAGAGCGCGACGCACGCGCGTGCGCAAGCAAATCACTTCAGGACCATTCCCTACACCGGCGACATCGTGGTCGTGCAAGCGATGGTGGGCCGCATGCTGGAGATCGAATTCGGCAAAGCGGAGACATCGATCGAGTTTGCAATGGGCGACCGCGAGGCATGGTATGTCAAGACCGTCGGCAACGTCATGTTCATCAAGCCGAAGGCGGCAGTGGCTGACACCAATCTGCGGGTAATCACCAACCGGCGCAAGTACTGGTTCGACCTGGTGATGACCGATCGCTTGGGCGGCTTGCCGTACCACCTCGATTTCAAATATCCGCCGGAGCCAGTCGGTGCGCCGATATCGACACCGGAAGCGTTGGCGGGTGAGGGGAAGCTGGCGATCGACCAGCAGCTGAGCAGTGCGCTGCGGGCCGCTATCGCAAAAACGGTGACAGGCAGCGCCGGGAGCGGCACCCTGAATGGCAACTACGATTTCATCGGCCCTGATGAACTGCTGCCAACCGCGGCGTACGATAACGGCGAGATGACCTACATTGAGTTTGCTCCGAACAATCCCATGCCGGTTGTTTTTGCCGTGGACGAAGACGGCAAGGAATCTCGGGTCAATTTCCATGTCGAGAGAGATGTCTTGATCGTGCATCGGACTGCTCGCCGACTCGTATTCAGGCGCGACCAGGTCGCCGCCTGCCTGATCAATGGCAACTTCCGTACAAGCGGGGCTAGCGCAACTTATACCTCGTCGCAGGCGGTGCAGCGCAAGGTGAAGGGAGAACCAGATGTTCCTTAACAAGCGCAGGCCACCGGTCTCGGAGCACGATCGCAATGGCTTACAAGAGGCAGCTGCGGTCGGCGCGACTCCCGGCCAGAAAATGATCGGCGTCTTCACTGCCGTCGCCGGATCGGCGGTCCTGCTCGGGGGCTTATATTTCAAAGTCGTCCGGTCGAACGGCCCCGTGCTGCCGGCGACAAGCAGCGCCACGCCGTCCGCGGCCCCCACGCTGCATGTGCCGCTGGATTTGACGCCAGTTGCGCCGCCCGCCAGCCCCCAGGTCGGCCTTGCGCAAAGCCCACCCAACCTGCCGCCTGGGATGCCGCCGGAGTCCGCGATGGCGCAAGGACAGGTGCCGCTTCAAGGCGATGCGGGGGGCGGCGCGCATGCCTCGGCCCCGGTCAACCCAGAACGGCAGGCTGCGATCGCGCGGCGCTTATCCGGCGGCTTCGGCAGCGTTGATGCAGCGGCGCCGGACGCGGCGGCCGCGGCAAATGCCCCCGCAGTGCCGATGTCGGACAGACCCGTTGCGCCGGCGGCGGGAGCCGACCTGTCCGGCCAGACCGGTCTTTCCGGTTTGCTGGTGGGGACAACAACGCCGCCGGCATCGGCTGCGCGCATCGGCCACCAGCACATGACCCTGCTCAAGGGAACCAGCATCACCTGCAGTCTGGATACTGCCATCCAGACCGACCAAATGGGTTTCACAAGCTGTCTTACCGATTACCCGGTGTATTCGATGGACGGCAAGGTGGTATTGCTGGAGCGCGGCACCAAGGTCGACGGCGAGTATACCCGCGCCGTGGCGCGCGGCGTCACGGCGATCTTCGTTTTGTGGACGCGCGCCGTCACGCCGACCGGGGTCGTGGTCAACCTCGTTTCGCCGGGCACCGATCCGCTGGGACGCGCTGGCTTGGCGGGCAAGGTGGATGCGAAGTTTTGGGACCGCTACGGCGGCGCGCTGATGTTCTCGGTGCTGCAGGATGGTATCGCCGTCAGTACCGCGCGCGGCAGCGGTGGCAATACCCAGATCAACCTTGGCAACACCCAGGCCACGGGCGTCACCGCGGCCGGCGAAATTCTGAAGCAGAATGGCGACATCATGCCGTCGATGTCGATGCCGCATGGCGCGCGGGTGGGAATTACGGCGGCGCGCGATCTGGACTTCTCCGGCGTCTATGCACTCGAGACGGTGGGGCAGCGATGAGCGCATTGACGCCCAGGCAGACGAAGGAATCGCTCGCAGCGATGAACCACCGCCTGCGTTTGCTCGCGCCGTTTCTGGCTGACCCCGACGTCCAGGAAATCGCGGTGAACCGTCCCGGCGAGGTCTGGCTGTGGAAGCGCGGCCTGTGGGTGCGGGTGGTGGTGGCTGAACTCGACTACGGCGTTCTGGACGCGATCGGCGCTAACCTGGCCAACTACGTCAGCAAACCGTTCGATCGGACGCACACCAGTCTGTCAGCCCATTTGCCGAGCGGCGAGCGGATCGAAATGACGCACCCGCCGACCGCGCCGGAAAGTACCATTTACTTAAACGTTCGCAAGCATGCCGGGGGCGCTTTCCCCCATGGCAGCCTAGTGGCGGAGGCCTACTACGCCAATACCAGGCACGATTTTGCCTTGAACCTAAGTGCAGACCGGCGCGCGTTTTATGCGCAGCATATCAGCGACGATGAACGGACACTGTGGGAACTGGCTTGTGGGGGGCAGTGGGCGTCCTTCGTCGAGCGCGCAATCGGGCTGTATCAGAACATCGTGGTGTCGGGCGCAACGGGCTGTGGGAAGACTTCTTACATCCGCTCGCTCATCGAACTGATCGATCCGGCAGACCGTCTGATCACGGTCGAGGATACGCCCGAAATGCCACTCAATAATCATCCGAACAGCAACGCCCTTTTTTACCGGAAGGCGACTGATGGGGAGGGGGCAGGTGCCGAGGATGTCGTGCATTCGTGCATGCGCAAAACGCCGACCCGGGTGATCCTGGCCGAGCTGCGTGGCGCCGAGGCGATGTTTTACCTTGCCGGCGTGCTCAGTTCCGGCCACCCCGGCGGCCTGACGACCACGCACGCGAACACGACGCGCGACGCCTACGTGCGGCTGGCGCTGCTGATCAAGTCTTCGCCGACTGGGCAGGGGATTGATTTGGCGACGATCCAGAACATGTTGTACATGACGGTCAACGTGGTCGTGCAGCTGAAATTCGACCGTGCTACCGGCAGACGGTTCGTGCCATCGATTTATTACGACCCGATGTACCGGCTGTCGTTGCTGACCTGACGCGAGTGTTGTACAGACGCCGGTTCGTTCGCACGCGAGTCCGCCTGGAACCTGACCGATGTGGGCGCAGCCAGCGATAGCAATTCGAGTAAGACCGTTCGGCCGGGTGCCGAGGACATCTGACCTGGAAGACTCATCATGAAATCGACCTCTACCCTCCCACCATCAGGCCGGACCGGCACGTCCCCGCCCGTCGTTCGGGACGCCGTGCAGCAAGCACCGAAGGCCCGTCACGCAGCAGACACGCGTCTTGGGGGCGGCGCCGATACTGGCCTGGCCCCGGCCTTGGCGAAATCCAATTCGAAATCTGTTTCGACCGCGAATGCCCAGGAAAAGAGGGCGACTCCCTCAAAGCGCACGGCGGGACTGGAACACAGGGACGGTGCGAAACATCGAGCCCGACCCGTCCCGGCAGGCGCCGTCCCGTCAGAACCTGGAAAAAAGAACGCCGCTCAACCGAAGAAGGACGCCGAACAGGGCGTAGAACAAAAGAAGAAAACTGGCGTCGATAAGGAGCATCCCTATATGGCAGGACGCTTGTCGACGGCAGCGGCGCTCCGTCACGGGACGATTCACCTGCTTACCGGGATTGCGGGCGGATACTTGGTGAATCGCGCGCTTAACCACAAGACCGACGGGAAGAGAAAGGTAGGGGTGCCACCCAAGGCCGAAGGCGTGGGACCGGATTTGATGCGGCCGGATGCCGGCCCGAGAGGCCCGGCGGACCCACGCCGGGAGCAAGCGAGGAGGATCGAGGCCGCCGGCAGAGCCGAGCGGCAGAAGCGCGCGCCCCAGCCGTCCGCCCATCTGGGGGCACGCTCGCACGACCAGCCCGAGTTCGGCGGCGCGCTGGGAGTTCCGGTTTCCGGACGGGAGAAGAGCGCGCCGCATCGCGTTGCGCACCCGCACGCCGCGTCGCAGTCGCCTCACGAAGCAAAGCAGGTGGCCAAGCCGGGCGCTGAGCAGCGTGCGCCTAACAAAGCAAAAGGGCGGCAGCGTTAGCGAGCGAAGTGTCGATATCTCCGGAGGTTTGCATGAAACACGACCAAGTTCAAGCGCTGAACTACTGCGCGCACGCGATTGACGATTTGCGTGAGACTGCCGCCGCGCTGACGCAGATCGCGCCGCACACCGCTCGGGTACTGCACCGTCTGATTGTGATGTTGCGCTCCTGTGTGAAATTCATCTTGCCGAACTGCTGCAACCTGGTCGAGACGGATGCGCTGCGACAGGCGCATCTGGATCTGATGCGGCTTCCCTATCCGTGTGTGGCGTTCGAGGCGCCCTGGTTCAAGGAGGAAGACTGTCCGGCATACCTTGGAGAATTCGAACAAGCGCCGGCGACCAAACGGATCGCTTTGTGCTGGGATCACCGGCAGTTCGAACCGCTGCCTGGTTTGAACACCTTTTTCGATGCATTTGAAGGCGGCGGCACGTTCGTGGTGCCGATCTATTGGGGCCCGGTGCAGAAGCGATGGACCGTCGCACTAGGCGGGGCGTTTATCCCCTACGAGAATGAACTCGCCCAGCTGAACCCGGTCGAGACCTTGCCCGCGAGCCGCATCGCGCTGGACGCAAAGATCGCCGCAGGTCACGCGCACGCCAAATCCATGCAAATTGCCGCGGAGCCCTTTCCGATTCTGCCAGAAGTCTTCGAGGCGACGCTTGTCGCGTATGGCAGCCGCGCGAAGGCGAATGCACAGATCATGCTCGATGCGCACGACGAGATGCTCATGCTGATTCAGGCATGCAGTGTGATTAACTGCGCGAACGTGACGGCAGCTGACGTCGCGCGGCCGGAGGTCCTCAACAAAAAGCGCGTGGAAAAGGGTAAGCAACCATTCTTCTCGTACAAGGTACTGCAGATTTCAGACGATGCTGGAAAGCCGGGGCGCGACGGATACACGGGCCACCACGTCAGCCCGCGCATGCACCTGCGCCGGGGCCATCTTCGACAGCTCGAGCGCAAGGTGGTGTGGGTGCGTCCGGCGATGGTCAATGCTGACTCGCCGCGCGGCGTGGTGCACAAGGACTACGGGTTGGCGGCACCGGTCGCGCCCGGCAAGCAGCGTGGTACAGGTCGGAATGGAAATAGGCAGCCGTCGCGCAGGGCAGTATGAGGGCGAACAAAAAAAGATCAATCGGCAATATTTCGCAGCATGCCGTGCACCGAAGGCCACCTCGTCCGCAGATTTTGAACCAGGGGGCATCCCAGCCGTTGAGTTGCCTAGCCCGCAGCGCCAAGGGACGAGGTCTTGACCCCTTGCAGGTGGAACTAACCCAGGCGCTCGGACGGAGGCGGGACGGGCGGTGCGTCGGCGAAGAGCTTGACAGACCACTCCTGCTTATTCTTGTCCGTGTCGACCTGTTCGCACCCAAGGGGCCGCTCCCATCCTTGAATCAGCATTCCGTTGCCTTGCATCGTTACAAGCCGCGCCCGATACAGCAGGGGCAAGATGGTGCCAGGCTGCCCAGCGCCGCCCGCAGCGTAGGCAGCCGCGACTACTTCATTACCTTGCCGAAATTTGCTGATGTGCCCGACGATGCCCGATTCTAACGAGATATCTCGATCCGCCTTACGCTTTCCGAAGTCGCGCAACCGCTTGAGGTGACTGTACATGCATACAGTATAGCGCGTGCTAGCCTGCGCTCCACTTTCGCCGTTCTATTGACTCAGCTCGATCAATCTTGCGCCGGGTTCGCGAATTCCTTTCTAACGCCGAGAACGATTCTTCGAGAAATAAGCCCGTGTTATCCCACTCCACGCTGCGCTGTCCTGAAGCGGCCGTCGGAAGCGGGGTTCAGCCGCGTAAGACAGGGCGATGCGGGGCTGCTATAGCTATTTCGTAGTTTCAGCGCCGGAACTTTCAATCGATCCGCTGCGCGACGTGCGCCCCTTGGTTTCGCACGTTCCCCATTGATCGATCTACCTTATAGCAGCTGAAAAATTCGGGACCCAGCGCCATGGAGCGCAGCAAAAATTCCGCTTGCTCCGATGGCAGTTCCGCATGTAACCACAATGCTGCGTCCTCGGGGGTGAGTACCAAGGGCCGACGGTCGTGCACGCCAAGTAGCCCACCTCGACGGCGCGCTCAGTATAGGTACCCGCCTGCGCGGGTACGACGGTCTATAGGCTGAGCGCGCCGAGCTGCTCCCGCTAGCGTTCCGACGACCGTGACCTATCACGGGGTCTCGAACGCCGAGAAGTCACACGCGCCGTAGCGCGATTTGTGATTTGTCTGCCTTAGCCACCGGGCAATCCCGGCAAGCGCATAGGTGTTCGAGCCGTCTTTCACGCGTATTTCAGGATGGGTTAATTAAAGCAGCGAATTCCGAAAACATGGAGTTCTGCAACAGTTGGTGAAATGAGCTTTATCTGGTTTGCGGCGTTCTGCAAGAATTCAACTAACTCGGTGAAGCTGCGACCCGTTCCGCTCGGGAGCGCCCATCGTTTATCGTCAAGCTGCATCAACACCAATATTCCCCTCGTACTGTTACGTCCCTTGAGGTACTGACCCACCAATTGTCGCTTCAGTGTGTCTTCTACTAGGGACGACGCTGAGTACGGACGAGTTCTGTCGAGCGGCTTGATTTCCACGCACACTTTTGCCGTCGCGCAGGCCAACTGAATGTCAGTGCGCTTATCGTCATCCACTTCTTCCTCCCGATGAATGCTAAAACGAAGGTTTTGAGTGTCTTGGAATTTGGCGGCAAGCCAGAGCTGAAGATATTTCTCGAGCATCCCGGGCACAAAGAGTTTTCGCTCGCTGAATGGTCCCTCTTCAATTGAGGTTCGAACTTCTTCCAAGCGTGCTAGTACCTGGTCGTAGAGTTGCGCCTCGTTTCGCGGTTCGGAATCAAAGGCTGAATGAATGTTGCGCAGCCGTTCAATATCCCACTGTTGTCCTGCAGCGGCATCAAGCTCAGCGTGTTGAGCTAAAAAGCCAACAAGGTCCCACCGACGCTCGGTACCAGACTCCCCAGCTATTAACTTAAGAAGAGCGTTGTGCCCAGGCGCTCCTCGCATATTTATAAATTCTTTTGCAATGGCGTAGAACATCTGCTTTGTTGGCGGGCCAAAAAACGCAGCGTCCTCATCGTCCTCGTTTGTAACAATCGAGCTATGCAGACGTAGTACCTCCGAGACTTCGAGCAGCAAGTCAATTGTGGCTGAATTCCACGGTTGTTGAGCCCATTGCAGACCGGCCATGGCAGCCGCAAAATTGGCGACCTGAAGGTCCTTTTCGCTATCCAATCTAGAGAGATGTTGCTTGAACCAATTCCAAGCGATGTGCGGCCTAGCGGTTGCCCAGAGCTGCAGCCATGACAAGTCTTGAACTCTACCGGACTCGGTCTTTATAGAGTCAAGCTCAATTTGGCATACTGAGTCGAAGTCCGCTGGTGACATGAGACCGTCTTCGTAGAGTGCGGGAACCAGTTTCTTCAAAACATCTTTGTTTTTCACGGCTCCGCTAAGGACGAGCGGAGTTGTTCCAGCGAGAAGACCACGCCGAATGGATGGTGGACAACGCATTGCCATAGCGAACGCACCCCGTACTCCGTTGCCAGGCACCGAGTCTTTGGCCTCCTTTAATACCCAGGGGTTCAGCGCAGCTTCGACTTCTACAGGTCGAGCCTTATGAAGGGATTCGAGCCAGCTTGGCGGTCCGGGAAGCGACCACACGGCAATCTGGGCAGCGGCCTCCACTTCTGCCGTCGGAAGGCCTGAGAAATCTATTCCCTCGCTCGCGGATAGGGTTGCTCCCGCGAGTGCAGCGAGAGCCCCCCACGGTACGCTACCATTGGGATAGTTTGAGGGATTTGGTGGACTGGCTTTCTTCCAGTAGGCCTTCAGACCGGCGCTAAAGGCCGCTGCGACTTCACGCCCGAATCGTGAGACGAGAACATCAAGGTCGACCCCATCACCATCGCTCGAACTTGAGCTCCGATAGGCGAAAGACAGGAGGTGTTGCAGACTTCCGAAATCAGACCCGTCTGTGATGCCGGCACTCTTAGAAAGAAGGTTCGCCTTGAGGTGAGCAAGGTCGACTTCCTGCATTGCCTTCTTGGTTCGTTGTTGAAGCTCCCATCCTCGTCGAGTGCGTACTCCCGTCTGCCACTGCTTATACCTGTGTAGCACCGTGGCTAAACGCGGTCCTTTCATAGGTCCACACAGGGCGCGTAACGCCAATACGCGTTCTCGTCCCGTCCCTAATCTGAACGCCACTTCAGTGCCAACTTGGAACCAGACTTCTTGTTCTTCTAAAGGGATGGGCATTTCCTGCGCACGGTGCGTCAGTTCGGGCAAGTCTTCAACGTCAAAGGTAACGATACATGAGTTGGTCCAGACAAGGCGGTTCGTTGAGAAGCGAATGTCTTCGGAGCGAGAAATTGCAAGCGCGATGTTCCAGCGAAGGGCAGGTCGCGCTTTGATGGCTTCATGCAGGCGTTTGAATTCATCGCGGTCAGTAAATCCGCTATCACGCATCGCTTCAATTCGCTCAGCCGCTTCCACAAGGGGCGGTAGCGACAGAATGTCGGTTTCCTTCGCCAAGTCGAGAACTCGCTCGAAGCAGTCAGGTAGAACGTCCAGAAGCCATGCGCGTTCGGGTTGGTTCTCGACAGGAAACCGTGCAAATGGTTTGCCCTCGGCTGGATGCGGGAGGCTCTCAAGAATAGCTGTAAGTATAAGAGTCGCGTTCGACAGGGTGGTTTTCGGGAGCATGTCCCTCTTCACCGCATCGGCCATCGGCCCAGAGCCGAAATCTCCTTCGCTCTGCGTGCGGCCGAAGATTGCTGCCAATCTGGCTGGCGTGAATTCTGACCAGTTAATGCAGACGAGAGCGTGGGCGATGAGTCGGTTACTCTTAAACGCGCCGGACTCAATGTCGGCAAGCACTTGGTCACGATGCGCCGACGTGCCTGCCACTTCCAGAATGGCCAACGCCGCCGCGCGCTCCCACTCTGGGCGTGTCGTATCCCGGTAAATTGCAAAGGCTGGGGCGGCGCAGTCTTCGAGTTTTCCATGCTGAGCCAAACGATATGCAATGGACCTCGCCTGAACCGAAGCACCGTCGTCACATAAGACTGCCGCAATTTGACCTGGACTGAGAGCGCGACTGACCCGTAAGTATTCGCTAGCGCTCTTAAACCACCCGCTGACTCGAGGGCTTGTTTTCGTTCCCGCAATAATTGCATTGAAAGCAAGGTCTGCGGAACGTTGGTCCCAAGACTGCGGGTCGCCATTATGCAGCAATATTTCGGGGAACTTGGAGACCACCCATGCGCGTGCACGCACATTAATGGCCGCTAACCAGGCCAACACCGGACGTCGTGAGGAGATAAGTGTTAGCTCGCCATTTGGCCGACCAGCAAAAAGTGGTTCAAGCCGGCCCAATGGGACGCCTTGGGCCAGCCTGGCATCCACCCATCGCGCGGCTAGGTACTCTCGAACGGAGCGGTGGTGGAACTTAACTCGGTCGAAGCTGGCTTCGTCGAATATTGCAGTAGCTAGCAACAGATGGACGTCGGCAGGCTTCCAGCCACGAAGCACCTCAAACGCGTCAAGAATGCGCGTCTCGGCAGGATTAGTCTGTCGCAGGGCTATAAAGGGAAATGCGCCAAATTCTGCTGCGGCAGCCAGTTCAGCGGCTCCATCGCGTAGCTGCACCTCAGCTAGCGCCTTTCGAGCCTGCTGGTAGTGTGGATTGAATTCGCTAAGCCTTGCTGCTATGTTCGCGTCTATGAGCTGAGTGTAAGTTCCGAGAACCCTTCGCTGATTCCACAGTTCGACCATCCAGCGCAAGTCGAGAGGCCGACTCGCCATAAATTCGTAGTCCCCGTCATCCACTGCGGCCCAGAAGGGCGCATCGTCTTGTAAACCAAAGTGTCGGGCGCAGCGCTGTGCTTCTTCGCGTGACAGAGCGTCGAGTGTTGTGACAAACAACTCTTCTGCACTCTCATTCTGGGGTTCAGCAGTGGTTTTTTGTTCGTCTGCGGGTGGTATGCATGCGCTTGCTTGAGCCAGAGCTTGATTTATCGGTTGTAAGAGTTGCGTCGTAAGCGCTCCGCTTACCTCCGGCACCGTCCAGTCAGTCACGCGTGACGAAATTGCAAGTCGGACGCGCGCCATGTGGGGCGCTAGTGCATCTCGAACTATCCAGACCGCACGGGTGAAGTCTGCATGGGATTGCAGCCTAGCCTCATCGACGGCGTCCAAGAAGAAAAAGGCCTCCTCAGTGCTTGTCTGCCAGGCCGTGAAAGCCGGCAGCGTATCACCTAGTGCCAACTGCCAATCATCCCTTGTCCTGAGGATGTTCAATGGCAGCAAGAATGCGGGCCGGCCGGCAGCCATGAGTCGCTTTGCTTCCAGCTGGAATTCGACCGTTTTTCCGATACCAGCTTCACCGAGAACCACCGTTAAGCGCTTTTGATGAAGGTCCTCCCACGTCAGACGGTTCCGGTTCGAGCCAAAATACTCGTGCCAGTCGACCTCATCCTCCTCGAGCTGAGGTTCCGTATATACCCCAAAGGTGCGTAATAGTTCAATTTGCATTGTAGTAGAGTACTACAATGGCTGGTCAGGTCCATACAGAAAGAAGTACCCCCGGCTTTACATCGGACTCGAGGATGCGTCGTTCGCGTTGGATAGGCACCGCGCGACCGCCGTACAGGCCCGACTAAAACGGGTCGTACCAATACCAAAGAGGCGTCAGAGGAGAGAAAGATGCGGTTCGAGCGTTTCGATAAGATTCATGGCTATAGAATATTCAAAGATTTTTCCTGGCCTCGGGACCTAGATGGGTTTGAACGCTACAATCTCCTTTACGGTTGGAATGGGAGCGGTAAAACCACGCTTTCTAACTTGTTTAAGGCGCTTCAGGCTCATGCCGATATATCAGACGCACAGATAGACTTCATCTTTGGGGGAAACTCGGTTTCTGGGAGTGCGTTGTCTACAGCAAACGCACGGCCAAAGGTTCGTGTATTCAATCACGCGACCGTCGCTAACAGCGTTTTCGAAAGTTCTGGAGGTGCCAATTCTCAGTTAGCGCCTGTATACATATTCGGCGAAGGCAGCGCAGAAAAGCAGGGGCAGCTCAATACTCTGAAGGCCAAATTTCCAGAGCTTACCAGGCAAGTACAGGAGACAAATGAACAAGAACGACGTGCAGCAAAGTCTCTCGAAGATTTCGCCGCAGCCACAGCTCGAACGATTAAGAATCTCCTGGTTGCGCAGGGCGGAAAATTCAACAATTACAACGCTGCTGATCTTCGCAGAGATATTGCCATATACCATCGAGAACCCAAACCTCAACTCTCGAATGAAGAATACGCGAGGGACATGGAACTAAAGGGAGCCAAGCCCTTGCCTCACGTACGTGTTCGCGACGTTAGCTTCCCAGATGTCAGTAGTCTCTATACCGACGTACAGAACGCGCTTCAACAGACCGTTGTTTCGCAAGTCATCGACAGCCTTGCATCAAATCCACCGTTAGCGACTTGGATTCAAACAGGTCTGGCTCTTCATATGCACGAAGGTGACTCAGCTATCTGCCAATTTTGCCAACACCCGATGGCGTCGGGGCGTTTGCGCCAACTGGAAGCTCACTTCAATGACGAGTTCCGTCTTTTTACTGAATCATTGAAAGCATTGACGGTACGGGTTGAGAGCGCAGCCCAGTCGGCGTCATTGTCGACTTTGCCGAAAGCGACGGAACTGTACCCAGACCTTCAAGAGGAGTACACGAAAGCATTAGTCCAACTCAATTTGCACATGAATAACGTCAGAAATACCCTCACCGCCCTTGCCTCAGCAATTCGCTTCAAGCAAGAGCACGTTTTCGAGAGGCTTGACCTTGAGGACGTGATTCTCGGTGGTGATGGCGTGCCAGGTACGAACAAGTCCATGTTGCGGCGGTTCTTCGAGGTACTTGGTACAGGCGGCCCTGCAATTATCGGTGCTTTCGTTGGAAGGTCAGCACTTCAGAGTCTAAAAGATGTTATCGAGAAACATAACGAGAAGACAGATTCGTTCGCCGAAGAAGTTATCAAGGCTCGCGAACGTTTGCTCGGAAACGAGCTCGGTGGGGTTCTTGTCGAGTGGCAGCAAAAGCAGTCCGAGCTTGAGGATGCTAAGTCGAAAGCTACCGACGCTATTGGAGAGAAAGCAACAGCAGAGGAAGAAGCTCGACGGCTTGAAGCGAAAATTTTGGAGCATCGGCGGTCTGCTGATGAACTCAACAGTGACCTTGTAGCATACCTTGGGCATGACGACATACAGGTTTTAGCAGAGGAAACCGGCTACCGAATTATGCGACGCGGCGGTTTGGCTACCCATTTGAGCGAGGGGGAGCGTACCGCGATTGCGTTCCTCTATTTTCTGAAATCACTTGATGACCGGTCATTTGACTTAGCCAACGGTATCGTCGTCGTTGATGACCCAATCTCAAGCCTCGACTCCAATGCGATATACAGTGCCTTCGGGTTTATGAAGCGTAAGCTTGTCGACGCGGGCCAGCTCTTTGTCCTGACGCACAACTTCACCTTTCTCCGCTTGGTCAAGAATTGGCTGCAGCACCTACCCAAGAAGGAATCGAGATTTTTCATGTTGCGAGCCATCACTCGAGATGGAATACGTAGCTCGTCGATTCAAGAGATGGACCCACTGTTGAAGAATTTTGAGTCGGAATATCACTATCTCTTCCGACGAGTGGTCGACGCGAGCTCTCTTCCAAATAACGTACCGATGCAGGACTATTACGAACTGCCGAACCTTGCCAGGCGTTTGGTTGAGTCTTTTCTGGCGTTCAAAGTCCCCGGGCGTCAATCTATGATTCAACGCCTGGACGAGCTGAAATACGACGGTCCGAAAACGACGCGCATTTCCCGCTTCTTGGATACATATTCCCATGCTCCCAACATGGCTGGGGACCACGAAAGCGAATCGTTGCTTTCAGAGGCGCCATCTGTTTTGCGCGACGTGCTAGATTTGCTAAAGTGGTCCGACAAGCATCACTTCGAGCGAATGATGGTCATGTGCACATGAGTGACCCACGAGAAGTATTTGGGCCTTTGGCCAGATGACAGGCGCTAAACCAAAAGGCCTTTGGGTTAATAATCTTTAATATTGTTAGGGTCGAGGGGCTAGCCGAATGGACACTGCTGCTAACCGAGAATTTGCATCGTCTGCGTCACCGTTGAACTGGTACGAGGTAGCGAAACTCATGCATGAAAATGCGCATATCCTTCACAATACACCTCAAGGGCTGGTTAGTTTTACCTCGGGCTGCGAGCGCGTTACACGTAGAAGCAGTAATAGGCCCGTTTTTTTATTGGCAGCTTTCGCGATGGAAAATCTCATAAAGGCGTTTCTCATCTACGAAAATCCGCATTTCATCGAGGGCGGAAAGCTGTCAAAGAAGCTTCTAAATGGTCATAGCCTTAGCAGGTTGCAGAAGGAATGTAAAAAAATCCCTCAACCCAAGAGAACTGTTCGTGTCCTAGAAACTCTTGAGACTGGAGTGAATTCCTGGGCCAGGTATCCGTGCAGCACTTCCCAAGAACGACAGACTTGGGAAAGAGCGGTAACTCCTGAATTTTGGAACGAATATAATAGAGTATTCGACTTATACCGTGCGAGGCTTGAGGCGCTTTTGTCTAAAAAATCGAAAGGCGCTTACGGGTGTGTTGGCACTGTAGAGTTCAAGTAGGGAACGTAATTCTAATGTGGTTTTTGTGTGCTAAATTTTGGTGATTTTTATGGGGTGGGGACAGTAGATGCCTACTTATGCTGAATTAAAAGCGTAAATTCAAGAATTGGAAAAGCGAGCTGAAGCTGAATCGCCACGATTTTGCTAGACACCCAGAGTGATCCAGATGCAGTTATCCTTGCGTTCGAAATTGGAGATGCAATGACCTTCCTAGAACGGGAGGTCAAGATTATGATTCGTCATGAAAGCGGTGGGTCAGGTTAAGAAAAGTTGGTCGCACAATAAGTCTATCCCTTCTTCACCGCTTTCTCATTTCTGGGTTCTTCCCGCTTATGCGGATGGCGCGACCGGGCCCCACGGCGGTTTTTGCCGATCTTTCCTTACCAACTCATGAATGGACCACGCCACAGTTTGCGCCTTGACGCCGCAAATCTTCGGCCAGGCGCAACGGCGCGCCGCAATTCATTACCAATCGATTACATCCCGGGCAGGGACTTCGCCAGGGCTCAAATCTGCCTTTTACGAAGGTAACATCGTATTGATGAGCGCACCCGGACACCTGATGGATATCCTCACCAGACATCGTGCAGCCGCCCTGACGCCGGCAGCGGCGGCCGGCATCGTGGCGCGACAGCGGGGGCGCCACGTCAGCGGTCGATTGCTGTTTGCGGCGCTTGTCGCGTTGGCAGTTCCCGCTCGGTCATATCCAGATGCTGGGCAAATCGCACGGCGATACGATTGCCGCCGAACTGCCGGGGTAGCTACCGTTTCATCCGGAGTTGGCGCTGGCCAGCCTGGCTGGTCACGCGCTCGATTTCTGGCTGATTTCGGAAGACCTGCCCGATCCGGACAACCGGGTAACGCACGATGCCGACGGCGCCATCGTGCTAAACCTGGTGCCGAACAACCTGGAAGGACACCACCGCCTGCGCGACAAGCTGCACCAGATGCTCGACGCCATGGATTGTCATCCGCATCTGCTGCCGCGCAACCTGTATCTGGGGAAGGACATTCCGATTGGCGGGACAGCGCATCAGAATGGGACTATCCGGTTCGGCAACGATCCGGCTACCTCCGCGCTGGACGTCAATTGCAAAGTGCATGACCTCGATAATTTGTACGTGGTTGACGCCAGTTTCTTCGTTTCATGCAGGGCGGTGAATCCCTCGCTCACCATTATCGCCAACGCGCTCCGCGTCGCTGACCATCTTCGAATGCGCCTGCGCTGATCAATCAGAGCGCGCCGGACATTGCGAGGTGGCTTTAGTCCGGATCGCCATGGGCCACTAGCAACCGACCAATGCGGCCGCTCGATCGACCGCTTTTGCAATGAAAATTCCACCGGTCGATGTAAAATTATCGCCGGCGTTTCATATTTCACGGTCTGATTTGGCAAGCCGCGAAGGATTGCGCGGTCGACCGTTCATAGCGCTGAGCTACACGCTGAAAGGATGTTGCCGCGCTGCCGGTAGTCCATTCGAGACATATTTATCGGTAATACGCTCCTGCAATCGAATCGAACTACAAAGCGCGTCAACAGTATAAATCGTATGCGTCCGATGCCCGGTAGCAGGCCGGGGGGCAAGGCGGTGGAATGGTGGAAACGATTTATGATGATGCGAGATAAATCGTATAAATCGTATAAATCGAAGTGATCGTAGTTTCGTTTAAGCAGGCGATCCGAAGGGCAGCTAGCCGTCTCAACTAGCATTTTTGGCGTAGTTTTTGGCGTAATTTTTTGAATTTCTGCGCGGCCTTCATAGGAGTAAGTACTGCTGCATCATGGGCGTATGTTTTTCGCCCGCGCTGTTCTTGATGGCGGCTGCGTTGATTTCGGTCGGAACGGTGGTCATTTATTCTTCATGGGGATGATGCGGCGGCGGCGCCTGCGACGATCCGCCATTTTACCGCTTTCGCCACACAGGCCGAAGCAAATCCCCATGCCCGACGGCGTGTGCCTAATAAATGGGGTCTGGTCCTGCGGACCTGACCCCATCTTGGTCGGCGACGCCGGCATCATGCAACCATTGGGTTGCTTTTCTGGGGATCGGCTCCTATACTTCTTCATGCAACCATTCGGTTGCGTCAAGTCATCCAGAGGAGCGAGTATGAACACCCATTCGGATACCGACCGCATCGAACGCAGCATCGTCATCAACGCCCCGCGCGAACGCGTCTGGCGGGCCCTCGCCAACGCGGAGGAATTCGGCACCTGGTTCGGCGCCAAGCTGGCCGGCCAGGCATTCACGCCCGGGCAGCGCGCGCGCGGCCAAATCACCTATCCCGGCTACGAGCACATTTACTTCGACGTTCTCGTGGAGCGCGTCGAGCCGCAGGACCTGTTGTCGTTTCGCTGGCACCCGTATGCGGTCGACGCCGCAGTCGATTATTCCGGCGAAGAGCCGACTCTGGTGACCTTCACCCTGGACGATGCGCCGGGACAGGGCACGCTGCTGAAAGTGGTCGAATCCGGCTTCGACAAGCTGCCGCCCGAGCGCCGCCTCGAAGCCTTCCGCATGAACAGCGGCGGCTGGGACGCGCAGATGAATAACATCGTTCGCCATGTCGGGGCATAAGGGCGCGCACGATGAAGTGCTGGCGCGCGTGTTTGCCGCGCTGGGCGATCCGACGCGCCTGAAACTCATCGCGCTGCTGTGCGCCGGCGGCGCTTTCTCGATTGCGCAGCTCACGGCCGGCACGGACATCAGCCGGCAGGGCGTGACCAAGCATCTGCACGTGCTGGCCGAAGCGGGCGTGGTGCGCGACGTGAAGGTGGGCCGCGAGCGGCTCTGGCAGCTCGAGCCGGCGCGCATCGAGGAGGCCAGGCGCACCCTCGAGATCATCGGGCGGCAGTGGGAGACCGCGCTCGGCAAGCTCAAACGTTTTGCGGAATCCGGGTGACCGGTGGTCAGGCGCGCGCCGCCAGCTCGCGCTCGATCTGCGCGAACGTCATCGGTTTTCCGAACAGCCATCCCTGCGCATATTCCACCCCGCGCTGGCGGAGGAACTGCGCCTGCGCCTCGGTCTCGACGCCTTCGGCGGTCAGCTGCAGCTTCAGGCTCTTGGCCATTTTGATGATGTGCCGGACCACGTGGCTCGTCGGCGCCTCGGTCGCGATGGCCTCGACGAAGCTCTTGTCGATCTTCAGATGGTCCACCTCGAGCGTCTGCAGGTACGACAGGCTGGAATAGCCGGTGCCGAAGTCGTCGATGGCCACGCGCACTCCCTTCGCGCGCAGGCTGCGCAGCACCTCGCGCGCCAGCCCCACGTCGAGCAAGCCGCGTTCGGTGATCTCGACGACGAGGTTGCGCGGCTGCGCCGCCGTGAGGGAGAGGAATTCATCGAGCCGGGCAGGCAGCCGCGCCGAGTGCAGGTCGGTGGCCGACAGGTTGACCGCGACGTGAAATCCTGGATGGCGCCGCAGGAACGCACCGGTATCGTGTGCGGCGAGCGTCAGCACGCGTTCGGTGATCTGCTCGATCAATCCGAATTGTTCGGCGATCGGAATGAAGATATTCGGATCCACGATCTCGCCGGTCGGCCGCTGCCAGCGGATCAGGGCTTCGACGCCCACCCACGCGCCGGTCTGCAGGTCGACGATCGGCTGGTACAGCAGGAACAGTTCGTTGCGTTTCAGGCCGGCCCTGATCGCCGCCGACAGCGACAGCTGGATGCGCGCGAGCAGTAACACGGCCGCGGCGAGCGCGAGGCCGGCGATCAGGCCGGCGGGCACCAACCGTTGTATTGCGTCATGCGTGGCGGCGCTGGAATCGCCGAGGGGAATCGCCGCCACCGCGGCATACTGGAAGCGGTCGGACTTCACGACCGCCACCAGGCGCTGGCCATCGACGAAGGTGACCGCCTTGTGCGGCTCGACTTTCCGGAGCCAGCCGGGGTCGACGAAATGACGCGACGTCATGGGCGCCGTATCGCCCAGCAGGTATATCGCCAGCGACACGTCCTTTCCGTTGACGGTTGTATCGATCGGCAAGTCCTTGTGGATGATCGCAATGTGGTTCTGTCGTTCGAGCGCAATGAAGGAAACGCGAGGTGCGAAGGGAAAACGCAGGTTCTTGCGCACCGCGACGCCGTTCGCGGTCACGAAGTCCGGCGCGCCGAGCGGCAGGCCTTTGCGATCGTGACCTAGCGAGGAGCAGGCAATGCGGCCGTCCTTGACGTAGCCGACAGCCTGCACATAGCTCGACGCCAGGTCGATCTGGCGCATCAGGTCGATATTCGCATCCGAACAAGGGGGGCCGTTGCGTGCCGCCGCCAGCAACTTGAAACCGCGGTCGACCTGAATGGCCGTGGCATCGGTGCGCAGCAGGACATCACGCGCATAGGCGAGAACCCGCTCGGTTTCGATGGCGCGGCCCTGGCGCTCCGCTTCATGGATCGCCAGCAGGACCGGCGCGCCCACGGCGAATGCCGCGACCACCAGCGTCAGCGCCATGGCCGCCTGCTTCTTCATGCTGAACCACCGTGCTGGCAAATGGCGTGCATCGGCAGGTGGCATCCGGGTCCAGGCGACATGGTCTCTCCGTGCTTGCGCTGTGCGAAATATGATACCGCACGATTTATGCAAGTTTCATACAAATCTCTGCAGGTTGATCGTCGTGACAAGCGGCAGCGTACAGGGGTAGAATTGGCTCATGCATAATTGCCGCCTCGTTCTGATCGCCTTGATCTTCGTCCTGCACAGCGCGGCGGCGATGGCGTCGTCGGTGCGGATCTGCTGCATGGACGCGCACTGTCCAGTCGCCGAATGCGTGGCGATGGGCTGCATCGCCGATCCGCTGCCGCCGGCGGCCGTCGGCGCCGCGGGCCGGGCGACGGTTTCGGCAATGCGCGCGCCAGCCGTACCGGGGCCAGGGATGCGTATCGCGGCGCGTGTCGAAGAAATATGGACGCCGCCCGACTGACGTGAGCGGGAAAATCGCAAGAGCAGTCTCACATCAAATAACAAGGAACGAACATGAAATCAAAATTCTTCAAAGTGGGCGCCGCAGTTGCGCTGCTGGCGGTATCGGCAGCCGCCGCCGCATCGAACATGGGCTGCTGCCTGAGCGTCGAATGCTGCCTGCGCATGCTGGGCTGCTGCTAACCCAGTCCGCGCGTAAATGAAAAAGCCGGCGCTGCGAAGCGCCGGCTTTTTTGCTGCTGGGGTCTGGTCCTGCGAACTGACCCCATTGTCGACAAGGCCACGGATGGTCAGGACTTGTCGGTCTTCGATGCCGATTGCTTGCTGCCGCTGTCGCTTTTCTGGCTCTGCTTGCTCGTGTCGGACTGCTTGCTGGCGCCGGTGGTGGCGCCGCTGCGCGATGCTGGCGGCGTATTGCCCGGCGCCTGCTGGCCCGACTGCTTGCTCTCGGCGTGAGTGTGGTTATGTCCGCTGCTGACTTTGCTGCTCATGTGATCTCCTTTGTTGTGTAACAAACTGAACACCATCTTGCACCGGCGTTGTCGGCCCGCTAATAGGCGCGCGACGACTATCCGCGTAGGACATCGCTTACTCGAATTGCTTTCTCGCTTGTCCAAACGACCAGAATGCGTTTAGAATCATCGCTGCCGAACAACGGCAAACGCTAGGGGTCCTGCAAGTCGCAAATGCGATGCGCAGGTGAGAAATACCCTCCGAACCTGATCTGGATAATGCCAGCGAAGGGAAGCATAGTGACACCGGCCGCGCGCCGTCTCCCTACACTCCTTTGCTGGCTCCTGCTCAAACCATCGAGAAGCTACGCAAGGAGCCACATGAACGCCAATCCGAAATTCTTGTCCGCCACCGCCACGGTGGATGAAGCCGCAATCCGTCCGTTGCCGAAGTCGCGCAAGGTCTACGTCGAGGGCAGCCGCCCCGACATCCGGGTGCCGATGCGCGAAATCAGCCAGTCCGACACCGCCGCCTCGTTCGGCGCCGAGAAGAATCCACCGGTCTACGTCTACGATACTTCCGGTCCGTACACCGACCCGGACGTGAAGATCGACATCCGCTCCGGCCTGCCGTGCCCGCGTACGCCTTGGATCGCAGAGCGCGGCGACACCGAGGAGCTGCCGGGTCCTTCCTCGGCGTTCGGCATCGAACGCTCGCTGGACGCGGCCAGCGCGCAGATGCGCTTCAACCTGCAGCGCAAGCCGCGCCGCGCCCGGGCCGGGGCCAACGTCACGCAAATGCACTATGCGCGCAAAGGCATCGTCACGCCGGAAATGGAGTTCGTCGCGATCCGCGAGAACATGCGCCGCAAGGAATACCTGGCGCAGCTGCAGGCCTCCGGCCCGATGGGAAGCCGCCTGGCCGACCTGATGGGACGCCAGCATCCGGGCCAATCGTTCGGCGCCAGCATCCCGGACGAGATCACGCCCGAATTCGTGCGCGACGAAATCGCCCGCGGCCGCGCCATCATCCCGGCCAACATCAACCATCCCGAAGTCGAGCCGATGATCATCGGCCGCAATTTCCTCGTCAAGATCAATGCGAACATCGGCAATTCGGCCGTGACGTCGTCGATCGGCGAGGAGGTCGAAAAGATGACCTGGGCGATCCGCTGGGGCGGCGACAACGTGATGGACCTCTCGACCGGCAAGCATATCCACGAGACGCGCGAGTGGGTGATCCGCAACAGCCCGGTGCCGATCGGCACGGTGCCGATCTACCAGGCGCTCGAAAAGGTCAACGGCAAGGCCGAAGACCTGACCTGGGAGATCTACCGCGACACGCTGATCGAACAGGCGGAGCAGGGCGTCGACTACTTCACCATCCATGCCGGCGTGCTGCTGCGCTACGTGCCGCTGACGGCGAAACGCCTGACCGGCATCGTCTCGCGCGGCGGCTCGATCATGGCCAAGTGGTGCCTGGCGCATCACCAGGAGTCGTTCCTGTACACGCATTTCGAGGAGATCTGCGAAATCATGAAGGCCTACGACGTGTCGTTCAGCCTGGGCGACGGCTTGCGTCCCGGCTCGATCTACGACGCCAACGACGAGGCGCAGCTGGCCGAACTGAAGACGCTCGGCGAACTGACCCAGATCGCCTGGAAGCACGACGTGCAGGTGATGATCGAAGGTCCCGGCCATGTGCCGCTGCACCTGATCAAGGAGAACATGGACCTGCAGCTGGAGCAGTGCAGCGAGGCGCCGTTCTACACGCTCGGGCCGCTGACAACCGACATCGCGCCCGGCTACGACCACATCACGTCGGGCATCGGCGCGGCGACCATCGGCTGGTATGGCACGGCGATGCTGTGCTACGTCACGCCGAAGGAGCACCTGGGCCTGCCGAACAAGGCCGACGTCAAGGACGGCATCATCACGTACAAGATCGCCGCCCACGCGGCCGACCTGGCCAAGGGCCATCCGGGCGCGCAGATCCGCGACAACGCGCTGTCGAAGGCGCGCTTCGAATTCCGCTGGGAGGACCAGTTCAATCTCGGGCTCGACCCCGACAAGGCGCGCGAGTTCCACGACGAGACCTTGCCCAAGGATTCGGCCAAGGTGGCGCACTTCTGCTCGATGTGCGGCCCGCATTTCTGCTCCATGAACATCACCCAGGAAGTGCGCGACTACGCCGGGAAGATGGGCATTTCCGAGGTGGCGGCGCTCAGGCAGGGCATGGAAGTGAAGGCCGTCGAATTCGTCAGGCGCGGCGCACAGATCTACCAGAAGCAGTGAGGCCGCGATGACCGAAATTATGTTGAACGGGGCGCCGCATCAAATGGCGCAGGGGGCGACGCTGGCCGACCTGGTGGAGGCGCTGTCGCTGTCGAACCAGGCGCTGGCGCTGGCGGTCAACCGGCACGTGGTGCCGCGCCAGCAGTGGCGCGAGCGCGGCGTGCAGCCGGGCGACCGGATCGAAGCCGTGCGCGCCATCGGCGGCGGCTGAACCAAAGGAGAACGTGATGAACGAATCGAACAACGACGCCGGCCTGACCATCGCCGGCAAGCAGTACCGCTCGCGCCTGCTGGTCGGCAGCGGCAAGTACCGCGACCTTGCGCAGACGCGCGAAGCGACCGACGCCGCCGGCGCCGAAATCGTCACGGTGGCGATCCGGCGCGTCAACATCGGCCAGGACCCGAAGGCGCCCAGCCTGCTCGACGTGCTGCCGCCGTCGCAGTACACGATCCTGCCCAACACCGCCGGTTGCTACAACGCAGAGGACGCGGTCTACACGCTGCAGATGGCGCGCGAACTGCTGGACGGGCACAAGCTGGTGAAGCTCGAAGTGCTGGGCGACGAGAAGACGCTGTTCCCGCACATGCCCGAGACTTTATTGGCGGCCGAGAGGCTGGTGCGCGACGGCTTCGACGTGATGGTGTACTGCAGCGACGATCCGATCCAGGCCAAGATCCTCGAGGAGATCGGCTGCGTCGCGGTGATGCCGCTGGCCTCCCTGATCGGCTCCGGCATGGGCATCCTTAATCCATGGAACCTGTCGTTGATCGTCGAGCAGTCCAGCGTGCCGGTGCTGGTCGATGCCGGCGTGGGCACGGCGTCCGATGCGGCCATTGCGATGGAGCTGGGCTGCGACGGCGTGCTGATGAACACGGCCATCGCCGGCGCGCGCGATCCGGTGCGCATGGCGCGCGCGATGCGCCTTGCCGTCGAGGCGGGCCGCGAGGCCTGGCTGGCCGGGCGCATACCGAAGCGCTTCGCGGCATCGCCGTCGTCGCCGATGGCCGGGCGCCTCGCGTGAGGCGGCCATCCGTGCTGGTGTTCGCCGGCGCCGATCCCAGCGGGGGCGCCGGCATCGCCGCCGATATCCTGGCGATTGCGGCGCTGGGCGCGCATGCGCTGCCGGTCATCACCGCGCTCACGGTGCAGGACAACGACCGGGTGTTCGAGGTGCTGCCGGTCGATGCCGATGTCGTACTGCGCCAGGCGCGCGCATTGGCCGGCAAGATCGCGATCGGCGCGGTGAAGATAGGCATTCCCGGCAATCGCGCCAATGCCGACACAATTGCCGCGGTGATCTGTTCGCTGAGGCGGGATAATCCGGATCTGCCGGTAGTGCTCGATCCCGTCCTTGCCAGCGGCGCGGGCGACCACCTGTCGTCCATCGACGCGCTGGCGCCTTTGCTGCCGCTGGCGTCGGTGCTGGTGCCGAACCTGCCGGAAGCGCGCGTCCTGGGCGCCCTGGCGCATGACGCCGTCAACCTGCTCGTGACGGGCGGCCACGCCGACGGCGCAATGGTGGTCAACCGATGGCAGGGCGAGGGCGGCGAACGCGCATGGCGCTGGCCGCGCCTGGCAGGCGAGTTTCACGGCAGCGGCTGCACGCTGGCTGCGGCCATCGCCGCGCGGCTGGCGTGCGGTGACGCCATGGAAAGCGCATTGACGGCCGCGCAGGCGTACTGCCATCGGGCGCTGGAGAGTGCGTATTCGATCGCCGCCGGCCAGCGCATTCCGCAGCGCTGCTTATCCACTTCTTCGCAGGGATCTCCATGAAGGGCCTTTATCTCGTCACTCCCGACTGGGACGACACCGCCGCGCTGATCGACGCCACCGACAAGGCGCTGCGCGCCGGCGCATCGCTTGTCCAGTACCGCCACAAGAGCGCCAGCCCGGAACTGCGGCGCGAGCAGGCGGCCCGGCTGCTGGCGCTGTGCCGCCATCATGGCCGCCCGTTCATCGTCAACGACTTCATCGACCTGTGCCTGGAGCTCGGCGCCGACGGGGTGCACGTGGGCGGCACGGACGCCTCGGTGGCGCAGGCGCGCAACGCGCTCGGCGCCGGCAGGATCATCGGCGCCTCGTGCTACGGCGACAGGCGGCTGGCGCGCGAGGCTGCCGCGAGCGGGGCAAGCTATGTCGCGTTCGGCGGCTTCTATCCGTCGCGCGTCAAGCAGTATCCGGTCACCACGCCGCCCGAAATCGTCGACTGGGCCCGGGCTGAAATCGCGGTGCCGTCCGTGGTCATCGGCGGCATGACGCCCGAGAATGCGGCGCCGCTGGTCGCGCGCGGCGCCGACATGGTGGCGGCGATCAGCAGCGTGTACGGCGCCCCGGCGATCGAGGGGGCGGTGCGGCAATTCGCGCGACTGTTTTCGCAGTGCGATGAAGGTCGCCGGCCGGCCGGCACGGCAATGGCGGATCCGGCGGCCTAAGGCGTTTTCCCTGGCGGGATGTGACGCAGCACCCGCGCCGCCAGCTTGCGCCATTTCTTGTGCGCCGTCGCGGCGGCGGCCGGCGGCTCGCCCGAGTCGGCGCGCAGCGCCAGTGCCTGGCGGCCGCCGACGCGGATCACGCGGTAGCAGTAGGCGCCGTCGGCTTCGGGCGCGGGCGCCTTCGCGACGAGGACAAATTCCCCGGTCGCCGCGGCCGCCGGCGCGGACTTGACGCACAGGGGCACCGGGCCGAAGCGGTCGGGCACGCCGTTCTCCGCCGCTTCGGCCAGAAAATCGGACTTGATGAAGCGCGTTCCCGCCAGCTCCAGTCCGGCGCGGCCGGTCGCGCCGCGGTCGAACAGGTAGCTTTTCGTGCCATCCGCGCCGCCGCACTGGATCAGCGTGGCGCCGCTCGATTCGCTGTAGGCCACCAGCACCGGCTGTCCCTTGCAGGGCGCCTCGCGAACGTCGCCAGCAGGCACGTTGAAGCCGCACACGCCGCCGGCGCAGTCGAACTTCGAGACCTTGCCGGCGCCGCTGGCGGGCAGCGCGAGTGCGACCGCTGCCGCAAGGAGCAGGCCGCGCATCGCGGCGCAGTGTTCAGACGCCGGCAACTTGCGCCGCCCCGAACTGTGCAATCAGCGCCAACTGCGGATTGGCGCGCTTTTTTGTCACGCCATGTTCGGTCGATTCGAACGGGGCGCCGGTGAGGATGCCCATGCGGCGGCTGATGCAGTCGGACTGGAAATCGGCATTCCCCAGCCTGGCGCGCTCGACGACGGCGATCTTCAGGAGCGCAGACTGGGTGGCCGGTTTCTCGTTCTTGACCCGTGTCCCGATTTCTTCGAGCGCCTTGGTGATGCCGCCTTGCTGCACGCACAGGTCGAACAGCGCGGCGTAGCTGCGAAACTCCAGCGCGACCATCAGGGCGGGCGCGATGGCGCGCAACTGGCGTACCGCCTGCATCGTCAGTGGATGGAATTTTGCCTCCGCCTCCGCCAGCTGGATGGCGTTGAACCGGTCGACCGAGCCGACCGCCTGGAACGCGGCGCGCCACGCGGGCTTGTCGCGTCCCTGAAGCTCGCGCGTCCACACCAACTGGGCGGTTGAGTCGCCGCGGTCGAGCGCCGATTTGAGCGCCGCGAAATTGGTGGTGGGGCCGAAGCAGCCGGCGAAGGCCGCGGCGTCGGCGGCCAGCATCTTGCTCAGCAGGGGGCCGAGCGTATTCTGGCCGAAGTTCCACTGGATCAGGCCGAAGGACATGCCCTGGCGATCGAAGTCGTCGGCCAGCGCCTGGAAGTTCATCGACTTGCTGCTTTCGAAGAAGGTGGTGATGCGCAGCGCCATTTCCTGCGCCTGTGCCAGCGTGACCTGCGCGGTGGGCCCGCCGGGCGCGGCCGCGAGCGGGGCCGCGGCGCCGGAGATGGCCTGGTTGCCGCTGGCGTCGAACTGCCGGGCGCCGCCGGCGCCCAGGCCCTGCTGGCTCTGCTGTCCGCTGATGAATCCTGGCCGCCCCACGCCGGCGGACGGTTCGACGGGCTCCCTGTTGTTCGAATTACCCATACCAGCCTCCGTGATGTGCGATAGCGACCAATCGATACTCTCACCGACCAACAGGTAAGACAATATCAATTGTGATGGGTTCCGTGCCGAAGCCGCTAGCGGTCGACCATCGCCATGCGCTCCTTGCTGTAACGCGGGCCGGCGACTTGCGACATGGCCAGGTCCAGCTGCGCCATTTCCGCCTGGTCCAGCGCGACGGCGGCGGCGGCCACGTTTTGCTCGAGATAGCCGCGCCGCTTGGTGCCGGGGATGGGCACGATATCGTCGCCCCGGTGCAGCGCCCACGCCAGCGCGACCTGGCCCGGGGTGAGATTCCTTCCGGAGGCGATGTCGCGCACCAGCTGGGCCGCCCGCATGTTGGCGTCGAAGTTCTCGCCTTGCAGGCGCGGGTCGAGGTGACGGAAGTCGGACGGCGGATAGGTTTCAGCGCGCTGCGCCGTGCCGGCCAGGAAGCCGCGGCCGAGGGGGCTGAACGCCACCAGGCCGATGCCCAGCTCGCGCAGCAGGGGCAGGATATCGGCTTCGAGGTTGCGTTCCCACAGCGAGTACTCGCTTTGCAGGGCGCTGATCGGGTGGACCGCGTGCGCGCGCCGGATGTTGGCGGCACCGGCCTCCGACAGGCCGAGGAAGCGCACCTTGCCTTCGCGGACCAGGTCGGCCATCACGCCCACCACCTCTTCGATCGGCACCTGCGGATCGATGCGGTGCTGGTAGAGCAGGTCGATGTAGTCGGTGCCCAGCCGGCGCAGGGAGCCTTCCACCGCGGTGCGGATGTGCGCGGGGTCGCTGGTGACGCCGGTGGTCGCGCCATCCTCGATGCGAAAGCCGAACTTGGTCGCGATGACCGCCTCGCCGCGCCGGCCCTTGAGCGCGGCGCCGAGCAGCGTTTCGTTGGTGAAGGGGCCGTACTGCTCCGCCGTGTCGAACAGCGTCACGCCAAGTTCCAGCGCGCGGTGGATCGTCGCGATCGATTCGGCTTGGTCGGCCGGTCCGTACGCCGTGCTCATTCCCATGCATCCCAATCCGAGGGCCGATACGCTCAGTCCCTGTGTGCCCAGCCTGCGTTGCCCGATCATGTGATTCTCCAAAAAAGATTCGATGAGCAGAGTATCGCCCCTTGCTGACGGTTAAACAATCCTCTTAAAATGCAAAGGATTGTGAACCTGAGTGCAACAAAGGAGCGGTGCATGGAGATGTTGCGGGAAATGGCGATATTCGCGCAGGTGGTCGACAGCGGCAGGTTCTCGGCCGCGGCGCGCCAGCTCGGGCTGACCACCTCGGCCGTCAGCCGGCACGTGGCGCGGCTCGAGGCGCACCTGGGCGGACGCCTGCTGCACCGGACCACGCGCGCGCTCGCGCTCACTGAACTGGGCGAGCAGGTGCACGCGGCGTGCGCGCGGATGCTGAGCACGGCGCGTGAAATCCATCTGCTGGCCGGCACCTACAGTGCGCGGCCCAACGGCGTGATCCGCGTCACGGCGCCGGTCGTGTTCGGGCAGGTCTGGCTGGCGCCGAAGCTGCCGGCGTTCCTTGCGCTGTATCCGGAAGTCGATGTGCGCCTGACCCTGGTCGACCGCACGGTGGACCTGATCGAGGAGGGCGCCGACGTCGCGATCCGCATCGCGCGCGAACTGGCGCCCGGCCTGGCGGCGCGGCCCTTGTGCGGCATGCGCTATGTGCTGGTGGCGTCGCCCGGCTACCTGGCCGAACACGGCGCGCCCGCAACGCCGGCAGCGCTGCGCGAACGTCCGTGCATGCACCTCGACTACGGGCCGTTCGGAAATCAATGGACGCTGCGTCGGGGCGGAGAGAAAGTCGCCGTCAGCGTGGCGTCGCGCCTGACCATCAACAACAGCGGCGCGATCCTGGCGGCGGTGGAAGCGCGCGGCGGCATCGGCCTGCTGCCGGACTTCACGGCGCGGGCCGCGCTGGCGGCGGGGCGGGTGGTGCAGCTGCTGCCCGATTGGGAATTCGACGAGCCCTACGCCGGCGCGGTGCACGCCGTCTACCTGCCCGGACGGCACCTCGCATTGAAGGTGCGCGCCTTCATCGATTACCTGGCGAACACGGGGTCTGGTCCCGCGGACCTGACCCCATCTTGAATTGGCCGCGCGCTGACAGAGGCGCCAAATCGGAACATGGGTCAGGTCCGCAGGACCAGACCCCAACTGATTAGACCCGCACCAGCAGCTTGCCCAGGTTCTTCCCCTCGAACAGGCTGTTGAGCGCGGCCGGCAGCTGGTCAAAGCCGTCCACGTAAGTCTCTTGCGACACGATCTCGCCGCTCTTCACCCACGGCGCGACGGTCTTGACCATTTCGTCCATGCGGCTGGTGAAGTCGCGCGCCAGGATGCCCTGGATGGTCGCGCGCTTGAACAGCATGTGCTGCAGGAAGCGCGGCGCCAGGTCGGGCGTATCGAGGCCGCCGTCGTATTGGGCTATGGCGCCGCAGATGATGATGCGCGCGCGCAGCTTGATCAGCGGGATCACGGCGTCGGTGACCATGCCGCCGACATTGTCGAAGTAGATGTCCACGCCGCCGGTGGCCTGCTCGATCGCCGCGCGCAGGCCCTCGACGGTCGGATGGGCGCGGTAGTCGACCGCGCCGTCGAGTTTCAGCGTGTCGGTCAGGAAGGCGCACTTGGCGGCGCCGCCCGCGATGCCGATCACGCGGCAACCGGCGCGTTTGCCGAACTGCGCGACCAGCGAGCCGACCGCGCCGGCCGCGCCCGACACCACCAGCGTGTCGCCGGGACGCGGCTTGCCCGCTTCGGTCAGGCCGAACCACGCGGTGCGGCCGGGCATGCCGAGCACGCCCAGCGCGGTCGATACCGGCGCGGCGGCCGGGTCGAGTTTGGTCAGTTCGCTGTGATGGCACTTGGCGTACAGCTGCCAGCCGCTGTAGGCGGAGACCCAGTCGCCTTCCTTGAACAGCGGACTGTTCGACGCCACCACCTCGCCGACCGCGCCGGCGCGCTGGACGATGCCCAGCGGATGCGGCACGTCGTAGGTGTTGCGTTCGTGCTGCTGGATGCGGATGTAGGGATCGACGCTGATGATGCGCGCGCGGATGATTACCTCGTTGGCCGCCAGCGTGCCGTCGAGTTCGCTCTCGCGCAGTTCGTAATGCTCATCGCCGACGCGCGCGTCGGGGCGTTTGACGTAAAACCACTGTCGGTTCTGGAAGCTCATGGGAAAAGGCCGCGCTGGAAAAGGGCAGCCATTCTATCAGCAAAGCAAAGCGCGCCACGGCCGGGCAGGCCGCGCAACGCCCGGCGCGCGCAGGTGACGCAAGCCTGCGGGGCGCGACAGGGCGATGCTAGGCGGGGTCGCCGAGGGCATCGATCCGCCGGACTTCGGCGGTGATCATCTTGCGCAGGTTCTCCTTGTGCAACTCGGCCGCCTGGCGGGCGTGGTGCAAGGCTTCGCCGGAAAAGTCGATCTGCATGGGCGTCATGGCGGGAAACACCAGCGAAGGCGCCAGCAGCTGCATCAGGCGCGCGGTGGCGTCGCGATCGGCCAGGGTGGCGGCGAAGACCGATTCGGGCTGGGTCAGCGCCTGGAGCTGGTGGTACTTGGCGCGGTCCGCGACCACTTGCGCCATGTAGGTCGAATGGGCGATTTGCGCGCCTACCCGCTCCACTTCGTCCATCGCTTCCGCCAGTTGTCCCAGCGGTTGTTCCAGCCGGGCTGCCGCCTCCAGATACGCTTCGGAATGCCTGCTGGGAGGGTCGATTGTGCCGGTCATGATAATTCCTTCGAAGTTCGTCGGAATCCTGATTGTGCGCCGAAATGGTTAATTTTGCAGCACGCGGTTTCATCCGCAGATCCGCACCGCCGGTGCATGTTCATACGGTTGAATTGGGCGTCATTCGGCGCGGTTCGTTCCAATTGCGGAGGAACTCTGCAGCAATGGCAGAGGAGCACGGCGAAAGGCCGCACGTTTGATGCAGCGCAAACCGCCGTCTTGCAGGGAGGATCAAATTAACAATTCGGCCGGCTGCCGGTCAGCCGGGCGGCTGCCGGTGCAGCGCATCGTGGCGGCGTCCTGGCGCGCCAGCCGGCCGACGCGGTAACGCGATCAGGTCGATGACATCGGCGTGCCGGGATACAGCTTGTCGTTGCGGCGCCGCCGGTGCGAAAGGCAAGGGGAAGGGCCGGCTGGAGCAGCGCGGCGGTCGGTCGTTGCGCGCGGTTTGAATACCGCCGGGGCCGACGCAGCCGGCCCCGCGTCGCTGCGCGTGAGATAGTCGATCGTGAAATCCAGCATGGCAGCCCCCGAACGGTAATCCTGCTTGCAAGATAATATTAACCGCACGGGAGCGTACTGGGCGAGTCCGAAAACGCGATTGTTTAGCCTTCCGCAACGCGCTTCGCAATATGTGCCAGCGCCTCGTCGACCTGGTCGATCAGGATCAGGCACAGGTCGCCTTCCGACAGGCGCGCCAGCGCCTTGTCGATCGCCACGAACTCGCCGGTGATCTCGTCGATGTGCGTGGTGCGCTTTGCGCCCTGCAGGCCCTGGCGCAGCAGCGCGACGACTTCGCCGTCCTCGCGTCCGCGCTGGCACTGGTCCTGGTAGAGCAGCACGTCGTCGAACGCGTTGCCCAGGATCTCGGTCTGCTGGCGGATGTCCTCGTCGCGGCGGTCGCCGGCGCCGGAAATGACCACCGAGCGGCGCTTGGCCGGCATGCTGTCGACCGCGTTCACCAGCGCGATGATGGCGTCCGGATTGTGCCCGTAGTCGGCGATCACGGTGGCGCCGCGGTAGCTGAACACGTTGAAGCGGCCCGGCGCATTGTCGGTCTCGCCGGCGAACGACTTCAGGCCGGCGCAGATCGATTCCCACGGCATGTTCACGGCCCACGCCGCGGCGACCGACGCCATCACGTTCTCGACCTGGAAGCCGACGGTGCCGTTGCGCGTGATCGGCACTTCGGACAGCGCCACTTTGTACTGGGTCTTGCCCTGCGCTGCCACGAGGTGGCCGTTGTCGATGTAGACCACGCGGCGTCCCTTGGCGCGATGCATCGACATCACCGGATGCTGCGAATCGGCGGCGAAGAAGGTCACGTCGCCGCGGCAGTTGTCGGCCATGGTGACGACGATCGGGTCGGCCGCGTTGAGCACCGCCATGCCGCCGTCGGCGACGTTCTGCACGATTACGCGCTTGAGCACCGCGAGGTCTTCCAGCGTGGTGATGTAGTTCAGGCCGAGGTGGTCGCCCGAGCCGATGTTGGTCACCACCGCGACCTGGCAGCGGTCGAAGGCCAGGCCCTCGCGCAGCAGGCCGCCGCGCGCCGTCTCGAACACGGCGGCGTCGACGTCCGGGTGCATCAGCACGTTGCGCGCGCTGCGCGGGCCGCTGCAGTCGCCGCGGTCGATCGCGCGGCCTTCGATGTAGACGCCGTCGGTGTTGGTCATGCCGGTGCGCAGGCCGCCGGCCGTGAGCAGGTGGGCGATCAGGCGCACCGTGGTGGTCTTGCCGTTGGTGCCCGTGACGGCGACGACCGGGATGCGGCCGTCCTCGCCGTCGGCGAACATCGACGAGATGATCGCCTCGCCAACCGCGCGGCCCTTGCCGAACGACGGAGACAGGTGCATGCGCAGGCCCGGCGCGGCGTTCACTTCGACCACGCCGCCGCCTTGCTCTTCGATGGGTTTCAACACGCTGTCGCACACCAGGTCGACGCCGCAGATGTCGAGGCCGACCATGTGCGCGGCGGCGACCGCGCGCGCGGCCACTTCCGGATGCACGTCGTCGGTGACGTCGGTGGCGGCGCCGCCGGTGGACAGGTTGGCGTTGTTGCGCAGGATGACGCGGCGTCCGCGCGGCGGCACCGACTCGGCTTCATAGCCTTGCGCGGCCAGGCTGGCCAGCGCGATGTCGTCGAAGCGGATCTTGGTCAGCGAGGTCGAATGGCCGTTGCCGCGGCGCGGGTCGAGGTTGACCTGGTCGACCAGCTGGCGCACGGTCAGCACGCCGTCGCCGATCACCTGCGGCGGATCGCGGCGGGCGGCGGCCACCAGCTTGTCGCCGACGACCAGCAGGCGGAAGTCGTTGCCCGGCAGGTAGCGCTCGACCATGATGTCGTCGCGGAATTCGGAGGCGGCGGCGAAGCCGGCCGTCATCTGTTCCTTGGTGGTAATGTTGACCGTCACGCCCTTGCCCTGGTTGCCGTCCTTCGGCTTGATCACGACCGGCAGGCCGATCTCCAGCGCGGCGGCCCAGGCGTCGTCGGCATCGACCGCCACGCGCCCGTGCGGCACCGGCACGCCGGCGGCGTCGAGCAGCTTCTTGGTCAGGTCCTTGTCCTGCGCGATCGACTCGGCGATGGCGCCGGTGCGGTCCATTTCGGCCGCCTGGATCTTGCGCATCTTGCTGCCCCAGCCGAATGCGACCAGGCTGCCCTCGGTCAGGCGGCGGAACGGGATGTTGCGCGCGACGGCGGCGTGCACGATCGAGCCGGTCGACGGGCCGAGGCGCAGGTCTTCATCGAGGTCGCGCAGCTGGGCCAGGGCGCCGTCCAGGTCGAACGGCGCGTCGTCCAGCGCGGCCTGGATCAGCTGTTCGGCCAGTTCCAGGGCCAGCTTGCCGACTGCTTCTTCCGAGTATTCGACGACGACCTGGAACACGCCCGGTTCGACGGTTGCGGTGGTGCGGCTGAAGGTGACCGGGCAGCCGGCCTGCGCCTGCAGGTCGAGCGCGGCCAGTTCGAACACGTGCGCCATCGGGATGCGGTCGTCGTGGCCGGTCGGCTGCAGCGGCGACAGGGCGGGGAAGCGGGCGCGCAGGCGCGTCTCGAAACCGGCGAGGTTGCCCACGCATTCTTCGTCGGGAGTGCAGTTGAGGACTACCTCGACCGAGGTGTGGTGACTCCAGAGGTTGGGGCCTCGCAGCGCCCGTACGCGTGAAACTTGCATAAACCGTTAATCCTGTCTGATGGGCTGTGCCCGGAACCTGGCGCCGCGCGCCAGGCTTGATTCGTTTAGTGAGGGGCGTGCTTGGCCGCCGGGTCGAAGGTGCGGAGGCCCGCCGCCATGATCTCCGGCTCGACGCCCAGCGCCCAGGCCGCAGCCACCGCCGCCAGCACGCTGGCGGGATATTTGACGGTGGCCGGATTGAGCGCGGCCAGCGGCAGCAGCACCGCTTCGTCGGCGCCGTCGGCCAGCACGATGCTGCCGGCGCGCACGATGACGTTGCGCTCGCCGGCGGTGCGATGCGCTGCCACCACGGCGTTGTCCGGATCCTCGGAGTAGAAGATCACGCGGCCGTCGCACAGGCCGGCCAGTTCGGCCACCGCTTCGTTCTCGGCGTTGAGCACCGCCACGCCGTGCGGCAGGATCACGTCGACCTGCGTGCGGATGACGTTGGCCATGTCGTCGATGTCGCGGATATAGAACTCGGCCAGGCCTTCGATGCCTTCCATGTCGGTGACGATGCCGACCTGGCACTTGTCGTAGGCCAGGCCTTCGGTGAGGATCATGCGCGCATTGCTCTCGAAGACCGCGGTCTTGAGGGTGCGGTTGATCAGCAGGCGCTGGCCCGCTTCCCACTTGATGCAGTCGCCCTTGACCACCTGGCGGTGATCGAGGTACAGGCCCTGGCCGCTGGCCACGCCGACGTGGATGCCGGTCAGGTTGACCAGGCAGCCGACCATGCGCGCGATCAGGCTTGTGCCCTGGGTGCCGGTGACGCCGACGATGGGGATGCGGCCATTTTCTTCAGGCTCGAACAGGTGCGCGACGATGGCCTTGCCGACCGGGCGTGCCTCGCCATTGGCAGGTTTCAGGTGGGCCAGCAGGCCCGGGCTGGCGTTCACTTCGATGACGGCGCCGCGCTGCTCGTCGAGCGGGCGCGAGATGTCTTCGCACACCAGGTCCACGCCCGCGATGTCCAGGCCCACCACGCGCGCCGACAGGGCCGCGGCGTGCGCGACCGACGGATGGATCTTCTCGGTGACGTCCCAGGCCACGTTGCCGTTCGGCTGGATCAGCACCTTCTGGCCGTCCTGCGGAATCGAATACGCGGTCAATCCCTGGCGCTGCAGTTCGAGGATGATCTCGGCGCCTTTTTCGGGCGCCAGCGCGTTCAGCGGCGCGTCTTCGTTGGTGCCGCGGCGCGGATCGGTGTTGATCTGGCTGTCGACCAGTTCGATGATGTTCGACTTGCCGTCGCCGGTGACCCACAGCGACTCGCCTTTCGCGACCGCCACCACTTCGGTGCCGACCACCAGGATGCGGTGCTCGTCGCCGGCGATGAAGCGCTCGACGATGACGCTCTGGCTGCCGCCCTTTCGGCTGGCCAGTTCATAGGCGGCGGTGACGTCGGCTTCGGTCATCAGGTTCAGCGACACGCCGCGGCCGTGGTTGCCGTCGTACGGCTTGACCACTACCGGCAGGCCGATGTCCTGCGCTTCTTCCCACGCTTCCTCGGCGCTGCGCACCAGCGAACCTTCCGGCACCGGAATGCCGCACGATTTGAGCATCGACTTGGTCAGGTCCTTGTCGCTGGCGATCGACTCGGCGATCGCGCTGGTGCGCTCGGTCTCGGCGGTCCAGATGCGGCGTTGCGCGGCGCCGTGGCCCAGCTGGACCAGGTTGCCGTCGGTGAGGCGGATCGACGGGATGCGGCGCTCGGTGGCAGCTTCCACGATGTGCGCGGTGGACGGGCCGAGGCAGTGGTCGTCGACCAGCTCCTTCAGCGCCGCGACCTGCGCGGCCAGGTCGTATCCGGTGTCGTTGATGGCGGCCAGCAGCAGCTCGCGGCCGGCGGCCAGCGCGGCGCGCCCGACGTGCTCGTCGCGGGTGCGGAACGCCATCTTGTAGATTCCCCGCTCGCCGGTGGAGCGGGTCTTGCCGAAGCCGGTCTTCATGCCGGCCAGGTTCTGCAGCTCCAGCACGACGTGCTCGAGGATGTGACCGGCCCAGGTGCCGTCGCGCAGGCGCTCGAGGAAACCGCCATGCTCGCCGACGCCGCAGCGGTGCACCACCAGCCCTGGCAGCCATGCCTCCAGGCGCTCGTTCAGTCCGGGGATTTTGTTGGACGGCGCGTCTTCCAGCGCGCCGATATCGACCACGACCTCGATGACGGGGCGGTAGGTCCAGATGTTCGGACCGCGCAGGTGCGTCACACGGAGGAACTCAAGGTCTTTCTTGTTTGTCATGTAAATAATTTCTTGATAATGGCTGCGCATTCTTCGGATGCGTTGGCCATTCTGAGGCATTGCCTGTGTTTGACTGCATCTGGCTGTCCTCGAGGAATGCCGAGGCTTCCAAAAGGACATCATGTTGTATACTTGCTGAAACGAAGCTTACCGTGCCGAACCGATTTCTGCCAGTCTGGACCCTCCGATAGAATACCGTAGATTGCTCCTTCCCTCTGGAGCATCCCATATCGGCAAGACCTGTCTGCAACAGTTTCCTCGGGCAGACAGTGCGGGCCGAAGCGGCCTTTCCTATTTAATCGAGAAGACTTGCCCGTAACGGGCGGCATGACAATGACATCTCAACAACTCGTTTCTCCTGCGTCGCTTGCCCTTTCGGCCAGTTTCCTGCCCGATCAATGGTTGCCTGACGTCGAGAAAAAACTTTTACCGGGGGAGAACGTCTTGAGTAGCGTCGAGGTTGACCTCGATGCGAAATTACGTTTCACCAAAGGGATCGTGGTGGTGACCGACCGCCGCCTGATCGCCCGCGCGCCTGGCGAGACCGAGTGGCGCGACTGGGTCTTCCGCCCCGGCCTGCAGCTGAAGCATCACGACCACGCCGGCGTCGGCCACCTCGAGCTGGTCGATGCGCAGGGGCGCCTGGCCGCATGGCGCTTCACGCTGGGCCAGAACCTGCAGGCGATCCGCGTGCTCGACACGTTCCGCGAACAGCTGGAAAGCCACGTCAGCGGCCGTCCGGTGGTGCAGGCCGAGCAGCACGTCTGCCCGAGCTGCAAGGCGCCGCTCGAGCCGGACCAGGAAGAGTGCCCGATCTGCACCAAGGTGCTGTACACGCCGCCGTCCACCTGGACGCTGTTCCGGCTGTGGACCTTCGCCAAGCCCTACGGCGGCCAGCTGGCGCTGGGCTTCTTCCTGATGGTGGCCAGCACCGCCGCGCACATGATCCCGCCGTACCTGACCATGCCGCTGATGGACAACGTGCTGATCCCGTTCCAGAACGGCCAGCCGGTGGACCAGAAACTGGTGTGGATGTACATGTCCGGGCTGCTCGGCGCCGCGGTGCTGGCCTGGCTGCTCGGCTGGTGGAAGACCTACGTGCTGGCGCTGGTGTCCGAGCGCATGGGCGCCGACCTGCGCTCGACCACGTACGAACACCTGATGCGGCTGTCGCTCGAATTTTTCGGCGGGAAGCGCACCGGCGACCTGATGTCGCGCATCGGCAGCGGCTCCGACCGCATCTGCGTGTTCCTGTCGCTGCACCTGCTCGATTTCGCCTCCGACGTCCTGATGATCATCATGACCGGCGTGATCCTTTGCTCGATCAACCCGCTGCTGGCCGTGATTACCCTGGTGCCGCTGCCGTTCATCGCCTGGATGATCCACATCGTGCGCGACCGCCTGCGCACCGGCTTCGAGAAGATCGACCGCGTGTGGGGCGAAGTGACCAACGTGCTGGCCGATACGATTCCAGGCATCCGCGTGGTCAAGGCGTTTGCCCAGGAAAAGCGCGAGGCGGTACGCTTCCGCGAAGCGAACAAGCACAACCTCGCGGTCAACGACAAGCTCAATAAAGTGTGGTCGCTGTTCTCGCCGACGGTGTCGTTCCTGACCGAGCTGGGCCTCTTGGTGGTGTGGGTGTTCGGCATCTGGCAGGTGTCGAAGGGCGACATCACGGTCGGCGTGCTGACCCTGTTCATCACCTACAGTTCGCGCTTCTACGGGCGCCTCGATTCGATGAGCCGGATCGTGTCGGTGACGCAGAAATCGGCGTCGGCCGCCAAGCGCATCTTCGACATCCTCGATCACGTGTCGAGCGTGCCCGAGCCGGCCAACCCGGTCAAGCTGGACAAGGTGGAAGGGCGCATCGACCTGCGCGAAGTCGGTTTCCGCTACGGCAACCGCGCCGTCAACCGCGGCATTTCGCTCAATATCAAGGCGGGCGAATTCGTCGGCCTGGTGGGCCACAGCGGCTCGGGCAAGAGCACCCTGGTCAACCTGATCTGCCGCTTCTACGACGTGTCCGAAGGCGCGATTTTGCTCGACGGCGTGGACATCCGCTCGTTCGCGGTGGCCGACTACCGCCGCAACATCGGCCTGGTGCTGCAGGAGCCGTTCCTGTTCTTCGGCACCATCGCCGAGAACATCGCCTACGGCAAGCCGGGCGCCACGCGCGAAGAAATCATCGCCTCGGCGCGCGCGGCCCACGCCCACGAATTCATTCTGCGCCTGCCGCAGGGTTACGACTCGATGGTCGGGGAACGCGGGCAGGGCCTGTCCGGCGGCGAGCGCCAGCGCATCTCGATCGCGCGCGCGCTCCTGATCGATCCGCGCATCCTGATCATGGACGAAGCGACGTCCTCGGTCGATTCCGAGACCGAGAAAGAAATCCAGAAGGCGCTCGACAACCTGGTGCAGGGCCGCACCACGATCGCCATCGCGCACCGCCTGTCCACCTTGCACCGGGCCGACCGCCTGGTGGTGCTGGACCGCGGCGTGGTGGTGGAAGAGGGCAGCCACGACGAACTGATGGCGCGCGAGGGCGCCTACCACCGGCTGTACGAAGCGCAGGCACGCAACGTCGACACCGACATGGACGAGGACGAATAACGATGGCGACAAGTAAATTCGCACTGGCGCGCGACAGCTTCGGCGTGCTGGAGCTGACGACGGAAGACGGCCAGGTGCACCAGGGTGTCGCGCCGGTGCGCGCGTTCCCGATCCAGTCGCCCAGCCAGGGCATCTCGCTGGTGCTCGGCGACGGCAAGGAAGTGGCGTGGATCGACGACATCGCCGACCTGCCCGCGGCCGAGCGCGCGCTGCTGCAGGACGAACTCGATGGGCGCGAATTCATGCCCGAGATTTCGCATATCTCCAGCGTGAGCAGCTTCGCCACGCCGTGCACCTGGTTTGTGAAGACCGATCGCGGCGACACCGAATTCACGCTCAAGGACGAGGGCGACATCCGCCGCATCGGCGAGGCCTCGCTGCTGGTGGCCGACAACCACGGCATCCACTACCTGATCCGCAACATGTTCACCATCGACAAGCACACCCGCAAGATTCTCGACCGCTTCCTGTAGGAGTTCGCATGCACTATCTGCTCTGTTACGACCTGGCCCATGATTACCTGGAACGGCGCACGCAGTATCGCGCCGAGCATCTCGAACTTGCGTGGCAGGCGCAGGAACGGGGCGAGCTGGTGCTGGCCGGCGCGCTGTCCGATCCGGTCGACACGGCCGTGCTGATGTTCCAGGCCGACTCGCCCGAGCCGGTCGAAGCGTTTGCCAAGGCCGATCCGTACGTGATCAATGGCCTGGTGACGTCATACAAAGTCCGTCCGTGGAATACCGTGGTGGGCGAGGCGGCAACCACGCCGATCCGGCCGACCTGACGCGGGCCGGGGTCTGGTCCTGCGGACCTGACCCCATTTTCAGCCAAGAGGTGGCCGGGATCCCATCTTGACGCGCGCTGAACGCTCCTGAAACAGGCTCTCCAGATTGATCCAAAGTTGCGCGGGCATGCCGAGCGCCAATTCGAGTTGGCGAGCTATCTCCGCTGTGACAGTGGACCTGCCATCGATGATCGCGGCTACTTCATTGATCGACATTCCGCTCTGTTTCGCCAACTCTTGTTGAGACATCTCGCGGGACTCGATTACAACTTCCAGAACCTCGCCGGGAGTAACGGCATAATCCGGTTGAAAGTGATACACAGTCGGCTTACCCATGTTTATCCTCGTAGTTTAGCCAGTGACGCGGCTCGGATCTGTTCCTGGGGATAGCACATCATCTTAAGACAGATGCAAAATGGGGTCAGGTCCGCAGGACCAGACCCCGGCCGCGACATATCTGATCTAAACTGCAAGCTTGCAACTCCACTGCCGCAGGCCGAAAGCTGATGACAATTGCGTGTAATGGAGGTTTCGCTGTCGATCATCGAAAGGAGAAAACGTGGCACTAGTCTGGTCCGAATCCGTAGAGTCGTTCGATTGGGAGGCGCTGTCGGCGCTGTTCGAGGCGTCGCCGCCGCTGGGCAACAAGCAGCCGGCCGATTTGAAAGTCGCCTTCGGTAACAGCATGTTCCGCTGCTTCGTGCATGACGGCGACAAGCTGGTGGGCGTGGGCCGCGCGCTGGCCGACGGGGTTTACACCTGCTACATCGGCGACATTGCGGTTCATCCCGACTATCGCGGCATCGGGCTGGGCAAGCAGATCGTATCCGAACTGCTGCGCCTCTCCGCCGGGCACAAGAAAGTGATCCTGTACGCGGCGCCCGGCGCGGAAGGGCTGTACCAGAAATTCGGATTCCGGCGCATGCGCACGGCGATGGCGCTGTTCGAGAACCAGGATCTGGCGATGGAACGCGGCTACCTCGAAGCCGCTTAGCAGCTACCCCAGGGTCTGTCCCGGCGGGTCAGACCCTTCGAAGTCCGGCTGCGCCAGCGACTCGTCGAGCAGCGCGCACATGCGCTTCCAGTGCGATCCTTTCCAGTACACCCGCCCACACTGGTCGCAGGTGGAAAATTCCTGCTGGTGCGCGCGCACGCTGGCCGGCAGGCGGTCCTGCACCAGTTCCTTGGCCACGTCATGCAGCGGCGCGTTGCAATGCAGGCAGATGGTAAACGGCGCTGCGTGCGGCGCCAGCGCCAGGCGCTCGACCACCTCGGCCAGCTGCTGCGCCGGACGCAAGGCGTGCACATAGCGGCCGTAGCCGACGCCGCGCCGCTTGAGCAGTTCGCGGTCGCGCGTGAGCACCACCCGTTCTTCGCCGGCGGCGATCGCAACGATCGTATCGTCGTCGAAATGGTTGTCGTACAGCGTATCGAAGCCGGCCATGCGCAGCATGCGGGCCAGGCCGCCGAGGTGGGCGTCGGCGACGAAGCGCCAGGCCGGCGGCTGCGGTGCGCCGACGCCGAACTGCGCGAAGCGCGGATACACGGCCAGCCGGTCGCCGTCTTGCAACAGGCGATCGAGCGGCGCCGCTTCGCCATTGAGCAGCGCCAGCGCCACTTCGGTATGCGGCACGCCCAGCGCTTCGACCATGTGCTTGACCGTAGCGTTGCGCGCACACGACACCTCAAAGGCCTTTTGGCGCCGTACGGGGGCCAGAAAGGCATTCAATTCACCATAAAAGCGGAATGTTGCGCACGCCATAAGCCATCCGTTGGATATTTACCTGCTTTGTCGTAAAGTATAGGCAAGATTGCAACGCAGAGGAGTTGCACGATCGAAGCGAACCGCATTCATGCCGTGGTAGTGTCCATCGGATCCGCAGGGGACCTGTTCCCCATGCTGGCGATGGCGCTCGCCTTGCGCGGCGCCGGCCACAAGGTCAGCTTCCTGGCCCCCAGCCAGCACGAGGCGCAGGTGGCTGCGGCCGGCCTGGCGTTTCATCCGCTGCCGGTCGATGCCGCCGTGCTCGACGATCCCGAACTGTGGAACGCGCGCAAGGGCTTTGGCGTGGTCTGGCGCGCCACCCGCGAGGCGGCGGCGCGGCTGCCGGCCTTCGTCGACACCTTGCCGGCGGAAGAAGCCTGCGTGCTGCTGGTGCATCCGCTGGCGCTGCCCGAAGCCGACCTGTGCCGCGCCGCGCGCCCCGACATCCGCATCGCCTGCGCCTTGCTTGCGCCGTCCAACCTGCCCACGGTGTACGACCCGCTGATGATGGGCCCGCACCGGATTCCGACATGGATGCCGTTGGCGCTACGGCGCTGGCTGTGGCGCCGCGCCGGCCAGAGCGTGATCGACCCGGTGGCGCTGCCCGGCATCAACGACGCGCGGCGCCAGCGCGGGCTGCCCGCGGTGCGCAGCCTGCTGGAATGGATGTTTACCGTGCCCGACCTGTCCATCGCGCTGTTCCCGGAGTGGTTCGCGCCGACCCAGCCGGACTGGCCGCAGCCGCTGCTGCACGCCGGCTTTGCGCTGTACGACCCGGAGCCGGGCCGCGCCATCGAGCCGGAGCTGGCGCGCTTCCTCGACGCCGGCCACGCGCCGATCGCCTTCACGCCCGGCACCGGCAATCGCCAGGCGGCGGGCTTCTTCGCCTGCGCGCTGGCGGCGGTGCGCAAGCTCGGGCGGCGCGCGGTGTTCCTCACCCCGCACCGCGAGCAGCTGCCGGCAAACATGCCGGCCGGCGTGATGTGGCGCGACTACGTGCCGCTGGCCGCGCTGCTGCCGCGCGTGGCCGCGCTGGTGCACCACGGCGGCATCGGCACCACCGCCGAAGCGCTGCGCGCGGCCACGCCGCAGGTGGTCGTGCCGCTGGCCCACGACCAGTTCGACAATGCGGCCCGGGTCGAGGCGCTGGGCGCCGGCCAGGTGCTGCCCTCGGCACGCCTGACTGCCGCGCGCCTCGAACGCAGCCTGCGGCAGCTGCTGTCATCACCCCATGTCGCGGCGCAGTGCGAGTCCATCGCGCTGCGCTTTGGCGAAGGGCCGGCCTTCGGCGCCGCGTGCGCCGCCTTAGCCGATTTGCCCTTGCCGATGCAACCGGTTCGACCATGATGTTGTGTATTTGGTACAAAGCTGCAAATACTTTTTCTTATGAGCGTTAGCGAACAGAGCGGGATATGGCAAATCGGCAATAGTTGAGCTCATGGTCGACAGCCACTTTGCGTAGACCGACAAGGTTCCCATCCGGCGAGGCGTATTTCGTCAGGTGGGATTGAAATTCAGGCTTTTTACCACCCCCCATCAAAAATACTTAGAACGGATACTAACCATGAAACTTGCTAAAAATCTGGTCAAACTCACTGCTGTTGCCGCCGCCATCCTGGCTAGCCAGGCCAGCTTTGCAGGCGAAAACGACTTCGTCAATTCGGACTGGGCCGACCACGCGTGGTACATCGGTGCCGGCATTGGCCAGTCGCGCGCTTTCATCCCCCAGGACGACAACCTGAGCGGCCTGCGTGCCCGCGGCACGATCAGCAGCTACTCGGAAGATCACAAGGACATTGGCGCCAAGCTGATCACCGGTAAGCAGTTGAGCCGCAATTTCGCGATCGAGTTTTCATACTTCGACCTGGGCAAGTTCGATTACAACGCTTCCACCTCGAACGGTTTGAACCTGAACCGCAACGTCGGCGTGCGCGGCGGCGCCCTCGACCTGATCGCGATGCTGCCGATGTCCGAGCGCTTCTCGGTCTACGGCCGTGTCGGCGGCACCTACGCCATGGTCAAGGAACACTACACGGGTAACACCCTGCAGGCGATCGACGGCAACAGCAACCCGCGCTACAAGTCGGGCAACGTCAAGGCCGGCCTGGGCCTGGAATACAAGTTCACCGAAGCGCTGGCAGTGCGCGGCGAGATCGAGCGCTATCGCATCAAGGACGCGTGGCAGCGCCGCGGCGACGTCAACCTGGCGTCGGTCAGCCTGATCTGGAAGATGGGCCGTCCGGTCGCAGCGCCAGTGGTGTACACCCCGCCGCCAGTGGTCGAGACCCCGCCAGCGCCACCAGCGCCAGTAGTCCAGACCCCGCCACCACCGCCACCAACCCCAGTGTCGGAAAAAGTGTCGTTCGCTGCTGAAACCCTGTTCGACTTCGACAAGTCGGTCGTCAAGCCAGCCGGCAAGGCAGCGCTGGACGAACTGCTGATGAAGCTGCAGGGCATGAACACCGAAGCGATGGTCACCGTTGGCCACACCGATTCGATCGGCACCAACGATTACAACCAGCGCCTGTCGCTGCGCCGCGCCGAAGCCGTCAAGGCCTACCTGGTGTCGAAAGGCGTTGATGCATCGCGCGTGTTCATCGAAGGCAAGGGCGAGACCATGCCAGTAGCCGACAACAAGACCGCCGCTGGCCGCGCCAAGAACCGCCGCGTGACCGTGGAAGTCGTGGGCACCCGCAACCCTTAATCGGCGACGCTCCCTCGACAAGCCGCCCGGTGCAAGCCGGGTGGTTTTTTTTCGTCCATGCCTTAGTTTTTCTTATGCATGGTTGGGTGTGGCAACGAACCGATTTATCTCGCCACCGGCGGTGTAATCGACGCTTGCCTTCTTGGGAGATGACGATGCCGGACACAACGGACGGGCCGCTGGCCGGATTTGTGCAGGTGCGCGGCGCCCGCGAACACAACCTGAAAAACGTCTCGCTCGATATCCCGCGCGATGCGCTGGTGGTGTTTACCGGCGTGTCCGGCTCGGGCAAGTCCTCGCTCGCTTTCGGCACCCTGTACGCCGAGGCGCAGCGGCGCTACCTCGAATCGGTGTCGCCCTATGCGCGCCGGCTGTTCCACCAGATGCCGGTGCCGGAAGTGGACGACATCACCGGCCTGCCGCCGGCCGTCGCCCTGCAGCAGCAGCGCGGCTCGCCCACCACCCGCTCGTCGGTCGGCAGCGTCAGCACCTTGTCCAATTCGCTGCGCATGCTGTACTCGCGCGCCGGCGACTACCCGCGCGGCCAGGAGCTGCTGTACGCCGAGTCGTTTTCGCCCAACACGCCCGAAGGCGCCTGCCCGGAGTGCCATGGCCTGGGCCGGGTCTACGAGGTGACCGAGGCGTCGATGGTGCCGGACGATTCCTTGACCATCCGCGAGCGCGCGGTGGCCGCCTGGCCCACCGCCTGGCACGGCCAGAACCTGCGCGACATCCTGACCACCCTCGGCTACGACGTCGACACGCCGTGGCGCGAGCTGCCGAAGAAAGCGCGCGACTGGATCCTCTTCACCGACGAACAGCCCACCGTGCCGGTGTACGCCGGCTTCACGCCGCAGGAAGTGAAGGCGGCCTTGAAGCGCAAGGAGACGCCCAGCTACCAGGGCACCTTCACCGGCGCGCGCAAGTACGTGCTGCAGACTTTCGCCACCACCGAAAGCGCGTCGATGAAAAAGCGCGTGGCGCGCTACATGGTCAGCTCGGAGTGCCCGCAGTGCCGCGGCAAGCGGCTGCGCCGCGAGTCTCTGTCGGTCACTTTCGCCGGCCATGATATCGCCGACATCTCGCGCCTGCCGCTCGAACGGCTGGCCGCGATCCTGCGCCCGCACGCGGACGGCAGCGCGCGCAAGGATGCGAAGGCCGCGGCCGCGCATCCGGAAAAAGCCATCGTCACCCAGCGCATCGCGCAGGACGTGTGCGCGCGCCTGGGCGTGCTGCTCGACCTGGGCCTGGGCTACCTGGCGCTCGAGCGCAGCACGCCGACCCTGTCGCCGGGCGAGCTGCAGCGCCTGCGCCTGGCCACCCAGGTGCGCTCGAACCTGTTCGGCGTGGTGTACGTGCTCGACGAGCCGTCGGCCGGCCTGCATCCGGCCGACACCGAAGCGTTGCTCACCGCGCTGGCCCAGCTCAAGGCGTGCGGCAATTCGCTGTTCGTGGTCGAGCACGCGCTCGACGTGATCCGCCATGCCGACTGGATTGTCGACGTCGGCCCGGCCGCCGGCGAGGGCGGCGGCCATGTGCTGTACAGCGGCGCGCCGGCCGGCCTCGAAAAAATCGAGGAATCGCAGACCCGCCGCTTCCTGTTCGCGCGCGACAAGCCGCCGCGGCGCGAGCCGCGCGTGCCCGCCGACTGGCTGCGCCTCGAAGGCGTCACCCGCAACAACCTGCACCAGCTCAAGGTGGACTTCCCGCTCGGTGTGCTGACCGGCGTGACGGGCGTATCGGGCTCGGGCAAGTCGAGCCTGGTCAGCCAGGTGCTGGTGGAACTGGTCGCGGCCAGCCTTGGCCACGCGATCGAGGCGGAAGCCGAGGAGGGCGAGGCGCTCGAACAGGAGGCGGCGCTGCCGCTGGAAGGGCGCATCGTGCACGGCCTGGCCGGCATCAAGCGCCTGGTGCGGGTGGACCAGAAGCCGATCGGGCGCACGCCGCGCTCGAACCTGGCCACCTACACCGGCCTGTTCGACCATGTGCGCAAGCTGTTCGCCGCGACCAAGATGGCCAAGTCGCGCCGCTACGACGCCGGCCGCTTCTCGTTCAACGTCGCCAAGGGACGCTGCGAGCACTGCGCCGGCGAAGGCTTCGTGATGGTCGAACTGCTGTTCCTGCCCAGCGTGTACGCGCCGTGCCCGACCTGCGCCGGCGCGCGCTACAACGCCAAGACGCTGGAAGTGCGCTACCAGGACAAGAACATCGCCGAGGTGCTGGCGCTGACGGTCGACGCGGCCGCCGAATTCTTCGCCGCCGATCCGGCGGTGGCGCGCTCGCTCGAGACCTTGCGCGAGGTCGGCCTGGGCTACCTGCGCCTGGGCCAGCCGGCCACCGAGCTGTCCGGCGGCGAGGCCCAGCGCATCAAGCTGGCCACCGAGCTGCAGCGCGCCGCGCGCGGCAACCTGCTTTATATATTGGACGAGCCGACCACCGGCCTGCATCCGGCCGACGTCGAAAAACTGGTGGTGCAGCTCGACCGCCTGGTCGACGCCGGCAACACCGTCATCGTCGTCGAGCACACCATGCGCGTGATCGCCGCCTGCGACTGGGTGATCGACATCGGGCCCGGCGCCGGCGAGCAGGGCGGGACCATTGTCGCCGCCGGGCCGCCGCGCGAGATCGTCAAGGTCGCCGCGAGCCGCACCGCGCCATATTTAATCAGGTATTTTGACCAAAAGTGACACGTGGAATCATTCGTGCGCGCCTTCAATTACGCTAAACTAAGGGAATTTTGCTAACAGACCAGGTATTCACCAACGATGATCGATAACACTCAGTTCCGGCGCATCCTCTCCCGCAACGTCGCCATGCCGCTGGGGGTGGGCGTTCTCAGCGCCGTGGTGTTCGTCGCCATCGTCGCCTACCTGATCAACGTCCTGAACTGGGTGGAGCACTCGCAGCGCGTGATCGGCGACGCCAACGAGGTCAGCAGGCTGTCGGCCGACATGGAAGCGGGCATGCGCGGCTACGCGCTCAGCGGCGACCCCGCGTTCATGGCGCCTTACCTGGCAGCCAAGCCGCAGGTCGAGTCGGAATTGCAGGCGCTGATGGAGGAGGTGGCCGACAATCCCCTGCAAGTGACGCGTCTGCGCAAGGTGCAGGCGGCCCAGAAGCTGTGGGAAGAATTCGCTACTGAGGTGATCGAAACGCGGCGCAAGGACGGCGACTACATGGCCTTGGTCAAGAGCGGCCGAGGCAAGGCGCTGACCGATGAAGTGCGGCGCCAGTTCGCCGGCTTCCTCGACGCCGAGCAAAAACTGCTTGCCGCGCGCAACGACGAGGCCAAGAGCACCACCCGCTGGTCGGTCATCATCTTCTTGCTGTTCAAATTTGGCGTCTCCGGCATGCTGGCCTTCTTCGGCCGGCGCGACCTGGTCGGCCTGTCCAATTCCTACACCAAGGCGATGGACCAGCAGCGCGCCCACACCGAGCTGCTGGAAAGCCAGTCCTGGCTGCGCACCGGCCAGTCCGAGCTGGGCATGGCGATGGCCGGGCATCACGCGATGGCGCCGATGGCCCAGGCCACGCTCGAACAGATCACGCGCTACGTGGACGGACTGGTCGCCGCGATGTACGTGCGCGAGGATGGCGGCATCCTGCGCCGCGTCGCCACCTACGGCTTCTCGGAGGCGTGGGCCGGCCAGAACCAGGTGTTCCAGCCGGGCGAATCGCTGGTCGGCCAGGCCGTGCGCGAAGACCGCATGCTGGCGCTGGACGAACTGCCGCAGGACTACATCAAGGTGTCGTCGGGCCTGGGCCGCGCGGCGCCGCGCCAGCTGGTCATCGCGCCGTTCCGCAACGAGGGCGAGATCAACGGCGTGGTCGAAATCGGCTTCTTGCACGAGACCAGTGCACGCGACCTCGAATTCCTGCAGCTGGTGAGCGAGGGCGTCGGCGCCGCGGTGGCGGCGGCGAAGTACCGCCAGCGCCTGCAGGAGTCGCTGGCCGAGACCCAGCAGCTCAACGAAGAACTGCAGGTCCAGCAGGAAGAGCTGCGCACCGCCAACGAGGAACTCGAAGAGCAGTCGCGCGTGCTGGAAGAATCGCAGTCGCACCTGGAAAACCAGCAGGCCGAACTCGAACAGACCAACGACCAGCTGGCCGAGCAGGCGCTCAGCCTGGACGCCAAGAACAGCGCGCTGAACGCGGCGCAGGACGAACTGCGCCAGCGCGCCCAGGACCTCGAGCGCGCCAGCCGCTACAAGTCCGAATTCCTGGCCAATATGTCGCACGAGCTGCGCACGCCGCTCAACAGCTCGCTGATCCTGGCCAAGCTGCTGTCCGATAACGCCAAGGGCAATCTCTCCGAGGAGCAGGTGCGCTTCGCCCAGACGATCTACTCGGCCGGCAACGACCTGCTGCACCTGATTAACGACATCCTCGACATTTCGAAGGTCGAGGCGGGCAAGCTGGAGCTGGTGCTCGAATCGCTGCCGCTGCGCCGCGTGGTCGAGTCGCTCTCCATGACGTTCGAGCCGCTGGCGCACCAGAAGCAGCTGCGCTTCTCCGTGCAGGTCGATCCGTCCGTGCCGGCCACCATCTGGACCGACCGCCAGCGTCTCGAGCAGGTGCTCAAGAACCTGCTGTCGAACGCGGTCAAGTTCACCGAAACGGGGGGCGTGACCATGACCGTCAGCAGCACGCCGGGCGGACCGGTGCGCTTTGCGATCGAGGATACCGGCATCGGCATTTCGGCCGAACAGCAGGACAAGATTTTCGACGCCTTCCACCAGGCCGACGGCACCACCAGCCGGCGCTTCGGCGGCACCGGCCTTGGCCTGTCGATTTCGCGCGACCTGGCCACGCTGCTGGGCGGTGACATCAGCGTCACCAGCTCGCCCGGCAACGGCAGCGTGTTCACCCTGACCCTGCCGCGCACCTGCCCGGCGGAAGCTGCGCCGGCGACGCCGTCCGAGCCGTACGTGCAGGCCGCGACGCCGGTCGCGATCCCCGCGCCGGTTGCGGCGGCGCCTGCCGCGCCGCCGGCCGCAGCTCCGGCAGAGCCGGCGCCCTCGTTCGCCGACGACCGCGCGCTGGCGGCGCAGGACAATGAGCGCTCGGTGCTGGTGATCGAAGACGATCCGGCCTTTGCCGCCATCCTGTTCGAGCTGGCGCACGAGATGCGCTACCGCTGCCTGGTCGCACTGACCGGCGCCGAGGGCCTGCAGCTGGCGACGCAGTACCTGCCCGACGCGATCCTGCTCGACATGCGCCTGCCCGACCGCTCCGGCCTGTCGGTGCTGCAGCTGTTGAAGGACAACGCGGCCACTCGCCACATCCCGGTGCACGTGGTGTCGTCCACCGACAACGGCGGCGAGGCGCTGAACCTGGGCGCGATCGGCTACGCGCTGAAACCGACCACGCGCGACGACCTCGAAGCGGTGTTCCGCAAGCTGGAAGAAAAATTCACCCAGAAGATCAAGCGCATCCTGCTGGTCGAGGACGACGAGCGCCAGCGCGAGAGCGTGGTGCAGCTGATCGCCGACAGCGACGTCGAGATCGCCGCCGTCGGCTCGGGCGAGGAGGCGCTGGCGCTGCTGCGCACCAACGTCTTCGACTGCATGATCATCGACCTGAAGTTGCCCGACATGCAGGGCAACGAGCTGCTCGAAAAGATGTCCACCGAGGACCTGTGCTCGTTCCCGCCGGTGATCGTCTACACCGGCCGCAACCTGACGCGCGACGAGGAAAACGACCTGCTCAAATATTCGCGCTCGATCATCATCAAGGGCGCCCGTTCGCCCGAGCGCCTGCTCGACGAAGTCACGCTGTTCCTGCACAAGGTCGAGGCCAAGCTCTCGACCGAGCGCCAGAGCATGCTGAAAACCGTGCGCGGCCGCGACCGCGTGTTCGAGGGGCGCACCATCCTGCTGGTTGACGACGACGTGCGCAACGTGTTCGCACTGACCTCGGCGCTGGAGCAGCGCGGCGCCAAGGTGGAAGTGGGCCGCAACGGCTTCGAGGCGATCAGCAAGCTCGATGAAGTGGCCGGCATCGACCTGGTCCTGATGGACATCATGATGCCGGGGATGGACGGTCTGGAAGCGATGCGCCGCATCCGCGCCGACGGCCGCTTCGGCCGCCTGCCGATCATCGCCATTACCGCCAAGGCCATGAAGGACGACCAGGAGCAGTGCCTGGCCGCCGGCGCCAACGACTACCTGGCCAAGCCGATCGATTTGAACCGCCTGTACTCGCTGCTGCGGGTATGGATGCCTAACCTGGAACGGATTTGAAAACGCCGCTGCACGTCACCGACATCGAATTGCGGATGCTGATCGAGGCTGTCTACCTCCAGTACAACTACGACTTCCGCGATTACACGGGCGCTTCGCAAAAGCGCCGGGTGCTGCACGCGCTGCGCGAAATGGGCTGCGATTCCATCTCGGCGCTGCAGGCGCGCGTGATGCACGAGCCGGCCGCCTTCTCGCAGCTGCTGCAATACCTGACGATCCCGGTCACCGAGATGTTCCGCGACCCGAGCTTTTTCGCCGCGCTGCGCGAGCACGTCGTGCCTTTCCTGAAGACCTACCCGTCGCTGAAGATCTGGGTGGCCGGCTGCAGCACCGGGCAGGAAGTCTATTCGATGGCGATCATGCTGCGCGAGGAGGGCCTGCTGGAGCGCTCGATCCTGTACGCGACCGACATCAATCCGGAGTCGCTGGAGACGGCCAAGCGCGGCGTGTTCCCGCTCGACCAGATGCAGCTCTACACCGAGAACTACCAGGCGGCCGGCGGCAAGCGCGCCTTCTCCGACTACTACACGGCGGCCTACGGCGGCGCCCTGTTCGACAAGTCGCTGGTGGAGAACGTCACCTTCGCCGACCACAGCCTGTCGACCGACAGCGTGTTCTCGGAGACGCACCTGATCAGCTGCCGCAACGTGATGATCTACTTTAACAAGCGCCTGCAGAACCGCGTGTTCGGGCTGTTCCACGAGTCGCTGTGCCACCGCGGCTTCCTGGCGCTGGGCAGCAAGGAGAGCATCGATTTTTCCGAGTACGCCGGCCAGTTCGAGCCGCTGGTCAAGCGCGAGCGGATCTACCGGAAGGCCGGCGCATGAGCGAATTCGCACCGGAGATCCGCGCGCGCAGGCCGGACGCGATCATCATCGCCGGTTCGGCCGGCGGCGTGGAGGCGCTGGTCAGGCTGCTGGCCGGCCTGCCCGAGACCATGCAGGTGCCCGTGATCTGCATGCTGCACATGCCGGCCAGCCGCGACAGCCGGCTGGCCGAGCTGTTCGCCGGGCGCCTGCCGGTGCCGGTGCTGGAGGCGGCCGACAAGCAGCCGGTCGCCGACGCCACCGTGTACTTCGCCGGATCGGGGTACCATCTGTCGGTCGAACAGGACCGCACCTTCTCGCTCAGCTGCGAGCCCCCGGTGCATTTTGCGCGGCCGGCGATCGACGTCCTGATGACATCGGCGGCCGACGTGTACGGACGCGCGCTGGCCGCCATCCTGCTGACCGGCGCCAACACGGACGGCGCCGAGGGCATGGCGGCGATCCATGCGCGCGGCGGCCTGACGGTGGTGCAGGACCCGCGCGAGGCGCAGGTGCCGACCATGCCGCAGGCGGCGATCGACGCCTGCGTCCCCGACCTGGTGCTGCCTTTGGCGCGCATCCATGATTTACTGAAGCTGATGGTGGAGAGAACATGAAGGACCAGGCCCTGAGCAAAGTGCTGATCGTCGACGACCTGGCGGACAACCTGCAGGCGCTCGACGCGCTCATTCGCGACGAGCAGCGGATGATTTTCCACGCAGCCTCCGGTGAACAGGCCTTGCAGCTGCTGCTCGAGCACGAGTTCGCGCTGGCGATCCTCGACGTCCAGATGCCCGGCATGGACGGCTTCGAACTGGCCGAACTGATGCGCGGCACCGAGCGCACCCGCCATATCCCGATCGTGTTTACCAGCGCCGCCGGGCGCGAGCTCAATTACGCCTTCAAGGGCTACGAGACCGGCGCAGTCGATTTCCTCTACAAGCCGCTCGACAGCGATGCGGTGCGCAGCAAGGTCAACGTGTTCGTCGCGCTCGACCAGCAGCGCCACGAAGTGCGGCGCCAGGTCGCGGCGCTGGAAGAAAGCCGCAAGGAGCAGCAGGTGCTGCTCGAACAGCTGCGCGCGACCCAGGGAGAGTTGCAGCGCTCCCTGCGCATGCGCGACGACTTCATGTCGCTGGTGGCTCACGAACTGCGCACGCCGCTCAACACGCTGTTCCTGGAAAGCCAGATGCGCATGCTGCAGCTCCAGCGCGGCAACGTCGAGGCGCTGGGCCCCGAGCGTCTGCCGGCGATGATCGCGCGCGACCAGCGCCAGATCCAGTCGATGATCCGCCTGATCGACGACATGCTCGACGTCTCGCGCATCCGCAGCGGCAGCCTGTCGATCCGGCCGACCGACTTCGAACTGATGGCGCTGTTAAAGCGCGTGGTGTCCGACCTGGCGCTGCAGGCGTCGGGCTACGGCGCCACGATCACCTTGCATCCGCACGGCCCGGTGGAAGGGCGCTGGGACGAGTTCCGCATCGAGCAGGTGGTGGTCAACCTGCTGACCAACGCGCTGCGCTACGGGAACGGCAAGCCGGTCGACATCGTCGTCGAGGCCGACGCGCAGCAGGTGAGGGTCGACGTGATCGACGCCGGCAAGGGCATCTCGGAAGCGGACCAGCGCCGCATTTTCGAGCCTTTCGAGCGCGGCGCCGGCAGCGGCGAGGTCAAGGGCCTGGGCCTGGGCCTGGCGATTTCGCGCCAGCTGGCCGAAGCGCACGGCGGGCGCCTGTTCGTCACCAGCGACGGCCACACGGGATCGATCTTTTCCCTGGTGCTGCCGCTGTTCGCCAGCGACGACATCAGCGCGAACAACGCCGCCGCCGCCGAAGCCGCAAGCTATCGCCCGGCTCAATAAAAACTATTTCAACTGTTAATCCAATAGTTCTATACTAGACAACCTGATTCACTCAACAACGCAAGGAAACTGAACAATGAAAACTGTCGGCGATAAATTAGATGCATTCAGCGTCCCGGCTGCCAAGCCAGGCTTTAACCAGCACGAAGAAAACGGCGTGTCGGCGTTCGAACAGATCACCGAGTCCTCATTCCCGGGCAAGTGGAAAGTCATCTACTTCTACCCGAAGGACTTCACCTTCGTCTGCCCAACCGAAATCGTCGAATTCGGCAAGATCGCCAACGACCTGGCCGACCGCGACGCGGTGCTGATGGGCGGCTCGACCGATAACGAGTTCAGCAAGCTGGCATGGCGCCGCGAGCACAAGGACCTGGACAAGCTGAACCACTTCTCCTTCGGCGACTCGAAGGGCGCGCTGGTCGACATGCTCGGCGTGCGCGACAAGCAGGCCGGCGTTGCGCTGCGCGCGACTTTCATCGTCGATCCGGACAACACCATCCAGCACGTGTCGGTCAACAACCTGAACGTCGGCCGCAACCCGCAGGAAATCCTGCGCATCCTGGACGGCCTGCAGACGGACGAGCTGTGCCCATGCAACCGCGCCCTGGGCGGCAACACGCTGTAAGCAACGCACAACAAACCCGCTTCGGCGGGTTTTAAAAACCCGACTCGATAGGATTTAATTATGGAATTCCTGAATTCGATTAAAGAACTGATTCCCGACTACGCCAAGGATATCCGCCTGAACATCGACGGCACCATCGCGCGTTCGAGCCTGCAGGGCAACGACGCGGTCGGCGTGGCGCTGGCGGCGGCGTTCGCGTGCAAGAGCCGCAAGATTATCGACATCATCGTCGCCAGCGGCGCGCTGTCGGAAGAAGAGAAGAATGCGTGCCTGACGGCATCGGCCCTGATGGGCATGAACAATGTGTGGTATCCGTACGTCGAGATGACGGAGGACGCGGACCTGAAAAGCCAGCCGGCCCAGCTACGGATGAACGCCTATGCGACCAATGGCGGCATCGACAAGCGGCGCTTCGAGATGTTCGCGCTGTCGGCGTCCATCATCGGCAAGTGCCAGTTCTGCATCAAGTCGCACTTCGACTTGCTCAAACATGAAGGGATGTCCTCCCAGCAGTTGCGCGACGTCGGCCGGATTGCGGCGGTCGTGAACGCGGCTTCGCAGGTCATCGCGGCTTCGAGCTGAGCTTAGTGCAGGAAGATCGCGGCACCGCGCAGCAGGTCGGTGGTGCAGACCACGTAAGCCGAAGCGCCGGCGAGCGCCATTTGGATTCCGGTCCAGGTCATCGGGATTTTGCTCATCATGGCAGTGCTCCTCAAAAATTAGTTGCTGTGTTTGTATGACTCCATCTTATCGATGACCGTTCCGTAAAGCATCGGCAAAGGGACTGTCGTCTTGTAGGACATTGCCGTAAGACCTTGTATGACACGCAATGACAGTGCTGGGGCGCGCCTCCTACGGCGGGTGTAGGCTGCGTCCTATGGCGAGCGCCTATCGTGCGCCATACAGTTGTGCTCATGACCAAACACGACCCCCACCTGATGCATCAAGGCGCGCGCGCTGTCCGCCGCAACGCCATTGCCAAGCTGCTGCGCAGCGTCTTCGGTGTCGAGCGCCTGCGCGCCGGCCAGCAGGACGTCATCGACAGCGTTCTCGACCGTAAAGACACGCTGGCGATCATGCCCACCGGCAGCGGCAAATCGCTGTGCTACCAGATCCCCGCCAAAATCCTCAATGGCACCACCATCGTGGTCTCGCCGCTGATTTCGCTGATGAAGGACCAGCTGGAAAAGCTGCAGGAACTGGGCGTGCACGCCACCCAGGTCAACAGCAGCCTGTCGGCCGAGGAGGAGCGCGACGCGCTCGACGGCATCCGCGAGCGCCGCCACGAGATCGTGTTTTGCACGCCCGAGCGGCTGGCGCAGGCCGACTTCCTCGCGGTTCTGAAGGAGGTTGACATCGCGCTGGTGGTGATCGACGAGGCCCATTGCATCTCGCAGTGGGGCCACGACTTCCGGCCCGCCTACCTGGAAATGGCGGCGTCGATCGAGGCGCTGGGCCGCCCGCCCGTGCTGGCGCTGACCGCCACCGCCACCGACGACGTGATCGAAGACATCGGCAAGCAGCTGGGCCGGCGCATGAACATCGTCAATACCGGCATCTACCGCCCGAACCTGCATTACAGCGTGGTGCAGGTGGTGAACGCGCGCGAGAAGATCGGCGCCGCGCTGCGCATCGTGCGCGACTCGAACGGCTTCGGCATCATCTACGCCGCCACCGTCAAGGCGGCCGAGGAGATGCACGAGGCCCTGCTCGAAGTGGGCGAAAGCGCGACCATCTACCACGGCAAGCTGCCGGCGCGCGAGCGCAAGGAAAACCAGGACCTGTTCATGGAAGGCCAGCGCCGCATCATGGTCGCCACCAACGCCTTCGGCATGGGCATCGACAAGGCCGACACGCGCTTCGTGATCCACCTGCAGGTGCCGGCCAACCTCGAAGCCTACTACCAGGAGTCGGGCCGGGCAGGGCGCGACGGCCAGGACGCCTGGTGCACGCTGCTGTTCCTGCAGGACGACAAGCGCGTGCAGCAGTTCTTCCTGGTGAAGCACTATCCGACCGCGCCCGAGCTGATGGGCGTGCACCAGGCGGTGACCGAGCTGGCCGAAGCCGGGCCGGTGACCTTCGAGCGCATCGACGAAGCGATCGAGGAACTGGGCGCCGGCAAGCTGAAAATCTGCCTGAAGCTGCTCAAGGACGGCTGCCTGCTGCGCCAGAACCGCGCGTTGCAGTTCGTGCTGGGCAAGGCCGAGCCGACCCTGGCGCTGTTCGAGGAGCTGGCGCATTTCTACGCGCAGAAGCAGGAGCGCGACCGTGAGGCCCTCGAGCAGATGGTCGCGTACGCGGTCAGCGGTTTTTGCCGCTGGAAGGTGCTGCTCGATTACTTCGGCGACGAAGTGCCCGGCTTCGAAAAGTGCTGCCGCTGCGACAACTGCCTCAATCCGCCGGCGCCGATGGAAATCGACGAAATCCGCGACGACGAATTCGAACCCGTCGCCGAGGTGGATGCGCCGCTGTTCGAAGTGGGCGCCGCCGTCACTGTGGCAAAGTATGGCGAGGGCGTCGTGCAGGGCGTCGCCGGCGACCAGGTCACGATAGAATTTCCAGACAAGAGCAGCCGGACCTTCATGGCAGATTTCGTCGAGCCGGCGTAACCAGGCTGTCGTACCTGCGAAGGCAGGTACCCATACTGAGCGAGCACTCGCACTTCGCTTGATTCGGCATGGGTACCTGCCTCCGCAGGTACGACGCGTGCGTTGTATTCCAGGAGGGCATGAATGGCCGACATGGTAGTGGTGCGCAAGGAAGGCCTGTACTGCGTTCCGGGCAATTTCTACATCGATCCGTGGCGTCCCGTGGACCGGGCGGTGATCACGCACGCCCATGGCGACCATGCGCGCATGGGCCACGGCCACTACCTGTCGGCCGCCAGCGGCGTCGGCATCCTCAAGTCGCGCCTCGGCCAGGACATCCACATCGACGGCCTCGAATACGGCGCCCGCATCGAGCATAACGGCGTGACCATCTCACTGCACCCTGCCGGCCACGTGCTCGGTTCCGCGCAGGTGCGCATGGAGCACAAGGGCGAAGTGTGGGTGGCGTCGGGCGACTACAAGGTCGAGCCGGACCGCACCTGCGTGCCGTTCGAGCCGGTCAAATGCGACACCTTCATCACCGAATCGACCTTCGGCCTGCCGATCTACCGCTGGGACCCGGAGCAGTCGATTTTCGACGACATCAACGCCTGGTGGCGCAAGAACGCCGCCGAGGGCCGCTGCAGCGTGGTGTTCGCCTACTCGTTTGGCAAGGCGCAGCGCATCCTGTCGGGCCTCGATCCGTCGATCGGTCCCATCGTCTGTCACGGCGCGGCCGAACCGCTGAACCGCGTCTACCGCGAAGGCGGCGTCGCCTTGCCGCCCACCGTGATGGTCACCGACGTCGAAAAGGCCGCGCTGAAATCGGCCATCGTCATCGCGCCGCCGTCGGCCGCCGGCTCGCCGTGGATGAAGCGCTTCGGCGACTACAGCGATGCTTTCGCCAGCGGCTGGATGCAGCTGCGCGGCGCGCGCCGCCGGCGCGGCGTGGACCGCGGCTTCGTGCTGTCCGACCACGCCGACTGGCCGGGCCTGATGACCGCGATCCGCGCCACCGAGGCGCCGCGCGTGATTGTCACCCACGGTTCGATTCCCGTGATGGTGCGCTGGCTGCGCCAGGTCGGTCTCGACGCCTCCGGCTTCGACACCGAGTACGGCGACGACGAGGCGGAAGAGAAGGCGCCGGCGGAGGCCGCCAATGCGTGAATTCGCCCGCCTGTTCGCCGAGCTTGACGAAACCACCGCCACCAACCGCAAGCTCGAAGCGCTGCAAAACTACTTCGCCAGCGCCGCGCCGGAAAACGCCGCGTGGGCGGTCTACTTCCTCGCCGGCGGCAAGCCGCGCCAGGCGGTGCCGACCAAGCTGCTGCGCCAGTATGCGATCGAGTACGCCCAGCTCGACGACTGGCTGTTCGAGGAATGCTACCAGGCGGTTGGCGACCTTGCCGAGACCATCGCCCACATCCTGCCGCCGCCGGAGCGCCAGAGCGACATCGGCCTGGCCGAATGGATGCAGGAGCGCATCGGCCCCTTGCGCGGCGCCGACCCGGTCGCGATCCGCGAGGCGCTGTTCGGCTTCTGGAACGAGCTCGATACGCGCGAACGCTTCCTGCTCACCAAGCTGATTGGCGGCGGCTTTCGCGTCGGCGTCTCGAAACTGCTGGTCACGCGCGCGCTGGCGACTATCGCCGCGGTCGACAGCAAGCTCATTGCCCAGCGCCTGATGGGCTGGACCGACGGCAGCGTGCGGCCCACCGCGCAAGGCTTTCTGCAACTGATCGCCGAACAGTCGGACGACGAGCACAAGCTGCGCGGCGGCCAGCCTTACCCCTTCTTCCTGGCGCACCAGTTGCAGGGCGAGCCGGCGGCGCTGGGCGAGCTGGCCGACTGGCAGGTCGAGTGGAAGTACGACGGCATCCGCGCGCAGCTGGTGCGGCGCGGCGGCCAGAACTACCTGTGGTCGCGCGGCGAGGACCTGATCACCGAGCGCTTTCCCGAGCTGGCCGCGCTGCGCCTGCCGGAAGGCACGGTGATCGACGGCGAGGTGCTGATCTGGGATAACGGCCCGGCGCCGTTCGCCGACCTGCAAAAGCGCATCGGCCGCAAGACCCTGAGCGCCAAGCTGCTGGCCGAGCTGCCGGCCGTACTGGTCGCCTACGATTTGCTGGAAGAGGACGGCGTCGACCTGCGCACCGTGCCGCAGCACGAACGCCGCACCTTGCTCGAAGCGCTGGTGGAATCGAGCGCGCAGGAGCAGCTGAAGCTCTCGCCGCTGGTGCTGGCCGACAGCTGGGACCAGCTCGCCGAGATCCGCGCCGAGTCCCGCGCGCGCGGCGTCGAAGGCATGATGGTCAAGGCGAAGGACGCGGAATACGGCGTGGGCCGCACCAAGAACGTCGGCACCTGGTGGAAGTGGAAGATCGACCCGTACAGCATCGACGCGGTGCTGATCTACGCGCAGGCCGGCCACGGCCGCCGCGCTTCGCTCTACACCGACTACACCTTCGCGGTGTGGGACTCGGACGAGGACGGCGAGCGCAAGTTGGTGCCGTTCGCCAAAGCCTACTCGGGCCTGACCGACGCCGAGATCGCGGTGGTGGACAACGCCATCCGCAAAACCACGGTGGAGAAATTCGGCCCGGTGCGCAGCGTGCGCCCGACGATGGTGTTCGAGATCGGCTTCGAGGGCATCGCGCTGTCCACGCGCCACAAGGCCGGCATCGCGGTGCGCTTCCCGCGCATTTTGCGCAAGCGCGACGACAAGACCATCGACGACGCGGACTCGCTCGACACCCTGAAAGGCCTGCTGGCCACGGCGCAGGCATGAGCAAGAGCCAGGCGGCGCAGGCCGTGGACAGCTGGTTCGCCGCGCGCGGCTGGAAGGTATTCCCGTTCCAGCGCGCGGTGTGGCGCGCCGCCGTGGCCGGCCAATCGGGCCTGCTGCACGCGAACACCGGCTCCGGCAAGACCTACGCCGTGTGGTTCGCGGCGCTGCTGCGCGGGATGGCCGAGAAGGGCCGCAAGAAAAGCGGCCTGCGCGTGCTGTGGATCACGCCGATGCGCGCGCTGGCCGCCGACACCCAACGCGCCCTGGAGGAGTCCGCGGCGCAGCTTGCCCCCGGCTGGACCATCGGGTCGCGCACCGGCGACACCAGTTCGGCCGAGCGCGCGCGCCAGTCGCGCAAGCTGCCAACCGCCCTGATCACGACGCCCGAAAGCCTGTCGCTGCTGCTGTCCCACGCCGCGGCGAAGGAGCAGTTCGCCAACCTCGACATGATCATCATCGACGAGTGGCATGAGCTGATGGGCAGCAAGCGCGGGGTGCAGGTGCAGCTGGCGCTGGCCCGCCTGCGCCACTGGAACCAGGAGCTGGTGGTGTGGGCGCTGTCGGCAACGATGGGCAACCTGGACCAGGCGCGCGCCGTGCTGCTCGGCGAAGGGCAGGGCGTGCTGGTCGAGGGCGACCTGAAAAAGCAGATCGTCGTCGATGCGCTGGTGCCGGCCAACGTGTCTCGCTTTCCGTGGGGCGGCCACCTCGGCATCCAGATGCTGCAGCCGGTGATCGACGAGATCGAGCAGTTCAACGCGACGCTGGTGTTTACCAATACGCGTTCGCAGTCCGAGCTGTGGTACCAGAACATCCTCGAGGCGCGTCCCGACTGGGCCGGCCTGATCGCGCTGCATCACGGCTCGCTCGACCGCGAAGTGCGCGACTGGGTCGAGCTGGGCCTGAAGAAGGGCGAGCTGAAAGCGGTGATCTGCACCGCCAGCCTCGATCTGGGCGTCGATTTCCTGCCGGTCGAACGGGTGCTGCAGATCGGCAGCGCCAAGGGCATCGCGCGCCTGCTGCAGCGGGCCGGGCGCAGCGGGCACGCGCCCGGACGCGTCTCGCGCGTCACGCTGGTGCCGACCAACAGCCTGGAACTGCTGGAGGCGGCCGGCGCGAAGGAGGCGGTGGCCTCGCGCCGGATCGAGGCGCGGCTGGTGCCCAACAAGCCGTTCGACGTGCTGGTGCAGCACCTGGTGACGGTGGCGCTGGGCGGCGGCTTTCGCTCGGAGGACTTGCTGGCCGAAGTGCGCACCGCCTGGTCGTACCGCCACATCACGGACGAAGAGTGGCAGTGGGCGCTCGATTTCGTCGCGCGCGGCGGCCAGAGCCTGAGCGTGTATCCGGAATACCGGCGCGTGCTTCCGGACGAGGAGGGCATCTACCGCGTGCCCGATACGGCCATCGCGCGGCGCCACCGGATGGGCATCGGCACCATCATGTCCGATTCGAGCGTGCAGGTGAAGTACATGAGCGGCGGGCGCATCGGCAGCGTCGAGGAGTCCTTCGTCGGGCGCCTGAAGGCGGGCGACCATTTCCTGTTCGGCGGGAAGATCCTCGAATTCGTCCGTCTCCACGAGATGACCGCGTTCGTCAAGCGCGCCACCGGCAAGCGCGGCGCGGTGTCGCGCTGGATGGGCGCCAAGATGCCGCTGTCGTCCGAGCTGGCGCACGCCGCGCTCGAGCAGCTGCGCCTTGCCGCCGCGGGCCAGTTCATTGGCCCCGAGATGGAGGCGCTGCGCCCGCTGATCGAGATCCAGCAGCGCTGGTCGGCGCTGCCCACCATCGACACGCTGGTGATCGAAGCCATGAAGAGCCGCGAGGGCCATCATCTGTTCATGTATCCGTTCGCCGGGCGCTCGGTGCACATGGGACTGGCCTCGCTGCTGGCCTGGCGCGTCGGACGCATCCTGCCCATTACCTTCTCGATCGCGATCAACGACTACGGCTTCGAGCTGCTGTCGGCCGAGCCGGTCGACTGGAAAGGCCTGTTCGCCGGCGCCACCGGCGCGCAGGTCGGCCTGCTGTCGACCGAACGCCTGCTCGAAGACGTGCTGGAAAGCCTGAACGCGACCCAGCTGTCGCAGCAGCGCTTTCGCGAAGTGGCGCGCATCGCCGGGTTGGTGTTCCAGGGTTATCCGGGCCAGCCGAAAAGCGCGCGCCAGCTGCAGGCGTCGTCGTCGCTGTTCTTCGAGGTGTTTCGCAAGCACGACGCCGGCAACCTGCTGCTGACGCAGGCGCAGCGCGAGGTGATGGAGCAGGAGCTGGAGCTGACCCGCCTGCGCGACACCCTGGACGAACTGCATGCGCGCGCCATCGCCTACCGCGAGGTCAAACGCGGCACGCCGTTCGGCTTTGCGCTGATGGTCGAACGCTTTCGCGAAAAGGTCACCACCGAAAAGCTGTCGGACCGGGTCGCGCGCATGGTGCGCGAGCTGGAAAAGGCGGCGCAGCCATGAGCGCGCGCGAAGTCATCGTCGCCGGCGAGACGCTGCTCCTGCTGGCGCAGAAGGCGCTGTACTGGCCGCGCGAGAAGATGCTGGTGATCGCCGATATCCACTTCGGCAAGGCGGCTTCGTTCCGCGCGCAGGGTGTGCCGGTGCCGCGCGGGACCACGACCCAAAACCTGGCGGAACTCGACGCGCTGATGATCGAGCACGAGGTCGCCCACATCATGTTCCTCGGCGACTTCCTGCACGCGCGCGCGGCGCACGCTGTCGCCACCGTAGCCGCGATGCTGGCCTGGCGCCTGCGCCATCCCGCACTGAAGCTCACGCTCGTGCGCGGCAACCACGACCGCCACGCCGGCGACCCGGCCGCCTCGCTGGCCATCGAGATGGTCGACGAGCCGCACGTGATCGGGCCGTTCGCGTTCTGCCATCACCCGGACATCGAAACGGGCGGCTATGCGCTGGCCGGCCACATCCACCCGAGCTACCTGCTGGCCACGCGCTTCGACGCGCTGCGCCTGCCGTGCTTCGTGGTGGGGCCATCGCGCATGATCCTGCCCTCGTTCGGCGCCTTCACGGGCGGCTTCCTGATTACACCGGCGCCCGGCGACGCCATTTACGTCAGTTCGGGTGAAGCCGTGCACTTTGTACGGTAGCGCACGGACGGGCAGGCGGGCTGGAGAGTACCTTACCCTTACTCGCTGTAAATACTTAAGCGCCGCAGTCCAACATCCAAGGAGAATATTATCAAAACGTCAAAAAAACTCATCGCCGGACTGGTGTCAGTGCTGCCACTGTTTTCCATGACCCTCGCCGCAGCGCCTGCCCAGGCCCAGCAATACAACACCTCCGAGCGGGCCTACGTGCCCGTGATCCGGGGCTTTAATGTCGACGAAGTGCGCCGCATTACGCCTGGCGTAGAACTGAACTTCGACGTCTACGGCACGCCAGGCGGCCGCGTCTACCTGCAGATCGCCGGCGCCCGCCGCGGCCTGCAGTTGACCGAAACCGCGCCGGGCCAGTATGAAGGCACCTACACGGTCGGCACCCGCGACCGCATCGCCGCCAACAGCGCGGTGACGGCCAACCTGCGCGTCGGCAATCAGGTGACCACCGGCGTGCTGAGCGAATCGCTGGTGCGTGGTTATGGCCGCCATGACGTTCCGGGTCGCGGCGACCTGGCCGACATGCCGCGCGTCGAGCGTTTCGACGTGGCGCCGGAATCGGACCTGCGTCCGGGCAACGAGCTGAACTTCCATCTGCACGGCACGCCGGGCGCCAAGGTCGAGATGGCGATCTCGGGCACACGCGGCGTGTTCTTCATGCCGGAAGTGCGTCCGGGCGACTATGAAGGTTCCTACGTCATTCGCCGCGGCGACCACCTGATGCCGACCACCCCGGTCACCGCCACCATGCGCCTGAACGGCCGCGTGGCGACCGCAACGCTGAACAAGCCGCTGCTGATGGCCGGCGCGGCGCCGCTGACGTCGGACGCCCGCGTCGTGCGCTACTGCACCAACTGCGCAACGGTCGAGGCGATCAACGTGATCGAAGTGAACGGCGAAGGCAACTACATCGGCACGCTGGGCGGCGCAGTGGTCGGCGGCCTGCTGGGCAGCCAGGTGGGCGGCGGCAGCGGCCGTACGGCGGCCGAAGTGGCCGGTGCACTGGGTGGCGCCTATGCCGGCCGCAACATCGAGCGCAACAATGCGCGCCAGACCCGTCACTTCGAAGTGGTGATCCGCTTCGCCAACGGCGGCACCCAGACCGTGCAGTACGCTAACGATCCTGGCCTGCGTGTCGGCGAAAAGGTGAAAGTCAACGACGGCGTGCTCACGCGCGACAACTGATCCTCGTCAGTGATCGCCCGAAGCCGGTCCCGCAAGGGCCGGCTTTTTTCATTAGAATGAGGATCGCTCACCGTTCGAGGGATCCATGCGCAGCCTTTCATTCAAGCAGGTGGACGTTTTCACCAACGTCCGATTCATGGGCAATCCGGTTGCCGTGGTGCTCGAAGGCGAGGGCCTCTCCGGCATCCAGATGCAGCGGATCGCCAACTGGACCAACCTGTCCGAGACCACCTTCGTGCTGCCCGCCACCGAGGCCGGCGCCGACTACCGGCTGCGCATCTTCACCCCGAACGCCGAACTGCCGTTCGCCGGCCATCCGACCATCGGCACCGCGCATGCGCTGATCGAGTCCGGCGCCGTGCAGCCGAAAGACGGCGTGCTGGTGCAGCAGTGCGCGGCCGGCTTGGTCAGGCTTGAAGTGTCGGCCGAGGCGGGCGGCGAGCGCTGGATTGCCTTCGACCTGCCGGCCGCCAGGTTCACGTCCCTGTCGGCCGACCATGTCGGGGAGCTCGAGATGATCCTCGGCGCCTCGCTGGAACGGGAGCCGCCGCCGAAGATCGTCGATGTCGGTCCGCGCTGGCTGACCGTGCAGCTCGAGTCGGCCGAAGCGGTGCTGGCGCTGCAGCCCGATATGGCGCGCATGAAGGCGCACGATCTGCGGATCGGCATCACCGGCATCGTGGTGTTCGGTGAATACCCGGCCGGCCACTGCGCCCGCATCGAAGTGCGCGCCTTCGTGCCGGCGCACGGCATCGATGAAGATCCCGTGTGCGGCAGCGGCAATGGCGCGGTCGGCGCCTTCATCCGTGACAGCGGCCAGGTGCACCATTTCGGCAGCGACTTCATCGCCGCCGAGGGCGTGGTGGTGGGCCGGGCCGGCGTGGTGCGGCTGTCGGTATCGCCCGGCCGCATCCGGGTCGCCGGCAAGGCGGTCACCTGCATCGAGGGGAGCCTTCGGGTCTGACGGCAGAAACAAAAAACCCGCCATGCGGCGGGTGAAAAGGGGTTCGGGGGACGGTCAGGCCGTCGTGGCGAGGACCTGGTCGTCGCCCGGCGTGTCGGCTTCGACCTTCTGCTTGGCGGCGGTGGCCTGCTTGGTGCGCGAACGCGAAGGCGGCAGCCGGCGCAGCGTCTTGAGCGCCTCGGCGTCCTTGATGCCGATGGTGCGCTGGTCCACCGTGATCAGGCCGATTTCGTTGAACGCCGACAGCGTGCGGCTGACCGTTTCGAGCGTCAGGCCCAGGTAGCTGCCGATCTCGTGGCGCGTCATGCGCAGGTTGAACAGTTTGCTCGAGTAGCCCATCGCGGCGAAGCGGTCGGCCAGCGACACCAGGAAGCGCGCCACCCGCGCTTCGGCCGACAGGGCGCCGAGCATGCCGATCATGGCCTGCTCGCGCACCAGTTCCCGGCTCATCACGCCGTACATCACGTTTTCCAGTTCCTGGTGCACGCGCCCGAGCGCGGTCAGCTTCTTGAACGGCAGCAGGATCAGGTCGCAGTCCGACAGCGCCACCGCTTCCGAGGCGTAGTGGCGGGTGTGGATGCCGTCCACGCCCAGCATGTCGCCCTTCATCGGGAAGGAGAGCACCTGCTCGTTGCCGAATTCGTCGATCAGCACCGTCTTGAGGAAGCCGGAGTTGACGATGTACAAGGTGTCGAAGGCCTGGCCGATGGTGTGCACGCGCTGGCCGGTCTTGAACTGGACGTGCTGGAACAGCAATTCTTCGGTGTTGACCGACACCGCGGCGGTGATGTGAAGCAAGTCGCAGACTTCTTTCAGGTTTGACCACAGCCGTCCTTGTCGCTGGCGGCCAGCTTCCATCGGAGACGAGTGCATGTTCGGCGAGGAAGTGGAACGTGGTTCTGACGTTTGCGTGGACATTATTCTCATCTCCATGTGAAGGAACTTTTAGTTTCAGGCTGCAGGCGATCACAAGTGGGAACATCGATCGAGTAACCGCCGGGACCGGTGCTTCAACAGTGATGGAACAGTGCGCTGGGCCAAACTCACGTAAATGAAAATTACCGCGAGCAAGTCGGATCGCTGAATTCAGTATGCCAACACGAGTTCGGCATGGATATCAGCGAACACTGAATCTGACGGTAGGAAGGGGCGCGAGAGTGTAGGAGAACTCTTACGTCGGCAACGAATCGCCAGAGTGAAAACAGCTGGATGGGCGGAATTGCCAATCGGGGTAATAGGAAACTGCTAGGTACCAACTACGCGACACGAATGGCACGAAATCTCCAGGCCATGGTCTAAATCTTTTGGCCGTTTCAGGTTTTGAAAGGCGACAAGAGGCGGTGCGCGACTGCGTACTGCACCATTTCGGACAGCGACGTCATTCCCATCTTCTGCATGATACGCGTCTTGTGGGTACTTACGGTTTTCACCGACAGGTGCAGGCTGTTGGCAATTTCGGTGATCGACTTGCCGCCCACCAGCAGCGAAAACACTTCGAATTCCCGGTCCGACAGTTGCTTGTGCAGCAATTGCTCGTTCGGCGTCATGATATTCAACGCCAGTTGTTCGGCCACTTCGGTGCTGATGTAGGGCCGGCCCGACGCCACCTTGCGGATCGCGCCGACCAGCTGGGTGCCCGCGCTTTCCTTGGTCAGGTAGCCCTGGGCGCCGGCGCGGATCGCCCGCACCGCATACTGCTCTTCCTCGTGCATGGTCAGGATCAGCATTGCCAGCTTCGGCGATTCGCTCTTGATCTGGCGGATCAGGTCGACGCCGCTGCGCCCCGGCATCGACAGGTCGAGCAGCAGCAGGTCGAAGCCGCCCTGGCGCACGTGCGCGAGCACTTCGAAACCATTGATGGCCTCGCCGACGATATCGATGTCGGCGGCGCCGTCGAGGATGCGCTTGAGTCCTTCGCGCATGATCGTGTGGTCGTCAGCAATGACAATACGGATCATAAGGTCGCCATATAGATAAGAGGGTTGCCGCAGCTTCGGGCCTGGCGTACATCCAAGCGTACGTCCATCCTGCGTCCGGGCGCAATACCGTAAATGATAGGTTGACGAAACGGCGATCGTGCACTACGCGCCCGGTTCCTTGATAAGACGGTGCACCAGCACCGGCTTCTGGGTATGCGACAGCACCTTGTTGGTGACGCTTCCGAGCAACAGTTGACCCCAGCCGCTGCGTCCGTGCGAGCCCATGAAGATCAGGTCGCAGCCGCGTTCCTCGGCCACCTCGACGATCTTCAGCGCCGCCGAGTCGGCGAACGCGGTCATCGCGTTGTGCACCAGGCCGCACTTGGCCGCTTCGGCCTCGATCGGCGCGGTGTGCTCGGCGCCGGTGCGCTCCATGGTCTCGACGTATTCTTCCTCGATCGGGTAGGAGGGCGGGATGATTTCCACGTACACCGGATACTGGTACTCGGGCGCCACGAACAGCACCAGCACCTCGGCGCCCATCTGCTGGGCGAATTTGACCCCGGCGCAGGCGGTGTGCTTCGATACCGCCGAACCATCAGTCGTGATCAGAATTTTCCGGTACATGCTGTGCTCCTCCGACAAGAGATGTCATTTTGTATTGTAGTTGGGGTTTGGCCTATTGTAAGAACGCACACGATTGATCTTGCTCAACAGTGAACTCTCGGCGCTTCCTGCCGGCCCCGTGCGTACCGCCGGCGCGACGAAATACAACACTTCTTCGCTCAAAAGTGTTGCTATCACGCGATTTGGTTGGCATCGCGATAAGTTCCCCCATTGAAATCAATCAAGCCTTGCGCCGGGAGATTTACCAACGGCAACTACGCTGCTAAACTCGTGGCAACGCGGATCGAGCTCCGCTTCCGCTTTGCCCGGACCCCGCACAGCCCCACCCCGACACCGCAATAGATCATTGCAAATTAGCAAATTATGGAGAAGCAGGTATGACCAACGCCGCTGATGATTTCGACGCACTATTCGACGAGGTGTCCGCGCAGCGCGACGCCGCGCCGGTAGCGCCGGCTGCCGCCGCGCCAGTCCCGGCAGCGGCCGCGGAAGACGACCTGGAGGCACTGTTCGATCAGGTCGCCGCCGCGCGTCCGCCCGAGCCCGCCGCCGCCGCGCCTGTCGCTGGCGAGGCCGATGCCGCGCCGGCCGACGCCGCCGGCGCCAACAATCCGATGTTCGAGCGCCTCGGCGGCATCGTGCGCCTGCTGCACGACTCGCTGCGCGAGCTGGGCTACGACAAGGCCCTGACCGAAGCGTCGTCGCAGATCGTCGACGCCCAGGACCGCCTGGAATACGTCGCCACCCTGACCGAGCAGGCCGCCAACAAGGTGCTCAACACCCTCGACGACGGCATGCCGGCGCAGGACGTGCTGGCGAAGCAGGCCAAGGAAATGGAAACGCGCTGGGCCGAGCTGTTCGACGGCAAGCTGTCGATCGACCAGTTCAAGGCGCTGGCCGGCGACTCGCGCCAGTTCGCCCAGGCCGTGACCGCCGCGACCGACGCCGAAAAGGCCCGCCTGCTCGACATCATGATGGCCCAGGACTTCCAGGACATCACCGGCCAGCTGATCAAGAAAGTGGTCGCGATCACCAAGACCGTCGAGCACGACCTCGCCCAGCTGCTGCGCGACAACGCGCCGCCGGCGGTGCGCGAAAAGCTCGCCGCCGCCAAGCCGGCGCTGATGTCCGGCCCGTCCGTGCCGTCGATGGCGCTGGACCAGGATAATGTCGACGACCTTCTTGCCGATCTGGGGTTCTGATGGACGATATGCTCAAGGATTTCGTCGTCGAGGCGATGGATCTGGCGGTCAACGTGGAAGAGCACCTGCTGCGGCTCGAGCGCGATCCCGACAACAAGGAAACGCTCAACGCGGTGTTCCGCTCCTTTCACACGATCAAAGGCGGCGCCGGCTTCATGAACCTGACGGCGATGGTGGCCGCCTGCCACCTCACCGAAAACCTGTTCGACGCGCTGCGCAACGGCGCCGCGCCGGTCACCCCGCTGGCCATCGAGGCCGCGCTGCAGGCGTCGGGCTTTGTCGCCGACCAGCTCACCGACCTGAATAACGGCGCCGCGCCCGAGCAGCTGGCGTCGATGCCGGACTCGCTCGAACGCATCCTGGTCGACGCCATCGAAGGCAAGGAAAACGTGCCGGCCAAGGCTGCGCCTGCGCCAGTCGCGGCGCCGGCCCCAGTCGCCGCCGCTGTCGTCACCGCTCCGGGCCCGGATGGCCTGGACTGGGAGGCGATGTACATGGCGGTGGTGCCGGCAGGGACTTACACCCCGGCGGTCAGCAAGCGCGATGAGGCGGTCGCCGCCGCGCGCGCCGCCGCGGTGGAAGCGGCGCCGCTGTCGGCCGCCGCCGCCGCGGCCAAGCAGGCCTGGGACGGCACCGAGCGCCGCGAAGAAAAAGTGCAGGAGTTCCGCGCCGCCTCAGCGCCGGCCAAGGAAGACTCGATTCGCGTCGACGCCGTCAAGCTCGACGCGCTGCTCGAAGTGGCCGGCGAATCGGTGCAGGCCGCGAACCAGGCGGCAGTGCTGCTCGAGCGCCTGTCGCAATTCAAATTCGACGGTCCCGCCGCCAGCCTGATGGCGACCCTGACCGAAACGCTGGAACGCGCCTCGCGCTACTCCGCCGAACTGCAGCGCGCCACCCTGGCGACCCGCATGCAGCCGGTCGGCCGCCTGTTCCAGAAATTCCCGCGCCTGGTGCGCGAGCTGGCGAAAGACCTCGGCAAGGACGTCGAGCTGACCATCGAAGGCGCCGAGACCGAAGTGGACCGCGTCGTCGTCGACAGCCTGTACGACCCGCTGGTGCACATGCTGCGCAATGCGCTCGATCACGGCGTCGAGTCGCCCGAGCAGCGCGTCGCCACCGGCAAGCCGGCCAAGGCCTACATCTCGCTCAAGGCATGGCAGGAAGCGAACAGCGTCATGATCGTGCTGCAGGACGACGGCAAGGGCATGGACCCGGCCGCGCTGCGCAAGAAGGCCTTCGAAAAAGGCCTGATCAACGAGAACGGCGCCCCGAGCGACGAAGAAGCCTACCAGCTGGTGTTCCTGCCGGGCTTCTCGACCAAGGAGCAGGCCACCTCTGTGTCGGGCCGCGGCGTCGGCATGGACGTGGTGAAGACCGCGGTGGAAAAGAACCGCGGTGCGATCCATATCGAATCCTCGCTCGGCCACGGCACCAAGTTCGCGATCCGCCTGCCGATCGAACTGTCGATCGTGCCGACCATGCTGGTGTCGACTTCCGGCGCCGCGCTGGCCCTGCCGATGGCGGTGGTCCAGCGCGTGGTCGAACTGCCCGACACCTTCATGAACGTCGGCGGCGCCCCGGTGCTGAAGGACCAGGGCCGTCCGCTGCCGGTGCGCTCGCTGGCCGGCGCGCTCGGCTACGAGGCGTGCTCGGAGAAGGTCGGCATCGTCGTCGCCGCGCCGCAGCCGTACATCCTCGCGGTCGCCGCGGTGGACGGCACCGCCGACCTGGTGATCAAGCCGATGACCGCCATTTCGGTCGAAGGCATCACCGGCACCGCGCGTTCGGCCGAAGGCGAACTGGTACTGGTGGTGGGCCTGTCGTTCCTGATGGACGGCTGCCGGGGGACGGTGAAGCTCGCCGCGTAAATTAGACGCACAAATCCGCTGCGCGGGCGAAAGATCCGCGCACCGGCGAAACACACGAAAATGCCCGCTGGCACCCAGCGGGCATTTTTTATTTGCAATTTAAGTTTTCATTGCACGGAAAATTTGCATAAATTGCAGATCATGCAAACAATGTTCAAAATGACCACCGCTACTGACGCAGTGCACAAATATGGCATAATCAATTGAGCTACCTGATCCACGCAGTCGTTTCATCTTGGGTTTCACCTTAAAGACATGAATAGAACGCTCTACGACAAACTCTGGGAATCGCATGTGGTGCGTGCCGACGACGACGGCACGACGGTCCTCTACATCGACCGCCACCTGGTGCACGAAGTGACCAGCCCGCAAGCGTTCGACGGGCTGCGCGCGGCGCACCGCCCGCTGTGGCGCACCTCCGCCAACCTGGCCGTGGCCGACCACAACGTGCCCACCACCGACCGCCGCGACGGCATCGCCGATCCCACCTCGCGCCTGCAGGTCGAAACGCTCGACGCCAACGCGAAGAGCTATGGCCTCACGTACTTCAACATGAACGACAAGCGCCAGGGCATCGTGCACGTGATCGGACCGGAGCAGGGCGCCACCTTGCCCGGCATGACGGTCGTCTGCGGCGACTCGCACACCTCGACCCACGGCGCCTTCGGCTGCCTCGCGCACGGTATCGGCACCTCCGAAGTGGAGCACGTGCTGGCGACCCAGACCCTGCTGGCAAAAAAATCGAAATCGATGCTGGTGCAGGTGGACGGCGCGCTGCCGCACGGCGTCACCGCCAAGGATCTCGTGCTGGCCGTGATCGGCAAGATCGGCACCGCCGGCGGCACCGGCTACGCCATCGAATTCGGCGGCTCGACGATCCGCTCGCTGTCGATGGAGGGCCGCATGACGGTCTGTAACATGGCGATCGAAGCGGGCGCGCGCGCCGGCATGATCGGCGTGGACGACACCACCATCGACTACGTCAAGGGCCGCCCGTTTTCCCCGGCCGGCCCGCACTGGGAGCGCGCGGTCGCCTACTGGCGCACCCTGCACTCCGACCCCGGCGCGAAGTTCGACATGGTCGTCACGCTCGACGCCGCGGAAATCAAGCCGCAGGTCACCTGGGGCACCTCGCCCGAGATGGTCACCGCGATCGACGGCCGCGTGCCGGACCCCGACAAGGAGCACGACGCGGTCAAGCGCGATGCGATGGAAAAGGCGCTGGTCTACATGGACCTCAAGCCCAACACACCGATCGAAGACATCCGCATCGACAAGGTCTTCATCGGCTCCTGCACCAACTCGCGCATCGAGGATTTGCGCGCCGCCGCGGCGGTCGTGCGCGGCAAGCAGCGCGCCTCGAACGTGCGCCTGGCGCTGGTGGTGCCGGGTTCGGGGCTGGTGAAAGACCAGGCCGAGCGCGAAGGCCTCGACAAGATCTTCAAGGACGCCGGCTTCGAATGGCGCGAGCCAGGCTGCTCGATGTGCCTTGCAATGAACGCCGACCGGCTCGAGCCGGGCGAGCGCTGCGCCTCGACCTCGAACCGCAACTTCGAAGGTCGCCAGGGGCAGGGCGGGCGCACCCACCTGGTGTCGCCCGCAATGGCGGCGGCGGCCGGCATCACCGGCCATTTCGTCGATGTACGCGCACTGCGCTGAAACCAAAACTACAAAAAAGAGTCCAACAACTATGAAAAACGTATTCGCACTGGCAGCCATCACCCTGATCCTCACCGGCTGCAACACCATCGCCGGCATGGGCAAGGATGTGCAAAAGGTCGGCCAGGTCGTCGAAGGCGCCGGCCGCAAATAACCGCTTCGTCAAGGGGTCTGGTCCTGCGGACCTGACCCCATTTTTAGAGCTGTCATGGAAAAATTCACGCTATATGAAGGCCTGGTGGCTCCCCTGGACCGAGCCAACGTCGACACCGACGCCATCATCCCGAAGCAGTTTTTAAAGTCGATCCGCCGCACCGGCTTCGGCCCCAACCTGTTCGACGAATGGCGCTACCTCGATCACGGCGAGCCGGGCCAGGACAACAGCCGCCGTCCGCTCAATCCCGACTTCGTGCTGAACCAGCCGCGCTACCACGGCGCCTCCATCCTGCTGGCGCGTAAAAACTTCGGCTGCGGCTCCTCGCGCGAGCACGCGCCCTGGGCGCTCGACCAGTACGGCTTCCGCGCCATCATCGCGCCTAGCTTCGCCGACATCTTCTTCAACAACTGCTACAAGAGCGGCCTGCTGCCGATCGTGCTGCCCGAGTCGCAGGTCGACCACCTGTTCAACGAAGTCAAGGCCTTCCCGGGATTCCGCCTGGTGGTGGACCTCGAGCAGCAGCGCGTGTCCACGGCCGACGGCGGCATCAGCTACCAGTTCGAGATCGATCCGTTTCGTAAATACTGCCTGATGAACGGCCTCGACGACATCGGCCTCACGCTGCGCCACGCCGACGAAATCCGCGCCTTCGAAGAGCGCCACCTGGCCAGCCAGCCGTGGCTCGCCAACGTCATCTAACAATCATCCGGAAACCAAGAACATGAAGATCGCAATCCTGCCCGGCGACGGCATCGGCCCCGAAATCATGGCGCAAGCGGTGAAGGTGCTCAATGTCCTGGGCGAGAAGTTCGAGATGGAGACCGCCGACGTCGGCGGCGCCGGCTACGCCGCCCACGGCCATCCACTGCCGGAGGGCACGCTGGCGCTGGCCAAGTCCGCGGACGCCGTGCTGTTCGGCGCCGTCGGCGACTTCAAGTACGATGCGCTCGAGCGCTCGCTGCGTCCCGAGCAGGCGATCCTCGGCTTGCGCCGCGAGCTTGGACTGTTCGCCAACCTGCGTCCTGCGATCCTGTATCCCGAACTGGCCGGCGCCTCCACGCTCAAGCCCGAAGTCGTCTCCGGCCTCGACATGCTGATCATCCGCGAACTGACCGGCGACATCTACTTCGGCAAGCCGCGCGGCGTGCGCGAGTGTCCCGACGGCCCGTTCAAGGGCGAGCGCGAAGGCTTCGACACGATGCGCTACGCCGAGTCCGAAATTCGCCGCATCGCCCACGTCGCCTTCCAGGCCGCGCGCAAGCGCGAGCGCCGCGTCACCAGCGTGGACAAGGCCAACGTGCTTGAGACCTTCCAGTTCTGGCGCGACATCGTCACCGATGTACACAAGCAGTACCCGGACGTCGAGCTCGATCACATGTACGTCGACAACGCCGCGATGCAGCTGGTGCGCGCGCCGAAAAAATTCGACGTTCTCGTCACCGGCAACATGTTCGGCGATATCCTGTCCGACTGCGCCGCCATGCTGACCGGCTCGATCGGCATGCTGCCGTCGGCGTCGCTGGACGCCAATAACAAAGGGCTGTACGAGCCGTCGCACGGCTCGGCGCCCGACATCGCCGGCAAGGGCATCGCCAATCCGCTGGCGACCATCCTGTCGGCGGCGATGATGCTGCGCTATTCGCTGGGCCGCGAAGAGCAGGCCTCGCGCATCGAGAACGCGGTCAAGAAGGTGCTCGCTCACGGCCTGCGCACGGCCGACATCTACGAAGAAGGCACCACCAAGGTCGGCACCGAAGAAATGGGCAACGCAGTGGTGAAGGCGCTGGCCAACTGAAACATGGGGGCAGGTCCGCCGGACCTGACCCCGCCTTTGCACGCGCACGTCGATAAGCGCACGAATTAATTTTTGGATTGAAGAGAGAAGATGATGAAATTAGTAGGCTTGGTAGGTTGGCGCGGCATGGTCGGTTCGGTCCTGATGCAGCGCATGCGCGACGAGGGCGATTTCGAGCATATCGAACCGGTGTTCTTCACCACCTCGAACCCGGGCGGCAAGGCGCCGGCGATGGCGAAGAACGAAACCACGCTGAAAAGCGCGAGCGACATCGCCGAGCTGTCGAAATGCGAGATCATCATTTCCTGCCAGGGCGGCGACTACACCAGCGAGGTGTTCCCGAAGCTGCGCGCCTCCGGCTGGAACGGCTACTGGATCGACGCCGCCTCGACCCTGCGCATGAACGACGACGCCGTCATCGTGCTCGACCCGGTCAACCTCGACGTCATCAAGAACGCGATGACGCGCGGCGTGAAGAACTACATCGGCGGCAACTGCACGGTGTCGTGCATGCTGATGGGCCTGGGCGGCCTGTTCGAGCACAAGCTGGTCAACTGGATGTCGTCGATGACCTACCAGGCCGCATCGGGCGGCGGCGCCCAGCACATGCGCGAACTGCTCACGCAATTCGGCACCATCAACGGCGCCGTGCGCGGCCTGCTCGACGATCCCGCATCGGCCATCCTCGAAATCGACCGCACCGTGCTGGCGACCCAGCATGGCTTGTCCAGCGACGAGACCAAGCAGTTCGGCGTGCCGCTGGCCGGCAACCTGATCCCGTGGATCGACAAGGACCTGGGCAACGGCCAGTCGAAGGAAGAATGGAAGGCCGGCGCCGAGACCAACAAGATCCTCGGCCTGGGCGAGGCGTTCGGCACGGCGGCGATTCCCGTGGACGGCCTGTGCGTGCGCATCGGCGCGATGCGCTGCCACTCGCAGGCATTGACCATCAAGCTGAAGCGCGACGTGCCGCTCGACGAGATCAACGACATCATCGCCTCCAACAACCAGTGGGTGAAGGTGGTGCCGAACAACCGCGAAGCGTCGATGCGCGACCTGTCGCCGGCGGCCGTCACGGGCAGTCTGACCATTCCGGTGGGGCGCCTGCGCAAGATGTCGATGGGCGGCGAATACCTGTCCGCGTTCACGGTCGGCGACCAGTTGCTGTGGGGCGCGGCCGAGCCGCTGCGCCGCATGCTGCGGATCGTGCTCGACAAATAAGCTTCTGTTAACGGTCGTTATTCGGGTTGCATGAAACCCGGCCGGAGTTCTTCGGCCCGGTCCGGTTTACAGCGCTGTTTTCATTCTGTAGCATGGTCGAAAAAACAGCGTGGGATGTGCAAAAAAGTCGCGTTAAATGAGCATCCTGCTCACATACTTTGCGTTGTAGCTGGGGAAACTCCCCTAAAGCTTGCATGCTCCAGAGCATGATGATATGTTGGGACCTCCCGGGACATGCCTTGCCCCTCGACAACTCTTAAGACGCTGCCCATTATGCATTTGAAAACTCGCCCACGGATTCTGTCGTTAGCGCTGAAAACCCTTTACGGCGCAGTCGCCGGCGCGGTGTTTTTTTCCTCCGCTGCGTCCGCGGCAGGACTCGGCAAGCTGACCGTTCTTTCCGCGCTCGGCCAGCCTTTGCGCGCCGAAATCGAGTTGACGGCGGTGTCGGCCGAGGAGGCCAACGGCCTGGTCGCCAAGCTGGCGCCGGCCGATGCGTTCCGGGCCGCGAACATCGAGTTCAATCCGGCGCTGATGTCGCTGCGCTTCGCCGTCGAGCAGCGCAACGGCCGCCAGTTCATCCGGATCAGTTCGTCGCAGCCGGTCAATGAACCGTTCGTCGACATGCTGCTGGAGCTGAGCTGGAACAGCGGCCGCCTGGTGCGCGAATACACCTTCCTGCTCGACCCGGCCGAACTGCGCGCTACCCAGCCGGCGCAGGTCGCAGCCGCGCCGGTGGCGGTCCCGCAAAGCACGCGCGCCGCCGCGCCGGCACGCCAGCCGGTCCAGGAGTCCGCGCCGTCGCCGCAGCCTTCGCAGCCTGCCCCGCAGGCGGCGCAGCCGGTCCGTCCGAAGGTCGAGCGCGCGGAGTCGCCGCGCGCGGCGAACGTCGACACCACCGAATACAGGGTCAGGTCCGGCGACACGCTGGGCCGCATCGCCGGGCGCCTCAAGCCGGCCGACATCTCGCTCGACATGATGCTCGTCGCGCTGTACCGCGCCAATCCGGACGCCTTCATCGGCAACAACATGAACCGCCTGAAGTCCGGCCAGATCCTGACGGTGCCCGATTCCGACGCGATCCGCGGCGCGTCCGAAGGCGAGGCGCGCGGCGTCGTGGTGGCCCACGCGGCCGACTTCAACGCCTACCGCAACAAGCTGGCTGGCCAGGTCGCCAGCGCGGCGCCGTCCAGGACCCCGGAGGCCACGCAAAGCGCGGCCGGCAAGATCACCGCCAAGGTCGAGGAACGCCCGACCGCCGCCAACGAATCGAAGGACCAGCTCAAGCTGTCGAAGGCCGGCGCGGGAGGCGGGGCAAGCGGCAAGAGCGCGGCGCTGGAAGCCGAAGACAAGATCGCCAAGGAGCGCGCGCTGGCCGACGCCACCGCCCGCGTGAAGGAACTCGAAAAGAACGTCAACGACCTCGAGAAGCTGATGGTCGTCAAGAGCAAGTCGGGCACCGAAGCGTCCAAGACCGCGATGGCGGAAACGGCGCCGGCGGCGACCGCACCCGCGCCGGCCGCCCAGGCGCCCGCGCCCGCGGTGTCGGCCCCGGTCAAGCCGAAGCGCGTGCTCACCACGCCGCCGCCAGCGCCGGAGCCGACCCTGGCCGACACGCTGATGGACAACATCACCTACATCGGCGCCGGACTGGCCGTGCTGCTGCTGGCCGCGTTCGGGCTCTCGCGCCGCAAGAAGAAGGACGAGGTTCTGCCGGCCGAGCCATCGATCCTTGGCGTGCCGACCGATCACGCGCAGTCGATGTTTGCCGAAACCGGCGGCCAGAGCGTCGACACCAGCAACAGCGTATTCAACTCCAGCTTCGCGCCGTCGGCCAGCCAGCTCGATACCAATGAGGTCGACCCGGTCGCCGAAGCCGACGTGTACATCGCCTACGGCCGCGACGCCCAGGCCGAGGAGATTCTCAAGGAAGCGCTGCGCACCCATCCGGAGCGCATGCCGGTCCGCCTCAAGCTGCTCGAGATTTACGCCGCCCGCAAGGATCAGCGCTCGTTCGAAACCCAGGCCGGCGAGATGTACGGCCTGACCAAAGGGCAGGGCGAGGACTGGGCGCAGGCCGCCGCGCTGGGCATGACGATCGATCCGGCCAATCCGCTGTACGCAAGCGCAGCCGGCGCCGCGGCGGCAGCTCCCGCCACCCCGGAAGCGATCGCCGAGCAGGCCATCCTCAACCAGATGCACGAAGAAGGCGTGTCGGCCGAGCCGGACCTGATGGACCTGACCTTTGCCGACAGCGAGCCGACCGCCTTGCCCGAGCCGGAGCAGGTGCAGGCCGCCGCCGCGCCGGCGGACGACAACACGCTCGATTTCGACCTGGGGGGCCTGAGCTTCGAGCCGGTCACCAATACGGAGCCTGCGCCTTCGGCCGCGGCGGCGCAAGCCAATCCGCACGAGATGGAGTTCACGGCCGAGCCGATCGTCGCGCCGGCGCCGCCTGCCGAGCCGGAGCAGTCATTCGACATGGCCTTCGACATGGACTTCGATGCGCCGCCTGCCGCGGCGACCCAGGCGGTCGAGGAAAAGGCGCTGGACGACATCCGCCTGGACTTCTCCAGCCACGCCGAACTGCCGGCCGACATCCACATGGCCGACCCGGTGCACAGCTTCGACCTGCCGACGCTCCCTGAAGAGGCGCCAGCCGCCGCAGCCCATCCGCTGGCCGACCTCGACGCGATGAACTTCGACCTGCCGGCCACGCCCGCCGCGGCGCCGGCTCCCGCGGAAGACCCGTTCGCGCTGCCGGAGCTGCCGGAACTGCCGCAAGCCGCGCCAAGTTTCGCCGCGTCGCCGACCTTCACGGCCGCGCCGCAATTCGACATGTCCGGCATCGACCTGGACCTGCCGACGGACAGCCTGCCCGTGCTGGCGGCCGAAGAAGTGGCGCCGGTGGGCCAGGCCGACCTGTCAGCCTCGCACATGGAAATGGAAACCAAGCTTGACCTGGCGATCGCCTACCAGGAGATCGGCGACAAGGAAGGCGCACGCGAACTGCTCGACGAAGTCATCAAGGGCGGCAGCGCGGACCAGGTCAGCAAGGCCAACGACATGCGCGCCAAGCTGGCATAAGACACAACAAGTAATGGATATGATTTGAAACGGATAGCACTCGGCGTCCAGTATGACGGGTCGCCCTGGAGCGGCTACCAGAAACAGCTAGATAAAAACACCGTGCAGGACCGGCTCGAAATCGCGTTGCGCGAATTCGGCCGGACCGACTTCGCCACCACCTGCGCCGGCCGCACCGACACCGGTGTCCACGCGCTCGAACAGGTGGTTCACTTCGACACCGACCTCACGCGCGACATGCAGTCGTGGGTGCGCGGCGTGAACGCCTTCCTGCCCGACTCGATCGCGGTGCGCTGGGCCAGCGAAATCCCCCACGATCCGGAGCACGAATTCCACGCGCGCTTCTCGGCGCGGGCGCGCACCTATCACTACGTCCTCTACAACAACCCGGTACGCTCGCCGCTGCTGGTGGGCCGCGCCGGCTGGACCTTCCGCCCGCTCGACCTCGAGCGCATGCGCGAGGCGGCCCAGCACCTGGTCGGCATCCACGACTTCTCGGCGTTCCGCTCCTCGCAGTGCCAGGCCAAGTCGCCCATCAAGCAGATGCACGAGGTGTCGGTGGAGCGGCGCGGCGAGGCGCTGGTGTTTACGCTGCGCGCCAACGCCTTCCTGCATCACATGGTGCGCAACCTGATCGGGTCCCTGATCTACGTCGGCAACGGGCGCCATTCGCCGTCCTGGCTGGCCGACGTGCTGGCGGGGCGCGACCGCAACGACGCCGCGCCCACATTCATGCCCGACGGCCTGTACCTGGCCAAAATAGATTACGATCCGAAGTGGGGACTGCCGCAGGAAGCGGTCAGCCCCTTGCCCTGGTTCTGATCGTTGGGGTCTGGTCCTGCGGACCTGACCCCATTCTAATTTCACCGGAGAGTTTCAACATGGGGTCAGGTCCGCAGGACCAGACCCCGAAGCTGCAGGCCGCTACCATGCACCGTACCCGTATCAAAATCTGCGGGATCACCCGCGAAGAAGATGTCCGCGCCGCCGTCCAGGCGGGCGCCGACGCGCTCGGCTTCGTGTTCTACGCGCCCAGCCCACGCTACGTCACCGCGCAGCAGGCTGGCGCGCTGATCGCGGCGCTGCCGCCGTTCGTCACGCCGGTGGCCCTGTTCGTCAACGCGACTCTCGACGAGGTGGTGGAAGTGGCGCGTCACGCGCCGTTCGCGCTGCTGCAGTTCCACGGCGACGAGACGCCCGAACAGTGCGCCGCCATCGCCGCCGCTGTCGGGCGCCCCTTCATGCGCGTGTTCCGGATGAAGCCCGACACGTCTGCAGCCGATTTGCTAGAATATGAGCATCAATACCGCGCCGCCAGTCCCTTGTTCTCGAGCCTGTTGCTCGACACCTTTGTGGACGCCTACGGTGGGGCAGGAAAGGTTTTTGATTGGTCTCTCATCCCAAAAGAGCTCGCGCCTCGGGCCGTTTTAAGTGGTGGCTTGAGCGTAAACAACGCGACTGACGCGGTCGTACGTGTTCGTCCCTTCGCCGTCGACATCAGCAGTGGTGTCGAAGCGCAGAAGGGCATCAAGGACGCCCGCAAGATAGCCGCCTTCATCGATGCGGTGCGGGCGGCAGACGCCACCTACGAAAGCGACAATCCTCATGAAAGCAGCTCCTGAACGCGGCCCGGCCGCGCCATTGTTCCAGACCACCGACTACCAGCTTCCCGACGCCCGCGGCCACTTCGGCCCCTACGGCGGCTCCTTCGTCGCCGAGACGCTCAGCCACGCGCTGGCCGAGCTGAGCGAAGCGTACGCCAAGTACAGCCACGACCCCGAATTTCTCGACGAGTTTCGCTATGAGCTCAAGCACTTCGTCGGACGTCCTTCGCCGATCTACCACGCCAGGCGCTGGTCCGAGCAGATCGGCGGCGCGCAGATCTACTTCAAGCGCGAAGACCTGAACCACACGGGCGCCCACAAGATCAACAACGTGATCGGCCAGGCGCTGCTGGCCAAACGCATGGGCAAGCCGCGCATCATCGCCGAAACCGGCGCCGGCCAGCACGGCGTGGCCACCGCCACCATCTGCGCTCGCTTCGGCCTCGAATGCGTGATCTACATGGGCAGCGAGGACGTCAGGCGCCAGGCGCAGAACGTGTACCGCATGAAGCTCCTGGGCGCCACCGTGGTGCCGGTCGAATCGGGCTCGAAGACGCTCAAGGACGCCCTCAACGAAGCGATGCGCGACTGGGTCACCAACATCGAAAACACCTTCTACATCATCGGCACCGTAGCCGGCCCGCACCCGTATCCGATGATGGTGCGCGACTTCCAGTCGGTGATCGGCGAGGAGTGCCTGGAGCAGATGCCCGAGATGACGGGGCGCCAGCCCGACTACGTGCTGGCCTGTATCGGCGGCGGCTCCAACGCGATGGGGATTTTTTATCCCTACATCGACCAGAAGGACGTCAAGCTGATCGGCGTCGAAGCGGCCGGCGAGGGGATCGAATCGGGCAAGCACGCCGCCTCGCTGTCCGCCGGCATCGCGGGTGTTTTGCACGGCAACCGCACCTATCTGCTGCAGGACGCGAACGGCCAGATCATCGAGACGCATTCGGTGTCGGCCGGCCTCGATTATCCCGGCGTGGGTCCGGAGCATGCGTGGCTGAAGGACCTGGGGCGCGCGCAATACGTGTCGATCACCGACGACGAGGCGCTGGCCGCGTTCCACGACTGCTGCCACATCGAGGGCATCATCCCGGCGCTCGAATCGTCGCACGCGATCGCTTACGCGACCAAGCTGGCGGCCACGCTGCCGAAGGACCAGATCATCCTGGTGAATTTATCCGGCCGCGGCGACAAGGACATGCACACCGTGGCAGAGAGGATGGGGCTCGATTTCAGCTGACCGAACGCTGAAACGCCCGTTCCCATCCACTCACACGAAAGCACAACAATGTCCAGAATCGAAGCTACCTTTTCCGCGCTCAAGGCGCACAACAAGACCGGCCTGGTGACCTTCATCACGGCCGGCGATCCCGGTCCCGAGCTGACGGTGCCGCTGATGCACGCGCTGGTCGCGGGCGGCGCCGACGTGCTCGAACTGGGCGTGCCGTTTTCCGATCCGATGGCCGAAGGGCCGGTGATCCAGCGCGCCTGCGAGCGCGCGCTCAAGTTCGGCATCGGCCTGACCGACGTCTTCAACTTCGTGCGCGAATTCCGCAAGACCAACCAGCACACGCCGGTGGTGCTGATGGGGTACGCCAACCCGATCGAGCGGATCGGGCCCGACGCCTTCATCGCCGCCTCGAAAGAAGCGGGCGCAGACGGCGCCATCGTCGTCGACTATCCGCCGGAAGAGTGCGAGGAGTTCGCCGCGGCGATGCGCGCGGCCGATCTCGACCTGATCTTCCTGCTGGCGCCGACGTCGACGCCGGAACGCATCGCCCAGGTTGCGCGAGTGGGCAGCGGCTTCAGTTATTACGTGTCGCTCAAGGGGGTGACGGGCGCCGGCACCATCGACACGGCCGACGTTGCGCGCCGGGTGGCGGCGATCCGCGAGCACGTGAAGCTGCCGATCGGCGTCGGCTTCGGCATCCGCGACGGCGCGACCGCGAAAGCGGTGGCCAGCGTTGCCGACGCGGTGGTGATCGGCAGCCGGATCATCCAGGAGCTGGAGAACACGCCGAAGGAGGGCGCGGTGGCGGCGGTGCAGGCGTTCGTGACGGGCATCCGTCACGCGCTCGATAGCGAGTAACTCCGCTTTACTTGCCAAGCGAAGATGGTATGGGTTCCTGCCTGCGCAGGAAGTCGGGCCTGCCAATGGCAGGAACGACGGTCTTATGGCTGACAAATCGAGAACCGTCATTCCCGCGCAGGCGGGAATCCATGCTGAGCGTGCGTTTGCCGTATCAGGAGCAATCTATGTGCCGAAACATCAAGACCCTGTTCAATTTCGAGCCGCCGGCGACGGAAGACGAAATTCGCGCCGCCTCGGTGCAGTTCGTCCGCAAGCTGAGCGGCTTCACCAAACCATCGCAGGCAAATCAGGCAGCCTTCGACAAGGCGATCGAGGACGTGGCGGCCGCGGCGAGCGTGCTGATCGCCTCGCTCGTTACCAATGCCGAACCGCGCGACCGCGAGATCGAAGCGTTGCGTGCAAAGGCGCGCAACGCGGTCCGCTTCCAGCGGCGCGTTTAGCCTGTGTGGGTGGGCGACGCTAATTTCTTTGAGTCGGAGCGTACGCATCTCTGGTGCGCAAATGCTGCAGATAGTAGAGATCGCCCGCGCCGGCGGCGTGCGAGGCTCCCCTCATATTCCTCAAGGGATAGCGGTGCGCGAACGATTTTCGGATGCGGTGCTCTTCGTCGATCGAATAGAAGCGAGGAAATTCCAAATCATCGCTCGGGTGGAATATAGTTGACGCAAGGTGATCGGTCCTCACTTGCAGCAGGTACGCCGGTGCGTTCACTCCAGGATTCATTCGGATCGGGGTCAGGCATTCAAATCCGAAGACCGACTCGTAAAATCGACGGTGCCGGGGATTGACTTCGATGAATATGTGGCTGCGCTGCCGCACATGGAACGCCAATATGTACAGGTAATGAAACACTGCCGCGAGCACGGTTTCGGAGCGGATTCCACGCGCCAACGCAAATTGGGTGATCTCGCACACCGCAGCACCCTCATTCCGGTAGATATCCACGTGGTCACGGAAAACAGCATCTGCGTTGATACCCAGGGGCGAATCGACCTGTAATGTGGCCGTGCCGACTATCGCGCAGCCCGCAAGCACGCCGATGGTGGTCTGGTGGGGGCCTCCCGGGCGCCGAGCCGATACGCGATAGCCGCGTCTCGCGTATCTGTCGCAGACCAGTTGGTGCGTCGCGGTCAGGCTTGCGTCTGAATCGGCAATTTGGACGACATAATCGTCCTTGTGGAATGAAGCAGCTCGCGGCCAGGGGGCTCCCGCCAGCGCCTCCAGATTGCCGTTGCAACCGCGCCGGCGCGCTCCGGTCACGGAGCCGGTCGCCTCATTCCCGCGCAAGTTTGGGTGCATTGGAATCTCCCGCTGTTGGCTCCTTACCTACCGACACTGCATGTGCTGAGCGTTCCGACCCGGCAAACTCCCTGATCGCCATTTCGACGCGCTCTGTCATGTCCTTCCCCAACACCAGGCGAACATCCACCGCCGTGGCGAGGTCGTCGTCGCGGAACAATCGAGGCCGAGTCGGGATTCTCAGGCTGAGCAGTCGGGCCGCCTCGCGGAAGCCAGGACGATACTGAATGGCCGTATCGCGTTGCGTGAATGTTTTCATGTTCGTCAGGCGTGGCGTTGGCGCGCCATCCGGGCGCAGCGTGTCGCGCAAACTCTGCGCCAAGCCAGGAACGCCATTGCCGTTGCTGATTTCAAGCCTGTAGGAACGCGCATTTTCCGAGGGTATGGCGACGGCAATACCCGCCAGCACGGGAGGGGGCTCAGAAGTGGCGAGACCGGTTATCATTTCCGCCCCGCGACGCAGGTAGGCGCGGGCGGTATCCAGTAGTGTTTCGCCGGCGCCGTCCGCCGGGTGATTGGCCAGGCTTGTGGCGGGGCAAGGGGCGAGCTCGATTAGCCGGGATTCGCCGTTCGCCAGTACGACCCGATGCCGCTGAGAGACAACTCCCATTCTTTCGCAGCTTGCCAGCAGATTGTTCGACGCCAGCGAATAGTGGGCATCGAGTGCCAAGGCGCGCCGAAACTCGGTGACCGCACCTGAGTAGTCCGCTTTCAGGTGATATACGTAACCGAGATTGTTGTGAAATTTCGCCACCTTTGGCGCCACCCGCGCGGCGTTGACAAGACTGGCGATCGCCTCGACATAACGCCCCTCACCGGCATGCAACATGCCGAGGGCGTTGTGTGCGTCGGCGAGGTCGGGGTCGATCTCGATGGCTTGGCGGTATGCCTCTGCGGCCTGCTCGTTTCTTTTTTGTCCCGCGTAGTAGGTGCCCAGGAGATAGTACCCATAGGCGCTTCCCGGAGAGTTCGACACGCGGTAAAACGGCTTGATTTCCGAGGAAGGTTGCGTGTGTTGCAAATGCGCGCAGCTGCACAGCATGAACATTGCGCCGTACTTCAGCTGCCGCAGATAAGCGGTGTAGTTTTTCACGACGAGCTCCTGGCTTTGAACGGGGGCGGCCTATTTCGTGATGCGCAAAATTGCCGAGGCAAGTTTGTCGAAACAAGGTTTCAACTCGTTTTCGTCTGCGGCGTGGCAATAGGTTCCGACCGGCTGGGCCGCGCGCAGGCAACGGGCCGGCGCATCGGCCACGTTGGCCATGCATTTGAGGATGTCTTCCCCCTTTTCGCTGTCGGGGCCCGTCGGCAAGGTCAACGCGTTGCCGAGTCCCAGGGTGAACACATAGATCCCTTCGTTGCGTGATTTCTCGGCCATTGCTTCGAGCAGGTTGCGGGCGGCGCGATTGACGTTGCGCCAGGCGCTATCGCGGGTGCTGGTGTCGCTGGTGACAATCCGCGGCGTGTTCGTGACCACCGGGAACTCACGCAGCGCCGGCAAATCGGTGGGATTGTGGGCGTTGTACCAGTCCGGAAGCTTGTTGATGTGGGTCGTGGCCGCCGGATTGGCGATGGAAGTATTTTGCCAGCACGGCGAGGGCGAGTTGGCGCTGATGGCGTCCTGCGCCCTGAGACCGGCTGGCCAATTGGACGTTGTGTCATCGCCGGTGGAAATGGTGCCGGCAGCGGTGCAGGTACCCGCTCCGGTATTGAAAGCGAAAGAGGATGCGAACGAATTGGGCGCTCCATCGGAGAAAAATACGATCACGCGCATGCTCGAGCGGCTGGCCGCCTGGATCACATTGTTCAGCTGGTCGCGCGCGTGCCATACGCCTTCTGAGGAGTTGGTCGATCCGGCGAAGGTGAACGCATCGATATGCGAATTCATGCTGGCGATATCGAAGCCGCGCTGCACCGGCCGGAATCCATCGCGCGTCACTGCGCCGTACGCATACTGGATCAGTGCGACGCGGTCCATGGTCTGGTTGAACTTGGTTAGAAATAATTTTGTGTTGCTGCGCACCTGGCCGGGAACGCTGCCGGTGTTCATGGAGCCGGTAGTGTCGATCACCACCGCCATGTCGAGGTCCTTTCTCACCACCTGTGCATTCGCGCCGACGTTAAATGAGCCGACGTCGAGTACGCGCATGAATCTGGTCGGAACGGTCGCCGTGGCGGCCGCGCTGAGAACTACCTTGCCGCCGTCGAAAACGATGTCGGGGTCGCTGAATTGGGCGGTCGATCCCATGTATCCCGAAGGGTAGTTTGCGTCGAAGAATTCGCGCGCCGCGGTGATCGCATTGGCCCGTTGCACGTCTTGCGTGCTGCCCTGCGATACGGTGCGGGCCGCAGCGATCACGGCCGAGTCGACCGCGGCGTTGAGCTTGGCCTTGATAAGATAGCCGACCGCCGAATCGATTGCCAGGCCGACAGTACCGATCAGCACTACCAGTGAAAACAATACCAGGAGCACCACCTGCCCGCTTTCCCTGCCGCAGCGACGCATGCGCATGAATTACTCCCCAAAAGGATGACTCAGAAAATTGTCTTGGCGTACATGACCGGGCCGATTTGTTCCATCGGCCCGAAGCCCACATTCCAATTACTGAAAAGCATGTCGAAATTGTAGAAAGTCTCGACGGCGTAGATCACTTCACCGTCGGCCAGCAAACCGGGCATTGCGGAAGCGGTGGCGGCGTTATCGGGATTGGGTGGAATCTCACTGCATTGGTTATTGCTCCAGGCGCCGCAGTTCCAGACGGTGCTGGGCGGCGCGAAGGACGAATTGCCCTCCCAGCGGTACTGCTCGAGAATGACGTTACGCACGGCGCCGTTTTGCATGTGACCCATGATCTTGCTGATATAGATCATTCCTCGCGTCTGCATGCGCAGCGGCGGCGTCGTTGAAGCGAGCGCGTTCATCAGCGCCTGGCTGCTGGCGCTGTTCAACTGATTGCCGCGCGAGGCCACGTTGGCACCTTCCCGGCTGAGATTGATCAGCACCAGGTTCACCTGGATCGCGCGGCCGATATCGACCAAGGCGAGCGCCAACAGCAGCAAGAGCGGCAAGAGGATCGCGAACTCGACCGCGGCCGAACCTCGGCATTTGGGTGGCGCGAAGTTCATGGGAACGCCTCATTGCGCATCGTCGCGGCGACATTGAAGGTGTATTTCCCATCCTTGAACAACGGTGCCAGCACAGTCAGCCTGGTCCACGCGCAATTGTTCAGTTGCAGCACGACGATATCGCCCGGGCCGCCGAAGATCGCCGGCGACGGTGCGGCCGGATCGTAGTTCACGGTGCGTGCATTGCTGCCGTCATTGCCATAATTGGTCACGGTAATCTGCGGATTGAGCTGGTCGTACATGCCCATTGAGCTTCGCCTGATTTTTTCGATGACGGCAAGGTAGCGTTGCTGGGCGGATGCGGCCGGATCCAGGTCGCTTTGCCCGGTCACCGAATAACGGGCGCCTTCGCGCACCGCGTACTGCATCGTGAGGTCGACCCAAAACATCAACGCCAGATCGATGATGCCGAACAGCAGCAGGAACAGGATGGGCGCGACGAGTGCAAACCCAACGGCCACCGCGCCACGCATTCGACGGCGTTGCCTGGCAAAGGGGGAGATTGGAAGGAACATGCTTTTGTCCTCGATAGTGGCGCGGCTAGCCTGGAAGGGCCGGCAGAAACGCGCGGTAGATCTGGATCATCGCCGGCCCCAGCAAGACCAGCAACAGAGCAGGGAAGATGCAGAAAATCAGTGGGAACAGCAGCTTCAAAGCGACCTTCGCAGCCGTTTCTTCGGCCAGCTGGCGCCGCTTGGTGCGCAGTTCGTCGGCATAGGCGCGCAGAGATTCGGCGGTGCTGGTGCCGAATCGTTCGGCCTGGATCAGCATAGCCACCAGCGTGTCGATGCCGTCCACGCCGGTGCGGGTGGCAAGGTTGCGCAGGGCCTTTTCGCGCGAGCTGCCAGCCCGCAGTTCGAGCGTTACCAGATGCAATTCGTCGCTCACTTCGGGCGCGCTGGATGCCAGTTCCCGTGCCACGCGTCCGATCGCCGCGTCCAGCGCCAGGCCCGCTTCAAGGCACACGATCAGCAGGTCCAGCGAATCCGGGAACTGTTCGAAAATCTTGCGCTGGTACGCCTTCCCCGCGCGGGCAAGGGCGATGTTGGGCAAATAGAATCCGGCAGCGGCCGCACCGAGCAAACAGAAAATTGCGGCGCTGCCGCGCATCTCGGGCGCCGCTTTCAACAGGATCAGCCACAGCAAGGAGGGCGCCACAATGGCCAGCATGGTCTTTGCCGCAAAGTACATCGCCGGTGCATGCGGATTGCGCAGTCCTGCATTCAGGAATTGCTTCGGCAACGCCGTCTTTTCCCAGCCCTGGTCCGGTATCGACAGGCGTACGAGCGGCCGGGCCAGTTTCGCCAAGGCAGCGAGCCGGCCGGCGCGACGTTGCGCGGGCGCTGCGCGTCCTTCGGCGAAGCGTCCCAGCCGCTGCCTCGCACCGCCGGCGGCAACCGCGCGCAGCACCAGCATCGAGCAGGCGAAAATCGCCAAGAATACGATGGCCAGATAGCTCATTAAGTAAATCGTCGTCATGCTTCACTCCCAGTCGATGTGTTACACCTTGATGCGGACGATCTTGCGAATCCAGAACACACCTGCTGCCATTAGCACTACCATGCCCTTGAGCATCTGCTCGCCGACCGGATCGACCCAGAGCAGCGTCATGAAGCCAGGATTGACCAGGTTAAGGACGGCGGCGAGGCCGAACGGCAGCACGCCGAGGATCCAGGCGGACAAGCGTCCCTCGGCCGACAGTACTTTGACCTGTCCGAACAGGCGCAGTCGATCGCGCACGATCGTGGCGATGTTCTGCAGGATCACGGTCAGGTTGCCGCCCGATTCGCGCTGGATCAGCACGGCGACCACGAAAAAGCCGAGATCGGTGCTGGGAACGCGCTGCGACAGGTTCTTCAGCGCCTCGGACATCGAGATGCCATAGCTGACTTCGTCAAAGACGATCCGAAATTCGTGCGACAACGGCGGCGCCAGTTCGTTGGCCACCATTTCGATTGCCGGCGGCAAGGCGTGTCCGGCGCGCAGCGCGCGGCTGATCAGATCGAGCGCGCCAGGCAATTGCTGCTCGATGAGCGCCATGCGCTTGCTGTGGCGCGCCAGTGCTCTCCACAGAGGAAAGCCGAGCCCTGCCAACGCGCACAGCAGCGCACCCCAGACCGGCAGTCTCAGCCACAGGGCGAGCGCTCCCGCCGTCAATCCGGCGACCATCGACGCGCCAATAAATTGCGCGGCGTTCAGCGGCGTGGCCGATTGCGCAAGCAGACGGTCCAGACGCGCGATGTGCGGGACGCGCGTCATCAGGAGTTCCAACCAGGCCATTTTGCTCAGGCGCCGCTGCTGCAGGGTGACCTGCTGCTTCGCCCCGCCCACGTCGGCAATCGCACCGATGCGCTGGCGCAGACTCACGCGGCCCGGTCCCTTAGCATTCACCCAAAGGAGCCAAAGTGCCCTGGTCAGCAGCACTACTGCGACGAACACTGCCGCGATAATCAAGAAATACAGGATATCCACGATAGCTCCTCGGTTGCACGCGCGTAGCGCTCACGCTTCGGCGTCATGGCGTTGCAGCGGGTCGAACAAGTTCGTTGGCAGTTCAATGCCATGTACGCGCAGGCGTTCGACCAGTTGCGGCCGCACCCCCGTGGCGCAAAACTGGCCTTGGACGATGCCGGCGCTGTTGACGCCGGTCTGGCGAAAGGCGAAGATTTCCTGGCGGGCGATGACATCGCCCTCCATCCCGGTAATTTCCTGCACGCTGACGACCTTGCGCTGGCCGTCGGCCAGCCGCGTCACCTGGATGATGACGCTGATGGCCGCGCTGATTTGGTGGCGCGCCACGCCTGTGTTCATATGCATGCCGCCCAGCGCAACCATGTTTTCCAGACGCGTCAGTGCGTCGTTGGGCGTGTTCGCGTGGATCGTCGCCAGCGACCCTTCATGGCCGGTATTCATCGCCTGCAGCATGTCGATCGCCTCGGCGCCGCGCACTTCGCCCAGGATGATGCGATCCGGCCGCATACGCAGGGCGTTGCGCACCAACGCGCGCTGCGATACTTCACCATTGCCCTCAATGTTGGGCGGGCGCGATTCGAGCCGGACCACGTGCGGCTGCTGCAACTGCAGTTCGGCGGCGTCTTCGATCGTGACGACCCGTTCGCGTACGCCTATGTAGCTCGACAGCACATTCAGCAAGGTCGTCTTGCCGCTGCCGGTCCCGCCCGAAATGATCATGTTCACTTTGGCGCGCACCAGTCCTTCCAGGAACTGGGCGATAGGCGGCACCACACTGCGATGGCGGATCAGGTCCGTCATCCGCAGCGGCTTGCCGGCGAAGCGCCGGATCGACATCACCGGCCCGTCGATCGCAAGCGGCGGAATGATGACGTTGACCCGCGATCCATCCGGCAGACGCGCATCGACCATCGGGCTCGACTCGTCGATGCGCCGCCCCACCTGAGACACGATCTTGTCGATGATCGTCATCAGGTGGGCGTCGTTGCGAAAACACACATCGGTCGCTTCCAGCTTGCCAAAGCGCTCGACATACACCTTGCTGCTGGTATTGACGAGGATGTCCGACACGGTGGTATCGGCCATCAGCAGTTCGAGCGGCCCAAGGCCGCGCATCTCATGCTCGATATCGCGTACCAGGTTTCTGCGCTCCTGATCGTTGATAACGATGTCTTCGGTACTCAGAAGTTCGTCGATCAGGCGTTTGAGTTCGGCCCTGAACTGCGGCTGCTCCAACGCTGCCATCGCTTTCAGGTCGATGCGCTCGAGCAACGCGCTGTGAATCCGGCCCTTCAGCGCGCCGAACGCGAGCTCCTCGTCGTCCTGGTCGTGCGCTGTCGACGCGCCAAAAATGCGCGGTGCGATTTCGATGCTGCGTACCTGGTCCCGTAATGACATCACCGTTCTCCGATTCGTTTTCACTGAGCCGTGTGGCGTGGCTCGCCCAAGGCGTCACTCAAGCGCTTTTGAACAAGCGCGGAATCCAGCCCGACGCTGCTGGTTTCGGTGCGCCGGCAAGATCGTTTGCCCACGCCACTATCGCCTTGGTCACCGGACCGCCTGGCGCAACCCGTGCGACCGGCGTGCCATGGTTGATCGAGGCGGCAACCGAGGCTTCGTGGTTGGGAATGGTGAACGCTACCTTGGCGCCCAGGGTCATTTCGATGGTCGCCAGCTCGATCTCCCCGCCCTTGACATGCCGGTTGACCACGAGCTCCGTCTTGCTGGCGGCGTAGCCAAGCGCGCCGAAGGCCGCGAGCAGGCGCTGGCCGTCGCGTAAATACGGCAAGGTCTCCTGCAGCACGACAAAAATGGTGTCGGCCTGATCGAGCGCCCGGATGGTATGGGCATCGAGGTTGCTGCCCACGTCCAGCAGCACGAAGTCGTATTGCTGACGCGCCATCTTGATCAAGGCGTCGATGTGCTCGAGCCTGATATCGTTGCCCTGCGCCGGATCTTCCGGTGCGGCCAGCACGTTCAGGTTTGGCTCGACCCGGACCATGCTTGATGCGAGCAGGGCAGGGTCCAGCCGGTGGATGTTGCGCGCCACGTCGGCCAGGGTCGTCGTTGGGTTATGGCTCGACAGGAACAGTAATGCGTCGCCGAACTGCAGGTTCAAATCCAGCAGCGCGACTTTGCGGTCGCCGCCGGCAGCGACCGCTTGCGCCAGATTGGCGACCAGGAAAGTAGCTCCGCTGCCGCCCTTGCACGAAACGACCGCGCAGACCTTGCCCTTGCGGGTAGGCGCCAAGCCCATGGTATGACGAATCCGCTCGAGCGACGCCTCCAGCAATGCGGGATCGACAGGTGCGCTCAGCACTTCGCGAACGCCGGCACGCATGGCGTGCAGCAGGAAGGCGGGAGACTGGTGCTCGCAGATGAGGATAAAGGCCAGGTTCGGGTAGACACGGCCGATCCGCTCGATCGGTTCCAGATCGCCGGCGCCGTCGCACTCGCAGTCGACCAGAAGTACGTCCGGCAGGCGCGATTCGTCGAAATGCTTGAACTCCGTGATCGGGCAATGGATCTGCTCGATCATCTTGCTGTCCATAAAGGCCTGCAACGTCATGAAGATTTTTCCTGCCTGGGCTGGCTGTGTAGAAATGATGGTGACACGCAGGGAATCCGCGGCGGCCGGGCTGGCCAGCGTCGGGGCGATAGAAGAGGCGGGCGAATTTTTCATGATGTGATTTACGACGTGAGTTGCGATGGTGCATGCCGGCCGGCCTCGCCAGCCGGGCGTTGTAAGTCAGGAGCCTTTGCCAACTGCGTTGATGGTGAACGCACCCGGCGGCGGAGTGGGCGCCTTGTACGATTTGTAATACCGGTTGACCGCTTCGTGGGCCGTTTCACCGTCGACGCTGACCGGCGTGGCGCGAGCCGGCGCCGCCGGATCGATCACTTGCTGTGCCTTGAGCAGATTGACGTTGCTGCCAAACTGTCGGTCGAGGTTCGGTGTCATCGTGGTGCAGCCGGTTGCCAGGATGCCGGCGACGGCGGCGCAGATGGACCATGCAAGGTGGGGGCGGGTGAGCATGTCCTTCTCCTTATTTGGTATCGAAACCGGTGCTTGGACTGGATGCCGCGAGCGGTTTGGCCGGCTCGCGCGGCGCACGGGCGCGCGGTGCGCCTTCCATCTTTCCTTCAATGAAAAATTCGCCCCGCGAGGGCTCGATGAAATTGTCGGTCGGCAGCGAGTAGTTCGGTGCGAGCGGTTTGACCAGGCGTGGCGTGATCACGAACACGAGTTCAGATTTATCGGTCTGAAAATTGCTGCTGCGGAAAAGCGCACCGAGGACGGGGAGCTCGCCAAGGATCGGGAAGGCCTTGATGTTCTGGGTCACGTTGTTCTTGATGAGTCCAGCGATGGCAAAGCTCTGGCCGTCGGCGAGCTGAACGGTAGTGGCGACACGGCGCGTCGTCACGAAGGGCAGCACGGCATTTCCGCCCAACCCGGCACCCGGGGTAGTCACGCCGACCCCTTCGCGGGACAGCTCGGAAACCTCCGGTGCAACCTTCAGGTTGATCCGGCCACCGTCCAGCACGGTTGGCGTGAAGCGCAGGCCAATGCCGAACTCCTTCTCTTCCAGGGTAATCGTGGCCGTCCCGCCAATGCTATTCTGCGCAACGGGAATGAAAATCTTGCCGCCGGCGAGGAAGCTGCCCTCCTGGCCGCTGATGGCCATAATGTTGGGTTCGGCCAGGATCTTGACGAGCGCGTCGCGGCGTTCCGCATCGACGATGAGTTTGCCGGAGTTCTGCTTCGTCAGGCTGAATGTGCCGGCGCTATTCGAGAGAAAACTCGTCACCAGGCTGGCGGCCCAGTCACCGCGATTCAGCACGCCCGAGAAATTCACGCCGAGCTGATCGACCAGTGTCTTTGAAATTTCCGCAACTTTGACCTCCAGCATGACTTGTTGTGGCGCGCTGACCGACAGCAGGTTGACGACGTGCTCGCCGCCGCCCGCTGCAGTTGCACCGGCCTTGCGCATGTAGACGTTGGCAATTGCGAGCGCCCGTTCCACCGCGAGCGCGTCCTTGACCGTGCCGCTCAACACCAGCGTTTCCGCCGCCGCGCCAACCTGGATGTCCTTCTCGCCGGGCATGAGCTGCGCCAGCTTGGCCTGCAACGGTGCGCTGTCGATCGCAACGGACACGTCGACCGCGGCGCAACGACCTTCCTTGTTCTGGAACATCAGGTTGGTCGTGCCAATTTGTTTTCCAAACAGGAAAAATGCATGCTGCGGCGTCGGCGAGGCCATCGGGTCGACCTTGATGACTTCCGGGTCGCCGACGGCGCGCAGCCAGGCAGGTGCCGGAAGGTGCAGCGCGTCGAGATCGATCCGCATGGATTTACCCATGGGGACCGCCACACTCTGTCCGACCGCCAGCGTACCGGTACAACCTGGCATGGACACGGTGCGCCCCGCCGCGCCAGGCTTTGCCGACGCGCTGATCCGTGCCGGCGTCACGCTGGCGGGCTCAGTATTCTCCGCCGCCTGCGCACTCATGGCCAGCAGCAGCGCTGTCGCTGCGCTGCCTGCGACGATGGTTCGGTCCAGCCGAATCGCCGCAATCGCTTTCAGTGTTTCGTTCTTCATGGAATACTCCGTGAGTCGAGCAGTTCAGGGATGGCCGTGAATTCATCGGTCAAAAACATTGGGTAACGGTGCCGGCGCCTGTCATGACTTGCTGGCAGTCCTGGACGATGCGCGGCGTGATGAGCGCCGCCTTGTGGCTCAGCTTGACGCGCTGGATTACCGGTTTTACGGGGGCCGCTGGCGCTGCCGGAAGCTGGGCGTAAAGCAGGCTCTGCTTTGTCGCACCGGCAGTCTGCGCGGGCTTCAGGTCGATCTGGTTGCGCAAGACGAGCGAGAGCTGCCCGACGCTGCGGGCAAGGTCGAGCTGTTCGGCTTGCTCGGGGGTAACTTCCAGCGTGACGGCGCTGACCACCTTCGGTTTGGTCTCGTTCTGGCTGGCCTCCTGTGCCACCGCCAGAACAAGGATGCGTTCGAGCACGAGCTTGGAGATGTTCAGGTCTTTGTCCGAGGTGCCGCTTTTTTCTCCTTGAGTACTGACCAGGATATCGACAAAATTTCCGGGCAGGGCGAAGCCGGCAACGCCGATGACGTCGTTGACCCGCACCGTCATCGCCCGCTTGCCTTCGGCGACAACGGCGGACAGGCCGCCGCTGGCGCCTGGTTGGGCCAGCTTGGCGTCCACCAATGGCTCGCCGCGCAGCAGGCTGACGCGGGTTACCCGCGTATCGAGTGCTTTCGCATCAGAGAAACTTCCCTTCGGCACGCTACCCGACGGCCAATCCACGCTGCGGATCAATTCCGGGCTAATGCGGGTACCGAGGTTGATGTCGACCGCGGCAACCATGACCTTGCTGGTACTGATATTGCCTTGCTGCGAGATCCAGCGTGACGCCAGGACCACGGCGAGCAGTGCCAGCGTGACCGAGATGCCGATCATCAGGAATGCCTTGTGGTTTTTCATGATGGTGCTCCTGCGGGTTGGTTAGACAAAGAGTGCTTCGCCAAGCGGGGTACTGAGTAAATAAAGAAACAGGCCGCCCGCAATCACTAGCGCGTACGGCATTCTTCCGGCCGACTGGCGCGGCTGCTGCACACGGGAAGTGCCGGCCATCGGGATATAGATAATCATTCCAAGCAGCATTTCGTAAATATTCGTGACCATCAGGCGCAGCTTTCCATTCCTCGCCGCGATGACGATCGATAATGTGCCGCCGAGGATAAAAGACAAGAGGATGATCGTCAGCGTTGCACTTGGGCCGAGGAATGCGCCTATCATCGACATCAGTTTTACGTCGCCCGCTCCCATCGAGCAGGTCAGGTACAAAGGAAATAGCAGTCCTAATCCCACTCCCGCACCGCCCAGCGCCTGCCATATTCCCAAGGCGCCTGGACTCACGCCGAAAAACCCGTCGCCCGCTGGTAGTGCCATATTCAAGACCAGTCCACTCGCCAGGCCCCATCCCACGAGCCGGTTCGGAATTCGGAAGGTATTGCAGTCTATCCATGCCGCAGCGATCACCAGCAGACAAAGAACTATGGGACCGATGGCCGAAATAGCGGAAGGGATTAAAGGGTTCATTGTCAGCGCCGCGATAATGAGTTAAGTTATGTTTCAAAGGTTGCAACAATCCCCAATGCGCACGCGCATTGACGTTTTTCTGAAAGGGAAGGGCCTGCCCCCGTTGCGCTATGTAGCGCCGCCAGGGGCGGGCAAGGTTCTTTCGTTACTTAAGCGCCGTCTGAACGGTCGTGAACGCAGTTTTAATCTCCGTTCCCAAAAGTGCAACGACACCGACAATCACTGCCGCGATCAGTGCTACGAGCATGCCATATTCAACAGCTGCTGCGCCCGAGTCATCCTGTGCAAACTCTTTCAAGCGATTCATGATAGCTTCCTTTATCGGTTGGTATTGGTATGGACGGTTATGTGGAACGATAAAAATCCGAATTTGCGGCGACGAATTGCCGGATAAAATCTTTGCCTCATTAATTCGTTTTTTCTTTCCACTGATATAATGTTGTCATGCAAATCTATTTTGAATTTGACGTAGCGCAACCCGACAAGAAAAAGTGAAATTGGTTCCCAAGTTGAAAAAAATACTGTCGCTTTTCGATAAAATTTATCGCTTGAAGTTATTTTTCTCTATTCACTGACACGGTTTGTGAGAAACCACTGACATTTTGTATCCATAATGTATTTCCTATTTTTTTGAGGGAATACTTTTTATCCATCGTTGTTAACATCGGGGTGGTAAAGAGCTGGCATCGGCGATACTACGCGTCCACCCCTTATACCCGCGCTCGGCGTTAATGAAGAGTATTTATTCGGAACATTGCGGGGCCGCCGTGGGGGGCCGGGCAGCGATGCGGTGCATGGTGTGCCGACAGGCAAACGACCGCCGTATCGCGCAGGTAAGTGCTAGTATCGATAGTTCCCGCGGGACGGCCCGATCGGGAAAATTTCCAAAAAGCTAAGTCTGACCGCAATGTTCGACAAGGCGGCCTCCAGCGGCTAAACTACCGCCAACTGAAGAATTGCCGCAGAAGGAGAATGTATGAGTTGGTTGGAAAAACTGCTGCCCCCCCGGATCCAGCGCTCGGACGCCGCTTCCCGCAAGACCATGCCGGAAGGGCTGTGGGTCAAATGCCCATCGTGCGAAGCCGTGCTGTACCGCACCGACCTGGAATCGAACCTGCACGTTTGCCCTAAATGCAGCCACCACATGCGCATCCGCGCCCGCCAGCGCCTCGACAGCCTGCTCGACGAAGGCGGCCGCTACGATATCGGCCAGGAAACCCTGCCGGTCGATACGCTCAAATTCAAGGATTCCAAGAAGTATCCTGACCGCCTGAAGGCGGCCATGGAAGCGACCGGCGAGACCGATGCGCTGGTCGTCATGGGCGGCGCCATCATGAGCCTGCCGGTCGTCGTGGCCTGCTTCGAGTTCGAATTCATGGGCGGCTCGATGGGCTCGGTCGTCGGCGAGCGCTTCGTGCGCGGCGCCCAGATCGCCCTCGAGCAAAAAGTGCCGTTCATCTGCATCACGGCCACCGGCGGCGCGCGCATGCAGGAAGGCCTGCTGTCGCTGATGCAAATGGCCAAGACCACCGCGATGCTGACCAAGCTGTCGGAGAAAAAGCTGCCGTTCATCAGCGTGCTGACCGACCCGACCATGGGCGGCGTGTCCGCGTCGTTCGCCTTCATGGGCGACGTCGTGATCGCCGAGCCGAAGGCGCTGATCGGCTTCGCCGGCCCGCGCGTGATCGAAAACACGGTCCGCGAAAAGCTGCCGGAAGGCTTCCAGCGCGCCGAGTTCCTGGTCACCAAGGGCGCCGTCGACATGATCGTCGACCGCCGCAAGATGCGCGAAGAAATCGCGCGCCTGCTGGCGCTGCTGCAGGACCAGGCCGCCGAAGTCATCGCGTAACACCCGCCGTTCCCGGTGCGCACGCAACGCAAGCTTGCGTGCGCCCATTCCAACTGAAGTCGATCCCATGCACACCCTTCCGACCACCTTGCCCGACTGGCTGGCCCTGCTCGAGTCGCGCCACGCCGAAGTCCACATCAACATGGGCCTGGACCGCGTTCGCGCCGTGAAGGAGGCGATGGGCCTGAAGTTCGACTGCCCCGTCATCATGGTCGCCGGCACCAACGGCAAGGGTTCGACCTGCGCGATGCTCGAGTCGATCCTGCTGCGCGCCGGCTACAAGGTCGGCCTGTACATCAAGCCGCACTTCCTCGACTTCAACGAGCGCGCGCGCATTGGTGGCGACCTGGCGACCGACGGGCAGCTGATCGACGCGTTCAACGCCGTCGAAGCGAAGCGCGGCGCGATCGACCTGACATACTTCGAATTCACCACGCTGGCCATCATGCACCTGCTGGCCGCCAGCAAGCTCGACGTGGCCATCCTCGAAGTGGGCCTGGGCGGGCGCCTGGACGCGGTCAACGTGGTGGACGCCGACGTGGCGATCGTCACCAGCGTCGACATCGACCACACCGACTTCCTCGGCACCACGCGCGAGGAAATCGGCTTCGAGAAGGCCGGCATCTTCCGGCCCGGCAAAGCGGCGATCTGCAGCGACCCGGTGCCGCCCGCATCGCTGGTGGCGCACGCCGAAGCGATCGGCGCCGACCTGTGGCTGCTGGGCCGCGACTTCAACTACGCCGGCGACAAGCAGCAGTGGAATTATGGCGGCCGCAGCCAGCGCCGCAACTCGCTGGCCTATCCGAGCCTGCGCGGCGCCAACCAGCTGCTCAACGCCTCGGCGGCGCTGGCCGCGCTCGAAGTACTGAAGCTCGAGCTGCCGGTCGGCGCCCAGGAAGTGCGCACCGGCCTGGTGGTGGTCGAACTGCCGGGCCGCTTCCAGGTGCTGCCGGGCCGCCCGACCGTCATCCTCGACGTCGCGCACAATCCGCACGCCGCCTCGGCGCTGGCCCAGAACCTCGGCAACATGGGCTTTCACCCGTACACCTATGCCGTGTTCGGCGTCATGCAGGACAAGGACATCGCCGGCGTGATCGCGCCGATGGCGCAGTACGTGGACCACTGGTGCATCGCCGAACTGCCGTCGCCGCGCTCGGCGCACACGGACGAGCTCACGGCGATCATCGACGGCTTGATGCCGGAAGACGGCAAACCGGGCGAGCGCTCGGTGACGGCCTTCGCCGATCCCGCAAAAGCTTTTGCGAATGCAATGAGCCGCGCGGGGGAGAATGATAGAATTGTGGTCTTTGGCTCGTTCTACACGGTTGCAGGCGTGATGGCTGCCCGGAAATCATCCTCTCACTGAAAAATATAACGCATGGGCTTGTTCTCGTTCCTCAATAAAAACAAGCAAGACACCGCTGGCGAAGACAGCGGCTATTTTTCCCGCGACTCCGACCCGGTAGCCGTCAAGGCCCGTTCCAAGCGCGCCTCCAGCGCCGGCGAAGCGGCCGCTCCGCGCAGCCGCAGCAAGACCCGGGCCGAAGACGACCCGATCCTCCCCGAAAAGAAACGCGCGCGCCGCCGTCTGGTTGGCGCCATCGCGCTGGCGCTGGCCGTCGCCGTCGGCCTGCCGATGCTGCTCGACTCCGAGCCCAAGCCGCTGGCCAGCGACATCGCGATCCAGATTCCGGCGCGCGACAAGGCGCCGCCGCTGCCGATGCCGGCCGCGCCGCCGGTCGCTCCCGCCGAATCGCTCGACAAGCGCGAACAGTTCGTCGAGCCGTCCAAGCCGGAAGTGGCCGACGTCAAGACCGTCGCGCTGGGCGGCCGCGCCGAGGAAGCGAAGACCGAACCGAAACCCGAACCGAAACCCGAACCCAAGCCGCCCGCGCCGAAAAAAGAAGAGCCGAAGCCGGTGGTCAAGGCCGAGGTCAAACCGGCCGAGCCCAAGCCGGTGGTGAAGCCGAAGGCCGAGGAAAAAATCGAGAAGGTCGCCGCCAAGCCGGCGCAGTCGCCGGAAGACGCCGCGCGCGCGCTGGCGATCCTGGAAGGCAAGGCCGCCGACAAGCCGAAGGCGCCTGAAAAATTCGTGGTGCAGGTTGCCGCGCTGGGCTCGGCCGACAAGGTCGCGGAATTGCAGGAAAAGCTGAAGGAAGCGGGCATCCGCTCCTTCACCCACAAGGTGCCGACGCCATCGGGCGAGCGCATCCAGGTTAAGGTCGGCCCGTTCTCGCGCGAGGAGGCCGACCGGATGCGCGCAAAGCTCGACAAGGTCGGCCTGGCGGGCAGCATGGTCAAGCCTGACGGCAAATAGCGAGGCAGGGCGACCCCGGCGTGACGATTTTCGATTATTTGGTATTGTTCGTGCTGTTGGCCTCGGTGGTGATCAGCACCATGCGCGGCCTGGTCAAGGAGATCCTGTCGCTGCTCAGCTGGGTGGTGGCCTTCGTCGTCGCCAATATGTACGGCGCCACGCTGGCGCCCATGCTGCCGGCGATGATACCCGGCGACGCGGTGCGCCTGATGGTGGCCTTCGTGGCCCTGTTCCTCGGCGTGCGCGTGCTGATGGGGCTGCTTAGCCTGGCGCTCGAGGCGCTGATCAAGGCAAGCGGCCTGTCCCTGGCAGACCGCGGCCTGGGCGGGCTGTTCGGCCTGGCGCGCGGCATTGTAATCGTCCTGTTTGCCGTCATATTGTGCGGCATGACGACGATCCCGCAACAGGAATTCTGGAAGAATGCGCTGCTCTCGCCGATGGCGGAAACCGGAGCGCGCACCGTCAAACCTTTCCTGCCGGCTGCGCTGACGCAGCACGTGCATTTTTGAACGATTTCAATAATTTGCTGTCCAGTTTTTAGGAGTGCACCATGTGTGGCATCGTCGGCGTCGTCTCCCATCAACCCGTCAACCAGGTCCTGTATGACGCCTTGCTGCTGTTGCAGCACCGCGGCCAGGATGCGGCGGGCATCGCAACCAACCACAGCAGCATGTTCTCGATGCACAAGGCCAACGGCCTGGTGCGCGACGTATTCCGCACCCGCAACATGCGTTCGCTGCAAGGCAATTCGGGCATCGGCCACTGCCGCTATCCGACCGCCGGCTCGTCGAGCGAGGAAGAGGCGCAGCCGTTCTACGTCAACGCGCCGTTCGGCATCACGCTGGCGCACAACGGCAACCTGACCAACCAGGAAGAACTGAAGCAGGCGCTGTTCAAGAACGACCGCCGCCACATCAACACCGATTCCGATTCGGAAGTGCTGCTCAACGTGCTGGCCCACGAGATCCAGGAAGCGGCGACCGGCTACACGCTCGATCCCGATGCCGTGTTTAAGGCGGTGGCGATGGTGCACCGCCGGGTGCGCGGCGCCTACGCCGTGGTGGCCCAGATCGCCGGCCACGGGCTGCTGGCCTTCCGCGATCCCTTCGGCATCCGTCCGCTGTGCATCGGCGTCAACGAGACCGATGACGGCGTCGAATACATGGTCGCCAGCGAATCGGTGGCGTTGGAGGGCATCGGCTTTCGCTTCATGCGCGACATCGCGCCGGGCGAGGCGGTGTTCATCGACAGCGACGGCGCGCTGCACCAGCGCCAGTGCGCCGACAATCCGTCGCTCAATCCCTGCGCCTTCGAATACGTCTACCTCGCGCGTCCCGACTCGATCCTCGACGGCGCCTCGGTGTACGCCACGCGCCTGAAGATGGGCGAGTATCTGGCTGAGAAGATCCGCAAGGAGTTTTCGAGCGGCGAGATCGATGTCGTCATGCCGATTCCCGACTCGTCGCGCCCGGCCGCGATCCAGCTGGCGCTGAAACTGGGCATCGAATACCGCGAAGGTTTCATCAAGAACCGCTACATTGGCCGCACCTTCCTGATGCCGGGCCAGGCGATCCGCAGCAAATCGGTGCGCCAGAAGCTCAACGCGATCGCCGACGAATTCAAGGGCAAGAACGTGCTGCTGGTGGACGACTCGATCGTGCGCGGCACCACCAGCCGCGAGATCGTCCAGATGGCGCGCGAGGCGGGCGCGAAGAACGTCATCTTCGCCTCGGCCGCGCCGCCGGTGCTGTTCCCCAACGTGTACGGCATCGACATGCCGACCCGCGGCGAACTGATCGCCTACGGCCGCAGCAACGAGGAGATCTGCCGCGAGATCACGGCCGACAAGCTGGTCTACCAGGATATCGACGCGCTCAAGCGCTCGATCTCGGACGTGAATCCGGCGCTGACGAACTTCGAGGCCTCGTGCTTTGACGGCATCTACGTCACGGGCGACATCTCGCAGGCTTACCTGGACCGGCTCGAATTCGCGCGCCACAATCCGAAGAACGCGCCGCCGGAAGACGCGGTCACGACCCAGCTGCATCTCAAGCCGGTGACGGCGGAATAAGGACGGGCCGGGCCATGAGCGACCAGCGCCACTTCGGCTTCACCACGACCATCCTGCACAACGACCGCCGAAAGCCGATCGAGCAGGGCTCGCTGCACAAGCCGGTGCACACCTCGGTCGCCTTCGGCTACACCGACGCGCGCCAGCTCGCTTCCGTCTTCCAGGGCAAGGAGCCGGGCTTCCGTTACGGCCGCCAGGGCAACCCGACGGTCGCCGCGCTGGAAGACAAGGTCACGCGCATGGAAGACGGCGTGGCGACCCTGTGCTTCGCCACCGGCATGGGCGCGATCGGCGCCATCTTCCAGGGCTTGCTGCGCGCCGGCGACCATGTGGTGTCGTCGTCCTTCCTGTTCGGTAACACCAACAGCCTGTGGCAGACCGTGGCCGGGCAGGGCGTCGGTGTCGATTTCGTCGACGCGACCGACGTCGCCAACGTCGAGGCGGCGCTGAAGGACAACACGCGCCTGGTGTTCGCCGAGACCATCGCCAACCCCCGCACCCAGGTCGCCGACCTGGCCCGCATCGGCGCGCTGTGCCGCGCGCGCGGCATCCTGTTCGTGGTCGACAACACCATGACCACTCCTTACCTGTTCCGCGCCAAATCGGTCGGCGCTGGCCTGGTGGTCAACTCGCTGACCAAGTCGATCGGCGGCCACGGCATCGCGCTGGGCGGCAGCCTGACCGATACCGGCGAATACGACTGGAACGATTACCCGCACATTGCCGAGAACTACAAGCGCAATCCGCCCAAGCAGTGGGGCATGGCGCAACTGCGCGCCAAGGGCCTGCGCGACTTTGGCGCCTCGCTGGGGCCGGAAGCGGCGCACCACATCGCCGTCGGCGCCGAAACGCTGGCGCTGCGCATGGAGCGCAGCTGCGCCAACGCGCTGGCGCTGGCGCGCATGCTGGAGGCCGACCCGCGCGTGGCGGCGGTGCATTATCCCGGCCTGGCGTCGCATCCGCAGCACGAGCTGGCCGGCGCCTTGTTCCGTTCCTACGGCTCGCTGTTCAGTTTCGAGCTGAAGGACGGCATCGACTGCTTCGATTACCTGAACCGGCTGCAGGTCGGCATCCCGGCCAGCAACCTGGGCGACACCCGCACCTTGGTGATCCCGGTGGCGCACACCATCTTTTTCGAGATGGGGGCCGAGCGCCGCGCCAGCATGGGCATCGCCGAATCGCTGATCCGCGTGTCGGTCGGCATCGAGGACACGGCCGACTTGCTGGCCGATTTCAAGGGCGCGCTGGACGCCTGACACTTTCCGAGGACTGGGACCAATGAAGAAACTTGTACTCTGCCTGAGCCTGGCGCTGGCCGCGCTGGCCGCCAACGCCGACGAACTGGCCACCGCCGACGCGCTGTTCCAGAAGAAGGCGTATCCGCAGGCGCTGCAGCTGTACACGAAGCTGGCCAACGCCGGCAACGTCGATGCGCAGCGCCATCTGGCCGAGATGTACTGGTACGGTGAAGCCGGTTCGGTCGACGACGCCAAAGCCGAGCTGTGGTTCAGGAAGGCCGCGGCCAAGGGCGACAAGACCGCCGTGGCCGCACTCGAGGTGATGAAGCAGCGCGTTGCGCGGCGCGCCGAGATCGACTACTGGGTCAACAAGTACGACGGCGCCGACCTGAAGTCGGGCAAGTTCCGCTGCGTCGCGCCGCGCATTCCCGCGATCTCCAAGGTGAACGACGACATCACCCGGATCGGCAACAACGTCCAGGCCTGGCAGGATTGCTACAACGATTTCGTGGCCAACATGAACGCCCACGAGACGCTGGCGTCGGTGGTGCCGGAAGACCTGCTCAAGCTGTTCAACGAGCAGGAAACCGCAGCGGCAACGGCCCGGCTGGCGCAGGCGCGCGAAGGCATCGCCGCGGAGAGTTCGGCCGGCGCCAAGCTGACGCTGGCCGACTTCGCCGCGTGGCGCAGCGCCACCGAGGCCTGGGTCAAGGACCACAACGACCTGGTCAAATCCTCCACCGCGAGCGATCGCAGCAATGAACTCGACGCGCGCAGGAACAACTACGTGCCTAACCGCAAATAGTGCCTCACGAACGCAGGTATCGATTCCTGTTGTCAACCGGCGTAAATGGTGGGAATATTAATGTTCCATTAATTCCGGAGGCGCAGCATGAAACGTTCGATTTTGTGTGCAGTGTTGATTCTGGCCTTCGGCGCCGCCGGTGCGGATGAACTGTCTGACGCTGCCGCTGCGCTGAACGCCAAGAACTATCCCCAGGCCCTGGCCTTGTATTCCCGCCTGGCCGGTGCCGGCAACCCCGAGGCGATGCTGCGCCTGGGCGAGATGTACTGGTACGGCGAAGGCGCGCCGCTCGACCGCGCCAAGGGCGATGCCCTGTTCGCCCAGGCCGCCGCCGCAGGCAACCAGGCTGCCGTCGCGGCCACCAGCCTCAGTCGCGACCGCCAGCAGCGGCTGGCCGACATCGCCTACTGGACCACCGGCTACGATGGCGCGGACCTGGTCGCCGGCAAGTTCAACTGCGTGGCGCCGGAGTTTCCTGAGTTCTCCCAGACCAAACGGGCGGTGACGGCGACCAGCGAGGCCGCCGACGCTTACACAGCCTGCTATAACGGCTTCATCGACCATCTCCAAAGCGTCATGCCGCCCGGAAAGGCCATCCCGGAAGCCGTGACGCTGCTGATGAGCGAGCAGGAACTACGCCAGGCCACCGAGCATCTGGGCAAGGTCTATGCGGCGGTTGCGGCCCGCGCCAAGCTGACGGCCGACCAGACACTCGAGAAGCGCGACAAATGGATGGCGAAAACCACCGATTACCTGACGACCCAGAAACTGCGCGAAAAACAGTACCTGGACGACATGGAAAGGCAGCGCGTGTCGAACAACGGGGCGATCGACATCGCGACCCGCGCGCAGCCCAGGAAGTAGGGGCGGCCTGTCGGCGACCGTTTGCCTCGAGCCAGCTTGAAATGCACCAAAAAAAGCGAAACTTTTAATCACCCTCAGGCATGGAGAACAGCATGAAACGATTCATTGCGGGCGTGTTCCTTATCGCGGGCGCGGCTACTGCTTGCGCAGCCGATCTCTCCGACGCGGCGAAAGCCTTGAACGGCAAGGATTATCGACAGGCGCTGGCGCTGTACACGCAGCTGGCGAACGCCGGCAATCCCGAGGCCGAGTTGCGCCTTGGTGAAATGTACTGGTACGGGGAGGGCGCGCCGCTCGATCGCGAGAAGGGCGACGCCCTGTTCGCCAAGGCTGCGGCGGCCGGTCATCCGGGTGCTGTCGCGGCGACCCGCCTGACCGGGCAACGCCAGCAGCGTCTGGCCGACATTTCGTACTGGACCACCGGTTACGACGGCGCCGACCTGGTTGCCGGCGAATTCAACTGTGTACAGCCAAAGGCTCCCGACGTGTCGCGGACCAAGAGCGAGATTGGCAAAGTGAGCGCTGCGTTCGAGGCCTACCGGGCCTGCTACAACGGCTTCATCAGCAATCTCGAAAGCGTCTTGCCGCCGGCTAAGCGCATCCCCGAGGATATTGCGCTGCTGATGAGCGAGCAGGAACTCGGCCAGGCGAGGGAGCACCTCGGCAAGGTGTATGCCGCAGTGGCGGAGCATGGCAAGCAAACCGCCGCGCAGGTGATGGCGTCGCGCGAAGCGTGGATGTTGCAGACCACCGCGTACCTGACCACCGAGAGCAATCGCTGGGAACAGCGCATGGCGGACATGGACCGGTACAGGCGCGACCACGCCATCTGGCGCGACTGGACGATCCGCAATGCGCCAGCTGTCACGATCCCAAAATAGCCATCAGCGATTTCAAGCGGCCCCGTAGCGAACGAAAATGTTCCGGGCGCTGCCGGCGCGGCGGATCGAGCCCGGTCTCGCTGAACTCGTGCCCACCGCCAGGATCAGTGCCAGGTGCGCATCAGGCCGACGGCGAGGCCCTCGAGGGCGAAGTCGTCCACCGAGGGATCGACCTTGATCACCTTGAAGTCCGGGTTCTCCGGCAACAACTCAATCAGCGATCCGGTCTTGCGGTAGCGCTTGACGGTGACGTCGTCGCCGATGCGCGCGACCACGATCTGGCCGTTCTTCGCGCTGTCGATTTTCTTCACCGCCAGCAGGTCGCCATCCATGATGCCGGCGTCGCGCATCGACAGGCCGCGCACCTTCAGCAGGAAGTCCGGCTTGGAGGAGAACATCGACGGATCGACGCTGTAAGTGGCTTCGACATGCTCGAGCGCGAGGATCGGCGAGCCGGCGGCAACGCGGCCGACCAGCGGCAGCGACATCATCAGCGTGGGCGGCGGCATGGGCATCGGCTCGGGATTGGCGGCGCCGACCAGGCGGATGCCGCGCGAGGTGCCCGGCGCGATTTCGATGGCGCCTTTGCGCGCCAAGGCTTGCAAATGCTCCTCGGCGGCGTTGGCCGATTTGAAGCCCAGTTCGTTGGCGATCTCGGCGCGGGTCGGAGGAAAGCCGGTGTTCTCGATTGCATCCCGAATCAGGTTAAGGATCTGTTCTTGCCGTGCGGTGAGCTTGATCATTGGGGTGCGGGTGCTGGTTATATGAACAGACTGTATTTTTGTACAGTATTTCGGCGAATGCAAGGGAAATTCACAAAAAACCGCATGAAGACCGGATTTTGTTCGATTTGAGGTGGGCGCCCATCACGCCGGCGCGGGCTTTTGGTGCTATCTTGGGAGCAGGAGGTCGTTATGCTTGAACTCAAATCGGATCGATCCCAGCGCGCAGATTATGATCAAGATCTGATGCTGTGGTACGAACAACAGCACGCCTTGCTGCGCCAGCGCCGCCTTGCCGAGTTGGACGTGGATCACCTGATTGAGGAACTGGATGACGCCATGGGTAGTCTTCGCAAGGAGCTCGCTAGCCGCTTGGAAGTGTTGATCATTCATTTACTCAAATGCGAATACCAGCCCGAACGCAAGTCACGCAGCTGGCTGGGTACGATCCATGAACAGCGCTCCGCGCTGGCTTTGCTGCTGGAAGAAAGTCCTAGCTTGGCGCCACTAGCGATGCAGGCGGCCGAAAAGAGCTATCCGCGGGCTGTTCGTGGCGCTTCCGTGCAAACCGGACTGGACCGAAAGATTTTCCCCGCGGCGATTCCCTATTCGCGCGACCAGTTGTTCGATGACGATTTCGTGCCTGCTCCGTCCAATTTCCCCGCGCCGCGCGCACCCTGACGCCACAAACCCGTTGCCACGGGCGCCACTCCCGCGCTATAATTGCCGGCTTTCCCTTCCCACACTCGTCTTGACGCCGAGGTGGGCTTTTGTTTTAAACGTCCCTAAGGAGTTATGCATGCGTCATTATGAAATCGTTTTTATCGTCCATCCGGACCAAAGCGAGCAAGTCCCGGCGATGATCGAACGTTACAAGGCCAGCGTCACCGCGCGCGGCGGTAACATCCATCGCGTCGAAGACTGGGGCCGTCGTCAGATGGCTTACTCGATCCAGAAGCTGCCTAAGGCACACTACATCTGCATGAACATCGAGTGCGACAACGAGACCCTGGTGGAACTCGAAACCGCATTCAAATTCAATGATGCCGTGCTGCGTCACCTCACCGTTAAGATGAAGAAGGCTGAAACCGCGCCGTCGCCGATGATGAAGTCGGTACAACGTGAAGACGCAGCCAAGAGCCACCGCTCGGAAGCTCCGGCCGCCGCAGTAGCACCTGCAGCCGCTGCCTGATTTTCGGCTGGAACCTTAAGCTGGTGAAGTGAATCAACTTCAGTTTGTAGCATCGATTTCGGAGCGCGACGTATTGCGCTACACCCCGGCCGGCGTGCCGATCGTGTCCGCCACCCTGACGCATAGTTCGCAGCAGGTGGAAGCAGGGGTGCCAAGGTTGACCGAGTTTGAAATTGCCGCGCTTGCCGCGGGCGAAATTTCAGGGCGGTTTGCACGGGCCGAGTTGGGCGCAGCGCACCAGTTCACGGGATTTCTGGCCAAAAAGAATCGCAACAGCAAAGCGCTGGTGTTTCACATCATTGATTTCAGTGCCGCCGCCTAAGCGGGGTACTTTTTAGATACAGGAGCCTAAAATGGCATTCGGTAAAAAATTCGACAAGAACAAGCTCAAGCTTAAAGAAAAGCGCAAACAACAGAACCCACTGTTCAAGCGTAAGAAATTCTGCCGCTTCACCGCAGCCAACGTGGAGCAGGTCGACTACAAAGACGTCGACACCCTGAAGGACTTCGTCCAGGAAAACGGCAAGATCATGCCAGCACGCCTGACCGGCACCAAGGCGCACTACCAGCGCCAGGTTGACACCGCCATCAAGCGCGCACGCTACCTCGCGCTGCTGCCATACACCGACCTGCACCACGCTTAATCGCTGCAGAGAACCTGGAGAAAAATATGCAAATCATCCTGTTAGAAAAAGTCGTTAACGTCGGCAACCTCGGCGACGTCGTCAAAGTCAAAGACGGTTACGCACGTAACTTCCTGATCCCGCAAAAGATGGCCCGCCGCGCCACCGCATCGGCTGTCGCCGAATTCGAAGTCAAGCGCGCCGAACTGGAAAAGGCCGCCGCCGCCAAGCTGGCAGCGTCGCAAGCCCAGGGCGAGAAACTGTCCGGCATGACCATCGCCATCGCTCAAAAAGCGGGCGTCGATGGCCGTCTGTTCGGTTCCGTTACCAACTTCGACATCGCCGAAGCGCTGACGAAGCAAGGTTTCGCTGTCGAGAAAGCACAAGTGCGCATGCCAACCGGCCCGCTCAAGACCGCCGGCGACCATCCAGTTGCCGTCGCTCTGCACACCGACGTCGTGGTGGAAATCACCGTGGCCGTCGTGGGCGAAGCAGCCTAAGCAGCACCCTCGCATCGCGGGCCATGCGCCCGCGAGATGAGACCATAAAGCCGGGTTATCCCGGCTTTTTTGCGTCTGATGCTGTCAGTTTTTTCTCACCAATTATTGCTGTCTGCCGACCCGGAACGGGTATAATTCGCGCCATGAATGCCCCCTCCGATCCGCAACTCGACGCCCTCCGCATCCCCCCGCACTCCATCGAGGCGGAGCAGTCCGTCATCGGCGGCCTGCTGCGCGACAACGCCGCGTGGGACCGCATTGCCGACTTCATGCACGCGGAAGACTTCTACCGCTACGATCACCGCATTATCTTTGAGCAGCTGGTCAAGCTGATCAACGCGGCCAAGCCGGCCGACGTCATCACCGTGTTCGAAGCGCTCAACAACCTGGGCAAGGCCGAGGAAGTGGGGGGCTTGCAATACCTGAACGCGATGGCGCAGAACACGCCGTCGGCGGCCAACATCCGCCGCTACGCCGAGATCGTGCGCGACCGCGGCGTGCTGCGCAAGCTGATCACCGTGGCCGATGAAATCTCCGGCAACGCGTTCAACCCGCAGGGCAAGGAAGTCAAGCAGATGCTCGACGAGGCCGAGTCGAAGATTTTCGCCATTGCCGAAGCCGGCTCGCGCGGCGCCCAGGGCTGGGTCGCGGTGCAGCCGCTGCTGACCCAGGTGGTCGAGCGCATCGACGAGCTGTACTCGCGCGACAACCAGAGCGAGATCACCGGAGTGCCGACCGGCTTCATCGACCTCGACCGCATGACCTCGGGCCTGCAGCCGGGCGACCTGATCATCGTCGCCGGCCGTCCGTCGATGGGCAAGACCGCGTTCTCGGTCAACATTGGCGAGAACGTCGCGATCGACGCCGGCCTGCCGGTGGCCGTGTTCTCGATGGAGATGGGCGGCGCCCAGCTGGCCATGCGTATGCTCGGCTCGGTCGGCCAGCTCGACCAGCACCGCCTGCGTACCGGCCGCCTGCTCGACGAGGACTGGCCGCGCCTGACCCACGCGATCCAGAAAATGAACGACGCCCAGCTCTACATCGACGAGACGCCGGCGCTGAACTCGATCGAACTGCGCGCGCGCTCGCGCCGCCTGTCGCGCCAGTGCGGCAAGCTGGGCCTGATCATCGTCGACTACCTGCAGCTGATGACGGGTAACCAGCCGGGCGACAACCGCGCTTCCGAGATCTCCGAAATCTCGCGCGGCCTGAAGGGCCTGGCCAAGGAATTGCATTGCCCGGTGATCGCGCTGTCCCAGCTGAACCGCTCGCTGGAGCAGCGCCCCAACAAGCGTCCGATCATGTCGGACTTGCGCGAATCGGGCGCTATCGAGCAGGACGCCGACGTCATCATCTTCCTGTACCGCGACGAGGTCTACAACCCGGATTCGCCCGACAAGGGCACCGCGGAGATCATCATCGGCAAGCAGCGTAACGGTCCGATCGGCGCGGTGCGCCTGACCTGGATCGGCCAGTACACCAAATTCGGCAATTACAGCGGCGGCCTGGCACTGTACCAGGGCGACTAACAACCCGAAGGCGCCGTGCCGCGCGCGCGCCTTCAGCACTTGCAGCACCCCCTAACGGAGAACAATATGTTTGGACGCTTGATGCCCACCGAGGGCAAATTCTTTGACCTGTTTAACCAGCATGCGGCGCTCTGCGTCAAAGGCGCGCACGAGATGGTCGGCCTGATGACCAACTTCGACGACCTGGAAAACCGCTGCCACGCGATCGAGGGCATCGAGAAGCAGGCCGACAAGATCACCTACGCCACGGTGGACATGCTGCACAAGACCTTCATCACGCCGATCGACCGCGACGACATCCACCAGCTGATCACGCGCATGGACGACATCCTCGACCTGATGGAAGACGCGGCCCAGACCGTGTCGCTGTACGACCTGAAGGCGGTCACGCCGGAAGCGAAGCGCCTGGCCGAACTGTCGCTGGCGTGCTGCGAAAAAGTGCAGGCGGCTGTGGGCCTCTTGCACAACATGGACAACTCGCAGAAGATCGTCTCGATCTGCGAAGAGATCGACCGCCTCGAGTCCGACGCCGACCACGTGATGCGCGCCGCGATGTCCAAGCTGTTCCGCGACGAGCCGGACGTGCGCAACCTGATCAAGCTGAAGGCGATCTACGAGATCCTCGAAACCGTCACCGACCGCTGCGAAGATGTTGCCAACATCATCGAAGGCATCATCGTCGAAAACGCGTAAGCGGAAAGCCTGTACATGCAAACTCTTCACATGAGTATCTACGTGCTCGGGCTCTTGATCGCCCTGGCGCTGCTGTTCGACTTCATGAACGGCTTCCACGACGCCGCCAATGCGATCGCCACGGTGGTCTCGACCGGCGTGCTCAAGCCGCAGACGGCGGTGGCGATGGCCGCGGTGTTCAACTTCATCGCGATCTTCATCTTCGGCCTGGGCGTGGCCGCTACGGTGGGCAAGGGCACCATCGATCCGAATGTCGTCGATCAGTACGTGATCTTCGGCGCCCTGGTGGGCGCGATCATCTGGAACATCATCACCTGGTACTACGGCATTCCGTCGTCGTCCTCGCACGCGCTGGTCGGCGGCCTGGTGGGTTCGGCCGTGGCCAAGGCCGGCACCGGCGCGCTGGTGGGCGGCGGCCTGCTCAAGACCGTGATCTTCATCGTCGTCTCGCCGCTGCTCGGTTTCGTGTTCGGTTCGATCATCATGCTGATCGTGTCGTGGATGTTCGTGAAATCCACGCCGCGCAAGGTGGACACATGGTTCCGCCGCTTCCAGCTGTTCTCGGCCGCGGCATACAGCCTTGGCCACGGCGGCAACGACGCGCAGAAGACCATCGGCATCATCTGGATGCTGCTGATTTTCGCCGGCTACTCGCTGCCGACCGACCATACGCCGCCGATGTGGGTGGTGATCTGCTGCTACACGGCGATCAGCTTCGGCACGCTGTTCGGCGGCTGGCGCATCGTCAAGACCATGGGCCAGAAGATCACCAAGCTCAAGCCCGTGGGCGGCTTCTGCGCCGAAAGCGGCGGCGCGATGACGCTGTTCATCGCCAGCGCGCTGGGCGTGCCGGTATCGACCACCCACACCATCACTGGCGCGATCGTCGGCGTCGGCTCGGCGCAGAAGATGTCGGCGGTGCGCTGGGGCGTGGCGGGCAACATCGTCTGGGCATGGGTCTTCACGATCCCGGCATCGGCCTTCATGGCGGCGATCGCCTGGTGGGTCGGCACCCACGTGCTGTAATTCGCGGCGCTTGAAAAAATGGGGTCAGGTTCGCCGAACCTGATCCCTTTGTCGTTAACGGCGGCCGGTGCGCTCCACCAGCTCGATCTCGAACAGCTTCGGCCAGTGCTTCCCTGTGACGAACAGGCGCTTGTGCTGCGCGTCCCACGCGATGCCGTTCAGGACGTCGTCCGGCCCCATTCCTTTCCAGTCCTTGTCGGCCAGGCCGGTCAGGTCGATCCAGCCGACCACCTTGCCGGTCTCCGGATCGATCCGCGCGATCACGTCGCTGCCCCACACGTTGGCGAACAGCTGGCCATCGACCCATTCGAGCTCGTTCAGGCTGGCGATCGGCCTGCCCTCGGCGCTGACCTGGATGCGCCGCACCTCGGCCAGCGTCTTCGGATCGAGTACGCGGATCGCCGCCGTGCCGTCGCTCATGAACAGGTGGGCGCCGTTCCCGGTCAGGCCCCAGCCTTCGCCGGTGTAGGAGAACTTGCGCTTCAGCGCGAAGGTCTTGGCGTCGTACACGAAGCCGACCTGGGTGGTCCAGGTCAGGCTGACGATCTCGTTGCCGACCGGCGCGATGCCCTCGCCGAAGAACTCCGCGGCGATATCCTTTTTCTGCAGCACCCGGCCGGTTTCGAGCTGGACCCGGCGGATCGACGACTGGCCCTTCAGGCCGGTGCTCTCGAACAGCGCGCCGTCCTTGATGTACAGGCCTTGGGTGAATGCCCCGGTGTCATGCGGATAGGCGTGCTTGACCATGAAGGCGTAGATGGGAATGGCGGCCTGCGCCGTTCCCGTGGCCAGCAGAAGGGCGCCGATAGCGGCGGAAGTGAGTTTTTTCAATGGGCACCTGTTGTGATGGCGGCTTGCTGCCGCTGCCAGACTCTACCTCAAAAACCGGCGCGCCGTCACCCGCTGCCACCGCGTCAATATATTGATTCTCGGAACGGAAGTCGGCATACTCGTGTCCACTCGGACAAGATGGGCATTTTGCCAATCTTCCGTTTCTGGAAACGTCAATCATGATTCGTGCAGCTATCCTACCCGGCCTGATCGCCGCCCTGGCAAGCCTTCCGCTGGCGGCGCACGCCGCCGAACCGGCGTCGCGTCCGGCGAAACCCGATTTCAGCAACTGCCCCAAGCCGGAGTGGCCGAAAGAGGCGCTGCGCAACGAGCAGACCGGCAAGGTCACAGTGGGTTTCCTGATCGCGCGCGACGGCAGCATCAAGGACAGCAAGGTGCTGGTGTCGAGCGGCTTCCCGCTGCTCGACGAAGCGGCGCGGACTGGATTGACGCGCTGCCGGTTCCAGCCGGCGATGCGCGACGGCGAGCCGGCCGAGGCGTGGATGCAGATGCAGTACGTGTGGCAGCTCGAGCCGAAAGTCGCGGCGCCCGCGGCCAGTCCGGGGGTAGCCGATGCGGCGAGCCGCGGCGATCCGGCGGCGCAGCTGGAGATGGCCCATCGCGCAAGCGACGCGCAGGAGGCGGCGCGCTGGCTGCGCCTGGCAGCGGAACAGGGCAACGCCGAAGCGCAATACGCCCTGGGCGCGGCGCTTGAAGCCGGGCGCGGCATGCCGCGCGACTTGGCCGAGGCGGCGCTGTGGTATCGCAAGGCCGCCGACCAGGGAATGGCGATGGCGCAGAACAACCTGGGCTTGCTGTATTCGAGAGGCAGCGGCGTGCCGCCGGACCCGGTGAAGGCGACCGAGTGGTACCGCAAGGCGGCGTTGAATGGCTACGTATGGGGGCAGTTCAATCTCGGACTGGCCTACGCGAACGGGCGCGGCGTCGGCCGCGACGACGCGATAGCGAACGACTGGATGCGCAAGGCCGCCGAGCAGGGCTTGCCGCGCGCGCAGATCGCGCTGGGATTCCGCCTCGCACACGGCGTCGGCGGGCCGCGCGACGAGGCCGCCGCGACGGCCTGGTATCGCAGGGCGGCCGATCAGGGTGATCCGATGGGCCAGAATAATCTGGGCTACAGCTACGAGACCGGGGCCGGTGTGACGCGCGATTATGCCGAGGCGCTGCGCCTGTACCGCATCGCGGCGTCGCGCGGCAATGCGTTCGCCGAAGAGGCGCTGGGCGGCCTGTACGAGACCGGCCGCGGGGTCGAGGCCGATTTGCCGACGGCGCTGACCTGGTACCGCGCGGCCGCGGCGAAAAACAATCCGCCCGCATTGCGCAAGCTGGGCATGCTGTACGAAGCCGGCCGCGGCGTCGAGAAGGATCCCGCGACGGCGCTGGGCTACTTCGAGCGCGCCGGCGCCGGCGGCGACCAGGCTGCGATGCAGCGCCTGGCCGCGGCCTATGCAGCTGGCGAGCTCGGACTGACGCCCAACGCCGACGTGGCAAAGCAGTGGCAGGAGAAGGCTGAACGCGTCTACGCCACCGTCAGCGGCAACGCGGCGCACTAATCTAGCGGCGCCGCGGATTTAGTCGAGGCGAAAAAAATCCCGCATGCCCGAAGGTATGCGGGATTTTGCATAATTACAGGACTGGGTTACAGCACTTCGCTCGCGTGGTCCGCCAGGCGCGAACGCTCGCCGCGCGCCAGCGTGACGTGGCCGCTGTGCGACCAGCCCTTGAAGCGATCCACCACGTAGGTCAGGCCGCTCGAGCCTTCGGTCAGGTAGGGCGTGTCGATCTGCGCGATGTTGCCCAGGCAGAGGATCTTGGTGCCGGGACCGGCGCGTGTGACCAGCGTCTTGATCTGCTTCGGCGTCAGGTTCTGTGCCTCGTCGATGATCAAGCACTTTTGAGGAAGGCGCGGCCGCGTATGGAGATGATTCTGGAACGGTGCAGACTTTCGCTTCCGCTGACCCCACGTTCAGCGGTCGGCGTAGAAAACTACTTCAATCTAGACGCAATTGCATTGACGATGTCTGAAATCTTTTTCCGAGTGGCGGCGTCCAAACTCTCAAAGCTTACTAGTCCTGACTGTACCCGGAGCAAAAATTGATAAGCCAAAACTGGTTTAGACCTGTTGCTTCTTTTTAGAAATTCCGAATTCTTGCTTTCGATCACTGTCGAATCGTCGCAAAGGACGAACGATTTCAAATCGTTCGCGCTGAAGGCGTCTTCAATCCCTTGGCAATCAGGAAATTTGAGCATGCGTTTTTTCCCGATTTCGACATCGTCGGCGAACATATTCCTTAAAATTGATTTATATGCATCACGCCCTTGACTATCGTCGTCAATAGCTACAATGAAATGAAGCCCCCATCCGACAAACATATTGGCGAGGGGCTCAATTTTATTTACGCCAGTTGCAGCAATAAAATGGACCTCCTTCTCCGCTTTGCATAATTGCCAAAATGCCGTTAGGTAATAATACCCACTCATTTCTTCAAGAAGAACGTTGTTGGTCTTTTTGATAACCTCTTGGTTACTTAGATTCGATCCCATAGCGGTCAAAATCGGAGAGAGGGTATCAGAAGATGCCGTTCCTAACTGATGGGCGTCTATTACTACGCTCGGGCTATCATCTAAGTCGCTGTCGCGCTGCACTGCGTGAACTCTATATAGTCTCGAATACTCCAGAAGTTGCGGACTATGTGTGGTATATACGACCGTGCACGTGTTTTTCGCGAGCTTATTGATCAAACGCAGTACATCGTTTTGAGCTTTTGCATGCAGGTTGGAGCCGGGCTCATCTAAAAGAAAAATTCGTCTCACGCCAATCTTTTCCGAAGCTTTTAATTGAAGATAGAACGAAACAAACCAACTCACTCCCTGGCTTCTCTGACGTGGGTACAAATGATTTTGGCCATCGCTTATCCAAAACACTAGGTGAGAACGTCCTGATTTTTCCTCATTTGAATCATCGTATCGGTCGAGTTCGCAACGAAGTGCAAGTCTTCCGCTTTGTCCTATTGTCTGACTCCAAAAATTGTTAAAGTCTTCGCTAATATGGGCATTGGATTTGTTTAGCAATGTCTCCTGAGAGCGTTTATCTTTACTCATCAGCGCAGGCAAATCGATACCCGCTATTTTCAGAAAATTGTTCGCGGCATCTCGTCCTTCGCCAATCAGATTTCCACTCTTATCGATATCGACAATATTTGGAAGCCGGCCCGTTTTCTCGTCGAATTTAACGCCGCTGGGTAAAACTCCCCAGATATGATTGGCGAGGTCATCCGGAGTCATTGGCTTGTAGTCTTCTGCCATTACTGTTGCGTGATTGTGTACCGCTTCTAAAACGGTAAGCATTTCACCACCGGACGGAGAAGGCGTAGTTGCAGATTTGACATAGCCATCCCGAAATTTTGAAAAACTTTCGTCGGACATTTCTACTTCAGCAATCAAACGTTTACTCTTGGCGTCCAGGTTCCACACGCAGTCAATTTCCACAATGTTGTTTTCGTGCGCGAAATATTTCTCAATTGCCTTTTGTTCGAGTGGCTGGATGTCTTCGAGTTGGCTCTGAATATCTAAGAAGTCTATTGCGATTCGAAGCTTCACGATAGGTAACGGCGCGCCGATCCGGAAATCGTCGTCGGTTGGACAGTCTTTGGAAAAGGCAAAATATAAAGCATCAAGGATCGACGTTTTTCCGCTCTCATTCTGCCCAACAAAAACTGTGATGCCATCCTGCGAAAATGGCACCCATCCGGAGTCCACTATCGATCTGAAATTGTTTATTCGGAACGCAATTAGTTTCATATTTTATGAGGGTTATTAGCTGTCTAGGATGATAAGGCGGACTCGTAGAAATGATTAAAAAATAGCATGTGTTGGTTGTGGAACGCAAGGATTAATTTTCGCGTCGGAAACGGAATGCTGCGTGCCAGCTTTGCACGCATTCGAAATTGTGAGGGCGAACGCTTAGCGGCTGCGTTATACCTGTCTTAATATTGTTTCGTCTTATGCAAAAAATCCCGCATACCCGAAGGTATGCGGGATTTTGCATAATTACAGGACTGGCTTACAGCACTTCGCTCGCGTGGTCCGCCAGGCGCGAACGCTCGCCGCGCGCCAGCGTTACGTGGCCACTGTGCGACCAGCCCTTGAAGCGGTCCACCACGTAGGTCAGGCCGCTCGAGCCTTCGGTCAGGTAGGGCGTGTCGATCTGCGCGATGTTGCCCAGGCAGAGGATCTTGGTGCCGGGACCGGCGCGCGTGACCAGGGTCTTGATCTGCTTCGGCGTCAGGTTCTGCGCCTCGTCGATGATCAGGAACTTGTTCACGAAGGTGCGGCCGCGCATGAAGTTGAGCGACTTGATCTTGATGCGCGAGCGGATCAGGTCCTGGGTCGCCGCGCGGCCCCACTCGCCGCCGTCCGAGTCGGACTTGTTGAGCACTTCGAGATTGTCGTCGAAGGCGCCCATCCACGGCGACATCTTCTCTTCCTCGGTGCCCGGCAGGAAGCCGATGTCCTCGCCCACCGGCACGGTCACGCGGGTGACGATGATCTCGTTGTACAGCTTGGTCTCGAGCACCTGCGCCAGGCCCGCGGCGAGCGCCAGCAGGGTCTTGCCGGTGCCGGCCTGGCCGAGCAGGGTGATGAAGTCGCACTCCGGATCCATCAGCAGGTTCAGCGCGAAGTTCTGCTCGCGGTTGCGCGCGGTCACGCCCCACACATTGTTCTTGTTATGGCTGAAGTCGCGCAGGGTGCGGATTACCGCGGTCTTGCCATTGAGCTGGCGCACCTGGCCGTAGAAGGGCGCTTCGCCGTTCTTCGGCTCCATGTACACGAACTGGTTCACCAGCAGGGTCGGGATGGTCGGGCCGGTGACGCGGTAGTAGGTGGACGAGACGCCGTTCTTGTTCTCCTGCCAGGACTCCATGTCCTTGCCGTTCTTGTTCCAGAAGTCGTCCGGCAGCTGCACGATGCCCGAATACAGCAGGTCGGTGTCTTCCAGCACGTGGTCGTTGAAGTAGTCCTCGGCCGGCAGGCCCAGCGCGCGCGCCTTGATGCGCATGTTGATGTCTTTCGACACCAGCACGATGGCGCGGCCCGGCAGCTCGGACTCCAGGTTGCGCACCACGCCCAGGATCTGGTTGTCGGCCTTGCCGACCGGCAGGCCTTCCGGCAGGGTCGGGCCGCTTTGCAGGCGGGTCTGGAAGAACAGGCGGCCCTTGGCGTCCTTGTTGCCCAGCTTGTTGAGCGGGATGCCGCTTTCGATCGCGTCGTCGTCGATGTTGGCGATCAAGGCGTCGAGCGTGCGCGAGACCTGGCGGGCGTTGCGCGCCACTTCCGACATGCCTTTCTTGTGATCGTCGAGTTCCTCGAGCGTCATCATCGGCAGGTAGACGTCGTGCTCCTCGAAACGGAACAGCGAGGTCGGGTCGTGCATCAGCACGTTGGTGTCGAGCACGAACATCTTGGTCGTGCCGCTCTTGTCGGCCTGGCGGCTGGTGGACGACTTGATGACCGCCTCGACCGGCTTGTGCTTGGCCGGATGCGGCGCGCCGCGCTCGCTGTCGACAGGCTGCGGGGCGCGCGCGGCCGGCGCCGCGGCTGGGACTGCGGCGACGGGCGCCACGGCCGGCACGGCGGCGACCGGCGCCTTCTTGCGCGCTGGCTTGGGCGCGGCCACGGCCTTGCCGCTGATCAGGTCTTCGACCGCGTCGAGCGGCGCGGCGGCGGCCGGGGCCGGCACGGCGCGCACGGCGCCCTTGCGCGGTTCGGCTTTCGGATAATCTTTGGCCAGCAGCAGCGCGGCTGGCTTGGTAGGCATTTTTGGCAGTGGCATCAGGGTCTCAATCTAAAAAATTTCCGAAGGACAGAAACGCCGCGACACGCAAGCGGTGCTTGCGCGACGCGGTCGGCGCGGCCTGGTCGAAGGATGGGGGAGAGGCGCTGGTCAGTCGCGGCATGGAGGCCGGGCTGGCGCGGCGCCAGATCAAGATGATGCGAGAGTAAAAAACTTTCACTCAAAATGGGCGGCAGCAATCGACGTTTTACAGCAGGTTAATCGACGAGGAGCCTTCCTTGCTAGGGCTGGCTCTTCACAAACTCCAGCACTTCATCGGCGTGCTCTGCAACTTTCACGCCACGCCATTCTTTCACCAATCGGCCCTCAGCGTCAACGATAAACGTGCTGCGCTCGATGCCGCGAACTTGCTTGCCGTACATATTCTTCATCTTCATCACGCCGAACTGCTGGCACACCAGTTCTTCCGGATCGGAAATGAGTTCGAACGGCAGGCCCAGCTTTGACTTGAAGCCCTCGTGCGAGCGCAGCGAATCGCGGCTGATGCCGTAGATCTCGGCGCCGGCGGCCTGGAACTGGTCGTGCAGTTCGCGAAACGCGATGCTCTCGGTGGTGCAGCCGGGCGTGTTGTCCTTCGGGTAGAAGTACAGCACGGTGTAGCGCGCGGGGCGCCCGGCCAGCTGGAACTGCTTGTCGCTGGTCATGGCGGCGGAAAAATCGTTGACGGTTGCGGTCGATGGGCTGTCAGCCACGTTGCTCTCCTGGGCGCGCTGCGATCGGGGCCGGCACGATCAGTTCGCCTGAGCGGCCGGGCACTTCGCCCCAGCTGACCGGATAGTCGGGCAGGGGCAGGTCTTTTACTTTCTGGTAGTAGTCGGCCATCGACGCCAGCTGGTAGCCCTGGGCTTTCCAGCCTGTCAATAACTGTTCGAATATGGGGGCCAGTTTCTGGCCTTCAAGCTCGGCGTGCAGGGTATATACGTGGTCGCGTGTGGCGCCAGCGGTCAGCTTGAGCAGGTGGTCGGCGATGTTGCGCGTGGTGATGGTCACGCCGTCGATGGTGCGGCCCAGCAGTTCGTCGAGCGTCGGCAGGGTGGTCGGCAGCTGGATGCAGCGGGTGCCTTGCACGCGGTAGGGGCCGATGTGCGGGTCCTGCAGCGAGCCGTCGTCGTTGAGCAGCGCGCGGCCGTCGGACGCATAGGCGTAGCCGGCCGCGTCGTGCTCGGCGAAGGCGAAATTGTTCATCTGCCAGCCGGCCGCGCCGTGGGTGTGCGGCGAAATGCCGAACACGAAGCGGTAGCGGTCTTCGGCGCGCCGCATCACGTGCGAGGTCCAGCCGGCGCCGCGTTCGCGCACGTGGTCCTGCCACACCACGTGGTCCCAGGTGTGGATGCCGCATTCGAAACCGGCGTTGGCCGCCTTGCGCATCTCGTCGATGCAACGCCGGCCGATGTCTGGGGCGGGCAGCATCACGCCGTACATCAGCGTCTTGATGCCGTAGTGTTCGAGCACCGAGGTGCGCGAGACTTTCTTGAAGAAGCCGGGCCGGAAGGCGCGCCGCAGGGCCCAGCCGGTATGGTCCGGCCCGAGCGAGAACAGGAAGGTGGCGTGGGCGCCGTGCGCGCTCAGCATGCGCACCAAATTGGGCACGCCTTCGCGCGTGCCGCGATAGGTGTCGACGTCGATCTTGAGCGTCAGCAGCGGGCCCTGGTTGTTGGAGGTGGGTTCGGACAAATCGTCAGTCCATCAAGGCTTTGGCTTCGGCCACCTGGCCGCGGTAGGCGTCGAAAATGCCGCGCAGCGCGTCGGCCATCGTCACCTGCGGTTTCCAGCCCAGTTCGGACATGGTGTTGTCGATCTTCGGCACGCGGTTCTGCACGTCCTGGTAGCCCTTGCCGTAGTAGGCGCCCGAGCTGGTCTCGACCAGCTTGACCTGCTTGGCCGAGTCGGCGTACTCGGGATATTCGGCCGCCAGTTCCAGCATCATGTGGGCCAGTTCGCGGATCGAGTAGTTGTTGCTCGGGTTGCCGATGTTGTAGATCTTGCCCGATGCGACGCCGCCCGCGTTGGCGATGATGCGCACCAGCGCGTCGATGCCGTCGTCGGCGTAGGTGAACGAGCGCTTCTGCGCGCCGCCGTCGACCAGCTGGATGTTCTCGCCGCGCACGATGTGGCCGAGGAACTGGGTCAGCACGCGCGAGGAGCCTTCCTTCGGCGTGTGGATCGAGTCGAGCCCGGCACCGATCCAGTTAAATGGACGGAACAGCGTGAAGTTCAGGCCTTCCATGCCGTAGCCCCAGATCACGCGGTCCATCAGCTGCTTCGAGCAAGCGTAGATCCAGCGCGGCTTGTTGATCGGGCCGTACACCAGCGGCGAATTCTCTGGATCGAACTCGGCGTCCGGGCTCATGCCGTACACCTCGGAGGTCGACGGGAACACCAGGTGCTTGCCGTACTTGTGCGCCGAACGCACGATCGGCAGGTTCGCCTCGAAGTCCAGCTCGAACACGCGCAGCGGATCGGTGACGTAGGTCGACGGCGTGGCGATCGCCACCAGCGGCAGGATCACGTCGCACTTCTTGACGTGGTACTCGACCCATTCCTTGTTGATGTTGATGTCGCCCTCGAAGAAGTGCAGGCGCGACTTGTACGCGTCGTTCTCGAGCAGGTCCTTGATGCGCTCGGAGTGCATGTCCATGCCGTACACGTCCCAGTCGGTGGTTTCGAGGATGCGCTTGGACAGGTGGTGGCCGATGAAGCCATTGACGCCGAGGATGAGGACTTTTTTCATGGAATGGGCTCTTGTGTTGTTAGGCCGTCAGGCGCTGTTGCAGCTGCGCCGGCGTGACGGGAACGCCATCGGCAAGCAGGCTTGAAATTGCCAGCAGGCGGCCGTCGCCGCACACACCGACGATGCGATTATCCACCACAGCCAGCCCGGGTGGCAAATGGGCTGGCGCGCTGCGGGACAGTCTTGCGCGTTCGATAACATAACGCTGGCCGCCGGCGTCGGTGAAGGCGCCGGGGTAGGGCGGAGCCACGGCGCGGTGCAGGTTGTACACCTGGCTGGCCGGCTGCGACCAGTCGATCCGGCCGTCTTCCGGCTTGCGCCCGCCGAAGTAGCCGCCTTGCGTCAGGTCGTTCACCGTGCGCGGCGCGGCACCAATCAGCAGCGCCGGCAGCACGCGCCACAGGCATTGCTCGGCCGCGACGGTGACCTTGCCGAACACCTCGAACGCGGTGTCGTCGGGGAGGATAGGCACGGCGCTCTGCGCCACGATGGCGCCGGCGTCCGGCTTGACCGTCATTTCGTGCAGGGTGGCGCCGGTCTCAGTGGCGCCGTGCAGCACCGCCCAGTTGACCGGCGCGCGGCCGCGGTACTGCGGCAGCAGCGAGCCGTGCATGTTGAACGCGGGCGCCACCGCCAGCAGGGAAGCGGGCAGCATGTTGCGGTAGTAGAAGCTGAACATCAGGTCCGGCTTGCAGGCCGCGACCTGCGCCAGCAGCTCGGGCGAATTCGCGTCGCCAGGCGTGATGTAAGGGATGCCTTCGGCCTGGCACAGCGAGATGACCGACTCGAACCAGATGTTCTCTGTGGCGCTGTCCTCGTGCGTGACGACCAGCGCGACGTCCACGCCGCCGGCCAGCAGCACCTTCAGGCAGCGCACACCCACATTGTGATACGCAAAAACGACCGCGCGCTTGTTTTTTGTATCATTACTCACGAGCGGCTCACCTGGCGCTTTTCGACGGCGAGATCGAGTTGTTCGTCCTTGCCCGGCGTGTGCTGCAGGATGGTCTGCACCACGTAGCGCGGACGCGCGCGCACCTGCTGGAAGATGCGGCCGACGTATTCGCCCAGGAGGCCAATGCCGAACAGGATCACGCCCATGAAGAAGAAGGCGATGGCGAACAGCGTGAACACACCTTCGGCCTCGGCGCCGAGCGCGAAGCGGCGGATCAGCAGCATCACCACCAGCAGCGCCGACGCCAGCGACATCATCATGCCCAGCATCGAGAACATCTGCAGCGGCACCAGCGAGAAGCCGGTCACCAAGTCGAAGTTCAGGCGGATCAGCGAGTACAGCGAATACTTCGATTCGCCGGCCGCGCGCTCTTCGTGTTCGACGATGATCTCGGTCGGCTTGCGCGCGAACTTGTAGGCCAGCGCCGGCACGAAGGTATTGACCTCGCCGCACTGGTTGACCAGGTCGATCACGTTGCGCCCGTAGGCGCGCAGCATGTTGCCCTGGTCGGTGATCTTGATGTTGGTGATGCGCTCGCGCAGCCGGTTCATCGCTTTCGAGGCGATCGTGCGCCAGGCCGAATCCTGGCGCTTGCGGCGGATCGAGCCGACGTAGTCGTACCCTTCGCGCATCTTCTCGACCAGCTTGTGGATTTCCTCGGGCGGATTCTGCAGGTCGGCGTCGAGCGTGACGGTGATTTCGCCGCGGGTCGCTTCGAAGCCGGCCAGGATCGCCATGTGCTGGCCGTAGTTACCGTTGAACAGGACCACGCGCGTCACGTCCGGGCGCGCGCGGAACTGCTCGGCCAGGATCGCCACCGAGTTGTCGCGGCTGCCGTCGTTGACGAACACGATCTCGTAGGGGATGCCGATCTTGTCGAGCGCCGGGTACAGGCGCGCGAACAGCGCGGCCAGGCCCGCCTCCTCGTTGTAGATCGGGATGACGACCGACAGTTCCGGTTTCAGTGCGTCGAGATTCATTTCGCCAGCACCGCGTTGACCGCGCCGACCACGCGCTCGACGTCCGCCTTGGTCATCGCCGCGAACATCGGCAAGGTCACCGTCAGGCGGCCGATGCGCTCGGACTCGGGGAACATCCCTTCGTGGAAGCCGCGCTCGCGGTACATCGTAAACAGGTGGATCGCCGCGTAGTGGAAGCCGGTGGCGATGTTGTGCTCGTTTTTCAGGGCCGTCATGAAATCGGCGCGCGTGTTCGGGCCGCGGTCCGGCAGGATGATCTGGAACAGGTGCCAGTTCGAGGTGTCGAAGGCCTGCACCGGCAGCTGGGCGCCGGTGCGCGCTTCGAAATCGGCGCCGAAGGTGTCGAAGTAGTGGCGCGCCAGTTCCGCGCGGTGCGCGGTGACGGCGTCGATGGTCTTCATCTGGCCCAGGCCGATCGCCGCGGCGATGTCGGTCATGTTGTATTTGCCGCCCAGGACATCGACGTCGATGCCGTCCACGCCGCTGCGGGTGACGCCCTGCAGGCGATACTTCTCGGCCAGCACGGCTTCCTCCGGCGTGTTCATCACCAGGCAGCCGCCTTCGCCGGTGGTCAGGTTTTTATTCACCTGGAAGCTGAACGAGACGAAGTCGCCGAAGGCGCCGATGCGCTGGCCTTTCCAGGTCGAGCCGAAGGCCTGGGCCGCGTCCTCGACCACGCGCAGATTGTGCTTCTTGGCGATCGCGTACAGGCGGTCCATGTCCACCGGCAGGCCGGCCAGGTACACCGGGATGATGGCGCGGGTGCGCGGGGTGATCGCCGCTTCCACTTTGTCCAGGTCGATGTTGCGGGTGACCGGGTCGATGTCGGCGAACACCGGCGTGGCGCCCACTTCCAGGATGACGTTGGCGGTGGCGACCCAGGAGATCGGCGTGGTGATCACTTCGTCGCCCGGCCCGATGCCGGCGATGCGCAGCGCGATCTCCATGGTGCAGGTGCCGGAGTTAAAAGTGCGTACCGGGCGGCCGCCGAAGTAGGCCGACAGCTGCTTCTCGAACTCCGCCACTTTCGGGCCGCCGTTGGTCAGCCATCCGGAGCGCAGCACGTCGCCGACCATGGCGATCGTGTCTTCGTCGATGGTCGGTTTGGAAAAGGGCAGGAACGGCAAAGTGGCAGTCATCGATTTCTCTTGTTAAATTGTTATTGTTGACACGCCAGGCGTGCCAAAAGCGCATTCTATCAGCCTTAGGTACGCGCAAGGAGCGCCACGCCGACCATGATCACGGCCATCGCGCCCAGGCGCTGCAGCGACACGGCCTCGCCCAGGAACATCCAGGCGCCCACCGCGCTGACCACGTAGCCGAGCGAGAGCATCGGGTAGGCGATGGTGACGTCGGTGCGCGACAGGCCCATGATCCACACCAGCAGCGAAATCACGTAGCAGGCAAGGCCGGCCAGGATCGGCAGCTGGGAAAACACCTTGACGCCGGTGGAGAACCAGTTCTGCGCGTTGACGTGGATGACGCCCAGCGCGTTGGTGCCGGCCTTGAGCAGGAGCTGGGCGGCGGCGTTGAGCAGCACGCCGGTGATGATGAAGGCGAAAGCGGAGAGGTTCATGGTTTCTTTATATCGTTGGCGATGACGGTGCGGCGCGAATCTTGCGCCACCACGCGCAGCGGCACGCCTTTCTGTTGGAGGTCTTTGACGATGTCGGCGCGGATGATCGCCACGTCGCGCACGCCGGCGGCGGCGTCGCGGGTCCACTGATCGGCGAACGCGGCGACGGTCGGTATTGCCAGTTCCGGCTGCTGCTGCAGGCCGAAGGTAAATTCGTCGAGGTAGTCCACCAGCGTGACGGTGCGGCGCAGGTAGAAGGTGAGCGACTGTTCGTACAGGCCGACCGAGTAGATTTTCGTGTCGGGCTTCAGTTCGGCCTTAATCGCCGGCAGCAGGTTGGTGCCCGCGCGCACCTGGCCGAGCGGCTCGAAGCCGGCCAGCATGATCTCGGTGGTGGCGAAGCCCGCGATGGCCAGCACGAGGACGAACAGGTCGCGCTGCATCTGGCGCGCGTAGATGAAGGCCAGGCCGCCGCCGGCCAGCGCGATGAAGCCCGCGGCCAGCACCCACGGCTGGAACGCCTGGTACAGCACGTGCTCGCCGGCGTGGCCGGCCATCTTCGGCATGAAGGGCACGGTCGCCAGCAGCGCAGCGCCCACCAGCGACAGCAGGGCGGCCGCCAGCATGCGGCTGCGGCGCGTGCCGTGCTCCAGGTAGGACGCCGTCAGCAGCGCGAGGGCGGGGAACACCGGCAGGATGTAGCCGGGCAGCTTGGAGTTCGACTTGGTGAAGAACAGGATGATGAAGGCGGCCCACACCAGCGCCATCAGGCGCGGGCGGAAGCGGCCCGCTTCGCGCTTGGCGCCCAGGGCCAGGCTCTGGAACAGCACGCCGAGCCACGGCACCATGCCCACCGCGGTCAGCACGACGAAGATGTACCAGGCCTGCTCGCGGTGGTGCTCCTTCAGGAAGAAGCGGTCCCAGTGCTCGTGGATGAAGAAGAAGTGCGGCTGCTCCGGGTTGCGCATCCAGACCAGCAGGAACCACGGTGCGGCGATGGCAAAGAACAGCAGCAGGCCCTTGACCAGGTGCAGGCGGGTCCACAGCTTCCAGTCGCGCGTGATCAGGGTATAGACCACCAGCACGCCGCCAGGCAGCATCAGGCCGATCAGGCCCTTGGACAGCACCGCCAGCGCCATGCCGGCCCAGCAGGCCAGCATCCAGTTGCGCCGCTCATGGTCGGGCGCGCCGTCGCGCTGGGCGATCAGCAGCGCGCACAGCGAAATGGTCATCATGCCCGACAGGCCCATGTCGAGAGAGTCGATCTGGCTGCAGGCGGCCCAGTAGAAGCACGATCCCAGCACCAGCGCGGCATAGAAACCGATGCGGCGGCCGAATACCTTGGCGCCGGCGTAACCGGTCAGGGCCACGCCGCCGATGCCGCACAAACCCGTCCACAGGCGCGCCTGCCAGTCGCCCAGGCCGAACAGGGCGAACGACAGCGCGTTCATCCAGGTCTGCAGCGGCGGCTTTTCGAAGTACTTGATGCCGTTCAGGCGGGTGGTGATCCAGTCGCCGCTGGCGAACATCTCACGCGCCATTTCGGCGTAGCGGCCCTCGTCGGGCGGCACCAGGGTGCGCACGCCGAGCAGGTACAGCGAGACGATGGCAAAGGCGGCGAACAGGCTCCAGGCGAGTTTGTTGGACAGGTGGAGTTCTTTCATCGGGCGCCTGGCGCTCCGAGGATCAGCGCCAGCGTGACCTTGCGGCCTTCGCCCATCAGGATGTTGTAGGTGCGGCAGGCGGCCTGGTTGTCCATGCACTCGACGCCGATGCGGCGCGACGACAGCGCCGCGATCAGGCGCGGGTGGATGAAGCGCTGGCGCTCGCCCGTGCCGAGGATGACGACGTCGGGCGCGTCAAGCGCGATCGCCTCGAAATGGGCCTCGGTCAGGTCCTCGAAGGCGGCCACCGGCCACGGCCGCGGCGGCACTTCCGGCATCACGGTCAGGCTGTAGTCGTAGGGCGCGGCGTTGATTTCGACGCCGCCGTCGAAGTAGCCGGTGACGGTCTGGTATTGTTGGGTCGAGCTGGAATGGAGCTTCATGTGCGGATGTGGTTGGCGCGGCAGGCAGGCCGCTTGCGGGCGTTAGCATGCCACAAACGGCAATAAAGCGCGAATTTCCGCGATCCTGCGAGCAATACATGCCATCGGGCAGCAATTCGAGCTTGGCGGTTGATTAATTCGGGCGCTTTCGGCAGAATGGGATTTTTCGCACTGCAACATAGCGCGCCACCGGACAGGGAAAAGACTTTGCGACCGATTCTGAAATCGAACAAGCTCGACGACGTGTGCTACGAGATCCGCGGCCCGGCCATGGAAAAGGCGCGCCAGATGGAAGAAGACGGCCACAAGATCATCAAGCTCAATATCGGCAACCTGGCGGTGTTCGGCTTCGACCCGCCGGACGAGATCGTGCAGGACATGATCATGAACCTGCACGGCGCGGCCGGCTACACCGACTCGAAGGGCATGTTCGCGCCGCGCAAGGCGGTGATGCACTACACCCAGGGCAAGAAGATCGCCGGCGTGAAGATCGACGACATCTACCTGGGCAACGGCGCCTCCGAGCTGATCGTGATGGCGATGAACGGCCTGCTCAACAACGGCGACGAAGTGCTGGTGCCGGCGCCCGACTACCCGCTGTGGACGGCCGCGGTCAGCCTTTCGGGCGGCAACCCGGTGCATTACGTCTGCGACGAGCAGGCCGGCTGGTTCCCCGACATCGAGGACATGCGCCGCAAGATCACGCCCAACACCAAGGCGATCGTCGTGATCAACCCGAACAACCCGACCGGCGCGCTGTATCCGCGCGAAGTGCTGCTCGAGATCGTCGAACTGGCGCGCCAGCACCAGCTGATCATCTACGCCGACGAAATCTACGACAAGACCCTGTACGACGGCGAGGAGCACGAGTCGATCGCCGCGCTGGCCGACGACGTGCTGTTCGTGACCCTGAACGGCCTGTCGAAGAACTACCGCTCGTGCGGCTACCGCGCCGGCTGGATGGTGGTGTCGGGCGAGAAGCGCCACGCCAAGGACTACATCGAGGGCCTGAACATGCTCGCCTCGATGCGCCTGTGCGCCAACGCGCCGGGCCAGTTCGCCATCCAGACCGCGCTGGGCGGCTACCAGAGCATCGCCGACCTGGTCGGCCCGGGCGGGCGCTTGCTCAAGCAGCGCGACCTCGCCCACAAACTGCTTACCGATATACCGGGCGTTACCTGCGTCAAGCCAAAAGCGGCGCTGTACATGTTCCCGCGCCTCGACCCCGCGATGTATCCGATCGCGGACGACCAGCAGTTCGCCTGCGACCTGCTGTCCGAGGAAAAAGTCCTGATCGTGCAGGGCACGGGATTCAACTGGATCGCGCCGGACCACTTCCGGCTGGTGTTCCTGCCGAACTCCGATGACCTGACCGATGCATGCGGCCGCATCGCCCGCTACCTCGATGGCTACCGCCGGAGGCACGGGCGCGGCTGAAACCCTCACCTTCAAAGAATATGAAACCCATCAAAGTAGGCCTGCTAGGCATCGGCACCGTCGGTGCGGGCACATTCCACGTCCTCAAGCGCAACCAGGAAGAGATCCGGCGCCGCGCCGGCCGCGGCATCGAGATCGCCATGGTCGCGGCGCGCAATACCGAGCGCGCGGGCAGCCTGGTCGAAGGCCAGTGCCAGGTCGTCGGCGACCCGTTCGCCGTGGTCGACCATCCCGACATCGACATCGTGGTCGAACTGATTGGCGGCTACGAGCTGCCGTACGAACTGGTGATGCGCGCCATCGCCAACGGCAAGCACGTGGTCACCGCCAACAAGGCGCTGCTGGCGCTGCACGGCAACGAGATTTTCGCCGCCGCCCAGGAGAAGGGCGTGATGGTCGCGTTCGAGGCCGCGGTGGCCGGCGGCATCCCCATCATCAAGGCGCTGCGCGAAGGCCTGACCGCCAACCGCATCGAGTCGGTGGCCGGCATCATCAACGGCACCACCAACTTCATCCTGTCCGAGATGCGCGACAAGGGCCTGGATTTTTCGACCGCGCTGGCGCAGGCGCAGGGCCTGGGCTACGCGGAGGCCGATCCGACCTTCGACATCGAAGGCGTGGACGCGGCGCACAAGCTGACCATCATGTCGGCGATCGCCTTCGGCATCCCGGTGCAGTTCGACAAGGCGCACGTGGAAGGCATCAGCAAGCTGCAGGCGATCGACATCAAGTACGCCGAGCAGCTGGGCTACCGCATCAAGCTGCTGGGCATCACGCGGCGCACGGTGATCGACGGCGTGGAAGGCATCGAGCTGCGCGTACACCCGACGCTGATCCCGGCCAAGCGCCTGATCGCCAACGTCGAAGGCGCGATGAACGCGGTGCTGGTGCAGGCCGACGCGGTGGGCGCCACGCTCTACTACGGCAAGGGCGCCGGCGCCGAGCCGACCGCCTCGTCGGTGATCGCCGACCTGGTCGACATCACCCGCCTGGCCACCGCCGACCCGGAGTACCGCGTGCCGCACCTGGCGTTCCAGCCGAACCAGATGACCGACGTGGCGATCTGGCCGATGTCGGAGATTAATACCAGCTACTACCTGCGGGTGTACGTGAAGAACCGGCTCGGCGTGATGGCCGACCTGACGCGGATACTTGCGGACGCAAGGATTTCCATCGACGCGGTGCTGCAGAAGGAGCCGGCGGAGGGCGCGACGCGGCTCGACATCATCATGCTGACGCACCAGACGCGCGAGAAGAACATCGACGCGGCGATCGCCAAGATCGAAGCGCTGGAGACGGTGGTGGGCAGCGTGACGCGGATCCGCCTCGAGAGCCTGAGCTGATGCTGCCTCGGGGTCTGGTCCCGGGGACCTGACCCCCGCCTTTGGTCCGCGCCGCATGAATACCGGGGTCTGGTCCCGCGGACCTGACCCCATCTTTGAGTACCTCCACAAAAAATGGGGTCAGGTCCGCAGGACCAGGAAGGAGTCGAGCCTTGCACGGCTAGACCGTTTCGCAGGAGCGAAGCTTCGCTTCACTAAACCCCTGCCACACCCCCTACAAACCGGGCTGATCGTCGGCCCGCCGTCCGCGCGGCGCCTGCAGCAAAAACTCATCGGAAAACTCGTCGACGGGCTGACAGGGCGGGGCGTCGTCATCGTGGTCCAGGTCGACGCTGATCAGGGCGCGCAGCTCCTGGTCCTCGTCTTCCGGACCGAGGGTGTCCGGCGCGATCAAATTGTCATTTGGCGTTTTCATTCGGCGATTTTACGCGCGCGGACTCGCCACGAAGCCCGCATCCTACCGCTCCTTTGAGCCTACTCAACGCAATGATGGCGCAGCGGAATCTAGTTGCCGCGCAGGCGGAAAACCGATGCTGACCTTCAGCCCGCGCCCGTCGGCGCCCTCCGACAGCGTGATGCCGGCTCCGTGCAGCGTCGCAATGTCGCGCACGATCGCCAGCCCGAGCCCGGTGCCGCCCTGGTTGGCCGCCAGCGACGCGCTCGAGCGGTAGAACGGCCGGAACACTTTCTCGCGCTCGCCCTCGGCGATGCCTTCGCCGCTGTCCTCCACCTGCAGCAGCGCTCCCGACGGCGTCGCCCGCACGCGCAGGATCACGTGGCCGCCGGCCGGCGTGTAGCGGATCGCGTTGTCCACCAGGTTGCTGACCATCTCGTGCAGCATCAGCGCCTGGCCATCGACCACCACCTCGCCGGCGGCCTCCAGCGACAGGTCGATCTTCTTCTGCACCGCTGGCAGCGCCAGTTCCAGCCCGACCTGGCGCGCGATGTCCGGCAGCGACACCGGCGCCAGCGCCGCCGCCTCGCTGCCATGCTCAATGCGCGCCAGCGTCAGCAGCCGGTTGGCCAGGTGGACGGTCGAATCGGTGGTCGCCGCGATCGACGCGACGATAGAGCGCATCGCCTGCACGTCGTTCTCGCGCAGCGCCAGCTCGGCCTGGGTCTTGAGCACAGTGAGCGGCGTGCGCAGCTGGTGCGAAGCGTCGGCGATGAAGCGGCGCTGGCCGGCGATCAGCTTTTGCATGCGGCTCATGGTGGTGTTCATCGCCGCCACCAGCGGGCGCACTTCGCGGTGCACCAGCGCCGGATCGACATCCGACAGGTCGTGCACGTCGCGCCGTTCGACTTCGCTTTTCAGCCGCATCAGCGGCGCCAGCACCAGCCTCACGGCAAACCACACCAGCGCGGCCACCGCCAGCAGCATCGCGCCCTGGCGCAGCAGGGTGTCGAACAGGATCTTGCGCGACAGCCCTTTGCGCGCCTCCATCGTCTCGCCGACCTGGATCAGGGCGATGCCGCGCATCGAATCGTCGAACACCGGCTGCAGCAGCGCGGCGATGCGCACCGGCTCGCCGTTGTAGTCGGCCTTGTAGAAGCGCACCAGCGCGGGATAGGCCTCCGAGCGCGGCACATTGGCCGGCACCGGCGGCAGGTCGCCGAAGCCGGAGACGGTCTCGCCGTTGATGCCGGTGACCTTGTAATAGATGCGGCCCAGCGTGTCGGTCTCGAAGCTGTCGAGCGCGACGTAGGGCACGTCGGCCACCACCTTGCCGTCCCTGATCGAGACCCGCTCGGCCAGCGCGCGCGTTGACGCCAGCAGCGAGCGGTCGTAGGCCTGGTCGGCCGCGTCGATGCCGTTGTTGTAGGCCGAGATCGAGTTGATCGCCACCAGCAGCACTAGCGGCACCAGCAGCCAGCGCAGCAGCTGGCTGCGCAGGCTGCCGAGCGGCGCGGCGGCGAGGCGCCGCTGCAGCAGGGTGGCCAGCGGCGCCATGTCAGGCCGGGTCGCGCGGCTGCAGCATGTAGCCGATGCCGCGCAAGGTCGTGATGGCCGCGCCGTTGTCGGCGACCTTGTCGAGCTTCTTGCGCACGCGGTGGATGTATAGCTCGATGGCGTCGACGTTGGCGTCGTCCGACAGCGCGAACACTTCGTCGAACAGCTTCTCCTTCGGCACCGCGCGCCCCGGGCGGGTGATCAGCGCTTCGAGCACCGCGTGCTCGCGCGGGGTCAGCGCCAGCGGGGCGCCGCCGTAGGTGAACATGCGCGTGACGGTGTCGAAGGACAGCGCGCCGCACTGGTGCACCAGCGCTTCGTTGCCCTGGCTGCGCCGCAGCAGCGCCTTCACGCGCGCTTCCAGTTCGGACAGTTCGAACGGCTTGGCCAGGTAGTCGTCGGCGCCCAGGTTCAGGCCCTGGACGCGTTCTTCCAGCCCGCCGCGCGCGGTAAGGATCATCACCGGCGTCTTGGCGCGCGGGCCGCCGCGCGCGCGCAGGCGCCGCAGCACTTCGAGGCCGTCCATCTTGGGCAGGGTCAGGTCGAGCAGCACCAGCGAGTAGTCCTGGGTGTGCAGCAGGGCGTCGGCGTCGGCCCCGCTGGTCGCCGTCTCGACGGTGAGGTTGGCGTCGCGCAGGGCCTTGGCCAGCCAGTGGGACAGTTCGAGGTGGTCTTCAACTAAAAGTATGCGCATAGGGTCAAGTGTAAGCCGAACTGTGTTCTTTGCGCTACAGGCGGGGCTGAAAGCGAATTGAAAGGATGACAGCCATATAGTATGTCCAGAAACACCAGCATTCAAAACCATAACTCACGTCCAGGAGACACCCAATGAAGAAGTCTGTTCTTTCGCTCGCAGTATTCGCAGCCCTTGCCGCCGCTGGCGCCGCCCACGCGCAGTCCAACGTCCAGGTGTACGGCCTGATCGACGCCGGCATCGAAGAACTGAACCACGCCAACGCCAACCAGAACACCGTCACCAAGGTCATCTCGGGCGGCAAGAACACTTCGCGCTGGGGCTTCCGCGGCACCGAGGACCTGGGCAGCGGCCTGAAAGCCGTATTCAACCTCGAAGGCGGCATCCTGATGGACACCGGCGCCGCCGATGGCGCGATGTTCAAGCGCCAGGCATACGTCGGCCTTGAAGGCGGTTTCGGCCGCGTCGTGATCGGCCGTTCGTTCACCACCACCTACGACTTCGTCATCAACTTCGACCCGCTCGGCTACGCGCCGAACTACTCGTGGGCGACCTCCTCGAACGCCACCGGCCCGTCGAAATACGGCATGACCACCGCCTTCGACAACCTGGTCAAGTACTCGGGCAGCACGGGCGACTTCAAATACGGCGCGACGGTCGGCCTGGGCGAGCAGCCGGGCAGCAGCGCCGACAGCCGCAAATACGCGGTCGGCGGCTCGTGGACCCACTCCGGCCTGGGCCTGATGGCAGCCTACGAGCAGGTCAACGGCAACGTCGTCCCCGCCACCGGCAACCGCGACGAAACCAAGGCCTACCACCTGGGCGCGGACTACAAGACCGGCGACTGGCGCCTGACGGCCGGCATGCGCGGCTACAAGCTGGTGGCCGGCAAAGCCGCCACCGCCGACGTGCGCGCCGACACCTACTGGGGCGGCCTGAGCTACTACATCAAGCCGGCCATCACCGTGACCGGCGCGGTCTATCACGTCAACGTGAAGGAAGTCGCCGCCGGCCAGGACGCCGATCCGACCATGTACGTGGCGCGCATCCTGTACGCGCTGTCCAAGCGCACCGACCTGTACACCGCCGTCGGCTACGCCAAGGCCAAGAACGGCAAGCTGGTGGGCCTGTCGCGCGACGACGCCGGCTTCGGCAACTCGCAGACCGGCGTGACCGTCGGCATCCAGCACCGCTTCTAAGGCGCCACGATGAAAGCCCGCCTGCCGCTGTTCGCCGCCGCCATGCTGCTGGTGGCAAGCGGCGCCGCGCGCGCGGCCGACGCCGAGTGCATCGTGCCGTCCAAGCCGGGCGGCGCGATGGACCTGACCTGCAAGCTGGCGCAGAAGGCGCTGCACGGAAACGGCCAGATGCGGCTGAACTACATGCCGGGCGGGATCGGCGCGGTGGCCTGGCACACGCTGGTATCTCAGCGCGCCAGCGAGCCGAACACGCTGGTGGCGTTTTCGGGCGGCTCATTGCTCAATCTCGCGCAGGGCAAGTTCGGCAAGGCCAGGGCGTCCGATGTGCGCTGGGTTGCGGCGCTTGGCGCGGACTACGGCATGGTCGCGGTGCGCTCGGATTCGCAGTTCAAGTCGCTGGCCGACCTGCTCGACGCGCTCAGGAAGCAGCCGGAAAAGGTGCTGATCGGCGTCTCCGGCACCATCGGCAGCCAGGACTGGCTGAAGATGGCGCTGGTGGCGCAGCGCGCCGGCATCGACCCGAAAGTGCTGCGCTTCGTGGCGCTGGAAGGCGGCGGCGAATCGTTCACCGCGCTCGACGCCAGCTTCGTCCAGGTGGTGTCGGGCGACGCATCGGAAGCGACGCTGTATGCCGGCGCCGGCAAGGTGCGGGTGCTGGCGGTGCTGTCCGAGAAGCGCCTTCCCGGCGTGTTGGCCAGCGCCCCGACCGCGCGCGAGCAGGGCATCGACGTGGTGTGGCCGATCATCCGCGGCGTGTGGATGGGGCCCAAGGTGCCGGATGCCGATTACCGGCGCTGGGTGCGCGCCTTCGAACAGGCGGAAGCCAGTCCCGAGTTCGCCCAGATCCGCGCATCGCAGGGCTTCTACCCGTTCAGCATGACGGGCGAGGCACTGACGCAGTATGTGACAAAAGCGATTGACGATTACAACCGGCAGGCCAGGCAGTTCAAGCTGGTCCGCTAAAAAAACATAAACCAGGAGACCAGACATGAAACTTACCAAGACCATTTTGAGCGCTGCAATCGCGGCAACCCTGGCCGGCGCCGCGATGAGCGCGTATGCCCAGGTCCCGGCCGGCTACCCGGCCGACTACCAGAAGGTGATCGACGGCGCCAAGAAAGAGGCCAAGCTGGTCATCTACGGCGCGACTGACAGCAAGGCCACCCAGCCGCTGATCAAGGACTTCAGCGCGCTGTACCCCGGCATCACGGTCGAATACAACGACATGAATTCCACCGAGGTGTATAACCGCTTCATCTCCGAGGCGGCGGCCGGCGGCAACACCGCCGACGTGATGTGGTCGTCGGCGATGGACCTGCAGGTCAAGCTGGCGTCCGAAGGCCACGCGATGGCCTACAAGTCGGTTGAAGCCTCGAAGATCCCCGGCTGGGCGGTGTGGAACGACATGGCCTACGGCACCACGTTCGAGCCGGCTGCGATCGTCTACAACAAGCGCCTGGTGACGGCCGCCGAAGTGCCGCAGACGCACGCCGACTTCGCCAAGCTGATCACGTCCGAAAAATTCAAGGACAAGGTCACCACTTACGACATCGAGAAGTCCGGCGTCGGTTTCATGTTCATGACCCAGGACGCGCAGGACTATCCGCAGTTCCCGGCGCTGGAACAGGCGCTGGGCGCGGCGCGCGTGCGCGTGCAGTCGTCCACCGGCACCATGCTCGAGCGGATCTCGTCGGGCGAGAACCTGATCGGCTACAACGTGCTCGGTTCCTACGCGCTGGTGCGCGCCAAGGCCGACCCATCGATCGGCATCGTGCTGCCGAAGGACTACACGCTGATCATCTCGCGCGTCCAGTTCATCAACAAGTCGGCCAAGAACCCGAACGCCGCCAAGCTGTGGATCGACTACATGCTGTCGCACCGCGGCCAGACCGTCATCGCCAACGAATCGAAGCTGTATGCGATCCGCGCCGACGTCAAGGGCGAAACCACTTCGGCCGACCTGATCAAACTGATCGGCGAGAAGAACATCAAGCCGGTGCCGGTCGGACCTGCCGTGCTGACCTACCTTGCGCCGGCCAAGCGCATGGCCTTCCTGAAGCAGTGGAAGGAAACCGCGGGCAAGAAATAATTGGTAAAACGGCGGGCCGCGGCGCGGCCTGCCTTGTCGGTCGCCGTACCCCATCCTTCATCGGGAAATCCTCATGTCTACCTTATCCTTATCCGGTTCGCCGCGCCTTAACTGGCCGCGCGGACTGGTGGTGACGCTCACCTGTATCGCCGTCTTCCTGCCGCTCCTGCTGATCTTCTACCAGAGCTTCCTGTCGGCGCCGTTCTTCATGCCGACCAAGGTGCTGGGGTTGGAAGCCTACCAGTTCATCTTCGACGACTCCGACTTCTGGATGGCCGCGAAGAACGGCTTCATTCTCGCCGCCGGCCTGGCCGCGATCGCCGTGCCGCTGGGCGGCATGCTGGCTTTCCTGATGATCCGCACCGACCTGCCGGGCCGCGGCTGGATCGCGCCGCTGCTGCTGGTGCCGATCTTCGTGTCGCCGATGGTGATGGGCTTCGGTTACGTCGTCTCGATGGGGCCGGTCGGCTTCTACTCGACCTGGGCCAAGCAGCTGCTCGGCTTCGTGCCATGGAATATCTATTCGTTTACCAGCATCGTCATCATCGCCGGCCTGACCCACGTGCCGCACGTCTATCTGTACGCCTCGTCGGCGCTGAAAAGCCTCGGCTCGGACGTCGAGGAAGCGGCGCGCGTGGCCGGCGCCTCGCCGCTGCAGGTGATGCTCAACGTGTCGCTGCCGATGATCATGCCGGCGCTGGCGTATGCCGGCGTGCTGGTGTTCTTCCTCGGTTTCGAAGTGTTCGGCCTGGTGCTGGTGCTGGGCGACCCGGAAGGCCACCTGGTGCTGGCGACTTATCTGTACAAGCTGACGAATAAACTTGGCACCCCGTCGTACCACCTGATGGCCGCCGTCGCGGTGTGCCTGGTGATGGTGACGATGCCGCTGGTGATGATGCAACGCTGGCTGCTCAAGTCGGCCAACAAGTATGTGTCGATCAAGGGCAAGGGCGCGCGCCAGAAGGCCATGCCGCTGGGCCGCTGGAAGTGGGTCGCGTTCGCGCTGCTGGCCGGCTGGCTGATCTTCACCATCGTGCTGCCCATCTCCGGCATCGTGCTGCGCTCGTTCGTGCAGTACTGGGGCGAGGGCGTGAAGCTGGCCGACGTGCTGACCCTGCAGCACTTCCGCGACATCTTCGAGCAGCCATCGCTGATGCGCGGCATCTTCAACACGGTCCTGATCGGCGTGGTCGGCGGCGCGCTGGCCGTGTGCTGCTACAGCGCCATCGCACTGGCGATGCACCGGAAGCCCGACGGCATCACCCGCCTGCTCGATTACAGCGTGCTGGTGCCGCGCGCCGTGCCTGGCCTGCTGGCCGGCCTGGCCTTCCTGTGGGTGTTCCTGTTCGTTCCGAGCTGGCTCGATGGGATGCTCCAGACCAGCGACAGCGGCATCGCGGTCTACCTCCACGAGCACCTGATCCCGGCGCTGCGCGCGGTGCGCTCGACTATCTTCGCCTTGTGGCTGGCGTATTCGGTGGTGTGGCTGGCCTACGGCATGCGTCTGATTTCGACCGCGCTGCTGCAGGTCGGGCCGGAGCTGGAAGAAGCGGCGAGGGCGGTCGGCGCCACCCGCGGCCAGGTCACCCGCGACGTCACGCTGCCGCTGATCAAATTCGGCCTGATGGGCGCCTGGCTGATGGTGTTCCTGATTTTCGAGCGCGAATATTCGACCGGCGTCTACCTGCTCTCGCCGGGCACCGAAGTGATTGGCGCGATGCTGGTATCGTTGTGGGCAGGCGGCTCGACGGACCTGGTGGCGGCACTCTCCTTCATCAACATTACACTGGTCGCGATTGGCCTCGGCATCGCGTTGCGCTTCGGCGTCAAGCTGCATAACTAATATACGATCATGAAACGAGACCTCAACATGAATGAACTGTCCGTCAACGAACTGCACCTGGACTACGGCAGCGGCGCGACGGCCAACCCGATCCTCAAGGGCGTATCGATGCACCTGCAGCGCGGCGAAGTGGTGGCGCTGCTCGGGCCTTCGGGCAGCGGCAAGACGACCCTGCTGCGCGCGGTGGCCGGACTGGAAAGCCCGAAGCAGGGCACCATCGACATCGGCGAGCGCCGCGTGTTCGACGGCGCCGCCGGCCTGGAGATGCCGGCCGAAGCGCGCAACCTGGGCCTGGTGTTCCAGTCGTACGCGCTGTGGCCGCACAAGACTGTGTTCGACAACGTCGCCTACGGACTGAAGCTGCGCAAGATGGGAAAGAGCGAGATCGAAGGGAAGGTCAACGAGGTGCTGTCGCAGCTTGGCCTCGGCCACCTCGGCGCGCGCTTCCCGCACCAGCTGTCGGGCGGCCAGCAGCAGCGCGTGGCGATTGCGCGCGCGCTGGTGTACAACCCGCCGGTGATCCTGCTCGACGAGCCGCTGTCGAACCTCGACGCCAAGCTGCGCGAGGAAGCGCGCGCCTTCCTGCGCGAGCTGATCGTCCGCCTGGGGCTGTCGGCGCTGATGGTCACGCACGACCAGGCCGAAGCGATGGCGATTTCGGACCGCATCCTGCTGCTCAATAACGGCAAGATCGAACAGCAGGGCAGCCCGCAAAGCATGTACGAGACGCCGGACACGCTGTTCACCGCCGAATTCATGGGCAGTAACAACCGCCTGCCGGGCAAGGTGGTCAGCCGCGATGGCGCGCAGGTCCAGCTGGTGGTCGACGGCGTGGCGTTGCAGGGCACGGCGCGCGGCGCGAACACCGGCGCCGACGTGCAGCCGCTGATCCGCGTGGAGGAAGTGCGCGTCAGCCCGACCCCGGTGGACAACGCGCTCGAACTGCCGCTCCTGACCTGCATGTACCTGGGCGACCGTTGGGAGTGCCTGTTCACGCGCGGCGAATTGAGCCTGCGCGCCTACTCGAAGTACCGCCTCGAGCCGGGCAACTACTGGCTGCACATGCCGGCCGATAAGCTCTGGGTATTTTGAAGCCGAACGAGCGGTTGCCGCTGCTCGGCGCACTGCTGCTCGCGTTCATCGCGGCACAGCTATGCGTCTGGCTCGACACGCCGCTTCCGTGGATGATCGGGCCGCTGTTCTCCACCGCCGCGGCCTGCATGCTGGGCGCGCCGCTGCATGCGCCGCTGCAGGTGCGCTGGGCCGGGCAGTGGGCGATCGGCACCGCGCTCGGGCTGTACTTCACGGCGCCGGTGCTGGCGGTGCTGGCTTCCTACGCCGGCTGGATCGTGCTTGCGGTGCTGTTCGCGATGGTGCTGGGGGCGCTGTCCGGCAGGCTGCTGCAGCGCCTGTCCGGCGTCGACAAGGTGACCGCGTTCTTCGCGATGGCGGTGGGCGGCGCCTCCGAGATGGCGGCGCAGGGCGAGCGCCACGGCGCCGCGGTCGAACGCGTGGCCGCCGCGCACAGCCTGCGCATCATGATGGTGGTGGCGACCATTCCCTACGCGATCCGCTGGTGGAGCGGGCATGGACTCGGGCCGGGCCTCGACATGTACGTGCCCGGCGCGGCGCAGGTCCACTACGGCTTCCTGCTGATCCTCGTTGCGCTGACGGTGCTCGGCGCCTTCGCGCTGATGCGCATCGACGTGCCGAATGCGTGGGTGATCGGCCCGCTGTTCGTGGCGCTGGCGCTGACGGCGTGCGGCATCCATCTGAGCCGGCTGCCCGAGTGGATGATCCGCCTCGGCCAGCTGTTCATCGGCGTCTCGCTCGGGACGCGCTTCACGCCGGCGTTCGTGCACACGGCGCCGCGCTACATGGCCAGCGTGGCGCTCTGCACACTGGTGATGATGGTGCTGGGCGCCGGCTTCGGCTCCGGGCTGGCGGCGCTGGCCGGCATCAATCCCGGCGTGGCGATCCTGGCGACCTCGCCGGGCGGCATTGCCGAGATGTCGCTGACGGCGCGCGTGCTGCACCTGGGCGTGCCGATCGTCACTGCTTTCCACGTCTCGCGCATGGTGTGCGTGGTGTTGCTGATCGGACCCTTGTACCGGCTGGCGATCCACGAGGATTGAAAATCGGTCGCGCGTCGCTATGATGAAAATATATCGACGACAGCGAGGTGATTGCCATGAAGCGAATATTACTCATGTCGGCAATGCTGCTGACGGCAGCGGCCGCCTATCCGCAGGAAACGTCGTTCATCAATCAGTCGGACATGAAATGGGAAGACGCGCCGCCGGCGCTGCCGAAGGGCGGCAAGCTGGCCGTGCTGTTCGGCGATCCCTCCAAGGAAGGCCCATATTCGATCCGCGCCAAGATGCCGGCCGGATATATGGTGCCGCCGCATTTTCACACCAAGGATGAGAACCTGACGGTGCTGAGCGGCGCGCTGTACATCGGCATGAGCGACACGGTGGACAAGAAAACGGCGCATGCGCTCAAGGCCGGCGGCTTCCACCACGTGCCGGGCAAGGTGCACCACTACGCGTTCACCAAGGCGCCGACCGTGCTGCAGATCAGCGGGGAGGGGCCGTTCGACATCAACTACCTGAATGCGGCGGACGATCCGCGCACCAAGAAGTGATTTCGGTGTCGTACCTGCGGAGGCAGGTACCCATACTGAGCTGGCGAATGAGGGGAGGCTGATTCAGCATGGGTATCTGCCTGCGCAGGTACGATTTGCGTGAGTTCGCGCGTTCTTCAAATTGCGACCAGGATCTCCCACGATCCGGGATCGCGCTGGTGCACGAAGCGCACCACGGAATCGACCGTGACGGTGTCGATGCGGCCGGCCATGCGCCGCTCGAACGGCTGGTCGTCGAACGAGACGTTGGCGCGGAACATGCGCGCCCCCAGCCGCGTCATGGCCGGAATGTCGATCGTGATCGGCGCGAAGCCGGCCAGCTTCAGCCACGCCTGCGCCTGCGCGCGCCCGTCGATCGGCATGTCCGACACGCTCGCCGCCCAGGTCTCGAGCAGCCACTGGTTCGAGTTCTGGTAGTTGGTCGAATACGGAAACGCCAGCATGTTGTAGCGCTCATCGTGCAAGCGCAGCGGCGTGGTCGACGACAGCATCGCGGCGATCCGCTGCTGTACCTGCGGGCTCGGCACGACGATGCGCGTTTCGTAGGCGTGCATATCGTCAAGGAAGAAATTGCCGAGGCCTTCGTCGAACAGCGCCGATTGCGCCGTGCCGCAGCGGTTCAGTTCATGCACCACCAGCCAGCGCCCTTGCGGATGGTCGCGCCACACGTAGCCCATGTGCGAGTAGCGCAGGCCATACTTCGACAGGTCCTGGCCGACGCGCGCGATCAGCGCCACCTGCGCGCCGGACTTGTCCAGCGCCTTCATGGTGCGCTCGGCCAGCGTCATCGCCTTCACGAACGTGGCCACATCGGTCTTCTTCGTCTCGCACGCGGTGCCGGCAAACGCCAGCTTGGTGGCCAGTGCGGCGGCAAGGATCGCTACGGTGAGCAGGCGCCGCACGGTCAGCCCCTGGCGCTGACGCGCGAGTGGTGCAGCAGCGCCTTGCCGATTTCGTTCGGGACGAAGGCGAGCACCTTGCCCGCCGAGACCAGCAGATAGCCGGTCGATGTCGCCACCAGGTTGACCGAGGCGCCGGCCGCCAGCGATGCTTCGCGCGCCGCGCGCCCGCTTAACTGAATCGTCGCGCGTGCCGCGTCGGAGGCGCCGATCAGCACGATGACGCTGGCGTCGCCTGTCGCGACCACGCTGTCGACCACCACCGTGCCGGAGGCGGCCAGCGCCGACATCGAGCCGTAGACCACCGTGGCCGAGCCTTCGCTCACCAGTTCCGATGCGTTCGACAGCTCGGTACTGCCTTGTTGTTCGGCGGCGCCGGCGGCAAGGGAGCAGCACAGCAGCATCAGGACGATCGGTTTCATGGTCACGCTTTCTTGAGGATGGCCGGGTTGGCAAAATCATCATTGGCGATTTTGTCGCCCCGCTCAAGTTATGCCGGAGAAGTATCGCGGCGTGATGCCGCGCGTATCGTTTGACGAACCGCAGTGTTCGGGGGAAACATTGTTTGTTCGGAGGGGCAATGTGCGATAAATTACTGGTCTGACCTTCCGGGACTATCCAGCATGAACAAGCCGAGCCAATTTACCCTGTTAGCGCAGCGCCGATTTGCGCCGTTTTTCTGGACCCAGTTTTTCGGCGCGTTCAACGACAACCTGTTCAAGACGGCGCTGCTGGTGATGCTGACCTTCGACGCGCTGGCCTGGACGTCGATCAGCGCTGCGACGCTCAACATCGTCATCCCCGCGCTGTTCATCCTGCCGTACGTGGTGTTTTCCGCCACCGCCGGGCAGATCGCCGACAAGGTCGAGAAGTCGCGCCTGGCGCGCTTCGTCAAGTGGCTCGAACTGGCGATCATGCTCGTCGCCGGCATCGGCTGGATGACGCATACGCTGTGGGTGCTGGTGGCGGCGGTGGTCGGCATGGGCGTGCATTCGACCCTGTTCGGGCCCGTGAAATACGCCTACCTGCCGCAGAACCTCAAGGCCGAGGAACTGGTGGGCGGCAACGGCGTGATCGAGATGGGCACTTTTGTCGGCATCCTGCTCGGCGAAATCTTCGGCGCGCTGCTGGTGTCGCACAAACCGTTCGGCATCGAGATGGTGGCGGCCGGCACGCTGTTCTTCGCGGTCCTGGGACTGATCGCCAGCTATCGCATCCCGCTGTCGCCGGCGCCCGAGCCGAACCTGATCATCAGCGCCAATCCGTTGGCCGAGTCGATGCGCAACCTGGCGTTCTCGCGCCAGAACCGCACGGTGTTCCTGTCGATGCTGGGTAACTCGTGGTTCTGGTTCTACGGCGCGCTGATGCTGTCGCAGTTCCCGGTCTATGCGAAGGATTACCTGCACGGCGACCACGGCGTGTTCGTATTGCTGCTGACGGTGTTCTCGCTGGGGATCGGCACCGGCTCGCTGCTGTGCGAGCGGCTGTCCGGCCACAAGGTCGAGATCGGGCTGGTGCCGTTCGGCTCGATCGGCCTGTCGGTATTTGGCATCGACCTGTACTTCGCCAGCCTGCACTACGCGAATACCGCGGCGGTGGACGTGGCGGGCCTGCTGCACCAGGCCGGCGTGATGCGCATCCTCGCCGACGTGGTGCTGATCGGCGTATTCGGCGGCCTGTTCATCGTACCGCTGTTCGCCCTGATCCAGACCCGCTGCGATCCGCGCCATGTGTCTCGCACGATCGCCGGCATGAATATCATGAATGCGCTGTTCATGGTGGCGTCGGCGCTGGTGGCGATGGCGCTGCTGCACTTCGGCGCGACGATCCCCGAGATGTTCCTCGCAACGGCGGTGCTGAACGCGCTGGTGGCGGTATACATCTTCTCGCTGGTGCCGGAATTCCTGATCCGCTTCCTCGCCTGGATGCTGATCCACACGATCCACCGCGTGAAGGTGGAGGGCGCCGACCGTATTCCCGATAGCGGGCCGGCGGTCCTGGTCTGCAACCACGTCAGCTACGTCGATGCACTGGTGATAGGCGCGGCCAGCCCGCGTCCGATCCGCTTCGTGATGGACCATCGGATTTTCGCGACGCCGGTGCTGGGCTGGATCTTCCGCTCCGCAAAGGCGATCCCGATCGCGTCGGCGAAGGAGGACCCGTGGCTGATGGAGAAGGCATACGTGGACATCGCCAAGGCGCTGCACGAGGGCGACCTGGTGTGCATTTTCCCAGAGGGGAAGCTGACTGGCACGGGCGAGATGAACGAGTTCCGCGGCGGCGTCGCCAAGATCGTCGGGCGCAGCGAAGTGCCGGTGATCCCGATGGCGCTGCGCGGGTTGTGGGGCAGTGTGTTTACGCGCGACCGGAACAACGTGTTCGAGCGCGTCTTCACGCGCGGCCCGCGATCGCGGCTGGCGCTGGCAGTAGGCGCTCCGGTTGCGCCGCAGGAAGTGACGCCCGAGTACCTGCACCAGCAAGTAAAAGAGCTGCGCGGCGAGTGGAAGTAGCCGGGCTTGGTGTCAAATCCTGCGCAACCTGACCCCGTCCTGTCGCCGCCGCCCAGCGTAGGGAAGGGGGCTGGTCCCGCGGAACTGCCCCCATCTTGGCCGCACCGACCACCGACAATCATGAATCGATGATGCCCCCGAAGCTGGCAAAACTGGCAAACCCGATGTTATAATTCCGACCTCGTCGGGGCGTAGCGCAGCCTGGTAGCGTACTTGCATGGGGTGCAAGGGGTCGGAAGTTCGAATCTTCTCGCCCCGACCAATAAAATCAATGACTTAGGCCAGCCTCACGGCTGGCCTTTTTCATTAGTCAGCAGGCTTGACCCCCACAACGACCCCCACAGATTCGGCGACTATTTCTGCTTGAGCTGCCTCAAGAAGCACAGCTGTCGCGGGTAGGCGAACCACGTCTGCCTGATCTCCCTCACTCCGCAACCCATCGATAACAAGTCTAATTCGTTCACTCAGCTGGCAGGATTTCCAGGCTCGGTGACCTTTCCTGTCCGCGGTATTTCGACCAGGCGAGCCGGCAGGGGCGATTCGAGCCGAGCGAAGGCGAGGTAGCCCGTTAGGGCGTACCCCTGCATCCCACGGCGCTCCTCCAGAGCGCCGGCTCGGTAAGTCGCACCGAGCAGCTGTCTTACTTATTCGTACTCGTCTCGCTTCGCGCTAAAGGAGTGTAAAGATGGCACTCGATTTGTCGGCACTCGATGGATGGGAACTCAATCCCAAGCCTCGCGAGGGAGGATCTGCTGCACGCGCTGTTTTGTCGTTGCTTGAGGAGGATCCTGAGAACCCGCGCTTTGAAGATGCGCCAGAGGACTTCGCAGCACTTGTGGAAGACGTACGCGTTCACGGTATCCTTCAACCGATTGTGGTGCGGCGTCTCGCCGGCGGCAAGCTTCGCATTCGCTTTGGTGCCCGTCGCTACAGGGCTGCGATGCAGCTTGGACTTCCGGATGTGCCCTACGTGGTCACTGAGGATCCACGCCAATTCGATGATTACGCGCAGGTAGCCGAGAATGAACGACGCACTGCATTGCAGCCGCTCGAACTGGCCACCTTCATCGCGAAGAAGCTCCAACATGGTGATTCGAAAGCGAAGATCGCCGCACGGCTTGGCATCCATCCGAGCGCATTGACCCACCTGCTTTGCCTTGTGGGGGACGTCCCGCCGATACTGTTGGAGCTCTATCACTCGCGTCGATGCCGCACAATCCAGTATCTCTATCGTCTGGGGCGACTGTGGAAAGCTGATTCGCGCCGCGTCGAAGAGGCATGCGCGGGAACAGGCGATATCGACGGCCGAATGATCCTTGCTCTCGAATCGACGGCCGCGGACCCCGAAAATAGGCAGCCACCCATGGCTGGCACTTCGTCCGGCAAGACTTCCGAGGTTACTGATTCCCAAACTAGGAAGAGTGCTTTGGAAAACGCGAAGGCAGGAAATCGTGCCAGTTCTGGTCCTGATGCTGATTCCTCTCGATCGCGACCGAAACCGCCAGCTGGCCGTTTCCGTAGACCTCAGTTGTTCGGGACACTTGACGGTAAGGATGTTGAGATCGACCTGGTGAATAGGTCGTCGAGTCCGGGTAACGCAATCGTGCGATTCATCGATGAATTGATCGTCTCTGAAGTCGACCTTAGTTCGTTGATCGTCACCAGACTGATAGAGGCTCCCTGAGGGACCGGTTCACTGTCCTAATCGTGACTAATCCTCTGAAGGTATCAAGCATAAGGGATTCCTGATTTGCCTGATCTCCCTGGTTCGCAGTCTCCGCATGTCAGGCAGCTGCGCTCATTGATCCTCATCGACTGGCCGCCTCGGCATCACCGGTGCCACGGAGCGAACGGTCACGCGCAAATCCTCGATGCTCCCCGATCACGCCACGCGAGCACACCCTGTACCTCCCTCGGAGTGGCTGCTTCCCTACTAGTGACTTGATAATATCAACAAAGGGGTGAGTCGCCATGGAATGCAGGATAGGCTGTCGCCGGTTAGTGTGCTCCGCGCACGATTTGCCGAGATGGGTGGTTCGATCAAAGTAGTACCTGGTCCAAGAGGGCTGGATCTAAGCGCCATCGAGCCAAGAGCGCGCTATCCCTTTAAATCGCGAGACTCAATGAATCAACGTTTGACGCGCGCAGTAACATTGCTGGCCGCAGCGTGTGCCTCGGCAAACATACCGAGCTTGTGCTGACCTTTTCTTGCGCTGTGTTCTATGCGGGCGGGCAGTAGAATTAAACTGCGACCTTGAGTCGTGGTCGGGAGGCAGCGTTCTCGCATTCGAGCAGCACTGCGATCTTGTCGGGGTGAAGCGCATGGTTGAACAGCCAGCCTTGTGCTTCATCGCATTTCATCGTCTGCAGGTCGGACAACTGGCGTGGTGTTTCGACTGCTTCCGCGATGACCTTCAGCTTCAGGCGATGTGCCATGTCGATGATCGACTCGGCGATTTCGTAGGACTTGCTGCGATCGCCGGGCTTGCCCAGGCGCCGTACGAAGGACCCATCGATCTTCAGTATATCGGCGGGGAGTTCGCTGAGGTAATTCAGACTTGAATAACCAGTGCCGAAATCGTCGATCGATATTTGCACGCCGGCGTCGCGCAACCGCGTCATTGTGATCTGGTTCAGTTCGAGATTGTCGATCAGAATCCCTTCGGTGATTTCGAGGTCGAGGCAGTGTGATTCGATCCCCGTTTGCGCGACGATTTCCAAGACCCGTTCCACCAGGTCAGGTTGTTTTAGCTGGCGTGCCGAAAGATTCACTGCCGTCTTGATCGGTGGCAGGCCCGCGTCGACCCACGCGCGGTTTTGTGCGCACGCCGTTCGCAGCACCCAGTCGCCGATCGGCACGATCATGCCGGTCTCTTCCGCCAGCGGGACGAAACGGGACGGTTCGATCCTGCCGAGGGTCGGATGCTGCCAGCGGATTAACGCCTCGACGCCAACGATGCGCTGGGTCGCCAGTTCGATTTGCGGTTGGTACTCGAGGAAAAGCTGGCCACCTCCCAGCGCCTCCCGCAAGCCATTCTTCAGGGCCAGTCGTTCGCTCGGCGGGACGCTGACCTGCGCCGAGTACACCTGGACCATGTTGTCGCCCCATGATTTCGCGCGCACCATCGCTATGTCTGCGCGCTTGAGCAATTCATCCATGTCCGAATCGATGGCGGGGGAGACGGCGATGCCGATGCTGAGTGTGACGAAGCATTCGCGCGAATTTACCTCAAAAGGCATCGCGAACTGATTCAGGATCTTTTCCGCTACTTGCTGAGCATCCGCCTCCTGCGCGATGTCCTCTAGGATGACGACGAATTCGTCGCCGCCCCAGCGGGCGATGGTATCCGACTCGCGCAAGCAAGAGCGCACTTTGTCAGCGGTACGCACCAGAATTGAATCGCCTGCCTCGTAGCCGAGCGCATCGTTGAATTCCTTGAACTTGTTGACGTTCAATAACATCAGCGACACCATTCGGCCGTTTCGGACGGCGCGCTCCATCGCGTGGCTAAGGCGGTCTCTCAGCATGCGCCGGTTCAGCAGGCCGGTCAGCGGATCGGCTTGCGGCGCCTCGAACACGCGCAAAGCGGGAATGGTCTGCGTCAGGGACGGGAGGCTCCTAGGGGCGAATTCTGGCGCGCTTTCTTTTGCTTCGACTTGCTGGCCGTAGCAAACGATGCGATTTCTGCCGCTCGATTTCGCCAGGTACAAAGCCTCGTCGGCACGCGCGACGGTTTGCGCAATCGATTCGCCGGCGCGAAACTCGGCCACGCCGCTCGAAACGGTTACACCCAGATCAAGTGATATATCGGGAAAGGAGAGCTTCTCTATGCTCAGGCGCACGCGTTCGGTCAAGGTGATTGCCTCCGAGAGCGACGTCTCAGGGAGCATGAGCAGGAATTCCTCGCCGCCATAACGGCCGAATGAGTCACTGTCGCGGATCTGGCGCTGGACGGTGGCGGCAAATTCGCGCAGGACCGTGTCGCCGGCCGAGTGGCCATAGGTATCGTTGATCCGTTTGAAAAAGTCGATGTCGAGTAGGCATAGGCAGAACAGGCTACCAAGTCGGGCAGTGCGATCTTTTTCGTGCTCGATCAATTCGATCAGGTGGCGCCGGTTGTGACTGCCGGTGAGTTCGTCACGAATGGCGAGTTCGTTGATGATTTTCAGCGCCTGTTCGAGTTTGATAAAGCCCTGAGTCTTGGTCAGTTCAAACATCAGCACAAACACTACTACCACGACATACAACCCCACATTGCAAATTAGATGCAAGAGATCCATTTCGGTAACGCGTGTCGCGGGCAGCGGGAAGCCAAGATGCGGCAGCGCGTAAATCACCGCGACCGCGGCGCAGCTCATCATGAGCCAGAACAGCGCCGTGCCTACTCCGCCCAGAAACATCGCAACGACCGGGCCGGTGATCAGCCATCCGGCGGTTGGGGCGTCGATTCCGCCGAGGTTGAATGTGAGCCAGGTGAAATTGAAAAAAACGGCGCACAGAAACAATTCGCGCGCCAGAAAGATACTGCCGGTGGCGCGCATTAGAAACGGCGCAATGAACATGAAGGCGCAGCACAGCAAAATCTCCTGCGCTGCGAGCGTGAAGCCGAGTCCGTAATAGGCGGCGGCATAGAACGGTCCCGCCACTGCCGCCATCACCACCGCATTGATGACGTTCTGTGCGCGTGTGAGGGTGGCGGCGTCATGCTGTACCGATTCCGGGATGAACCAGTGGATGGCGGCAATATAACGTGCGATCCAAGGGGCAGCGATTCCGCTACGCCAGCACTGCACCAGCGTATCCACCCTGATCAACAGCGAACCCAAGAAAGTCCCGACATTGCGCATGAAGTCATTACCTTTCGAATTGCTCTAACAGAATTTTGCTTCCGAGAAATTAAATTCTTAGAACCAGTTCGCATAAAATCTTCTGAAGAACAACAGCGAAATGGATGGACGTGGACGGGTTGTAAAATTTAGTTGGCATACACCACTAAGCGCCATTGAATCGGCAGGTTTGCTGGATGCTGGCGATGCAGCGCGGGAAGAGGGTGGTCTTCGGACGAGACAATTTCAAAACCGCAGGCTTCGCAGCGGTATATTCCGGAGAATGGGGTGGGGGTGCGCGGTGCGTGAATGGCGTCGAAAGCGGGAGATTGATTCTGACGTACCACTTCGGCTTGTTTGTAGATCGCCATAGCTTCCTTCTGTCAGGTTAAGAACATCGTGGATATAAACCGATGCAAATAGCATAACGGGAAAATGTTGATGGAATCTAACTAATTGTCACCAAGCAGTATTAATTTCAACGAGATTTGAAGCACCAGGCGATGATCGTGGCCAAGGCAAACAGGCCGATGTGGCTAACCAATTGCAGCACAAGCGGGCTGGAGACGGGATGAGCGACGAATGGACCGCTGGCGTGCTCGATAGCGAACAGCAGGGCCACCGTCAGCGTAACGACGGCGCCCCACACGAGGCCAGGGCGGACCCCTCCCACCAGCACCGCGACGAGCGGGCATAGCAGGAACCAAGGCACCGTCGGCGCACTGATGCCGCCCAGTTGGACGGCCATCCAGACCTTGAGCAGGTAGAGCGCGCCGATGAAAACCTCGCGCACGACCGGCAGTCCGAGCCCCGCATTCATTGCAAAGGGCGCCACCATCATCGCGATGCCGGCGGTGAGCACCATCATGCCAGCGGCGTCGAATCCGAGAAAGTGATACATCAGCATCAGCAGCGGCACGCACAGACCAGTGATCGTGGCCAGCAGGGTCAAATGGCGCGCGGCGCGCAACTGTGCGTGGTCGGCCAGTATGCTGCTTGGAAAGAAACGGTCGAATACTGCCAGAGTATGCGGGGCCTGGAGTGTACTTGCGATCATTTGGGAGACTCCGGAAAAAGGATATGTCATGTCAGGCGAGGTCGGCTGCGAGGGCGGTAGGTTGTTGTGAATTGCCAGGTTGCGCAAGCAGGCGATTTTCGATGAAGGCGGCCAACTGACCGATGGTCTGGTTGTCGTAAATGAGTTCGGGAATAATCGCGAAGCCGATACGTTGTTCCAGTTCGAACGAAATCGACGCGGTGGCGAGGGAATCCATTCCTAGCGAGGTAAACGGGGTGTCGATCCCGATCTGTTGCGAAGCGCGTGGATTTTCGCTCAAGATCCATTTCAGCACACAGTCATGAACGATGCCTTCCATTTCGCTGACCGGCACGCGGTGCTCCGACGGCGCCGGCGCTGCCGTTGTGGCCGCCTGCAGCACCGGCGCTGGCGCTTCGACGCGATCTGGAGCCCGTTGAAGCAGGACGTCCGTGCGCTGCAGTTCGCCAGGCAGCAGTTGATCGATATCGCCGATTGCTTCGGCGTAGCGGCCGATCTGTGCCAGCAGCGCGGCGCCTGCGCGATTCGAGACCGGCCCGTCAATGTCGGCGGCGATTGCATGCGCCGTGCTGTCAAAACGCTGGCGCGCCCAGACAGCGTCGGAAGCAACACCGTCGCTTTCGACCGCAGCGAGGAGGAAGGCCTGTGCCGCCAGCTCACCCAAGCGGTACTCGAGCCAGTGCGCCGATTGCGCGCTGCTGGAGAACATGCCGGTGCGTTGCGCAAGGGCAGACTGCAGCTGCGCCACGGTGGCGACCAGTTCCTGCGCCAGTTCGCGGCGCCCCAAGGCGGTGCCAATGAATTCGATGGCAGGTGAGTGCTTGTGAGCGAGCGATGCGCCCAGGTGTGAATACAGCGTTTCGGTAGGGCCTTCAAGAATCCGAAGCACGCGGGCATCACGCAGGATTTGCGGCGCGCCGTTCGATTCGATGTAGCCGCGCCCACCCAGCATTTGAACCAGCCAGTCGGCAGACTGGCCAAGCAGTTCGGTGGTGGTGGTCTTGCACGCGAGATAGGCTTCGACAGGCACTGCTTCGCCGGCGTCGAGGCGGCGCGCGATGGCGTATACCAGAGCTTCGCAAGCGCCGATGGCGCACGTCAGTTCGTGCAGCCGCGCCACCGTCACCCCATGATCGGCCAGCAGGCCGCTGGCGATCGTGCGGCGCGAGGCATAACGTCCCATCAATTGCACACAGCGCTTCATCGCGCCGACGCACATTGCGCCGATGCCGAGGCGGCTGAAGAGCATTGCGTCGCGACCTACTTCCATGCCTTCGCCTGGGCTGAGCAAGACCTGATCATCGGGCACGAAGGCGTTGTTCAGCAGCACAGTATTTTGCACCATACCTCGCATGCCCATCGTCAGCGATTCCGGGCCATGTGACAGGCCCGCATTGTCGGCCGTGACGAGCAGGGCGGTGATGCCCAGCGGACCGCCTGCTGGATCGACCGCCTTGGCGAATACCGTGGTTACGCCTGCCCACGAGCCAAGGCCGATCCATTGCTTCTCTCCGGTGACGTTCCAGCCGCCAGCGGTGCGCACGGCTTGAGCGCGAATCGCCAGTGGATTCGAGCCGGCGTCGGGCTCGGTGAGCGCGAACGCGGCCAGCTGCCGTCCGCTGGCGAGAGACGGCAGCAGCTGTTCGCGAGTGGCGGGCGACGCGGCATGCAGGATCGGGCGCACGCCCAGGCCATTGTGCACCCCGACCAGTGTGGCGATAGTGAGGTCGACCGCGGCGAGCTGTTCAAGCACGCGCATCAGGTCGACGGTGTCGAGCTCCTTACCGCCGAAGCGTGCCGGTATCTGCAGGCCGAAAAATCCTTGGTTGCCCAGGTCAAGCACCACGTACGGAGGGATCGTGCGGCGTTCGTCGATGATGCGCGAGTTAAGCCGCTTGGCCGCGTAGTCGCGGAACCAGTGGATCATCGCGTCGGCGGTATCCGCGCTGTTGCCGGTGGAAGACGGCTTGGACTGCACGGCAACCGGCGCTTGCGGCAGGTACGTCGGCGCGAGAGGAGCTTCCGGACGGAACGGCGGTGCTGCGATCTCGCGCGTTCCGCGCCGGTCGAAAATCGAACCGGGCATGACGTACACGACTTCCAGCTGGCCCTGCAGCGCCATGTCACGGCAGCGCGTGCGCTGGACCTTGCCGCTGGTGGTGCGAGGGAAAGTACCGGGCTTGACGAACACGATGGACGACACTGACACGTCGAACTGCTGGCCGATCACCTTGCAGATGTTGTGCGCCATCGCCTCGATTTTTCCGAGGTAGTCGTCCTTGGCGCGCAGTTGTTCTGCCTTGTTGCCGGGGTCTCTGGCGGCCAATTGCTGAGCCGCGCGCACCAGGCTGCGATTCGCTTCGGCGACGATTGCCAAGCGTTCCTGGAAATCAATCTCTACGGAAAACGCGGCGCACATGTTCGGTTCGATGAAATCGATCGAGCGCTCAATGACTTCCTCCACATCCTGCGGATAGACGTTGCGTCCGTTAATGATGATCAGGTCTTTCAGGCGGCCCGTGATAAATAGCTCGCCATCGCGCATGAAGGCGAGATCGCCGGTGCGCAGGTAAGGACCGGCACCGGTGCTGGCCAGGCAGGCGCCGAATGCGGCGGCAGTTTCCTCTGGCTTGTTCCAGTAACCGCGCGCCACGCCTGGACCGGCGACCCAGACTTCGCCGACGCGCTGGCTCGACACGGGAAGGCAGGTTTCCGGATCGACGATCACGACCGAGGTCGACGAGGCGATGGTCCCCGAGCTGACGATGTCGCGGGCATCGTCGCCGCCGGGGGCTACGTCGCGAATCTGATTACCTTCAAGCAGCGATTTGCTCACTGTGCGGACCTGCGGTTCGGTGCCGAGCGGCCCACCGGAGACGAACAGGGTAGTCTCGGCCATACCGTAGCACGGGAACAGCGCGGATGGTCGCATCCCGCAGCGGCCGAACGCAGCGATAAAATTACGCAGGGTCGATGCGCGTATCGGTTCGGAGCCGTTGTAAGCGACTTCGAGATGACTCAGGTCGAGCCGCCCCTTCTGCTCGTCGGTAATCTTCTTGGCGCAGTAATCCCAGCCGAAATTGGGCGCCCCGGCGCACGTGCCACGGTAGTTCGAGATCGCGTCGAGCCATAGAATCGGATTTTTCAGGAACGCCGCCGGCGCCATCAGCACGCAATGAAAACCAGCATACATCGGCGACACGACGCTGCCAATCAGACCCATGTCGTGGAACAACGGGAGCCAGCTGACCATGACGGTTGCCGGAGTGAAGCCGAAGCCCTGGCGGATTGACTCTGCATTGCTGGCGATGTTTCGGTGAGTAATCTCGACGCCTTTCGGCATTGCAGTCGAACCCGATGTGTACTGCAGAAAGGCCAGCATCGATTCATTGATCTCCGGCAGGCCGGAGAAATCGTCACTCAGCGCGATATTATCGGTCGACAGACAGGTTCGCATTTCGGCGCCCACCAACGCCAGACTTGCACGAATCGCCGGCTCACAATCGCTGCGCGTCAGGATCAGGGCAGGGTCGGCGTCGTCCAGCAGCCCTTTGAGACGGCGCGAGGCGCGCGTCTTGTGTGGAATGGTTGCGGGAACAGCGATCAGTCCTGCGAACAGGCAGGCGAAGTACACGATGATGAATTCAAGGCCCGCCGGATACAGGAGCAAGGCGCGCTCGCCGACGGCAGCCCTACGTGCGAGCGTGGCGGCCAGCGCTCGCGAGCGCTGCTCGAGTTCGCCATAGGTAATTTCGTCGATCTTTCCATCATCCCGCAGGAAGGTATAGGCCAGGCGGTCGGGCGTATGCGTTGCGTGGCTGCGCAGGCGCTCGGTGATCAGGAATGGCTGCTCGGCTGGGGCGCAGCCCGTATTTTCGTTGTTGTCCAAATTAACCCACCTTTCGCATTTGCATGCGCGCCTCTCCGGAGTCAATAGCCGCGGTCGCGCGTTCGACGGCTCCGGCAATCACCGCCGCAGCCCGTTTGATCTGTTGAATATTATGGTTGGCCATCAGCTGAAGGCGCAGTCGCGAAGCACCGATTGGTACGCCGGGGAATTCGACCTGGTTGACGAACACAGAATGCTTGAACAGCATTTTTCCTACCAGCCGTGATACGGTTTCGCTGCCGATCAACACCGGCACAATGGCCGAAGGCATACCCATGCACAGCAGATCGTCTGCGCTGAGCAGCTTGCGAAGCGCCTGGACGTTGCGCATCAAGTCCGCGCGCAGCAGGCGGCCTTCCTCTGCGCGGACGATTTCTACGCATTGCAGCACGACGCCCGCCTGAATCGGCGAGAGGGCATTGGAAAACATGTGCGGACCGGCGTAAAGCTGCAAATGACGCTTGACGGCGCGCGATTTGGTCGCGACGAAGCCTCCGTTCGAGGAGAAGGTCTTTGAGAACGCGCCCATGACCAGGTCGATCTTGCCTAGCATGCCTTGGATGCCGATGCACCCGCTGCCATCGGGTCCGAGCGCGCCCAAGTCGTGCGCTACATCGACCATCAGCGTGGCATTGTATTCGTGGCAGCTCGCTTGCAACGTCGCCAGATCCGGCGAATCGGAATCCATGCTGAACAGGCCTTCGGTGACTACGAGGATCGCGTGTTCCGCGTCGCGCGCGCGGATCGCTGCCAGCAATTCGCGCACATGCGCCACGTCGAGATGGCGGTTGATGGAAATATTGGTGGTGGCCGCGCTAGCGCCCTGGCGCAGCGAAGCGTGCGCGAACTGATCGATGACGATATGGTCCTGCGCCTGCACCAGCGCAGTGATGGCACCGAACGCGGCACCCCAGCCAGTCGGGAACAAAGTCACATGCTCGGTCTGCACCAGTTCGCCGATCGCCTTCTCCAGCGCCAGCGAGGTCTTAGTGTTACCCAATAGGACCGCCGAACCTGCACTATGCGGCCCGGCGTCTTGCAGGGCCCGCGCTGCCGCTTCGGCAACCACCGGATGCGAGGCCAGCGAAAGATAGTCCTGCGACGCGAAATTGATGCCGCGCGCGCTGACGCCGGCTTCGTCCTGAATACTGGCAATCGGATGAGGCGCGCCGTCCAGCGCCCGCGCATATTGCCAGACGCCATGGGCGCTGCGTCGCGCATGCCAGTCCTCGAGTTGCTCCATGCGGCCGAGCAGATTGGCGCCGTGCGGCTGCGCGAACTGTGCGGCGGTGCCGGCCAGTGCCCCACTTGCGAGCATGGCGTCGATTTCCGCTTCCCACGCCCGTTCGGCGTCGGTGTCGTTCTGGTCCGTTCCGGCCCGGTTCGAGACGTTTTGCATTATGTGCTTTCCTTGCATTGCACTACGGACGAATGGGGGATTGCCGGCTGCTCGGCCTGGAGCACCAGCAGCGCTCTCACTTTGTCCGGGTGCATAGAACGGTTAAAAAAATATCCCTGGGCGGCGTCGCAACCCATGCGCTCGAGGTCCGCCAGTTGTTCGGCCGTTTCAACGGCTTCGGCGATTACTTTCAATTGCAGGCGATGGGCCATTTCAATGATTGCCTCGGCAATCGCGAAAGAGCGCGCCCCGCCAGCGTTCTGGCCCAGGCGTTTGATGAACGAACCGTCCATCTTCAATACGTCGGCCGGCAGTTCGGCGAGGTAATTGAGGCTGGAGTAGCCGGTGCCGAAGTCGTCGATCGAAATTTGCAGGCCATGCGCACGCAGGCGCGTCATCGTGGCGTGATTCAGCTCTAAGTTGTCGATCAAAATTCCTTCAGTAATCTCGAGATCGAGGCAGGCCGGCTCGATCCCGGTCTCGCGGACGATCTGCATGATGCGGTCGATCAGGTTCGGCTCCTTAAGCTGGCGCGCAGACAAATTGACCGCAGTCTTTACTGGCGGCAGACCCGCTTTTCGCCACTGTTGGTTCTGGATGCATGCGGAGCGCAGCACCCATTCACCGATCGGCACGATCATCCCGGTCTCTTCGGCTAGCGCAATGAAACGCGACGGTTCAATCCGTCCGTAGACGGGATGCTGCCAGCGGATCAGCGCCTCTACGCCGATGATCTGTTGCGTCGCGATATCCACTTGTGGCTGGTATTCGAGAAACAGCTGTCCGGCACCGAGCGCTTCGCGTAGGCCATTCTTCAACGCGAGGCGCTCGCTCGGCGCGATATTCGTGGCTAGCGTATAGGTCTGCACATGGTTTTGGCCCCAGGCTTTTGCACCGACCATCGCCACATCGGCGCGCTTGAGCAGTGTATCCATGTCGCAGTCTTCGCCTGGGTAGGTAGCGATGCCGATGCTGAGAGTGACGAAGCATTCGCTGTCGCCCACTCCGAACGGCATGGCGAACTGGTCGAGAATCTTTTCGGCCACTTGCTGGGCATCGGATTCGGCCACCAAATCTTCGAGCACTACAACGAATTCATCTCCGCCCCAACGGGCAATCGTGTCCGATTCGCGCAACGCGGAGCGGACCATTGCCGCGGCCCGTATCAGGATTGCGTCGCCGGCTTCGTAACCGAAAGCGTCGTTGATTTCCTTGAATTTGTTCACGTTGAGCAGCATGAGTGCAACGAGACGATTGTTGCGAATCGCCCGTTCCATTGCGTGACTGAGACGGTCTCGCAGCATGCTGCGATTCAAGGCGCCAGTGAGGGGATCGGACTGCGCGGCCTGGAACACGCGCAAGGCCGGCAGGGTGGGCGGGCCAAGGCGCTCAGCTTCAGCGGTGGCAAGGACAGGCGCCACTTCGGTTTGCTCGCCGTAGCTGACGACGCGATTGCGGCCGCCGGATTTGGCCTGATACAGCGCCTCGTCGGCGCGCGCGACAGTCTGGCCGATCGATTCGCCGAAACGGAATTCCGCCACGCCGATGGACACAGTGACTGTCAGGTCGCGCGCTATATCGCCGAACATCATCTTCTCAATACTGATGCGCACGCGCTCTGCCAGCACTATCGCTTCGTCAAGCGAGGTTTGGGGCAGCATCAGCAGAAATTCTTCGCCGCCATAGCGCCCAAAGGAATCGCTCTCTCGGATCTGTCGTTGCACTGTGGTAGCGAATTCCTTCAACACCATGTCGCCTGCCGTGTGGCCGTACGTATCGTTGATGCGCTTGAAGTAGTCAATATCGAGCAAACAAAGGCAGAACAGGCTGCCCAGGCGGGCGGTGCGCTCTTTTTCGCTTTCGATCAGCTTGATAAGGTGGCGTCGGTTATGGCTGCCAGTCAGCTCATCGCGGATTGCCAGTTCGTTGATGATCTTTAGAGCCTGTTCGAGCTTGATGAAGCCTTGTGTTTTGGTCAGTTCGAACAACAAAACGAACACCACGACCACTATATAAAGGCCGAGATCGCAAAGCAGATACAGGAGTGCCATATCCTTCACGGGATGGTCCGGCAGGGCGATCCCGAAAAGAGGCAGAGTATAAATCGCGGCGACAGCGGTGCAGCTCATTATGAGCCAGAAGACAGCAGTCGACACTCCGCCAAGGAACATAGCGACCACTGGTCCGGTGATTAGCCAACCTACCGTCGGCGCATTTACCCCGCCGAGATTGAAGGTGAGCCAGGTAAAGTTGAAAAATACCGCGCACAGGAAGACCTCACGCGCGAGCACGATGCTCCCGGTCGCGCGCATCAGGAATGGTGCTGTGAACATGAACGCGCAGCAGAGCAGGATCTCTTGGGCGGCCGCGGTAAAACCGAGCGCGAAATACGCCGCCGCGTAAAACGGACCAGACAGCGCGGCCATCACAACAGCGTTGATGACATTTTGCGCGCGCGTGAGAACGGCAGCCTCGTGCTGGGCTTCAATCGGTATGAACCAATGAATCGCCTCAATATATCTGGCGATTCCACGTGCAGCCAATGTCGTCATGGGCGTTTCTTTTTTTTTGTAATTTCCTGCGACTTTCGAACGAGGCGAGATCAGCTTGAACGCCCTAAGGCGTCTAGAGTCTCCAATTTGTTACTTCATGGTAACCTATTCGGAGTGGATTTTGACTAGCAATCCAAAAGATTTATGGCGTCTGAGCAACAAATTTGCGTGGAAATCTGAGTTTTTCGACCATTTTCCGACGTCAACAGGGCTGATCACTCTATTGAGGTCAACGCAACATCCCGTAGGCATTACCAAGCTTACGGGAGATAACGTGTAAAACAGTAGAGTCAACCAAGGCGCGACTAGGAGCTGGTTTTCAAGTTCAAGGTGGAGGAGCAGTGCGGCCTGCCTAGCAAAGCCGTAGACGATCGACAGTGGCGAACCTGCCGTTGTGTGATTTTGGGTGTCTTCGGAGCCGATGCTAGCGTTGCACGAAACGTCACCCGCAAGCAGCCGTTGGCATTTGGCTCTTGCCGATGATTCGTCCAGGGCAGTATCGCCGTCGGACCGGAAGACACCAATCCCAGCGCTAGTACCAAGTTTAGCGACATCACCGAGAGGAGTCGGTGATTCGCCCAAGCGCACCATTCCTTCCCCGCATCTTTTCGCCCTTAAATGCCTGATAGGAGCGACAGGGCCTGCGGGGGATACAGAATGTCGAATGCACGGGCTTAAGCGTGACGTACTGATTCGTGTCGCCCGTTGCCAACACAGTTGGCGCTAGCGGTGACCTTAGGCGGTCCCGGCTGAGCCGATGCTGGACCTGCAGATACTGCTTAGGAGATCTGTTTTTAAATTGCCATTGGGCCGGGGGGGCGGTGATGCGTTCGGTAGAGTAGGGGGCGTGACTTTCCTCTGCCGACGTCAAAGGATTATTTTAGTGAGGCTGCGGTTGGGCGCCAAGGATAACGTTAATCCTTTTACCAAGCATTTCCCATGCTGCTTTTTTCTCTTCGGCGTACTCATGGTGCAAATAATGTCTTCTAACCTTGCTCCCAGCGAGTACATGATTCTGACAACGGTCAATGACATCGAGCGACACTCCGAGCGCCTGCATCATAGTCGCACCTGTGCGGCGAAGATCGTGCGGTGTCCATGCCCCGTGTTTTCCCTGACCCAATACCAAAAAATTATCGTGCGGTCGATTCAGCATTTGCTGGCGTGGCCCACCGTCTCGACTCTTCTTGAACTGTACTTGGCGATCGCCAATCTGCTTGGCAATTGACTTAGTATCGATGTGATCTTCTCGCAGGCGCGAAGGGAAGCACCATAACGAATTTCCGGTGATGCGATGCAGTTGACGGAATTGATTTAGAGTGAAGGCGGATAGGTATACGGTAAGGCTGCCATACTTGCCTTTTACATCCGTTTTCGGGATGAACCATTCGGACCGATCGAAGCTAACGTTTTCCCACCGGGCTACGGAAAGTTCGCCCACACGGCACATCGTCGATAACATGATCCAGATCGCAAGCTCGGTGGTGGGCTCGATCGGTTGCGGACCATATCGTTTGTTCGCTTGTAGCTCGTGTTCGTTGCGGAGGCGCTGCAGAGCCGCGTAGAGTTCTCGAATCTCGTCGGCGGACAAGACCCGATCCCTGAATTTGTTGATGTCGTATTCAGGACTGAGGATTTGCTCGATATCGATGAGGTCGATAGGACTTCCGTTTGCGAGGAGCCGACGCCACGGTTGCCGTTTCCCGGCCCAGGAGAACATCTGCTTAAGGTTGTTGCGCACGGTGACGGCAGTGCGATTGACGCCGCGAGCCACCAATGCGCGTAGGATGCGGCGGAGATCGTGTTCAGTGAGGTCAACGATCCTCGTTGCGCCAATAGTGGGGAGGACATCTGCCGAAAAGGACCGAATCAGCACCGCGTTACCGTCTTTTCTGCGAACCCCATCCGTGAGCCAGGTGTCGAACAGATCCTGAACCGTGAGCGCATCATCTCGCTTAACATCGATCTCGCTGAGAAGAGTCGCGATCTGAAGCTCGTTCTGGTGTTTCAGAATTTTCTTTTCGTCGACGGGGTCAATACCTTGAGCCACTTTTAACCGAGTCGTATCCCGTGTCAAGCGGATCGAAGCGAGGCTATCGCTGGGCCAAGTTCCGCAAGTGAATTCTTTTATTTTTCCGTCGAATCGATATCGGTAATAGAAGGTGACAGATATTCTCCCTTCAGTGCCAGGACGGATTTTCCCATACAGGCCACCTTCATCACGCACCTTCTCCCCACAATCTTGAGTGGTCAGAGATTCTAAATAGCGATGCGTCAGCTTAGGCATGCGTTTTTAAATGCATTTCTCGGGTTTTTTTCCAGTGGAACTTTGACCCCCACACCGACCCCCACAGATTTCCTGGCTCACCGCGGACGTTGGCGGACCAATGTGGACGACTAAATCTGCAACATACTGAATTTTAACGGAAAATTATAGCGGTGTGAACGCCGGCGGACGATTGAGGACGAGCAACGGAGCCAATGGGGTGCAAGGGGTCGGAAGTTCGAATCTTCTCGCCCCGACCAATAGAATCAAAGACTAAGGCCAGCCTTCGCGCTGGCCTTTTTCACTCCGAAGCCCTGTCGGCGATAACTCCATCTGCCGTCAGCTTTACATACTGAACATTCAATGTGATTGCTTCGCTATAACGTAGCACAAAGGAATCGCCGTCGATTTTATAGAATCGATCCACATCATCGGTATGATCTGAACCAGGCTTCGGCTTGTCATTTTCGATCGGACGACGCACCACGCCTTGGAGAACAAGACGATCTAGCTGGCCCCCGGAATCGACAACGAACTCGTCGAGCACCCCTACGTAGAGCACCGCTTCCTTCGCTACTTCGACAATGGCGGACACTACGATGAAGTCGGGCGCCTCTTCGTGCGAAAAATCCGCGCCGGTTAGCAAGTAATACCAGGGAGCTTCATGAAAGCGGAACACGGAGCTGAAAGGAGAGGCAAGTCGATCGAGCCTGAACCTGGAGATCAGCGAACGAATCATCGTGGGTATCGAAAAAGACGCCAACAACAAGGAGATGAAATAGGCGGAAATCCAGCGAGTATTCTTGGCGACTTCGTTTGTCGCTTCGACTTGACTCGCGGGAGCGGAGGAAAGAAGTTTTATCAGTACGATCGGCTCGACGCGATAGCGGAATAAAACATACGAGATGGTGAGCCAGAAGAGGTGCGCTAAGATCGCCCAAAGCACTGCCTCAGCTGCTATCTGCCCAAAAGGTGAAAAGTCGAGGGAAGTCCTGTCCGCCCTTTTGAGGCGGGTCCGAAAAATAAATCCGGGAAGTAGAAGTAGAAATACGATGATCGCAGGCAGAGCTACGTTCATGCGCCACTGTAGTCAAGCTGATTTGGCTTTTGGAACGAACGCTGCTCTAACTGCGCGACCGTCAGTCCGACGAATTTCAACCTGACCTGAAGCGCGTTGCTGCGTTGGGGAATCGGCAGAACCTTGCGCAACCATGAACCGGCGCAGCTGATCGCGCGCTTGCGGATCGGCCAAGAGTTCAGACGCGAGCGGACTTTTGAGGGCTTTCATACGCTTACTATGCCATAAGTGAGATCCAAAAGCAGCGACCCGCTCAAAAGGACGCAGCCGGTCGTTGCGTTTTTTCGCCAAAAGGGGTGGCGTGGGAGGTCCAATCACCCGTGAATGGAATGCGAGCGAACTCAGCGGAGATCAGCGACTGCGTCATGGAAATCATTCTCGTGGACGAGCAGGAGGCGCGAACCCGCTTTGCGAAGTTCCACCGCCCTCTCCACTTTTCTCCCATAGCAGGCATACGCCCAACAAGGATTACCCTCAGCACAGATCACCAGATAGGCGACGGTGGACGTGAGTGATGAGACAACTTCACCGCCGTGCCTTTTTACCATTGCGGTGAGATCGGCGCGGGTGTGCCGGGTCGAGGCGCCGGTAAAACAAAATTTCTGTCCTACGAATCCTATTTCTGGGCACACTGCGCACAGACCAATCAATGCCGGACCCTGGGCAATAGGCGGACTGACGATCGTCCGTTCATCTAAAATTTGCACGAATTCAGAGAAAAAATCCGTAAGCATCTTTTGCTCCTGATCGTCAATTTTCCCGTCCGCCATTATTGCCGTGATGAGGCTGCCAATTTCGTCATACGGCCAACAAGTTCGCAGATGCTCGTGATCATCGAGCCACGACGACAAACCACGAAGTTCGTCCTCGGTGACAACGCCGTCGGCGATGATACCTCCAAGAATGCCGTGCAAACGCTGCAAGTCTGCGGTTGTCTTGTCGTAGTACTCGATAGAACGCAGTCGTTCACAGAGCCAGCTAATGTCTTCACGCTCATCTGCGGACAGGACGCCGTCGCTGATTGCAGCTTTCACGACCGGCATAAGCTCATTGTAGGGATGGCGATCCTGAAATTCCTCGTGGTCGGCGAGCCAACGATTGAGAAAAGAAATCTCACGGTGATTTATGGTGCCGTCAATAGCTATTCCCTCAATTAATCCCATCAACGAATTGAGAAACTTCTCCACACGCGCGCGCCCTGTAAAAGCGAAGTACTTACTTTGATCCGGATGCATAACGGTCCTTTACGATGGCAAGTGACGGGGTAGCGGATAATGGGTTTTCGACCACATTGCAATGATGTCAATCACAGTCTAAGCACAAACTGAACGGATGTCTATAAGGCAATATTGGCGGGGACGGACGTGCACGCTTTCACTCACCGCAAGCTGCCCTGATGCTCATCACCGGAATCGGCACCTCGACCGTTTCTCCTGCTTGTTCGATTGTGGTCGCCGACACTTTCCTGCCATCGGTTGAAACGATTCTCGCGCTATTGAGCTCGGGGCAGAGATTGCTGTTCTGGCTGGCGCTGCAATCGCCGGGCGCCATCGATCGAGGGCTGCGCCTGCTGAGCGCGCATTGCCGCATACTTGGCACCACGAGCGTAACAGGGGGGATCATGCAGGTGCAGTTGGCGAACGGAGGTGGTGCGGAAGGAGTGCGAATATGATGTCGTTCCTGGTTCTCACGGAGGCGGGGCTTACGGCTCTACAAAACGATCCGCCCGGCGCCGGCGCCATTGTCCATCTCAACCCCTCCGCGTCATCAGAAATCGCATTGGAGCGCCTGCGCGACGCCGGCGTGAGGGTGGTCCCGTTGAAGGAGCCTGTCGATCCCGCCGACGATCACGCTATCGCCGCTGCGCTGCGCCAGGCCTCACGTGACGGCGCCGTGGTCTGGCTGGAGCGCGGCGCCGCAGGTAGATCGCCAGAGCCTGCCGCGCCGAAGCGAGCCCCCACACGTCGCGTCGCTGGCGCCGCCGGCAAGATCGCCGGGGACGCCTGGCGCTTCATCGGCCGCCAACTGCGCGGCGGTTCGTCGCTGATGATCATCCCGTACATCGGCTTCGGCAACGTCACCATGCTAAGCGTGCGCGGGCGCGTGCTCGACGAACGCGCCTTCCGGCCGCAAGGCCTGGAAGACAGCGGCTGGCGCAACCTCGCCGCACTGTACCAGCGGCTCGAATCGGACGAGGTGCGCGGCGCCCGCGTGCGCGCCAGCTTCAATGGCGTCGAGACAGAGACGCTCACCGACCGCGGCGGCTACTTCCAGTTCGAGATCGCGCTGCCGGCGCCGCTCGAACGCAGCGGCTGGCATTCGGTCGATCTCGAGCTGCCCGCCCCACCGGGCGGCGCACCGGTGCGCGCGGCCGCCGAAGTGCTGGTGCCGCCGGCGTCGGCGCGCTTCGGCGTGATCAGCGACATCGACGACACGGTGGTCTGGACCAACGTGACCAACAAGGTGAACATGGCCCTGATGCTGGCGCGCCTGAATCCGCATACGCGCCGGCCGTTCAAGGGCGTGGCCGCGTTCTACCGCGCCTTGCACGAGGGCGCGGCCGGCAACGAAGCCAATCCGGTGTTCTACGTGTCGAGCAGCCCTTGGCACCTGTTCGAGCCGCTGGTCGAATTCATGCGCCTGCAGGGGATTCCGCTCGGCCCCCTGATGCTGCGCGAACTGAGCGTGCGCTCGCTGATCAAGCCGGAACTGGCGCGCAATCACAAGCTCGACAAAATCGAATCGATCCTGCGCGCCTATCCCGATCTGAAGTTCGTCCTGATCGGCGACAGCGGCGAGCGCGACCCCGAAATCTACGCCGAGATCCTGCGCCGCCATCCCCAGTCGGTGCGCGTCATCTATATCCGCAACGTCAATCCGGACCCGCAGCGGATCGAGGCGCTGGACCGGCTGACGGAGGAGGTCAGCAACTCCGGTGCGCAGCTGGTGCTGGCGGCCGACAGCGTGGCCGCAGCCTCGCACGCGGCCGCCGAGGGGCTGATCCGCGTCGAGGCGCTGGCGCAGGTGCGGCAGGATAAACGCAGCGGCGATGAATGAAACAATGGAATCGCGTCAACCCGCCGATTCGTTCAGGCGTTAACCGTTCGCATCTCGGGTCTCTTTCATTGATTTCTTCAAAGGATGAATTATGAAAACCATTTTGAGCCTCACCGCCGCAAGCCTGATCGCCCTGTCCGCCTCCGCGTTTGCCGCACCGCAAGCTGCGACGACCGCACCGGCCGCTACCACCGCGCCGCCAGTCGCCCACATGACCCACGCCGAGCGCAAGGCGGCGAAGAAGCAAATTGAAGCCGACGAGAAAATGGCGATGGCAGAGTGCAAGAAAATGAAGGGCGCCGAGGAGAAGGCCTGCAAGAAAGACGCCAGGGCCAAGGAAAAGGCAGCGAAAGCGGAGCTCAAGGCCAAACCGTAAAGATGCGACCGTATTCCGCAAAAACCGGGCCCGCGTGGCCCGGTTTTGTTTTGTGACGGTGTCACTCCAACAATGGCGGGACGCCGAGTCCCCGGGGTACCACTGCCTCCAGAGGCCGCTCAGGCCAGCTTGAGCTGTTCGAAGCGGAAGCCGATCAGTTCCAGCGCCTGCGCGGCGCCGTCGAGGGTGTCAAACACCTGCGCTTCGAGCGTCTTCACGTCGAGCAGCATGCCGGCGTCGCCCTTGCCGCCGCTCAGCCGCACCGTCCAGCCTGACCGGCTCATCGGCACGCGGATCAGCACCGCGGCGCTCAGCTTCCCGAGCGAGAAATCCCGCCTGGCCTGTTCCATCTTTCGATTGCATTCGATCATGAGTTTCCTGAAAAGCAGCGTTCGCGTGGCGCCGCGACCGCATTAATGTAACAATCGGCAGTGCCGCAAGACAAGACTCGCATGTTTTGCTACACTGCACGCAGTCGTTTCCCCGTTCTGGGGATCCCGGCTTGTCGGCCTGACACCCGCCGGCGCCTGCTTCCACTGTTCGCCTCCGTGAACCACCCAGCATACTGACCCGCACGCCAATTGCCAACAGCGTGCCCTGAAGTCATGCGCGACCGCTTTTCGCCTTGTCGCCGCACCTATCCTGTTATTACCTTCACCACCAGGTTCGGCCTTTAAGGAACGAAGAATGAGTTACGAATTTGACGGCGGCGCGCCCGCCCGCCGCGTTGTTCAAAATATCCCTGCCGGCGCGCTCGCGCAAGCGGCGCTGCGGGTGCTGGTCGTCGACCGCAACCCCGAGATGCTCGATTTGCTCGGCACGCTGCTCGAGCATCACGGCTGCGCCGTCGCCTGCGCCGCCAGCGCGGACCAGGCGCTCGCGCTGGCGCCGGAATTCCAACCGCACGCGGTGTGTTCGGGCCTGGTCCTCGGCGGCGTCGATGGCTTCACGCTGGCGAGCCGCCTGCGCGCGCTGCCCGAAACCGCGGCCAGCCTGCTGATCGCCGTCTCCGGCCGCCACCACCCGGACGACAAGGCCAGCGCGCGCGCCGCGGGCTTCGACCACTTCGTCGTCAAACCCTTCATCCTGGACGAGGTCGTCGCGCCGCTGCTGGCGCTGCGCCAGACCCTGAACCTGTCCGCTTAAGCACAACCCGCGCCGCTGGTCTCGAGCGCGAACACGCAGGGCGGCCAGTCGGACGCGGTCATGTCCGCCAGCGACTCGGCGATGCGTTCGGCAAGCGCCGCTTCGGCGTCACCCGCCTCCGCGGGCGCGGCGGATGGGGCCAGCAGCCGGGTGATCAGCTTGCGGACCGACGCCATGCGCGGCTGCCGCAGGGCAGTGCGGATATCGTCCGCGCACATCACGAACAGGAAAGCGGCCACCACGTCGGGTTCATCCTGTCCCGCCCCCATCACCAGCTCGAGCCAGTCCACGATAGCGGCGCCCAGGCCGATGCCGCGCAGGTCCGCGTAACTGCGCGGCCATTGCGGCTTCGGCATGGCGCGCAGAAGTTCGTGCAGCCCCAGCGGCGTCAGGCCCTCGGCGCCCATCGTCTCGCTGCCGCTGCGGCGGAAGAATGCGGGAACATCGTAAGCCGGCACGCTGGAGGCGACGCACAGCGCGTCGCCTCCAGCGTCCAGGCGTCGCCATACTGCGGGCTGTCTGAAACCTTCGCCACCCCGGGTGACGACCGAGCCTGCGCCAGCCCATCCCGCCGGCAGCATCGGCGCGACCTGCAGCAGCGGCGGCATGTCAGCTGGCTTGTCCGCGTCGGCGCGCTCGTGCACCAGCAGGAAATTGGTGCGCTCGGTGACCAGCTGGTAGTCGAGCGCCAGCGACGGCGCTTCCTCTTGTGGAACTCCCGGCGCCGCGGCCCTGGCGCTGGCTGCCATCCGTGCGAGCGTGTGCGCCTCGCCGCTGGCCGGAGCGATGACGGCGCAGGCGATCTCCCGCTCCGGGCAATCGCCGTCGCAGCCATAAAGACGCACAGTGCCGCCGGCGTCGCCTTCCAGCTGCGCATACAGGTTGACCGTGTCGCCGTCGAACACCGCCTCCGGCAGCGCCGAGGTCCAGCCGCCAGCCGGCCAGCTGACGCGCAGCCGGTTCAGGCGCGGTGAGCGCAGCCGCGCGAACATGCGCAGCACCGCCGGCTCGACCCGTTCTCCCGGCGCGACGAAATCGCAGGCCCCGCCGGTTGCCAGCGCGAGCCGGCGCAGGTGGCTCTCGGCCGGGCTGCTGCCGATGGCGACGATGAACAGCCGGTGGCCGGACGCCTTTGCGGTAGCGAGCACGCCGTCGATCGCGTGGATCTGGCCGTCGGTCACCAGCAGCACGTCGGCGCGGACGTTGGCGCCGAGCGTGAAGGTCGAGGCCAGCGCCGCTTCCATTTCGGTGCCGCCCAGCGTGGCGTCGAGCGCGCCGACCCAGCGCCGCGCCGCCAGCCGGGTGCGCTCGGTCACGGCCCACAGGCCGCGCGCGCGGTGCTCCACCGTGGAGCCGAAGCGCGACAGAGAAAAGCGGTCGCGCGCGTCAAATTTGTCGACGATCGCCTGCAGCGCGCGCCGCGCCGCGGCAATGCTGTCGCCGGCCATCGAGCCGGAGCAGTCGACCAGCAGCTTGGCCACCACCGGCAGCGGCGCGGCGGCAGCAATGCGCGGGCAGAAGCTGGCCAGCGCGGCGCTGCGGCCCGGCGCCGTCGTGTCGGGCGCGGCGATGGCGAACGAATCCTGGGCAAGGTCTTCCAGCACCAGCACGAAGTCGCGGTCGAGCGACCCGGCCTGCGCCAGCGACAGCGTCACGCCGTCGCCCACCATCTGGCTGGCGAGCGCGTGGCTCGGCGACCCGATCCGGGCGCGCGTCAATTCCGGCGGCAGCCGCAAGGTGAGGTCGAATGGATGATGGGCGTGCAGGCTGGGCGCCGCGGCGTGCTGCGGCGCCAGCCGCGCGTCTCGCACCGCGTCGCCAAAGCGCGGCGCGATCACCGTCGGGATGCACACGCGCAGGCCGCGCTGCTCGAACTGCAGCGTTTCGGCGTAGCGCATCGTCACCAGGCAGGTTTCGCCCGCGGCGAGGTTGCCCAGGTTAAGGCTGTAGCTGCGGTCGTGGTTCTGCTCGAGCATGATGGCGCAGTCGCCCGCGGCCAGGCTGTCTTCGTAGTCCTGCGCGGCCTGGCGCTTTTCCACCACCGCGCCGCGCAGTTCGCGCTCGCCCAGGCGCACGTCAACGCCCAGCAGCACCGCGCCGAACGGCAGCGGGAAGGTGTAGACGATTTCGACATGCCGATCGCAGGGATTGCGAAAGCGCTGCGCCACCGACACCTTGAGCAGCAGGCCGGCGATGGCGCCGTCGATGCCGACGTGTTCGAGCAGCACCGGGTCGCCGCTGCGGGTACGCAGGCAGGCGGTGTCGCTATGGCTCATGCTGGATCTCCTTCGGGTGGGTGGGTAAGCTGCTCGAACAGCGCCATCACGCCTTTCGCGAAGGCGCGCACCTGCTCGGGCGACATGCCGGCGCGGCCCGGCTCGATGACCAGTTCGACGCCGTCGGCCACGATCAGGTGGCTGCACACCTCGATCGATCCGGGCGCGCGCGGACGCGGCGGGATGGGCGGCTCGCCGCCGTGCAGCAGTTCGCGGATGCGTTCGAGCGACAAGCCGGCCGCCGTCCATTTGCGGATCAGCAGCAATTGTTCGAGATGGCGTGCGCCGTAGCGCGCCGCGCGGGTTTCGCCGACAGGGCGGTCCACCAGGCCCGTCTGGACGTAGTAGCGCACGGTGCGCGCGGTCATTTCGGCGAGCACGCACAATTCGTTGAGCGAGTAGCTGGCTGCGGGATCTGGTGTATTCATACAGTTAATTAAATCACCAAGACTGTATGAATGCAAGCGACGCGCGCAAAAAAAATGCCGTCGCTGCCACGACGGCATGAGTGGCCGGGTCTTGCTGTTGGACTGCGGCTACGCGCTCCTGCGCCGGCGCACTGCCAGCACGCCGCACAGGCCGATGCCCAGCAGCGCCAGGCCGGCCGGCTCCGGCACGCTGGTCATGCCCTCGATCACGTCGTTCTGGCAGGTTTCGCCCCAGTGCATGGCGAAGGACTTGAACGTCATCAGGTCCGAGACGCTGGCGACGTTGATGCTGAACTTGATCGACTGGTCGGCCGTGACGGTCCAGTCGCCCTGCAGCGCCTGCGTGCCCACTTTCTGCGCCACCGCGGTGGTGCCGGCCGCCGTATTGACCGCCACTTCCTGGTCCTGGCGGTAGGTGCAGCCGCTGCCGCAGGTGACGAAGGAATTCGAATTGAGGATGTTGGTGCTGTTCGCGCCGTCGAGCTTGTAGAGCGTGAACTTGCCGCCGCTGTTGCTCCAGCGGTTATCCAGGCTGAACCCGTATTGCCAGTCGGTGCCGGTGTTGGCGTTGTCGGTGCTGTAGCCGCTGGCCGCCGTGCCGGCCGGATTCCACAGTTGCGACAGGAATACGTCGCCATAGCCGATCCCCTTGGCGTTGGCGAAGGTGTCCATCCCGGCGTGACCGGCGAACGCGGTGTTGATCGTCACCGTCAGGACGCTGCCGACGCGGGTGATGGATGCGCCGCTGATGTCGTAGGTGCTCGCACCGATCACATCGGCCGCGTTATTGGCGCCGATATAGCTGTCGGTGAAGCTCCCGGCCTGCGCGGCAGGCAACGCGAGCAGCGCCAGGGTGAGCCCGGCGATGCGGAGGAGGTTTTTCATGGACTGATATCCCTTGGAATTATGTGTCATCTATAGCACGAATCATGCCTGGAATAAACATTTCATTGAAATCAGCGGCTTAGCTGATTCCGTCGATCGCAGGGCTGGGGCGACTGTAAATAATTTCGACAACTACTTTTTCTGTAATGCAATTCTTTCTTGCAATCCAGACTAGGGAGAGTGGCATAAAAATTGTTGCAACGCAATCTTTTACATGCCACCATGCTTGGCAAGTCGCTCATACCCTGAAGCCCAAAGGAAATTCATGTTGCATTTCAACAACAAGCGTTGCGTGCTTGTCGACATCGCCGCCACATTGTTGCTTTCCGCGACCCTTGCGGGGTGCGACCAGGAGTCGGATGCGGCGCTGCGGGCCAAGGCCCTGCAATACCAGCAAAAGGGCGAGATGAACGCGGCCGTGATCACCCTGAAAAACAGCCTCGACGCCAAGCCCGACAATGCCGAAGTGCGTTTCCTGCTGGCCTCGGTGTATCTCGACATTAACGATCCGGTCAGCGCGGAGAAGGAAGTCCGGCTTGCGATCAAGCAGGGCCACCCGGCCGGCGCCGCCATGCCGCTGCTCGGCAGGGCCCTGAACCTGCAGGCGCAGTTCCAGAAGACGATCGACGAAACCCAGCAGGAAGTGGGTCGCAAGGATCCCGCGCTGCTGTGCGTGCGCGCCGACGCCTACCTGGCGCTGGGCAAACTCGACGACGCGCGGCAACTCTACGGCGATGTGCTGCGCGCGAAGCCCGACTACCCGCCGGCCCTGATCGGACAGGGCCGCCTGGCGTTCCTGACGGGCGATGCCGACGCGGCGCAACGCTATGCGACGCAGGCGATCGCGGCGGCGCCACGCAGCACCGACGCGCTGTGGTTCCAGGGCGACCTGTTGCGCGCGCAGAACCAGTCGCAGAAAGCGCTGGCGACTTACGACAAGGTGCTGGCGATCAATCCCGAGCACCGCACCGCGCACATCGAGAAGGCCTACCTCGACATCGCGCTGGGCAAGTTCGAGGCCGCGCAGCAGGAGCTCGACACGGCGCGCGTGCTGGCGCCGGGCAACCTGCTGCTGCATTACACCCAGGCGCTGTTGTATTTCTCGGAAGGCCGGAGCGTCGACGCCCAGATACCGGTGCATAACGTGCTGCGTGTCGCGCCCGAGCACATGCCGACGATCCTGCTGGCCGGCGCCGTCAATTTCAACCTGGGATCGATGCACCAGGCCGAGCATCACCTGCGCCATTACCTCGAAAAAAATCCCGACAACCCGTACGCGCGCAAGATGCTCGCTTCGACCTTGCTGCGCACCGGTCACACGCCGCAGGCGCTGGAAGTGCTGGCCCCGGCCCTGAAGCAGGCGCAACCGGACGTGCAGATGCTGGCGCTGGCCGGCGAGTCGTACATGCAGGCGCGCGACTTCAACCGCGCCTCCCAGTATTTCGAGAAGGCCAGCGCGCTCGACCCGGCCGCCGCCAGGCTGCGCACCTCGCTCGCGTTCAGCAAGCTTGGCAAGGGACAGGCGGCGCAGGCGGTCAGCGACCTGCGGCTGGCCACCAAGCTCGAAAAGGGTTCGCACCAGGCCGGCATCGCGCTGGTGCGCACCGAGCTGGGACTGAAGCACTTCGACCAGGCGTTCGCCGCCGCGCTCGACCTTGAAAAGGAACAGCCGGACAACGCGACGGTGCAGGACCTGAAGGGCATGGCCTACCTGGGCAAGGGCGACGTGAAGCAGGCGCGCGCCAGCTTCCTCAAGGCGCTGGCGCTGCAGCCATCGTACTTTGCCTCCGCCGCGAACCTGGCGCAAATCGAACTGGACGCAAACAATCCGGCCGGCGCCCGCAAGCACCTGCAGCAGTTCCTGGACAAGAACCCGCGCAGCACCGAGGCGATGTCCACCTTCGCCACGCTGGCCACCCTCGAAAAGAAGGCCGGCGAGACCACCAGCTGGCTCGAACGCGCCGCCGCGGTCGATCCGGATGCGGTAGGGCCGGCCGTCAACCTGATCGGCCAGTACCTGAAGACGGGCCAGCACCAGAAAGCGCTCGACATCGTCCTGCGCCTGCGCGTGACGCATCCGGACGACCCCGACTTGCTCGACCTGCTCGGCAAGGGGCAGCTGGCCGTCGCCGCGCAGGAGCAGGCGCTCGACACCTACAAGAAGCTGGCGACCGCGCTGCCGCGATCGGCGCAGGCGCAGATGCAGGTCGGCGCGCTGTTGATGGTGATGAAGCGCCATCAGCAGGCCGAAGACTGGCTCAAGGCGGCGCTGGCGATGCAGCCCGATTTCCCGGCGGCGCAGCTGGCGCTGGCCGAGCTGTACGTGCGCAAGAACTGGAACGAGCTGGCGATGACGATCGCCGAGAAGATGCAGCAGAACCATCCAAATGCGGCGGCCGGCTACCAGCTTGAGGGCGATGTGCTGATGGCGCAGCACAAGCCGGCGCTGGCGGTGGCCGCGTTTGACCGCGCCTTCGCGCTGAACCGCAGCAACGAGATGGTCATCAAGACCGACAACGCGCTGAAGCTGGCCGGCAGGCAGGAGGAAGCGGCGCGGCGCCTGGCGCAATGGCTGCAGCAGCACCCGGACGACCTGCGCGTGGAACTGTACCGCGCGCAGGCGCTGGCCGCCGACCAGCAGTACAAGGCGGCAGCGGCGCAATTCGAGGCGATCGTCAAGCGCCATCCGGACAACGTCATCGCGCTGAACAACCTGGCGCTGGTGTATCAGCAGTCGCAGGATGCGCGCGCGCAGGCGGCCGCCGAACACGCGTACAAGGTCGCCGGCGACAATCCCGTCATCATGGATACGCTGGGCTGGATATTGGTGGAGCAGGGCGACACCGGCCGCGGCCTGCCGATCCTGCAGAAAGCCAGCGCAAAGTCGCCGCAGGCGCGCGACATCCGCTATCACGTCGCGCTGGGACTGTTCAAATCGGGCGACAAGGCCGCGGCGCGCAAGGAGCTTGAAGCGCTGCTGAAAGACGCGACGCAGTTCGCCGAAGCGGGCGACGCGCGGGCCTTGCTCAAGCAGCTGCAGTAATCGCGATGGGGTCAGGTCCGCGGGACCAGACCCCGGACTTCGGCAGCATCGGGGTCTGGTCCCGCGGACCTGACCCCAACTTCAGTTAAGCCGCCACCTCCAGCACGATCTTCCCCACGTGCGAGCTCGATTCCATCAGCGCGTGCGCTTTCGCGGCATCCTCCAGCGCAAACGTCTGGTAAATCACCGGCTTGATCTTGCCCGCATCGAGCAGCGGCCACACGTGCTTGCGCAGGTTGTCGGCGATCTTCGCCTTGAACGACAGCGGGCGAGGGCGCAACGTCGACCCGGTCACGGTGAGCCGCCGAATCAGGATCTGCCCGAGCGGCACGGTCGCCTTGCCGCCGCCGAGCAGCGCAATGAAAACGAGCCGGCCGTCATCGGCCAGGCAGCTGATCTCGCGCGGCACGTAATCGCCGCCCACCATGTCGAGGATCACATCGACGCCCTTGCCGCCGGTCTCCGCCTTGACGATCTCCACAAAATCCTCGGTCTTGTAATTGATCGCGCGGTCGGCGCCCAGCGCCTCGCACGCGCGGCACTTCTCGTCGGAGCCGGCGGTAGCGAACACCTTGTGCCCGAGCGCCTTGGCCAGCTGGATCGCCGTCACGCCGATGCCCGACGAGCCGCCTTGCACCAGCAAGGTCTCGCCTTCGGCCAGCCCGGCGCGGTCGAACACATTGCTCCACACAGTGAAAAAAGTCTCCGGCAGCGACGCCGCTTCCAGCGCGCTCATGCCTTTCGGGATCGGCAGGCACAAGTCAAGCGCGGCCGCGCAGTACTCCGCATAACCGCCGCCCTGCACCAGCGCGCACACCATGTCGCCCTTCTTAAAGGCGCTGCCGGCCAGGTCGCCATCGACGATTTCGCCCGCAATCTCCAGCCCCGGTAAATCGGACGCGCCGGGCGGCACCGGATAGTTGCCGGTCCGCTGCAGCACGTCGGGACGGTTGATCCCGGCCGCATGGACCTTGATCAGAACGTGGCCGGGCGCCAGCTGCGGCATCGGCCGCTCGCACAGTTTCAGGACGTCGGGCGGGCCGGGCTGGGTGATTTCGATTGCGCGCATTGCTGCTTCTCCTTGTTTGAATTACCGAAAGCATACAACGTTCAGCGCAGCCCGGTTGTCGTACCTCCGCAGGCAGGTACCTATGCGGAATCCGCTTTCCCCGGCTTGCCAGCTCAGTATGGGTGCCTGCCTCCGCAGGCACGACCACGTCACCATTTTGGCCATCTGGCTAATCTTGACCGTGGTCAATGAGCAAACACGGGCCGCGTCGATATCATGGACTTCGCGTCACTGCCAGTGGTTAAAAGAGCAGGCCGCAACTAGAGCGTACTTTGTCGGGCATAATTAAAACAGAGTGATTCTTCGGAGAGTAGTGCCATGAGCAAAGCATTAGAAGGAGTTCGCATCCTCGACTTCACCCACGTGCAGTCCGGCCCGACCTGCACCCAGCTGCTGGCCTGGTTCGGCGCGGACGTGATCAAGGTCGAGCGGGCCGGCGAAGGCGACGCCACGCGCGGCCAGCTGCGCGATATCCCCGGCGTGGACAGCCTGTATTTCACCATGCTGAACCACAACAAGCGCTCGATCACGCTCGACACCAAGAAGGCGGCCGGCAAGGAAGTGCTGGAAACGCTGATCAAGGATTGCGACGTGCTGGTCGAGAACTTCGCCCCCGGCGCGCTGGACCGCATGGGCTTTTCGTGGGAACGCATCCAGGAACTCAATCCGAAGATGATCGTCGCGTCGGTCAAGGGTTTCGGCCCGGGCCCGTACGAGCATTGCAAGGTCTATGAAAACGTCGCCCAGTGCGCTGGCGGCTCGGCCGCCACCACCGGCTTCGACGACGGCCCGCCGATGGTCACCGGCGCCCAGATCGGCGACAGCGGCAGCGGCCTGCACCTGGCGCTGGGCATCGTCACCGCGCTGTACCAGCGCACCCAGACCGGCCGCGGCCAGAAGGTGCTGACCTCGATGCAGGACGCGGTGCTGAACCTGTGCCGCGTCAAGCTGCGCGACCAGCAGCGCCTCGAGCGCACCGGCGTGATGGAAGAATACCCGCAGTATCCGAACGGCACCTTTGGCGACTCGGTGCCGCGCGCCGGCAACGCGTCCGGCGGCGGCCAGCCAGGCTGGATCCTCAAGTGCAAGGGCTGGGAGACCGACCCGAACGCCTACATCTACTTCGTCGCGCAGTCGCAGGCCTGGGGCGCGATCTGCCGCGTGATCGGCAAGGAAGAGTGGATCTCGCATCCCGACTACGCGACGCCGCGCGCGCGCTTGCCGCGCCTGATGGAGATCTTCGGCACCGTCGAGGAGTGGACCAAGACCCTGACCAAGTTCGAGGCGATGGATGCGATGAACCAGTTCGACATCCCGTGCGGCCCGATCCTGTCGATGAAGGAGATCGCCGAGGAGCCGTCGCTGCGCGAAACCGGCACCATCGTCGAAGTGGACCACCCGGAGCGCGGCAAGTACCTCACGGTCGGCAATCCGATCAAGCTGTCCGACAGCCCGACCCACGTCGAACGCTCGCCGCTGCTGGGCGAGCACACCGACGAAGTGCTGTCCCAGCTTGGCTACAACGCCGACCAGATCGCGCTGCTGCGCGCCGAACACGTAATTTGATGGATGAACAAGGGAGCGCCGGCAATGGCGCTCCCGGATTTTTTTAACAGAGGCCGCGACCACGAGCGCGGTCCAGGGCTAGTAGAGACAGGAACAATAGTATGGGACAGATGATCATTCCGATTAAAGTTGAAGGCGCATCGCGCCAGCGCAAGCGCGAAGCGCCGAAAGGCCGCCGCGTCGATCCCGCCGCGCTGGCGCGGGTGCAGGCGCTGCTCGGCGAAGAGTCGCGCAACGCCGACATGCTCATCGAACACCTGCACAAGATCCAGGACGCTTACAACTGCCTGTCGGCCGAACACCTCGCCGCGCTGGCCGCCGAGATGAAGCTGGCCCAGACCGAAGTCTACGAAGTCGCTTCCTTCTACCATCACTTCGACGTCGTGAAAGAGGGCGGCGAAGCGCCTGCCGCCATGACCGTGCGCGTCTGCGACGGCCTGTCGTGCGAAATGGCCGGCGCCAAAGACCTGATTGCGAAGCTGCCATCCATCCTCGGCCGCGACGTGCGCGTCATCGCCGCGCCGTGCGTCGGCCGCTGCGAGCAGGCGCCTGTCGCCGTCGTCGGCCAGAACCCGGTGCCGCATGCGACCGTCGAAACCGTAGCCGCCAAGGTGGAAGCCAAGGAAACCACCCACACCCACACCGGCCACATCGACTACGCGGGCTACAAGGCCAACGGCGGTTACCAGCTGCTGCGCGACTGCGTCGGCGGCGCGCGCGACGTCGAAGGCATCATCAAGACAATGGAAACCTCGGGCCTGCGCGGCCTGGGCGGCGCCGGCTTCCCGGCCGGCCGCAAGTGGCGCATCGTGCGCAACGAAGCCGGCCCGCGCCTGATGGCGATCAACATCGACGAAGGCGAGCCAGGCACCTTCAAGGATCGCTTCTACCTCGAGCAGGACCCGCACCGCTTCATCGAAGGCGCCCTGATCGCCGCGTGGGCGGTCGGCATCGAGACCATCTACATCTATCTGCGCGACGAATACCACGGCTGCCGCGGCATGCTCGAAGCCGAGCTGGCCGCGCTGCGCGCCGACCCGCCGCTGGCCGATATGCCCGAGATCATCCTGCGCCGCGGCGCCGGCGCTTACATCTGCGGCGAAGAGTCGGCGATGATCGAGTCGATCGAAGGCAAGCGCGGCATGCCGCGTCTGCGTCCGCCGTACGTGGCGCAGGTGGGCCTGTTCGGCCGTCCGACCCTCGAGCACAACTTCGAAACGCTGCACTGGGTGCGCGAGATCATCGAGAAGGGCGGCGAGTGGTTCAGCAGCTTCGGCGCCAACGGCCGCAAGGGCCTGCGCTCGTTCTCGGTGTCGGGCCGCGTGAAGAACCCGGGCGTCAAGCTGGCGCCGGCCGGCATCACCATCCAGCAGCTGATCGACGACCATTGCGGCGGCATGCTGGACGGCCAGACGCTGTACGGCTACCTGCCGGGCGGCGCCTCGGGCGGCATCCTGCCCGCCTCGCTGAACGACATTCCGCTCGACTTCGACACGCTGCAACCGTACGGCTGCTTCATCGGCTCGGCCTCGGTGATCGTGCTGTCGAACCTCGACACCGCCACCGAAGCGGCGCGCAACATGATGAACTTCTTCAAGCACGAATCCTGCGGACAGTGCACGCCATGCCGCGTCGGCACCGCCAAGACCCACGCGATCATCGAGAAGCCGCACTGGGACCTGGGCATGCTGGCGGACCTGTCGCAAGTGATGCGCGATGCATCGATCTGCGGCCTGGGCCAGGCAGCGCCGAATCCGGTCGACTGCGTCATCAAATACTTCCCGCACGAGCTGGCATAAAGAGATACCCATGAACGCGATTACCCGTAACGAACTGGCACAGATCGACGTGCCGACCGTCAGCTTCGAACTCAATGGCCGCGAAGTCACCGCGCGCGCCAACGAAACCATCATCGAGGTCGCCGACCGCGAAGGCGTCGAGATCCCGCGCCTGTGCTACAAGGAAGGCCTGGACACCGCCGGCAACTGCCGCTCGTGCATGGTGGAGATCAACGGCGAGCGCGTGCTGGCGCCGTCGTGCTGCCGCTTCCCGACCGAAGGCATGAAGGTCAACTCCGAGAGCGACCGTGCCGTCGCCGCGCAGAAGATGGTGCTCGAACTGCTGCTGTCGGACATGCCGGAAACCGAATACACCCGCAACAACGAAGTCGACCAGTGGGCCGCCAAGCTCGAAGTGGGCAAGCCGCGCTTCGAGGCGCGCGCCCGCGTTGCGCCCGACCTGTCGCACGCCGCGATCGCCGTCAACCTCGACGCCTGCATCCAGTGCACCCGCTGCGTGCGCGCCTGCCGCGACGAGCAGATGAACGACGTGATCGGCCTGTCGCTGCGCGGCGAAGGCACCAAGATCGTGTTCGACATGGACGACCCGATGGGCAACTCCACCTGCGTGGCTTGCGGCGAATGCGTCCAGGCCTGCCCGACCGGCGCCCTGATGCCGGCGCGCGAAGTGGCGCTGACGGTGCCGGACAAGCAGGTCGAATCGCTGTGCCCATTCTGCGGCGTCGGCTGCCAGCTGACCTACAACGTCAAGGACGACAAGATCCTTTACGTCGAAGGCCGCGACGGTCCCGCCAACGCGGGCCGCCTGTGCGTCAAGGGCCGCTACGGTTTCGACTACGCGCACCACCCGCACCGCCTGACCAAACCGCTGATCCGCCGCGCCGACGCGCCCAAGCGCGGCGACGTCGAGATGGATCCGAGCCGCGTGATGGAATTCTTCCGCGAAGCGAGCTGGGAAGAAGCACTGGAACTGGCCGGCGGCAAGCTGGCGCAGATCCGCGACACCTACGGCAAGAAGTCGCTGGCAGGCTTCGGCTCGGCCAAGGGCTCGAACGAGGAAGCCTACCTGTTTCAGAAACTGGTGCGCACCGGCTTCGGCTCGAACAACGTCGACCACTGCACGCGCCTGTGCCACGCCTCGTCGGTCGTCGCGCTGCTCGAAGGTATCGGCTCGGGCGCCGTGTCGAACCCGGTGATGGACGTGACCAAGGCCGAGGTGATCGTCATCATCGGCGCCAACCCGACCGTCAATCACCCGGTCGCCGCCACCTGGATCAAGAACGCGGTGGCCAACGGCTCCAAGCTGGTCGTGATGGATCCGCGCCGCTCCGAACTGGCGCGCATGTCGCATCGCTTCCTGCAGTTCAAGCCGGACACCGACGTCGCCATGCTCAACGCGATGATGCACGTGATCGTCCACGAGAACCTGGTGGACCAGGAGTTCATCGACAGCCGCACCATCGGCTACGAAGACCTGAAGAAGAACGTCGAAGGCTACAGCCCGGAGCTGATGGCGCCGATCTGCGGCATCGACGCGGAGACGCTGCGCTACACCGCGCGCCTGTATGCGACGTCGAAAGCGTCGATCATCCTGTGGGGCATGGGCGTATCGCAGCACGTGCACGGCACCGATAACGCGCGCTGCCTGATCGCGCTGGCGCTGATGACCGGCCAGATCGGCCGCGAAGGCACCGGCCTGCATCCGCTGCGCGGCCAGAACAACGTCCAGGGCGCGTCCGACGCCGGCCTGATCCCGATGATGTATCCGGACTACCAGCATGTGACCGACCCGAAAGTGCAGGCCAGCTTCGAAAAAGCATGGAAGCTCGAGCCGGGCACGCTCGACACCAAGCCTGGCCTGACCGTGGTCGAGGTGATGCACGCCATCAAGCATGGCGACGTGCGCGGCATGTACGTGATGGGCGAAAATCCGGCGATGTCCGACCCGGACGCCAACCATGCCCGCGATTCGCTGGCATCGCTCGACCACCTGGTGGTGCAGGACATCTTCCTGACCGAGACCGCCTACCTGGCCGACGTGATCCTGCCTGCCACCGCCTTCCCCGAGAAGGACGGCACCTTCACCAACACCGACCGCCTGGTGCAGATGGGCCGCAAGGCAGTCAACGCGCCGGGCGAGGCCAAGCCCGACCTGTGGATCATCCAGCAGATCGCCAACCGCATGGGCCTGGACTGGCAGTACAAGCACGTGTCGGAAGTGTTCGACGAGATGCGCCACACCATGCCTAGCATCGGCGGCATCACCTGGGAGCGCCTCGAGCGCGAGCACGCTGTCACGTATCCGTGCATGAAAGAGGGCGACCCTGGCCAGTCGGTGGTGTTTACCGAATCCTTCCCGCGCGAATCCGGCCGCGCCAAGTTCGTCCCGGCCGACATCATCCCGGCCGCCGAGCGTCCCGATCCCGAGTACCCGATGGTCTTGATCACCGGGCGCCAGCTCGAACACTGGCACACCGGCAGCATGACGCGCCGCGCGCTGGTGCTCGATGCGCTCGAGCCGGATCCGGTTGCGCTGGTCCATCCGCTTGACCTGGCGGAGATGGGAGGCCAGCCTGGCGACATCGTCACGATCGAATCGCGCCGCGGCAAGGTGCAGCTGTATGCGCGTGCCGACGAAAGCTCGCCGCGCGGCGCCGTGTTCGTCCCGTTCTGCTACTACGAAGCGGCGATCAACCGCCTGACCAACGCGGCGCTCGACCCGTTCGCGAAGATCCCGGAGTTCAAGTACTGCGCGATCCGCGTCACGCTGGGCGGCGAAGCGCCGGTGCAGGGCACCTACGGCGGCGGCCAGGTGCTCGCGGCAACGGAACTGGCGCGCGCCGCCCGCTAAGTACAGCGCCCGAAGCTGGGGTCTGGTCCTGCGGACCTGACCCCATTTTTTTGTGCGTTTGTATCACCATTGTAAAAACTTATCCGCGGTCAAGGAATCGCAGGGCACATTTGGGGAATATGCATAGATATCTACTGAATTTTTAGCAATGTATTTACGGATGTGAAACACCCTATAGAGCGAGCCCACTCGCCATCAGCATTTCGCTATCAAAAGTAAGTCAGGAGACAATTCAATGAGTACCCACAGCAGCACATCCCGCAGGCCGCCCAACCGCTGGCTCCAGCTCATCTTCGGCATCATCTGCATGGGCCTCGTGGCCAACCTGCAGTACGCCTGGACCCTGTTCGTCAGCCCGCTCGACGCCAAGAACCACTGGGGCCTGTCGGCGATCCAGCTGTCGTTCTCCATCTTCATCCTGGTCGAGACCTGGCTGGTGCCGATCGAAGGCTGGCTGGTCGATAAATTCGGCCCGCGTCCCGTCATCGCCGGCGGCGCCGTGTTCGCCGCATTGGGCTGGGTGATCGACGCCTACGCCACCACGCTGCCCGAACTGTATGCCGCCGCCGTCATCGCCGGCATCGGCGCCGGCTGCGTGTACGGCACCTGCGTCGGCAACGCCCTCAAATGGTTTCCGGACAAGCGCGGCCTGGCCGCTGGCCTGACCGCAGCGGGCTTTGGCGCCGGCGCGGCCGTCACCGTGATCCCGATCGCCAACATGATCCAGACTGCGGGCTACGAGCACACCTTCGTCTTCTTCGGCATCCTGCAAGGCGTGGCGATCTTCATCCTGGCGATGTTCATGGTGCGGCCGCAGCCGCCGGCCGGCGTGCAGCCAGCGCCGCGCGTGGTCACCACCAAGGTGGACTACCCGACCGGCAAGATGATCCGCACCCCCTTGTTTTGGCTGATCTACGCACTGTTCGTCGCGGTTGCCGCCGGCGGCCTGATGGCCACGGCGCAGATCGGGCCGATCGCCAAGGACTACGGCCTGGCCAAGCTGCCAATGAGCCTGTTCGGCATCACTTTGCCGCTGCTGACGATGACGCTGTCGATCGATAACCTGGCCAACGGCTTCACGCGTCCGCTGTGCGGCTTCCTGTCGGACCGCCTGGGCCGCGAAAACACCATGTTCTTCGTGTTCCTGGGGGAGGGCCTGTCGATGCTGGGCCTGATGAAGTTCGGCCACCATCCGATCGCGTTCATGACCTTCGCGGCGCTGATCTTCCTGTTCTGGGGCGAGATTTTCTCGATCTTCCCAGCGGTGTGCGCGGACACCTTCGGCGTCAAGTTCGCCGCCGGTAACGCGGGCACGCTGTACACGGCCAAGGGCACGGCTTCGCTGCTGGTGCCGCTGGCGTCGGTGCTGTCGGCCGGTGGCAACTGGGACCGCGCCTTCATCTTCTCGGCGTCGATCACGATCGCCGCAGCGATCGCGGCCAAGTTCGTGCTGCTGCCGATGCGCCGCCGCTTCATCGAAAACGCCAACGCGCAGTTGGCGGTGGCGGAGAAAAAACGCGTCGCTTGAATCGCGTCCGCTACTCTTTGAAGTATCGCTGGAATGCTTTTCGCAATTCTGGCGAAAGGGTAGCGGAGTCGATATGCTGGTGTCGAAATTGAGTAGCTAACTGGTCTGGCCCGCCGAACGCACGCGCCAGCCTTTGCGCAAGATCGGCGGCCAGCTGTTGCAGAACCGGCTGCGGGGTCTCTTCGAAAAAGCGCGCATCGAACGTCTCGCGCGCCGGCCCCGTCAATGTGCACTCCCGGCCCTGGATATAGAAGACCGCCCCGAGGGTGTCCAGCACGTAACGGGGCGAGCCTATTTGTTTGGAGTCGGGGCGTATGTAATAGCCTCCGACCACATAATAGGTTCGCGCCGCGTCGTGCGCGACCGCATATTTCCAAAGGCGCATTTGCTCCTGTGCGTTGCTCAGGCCCGCACACAGCTTCAATACTTCATCCGGAAGTTCATCCAGTTTCGCTTTGGCGATTTCAAATCGAAGGCCGAAAACGGGCTCCTGCAGAACGCGTGGCAGAACTTCATCCGCAAGTGCTGAACACGAGGCCAAGGACAAAAATGCACTGACGATAGCGCGCCTAGCGGCGGTAGACAACATAGGATGGCCTTTCCTTACGATAGGCCGGTCCCGGCCAAAACCCGTTCTGAACGAAATCCGAAATCCAGTTTTTGCCATCGTAACCTGCAATGTGACCTTCCTGGCGACCGTGTTCAGGTGGCTCGATGTCGACAATGTAACCCTTCATGAATAGGAAGCCTTCCGGACTCTCCACGCTGAGCTCACGAAAACCGTTTTTCAACAGAACGGGGCCGTACGTTTTGGCTGCCACCAAATGGCCGCTGGTGTCGGCCCCGCCGGCGTCGAGCGCGGTACGTACGAACTTTGCGCATTCTCCGTTGCCGAAACCGACCTTGTGAGCTCTTTCTCGCAGTTTCGTCGCGAATACATCAACATTGAAGGGCATACCTGGTTCCTTTCTATCGCTGGCCAACAGGGCGTTGACTGAATGGGGAGTTCCGCCGAGTCGCTCGACGAAATGCCAGCATAGTTGCGACCGAACGGAGGTTATTAACCCAGCGCAAGTTATCCAGTGTTACTGCCGCGGCGCCACAAGTTCACCGAGGCGCCAACGCGCGCAGTTTGGAGGTGTCGGAGAAAAAACGCGTCGCTTGAAATATGGGCCGTCGTTCCTGCGGAGGCAGGTACCCATGCTGAGCGTGACGAGCGGGGCAAGTCATCTCAGCATAGGCACCTGCCTTCGCAGGTGCGACATACGGCTCAGCGCGTGGCCCGGGTCCAGTACCCCGGCTGCGCGTAGGTCGCCTTCAACGCATCGATGAAGAAGCGCACCTTGGCCGGCAAATGGCGCTGCTGCATGTACACCGCAGTGATGTCGTAGTCGGGCAGGGCGAATTCGTCGAGCACCGTGATCAGTTCCCCAGACGCCAGCTGCGCCTGGATCTCCCAGGTCGAGCGCCACGCCAGCCCAATCCCCTCGCTGGCCCAGCGGTGCAGCAACTCGCCGTCGTTGCAGTCCAGGTTTCCCTGCACCTTGATAGTCACGGGCTTGCCGTCCTTCTGAAAATACCAGCCGCGCTGCTGACCGCCCTGGAGGTTGAACGCCAGGCAGTTGTGCCCGGCCAGATCGTCCAGCGTCTGCGGTATGCCGTTGCGCTCGAAATACTCCGGCGTGCCGCACACCACGCGCCGGTTGGTCGCCAGTTTCACCGCCACGAAATTCGGATCGAGCACGCCGCCGATGCGGATTCCCACGTCATACCCCTCGCGCACCAGGTCGACCACGTGGTCGGTCAGGTTGAACGAGATCTGCACCTTCGGATTGGCGGCGACAAACGCCGGCGCATGCGGCGCCACGTGCAGCCGCCCGAACGCCGCCGGCGCCGACACGATCAAATGGCCGCTGGCCTTGTGCCGGCCCTCCGACACGATCGTCTCCGCGATATCGACATCGGCCAGCAGCTTGCGGCAATGGTCGAGGAACACCTGGCCTTGTTCGGTGAGGGTGAGGTGGCGCGTGGTCCGGTGCATCAGCTTCACGCCCAGCCGTTTTTCCAGCGCGTCGATGCGACGTCCCAGCATCACCGGTGTGATGTGCTGCTCCAGCGCCGCGCGCGCCAGGCTGCCTTTTTCGACCACGTCGACAAAGGCTTCCATCTGTTTGAGCTTGTCCATGGTTCCACGCTTCTGCTTGTAAAAATCATCTGGCTTTGCCAGGAATTTTTGCCTGACTGGCCGTGCGTCTGGTAGCCGGTTTCCATCTTGGCTTACTGACCAGATCCAAACAAAAGTAGGTTTTCACTTTTGTTTGATTTGTATTATTCCATACCTGGAGTATCGAATAAACCGATATTTTGTCGTCTTATCACGGGCCCGTTAAACCTCTAGCATAGGCTCATCGAGTAAATGCAATTCAATCCTGGAGAACGACATGGCAAAGATGACGGCAGCCGAAGCGGCAGTCCACGTGATGGAAAAGGAGGGAGTCAGCGTCGCCTTCGGTGTGCCCGGCGCGGCAATCAACCCGTTGTATGCGGCCCTCCGCAAGCGCGACAGCATCCGCCACATCCTGGCGCGCCACGTCGAAGGCGCCTCGCACATGGCCGAAGGCTACACCCGCGCCAAGGCCGGCAACCTCGGCGTGTGCATCGGCACCTCCGGTCCGGCCGGCACCGACATGATCACCGGGCTGTATTCGGCCCAGGCCGATTCGATACCTATTCTTTGCATTACCGGCCAGGCGCCGCGCGCCCGCATGTACAAGGAAGACTTCCAGGCGGTCGACATCGAGTCGATCGCCAAGCCGGTAACCAAGTGGGCCGTCACCGTGCGCGAGCCCGCGCTGGTGCCGCGCGTGTTCCAGCAGGCCTTCCACCTGATGCGCTCCGGCCGCCCCGGCCCGGTCCTGATCGACATGCCGTTCGACGTGCAGATGGCGATCATCGAGTTCGACCCGGACACCTACGAGCCGATGGAGCTGTACAAGCCGAAGGCGACCCGAGCCCAGGCCGAGAAGGCGCTGACGATGCTGAACGAAGCCGACCGTCCTTTGATCACCGCCGGGGGCGGCATCATCAACGCCGACGCATCGGCTTTGCTGGTCGAATTCGCCGAGATCACCGGCGTTCCTGTCATCCCGACCCTGATGGGCTGGGGCTGCATTCCCGACGACCACCCGCAGATGGCGGGCATGGCCGGGTTGCAGACCAGCCACCGCTACGGCAATGCCACGATGCTGGCGTCCGACTTCGTGATCGGCATCGGCAACCGCTGGGCCAACCGCCACACCGGCAGCGTCGAAGTGTTCACCAAGGGCCGCAAGTTCGTCCACATAGACATCGAGCCGACCCAGATCGGCCGCGTGTTCGGCCCCGACTTCGGCATCGTCTCGGACGCCAAGGTGGCCCTGCAATTGCTGGTCGACGTGGCGAAGGAATGGAAAGCCGACGGCAAGCTGGCCGACCGCTCCGAATGGCTGGCCGAGTGCCAGGAACGCAAGCGCACCATGCTGCGCAAGGGCGACTACGACAACGTGCCGGTCCAGCCGCTGCGCGTGTACCACGAGATGAACGAATACTTCGGCCGCGACGTGCGCTACGTCGCCAGCATCGGCCTGTCGCAGATCGCCGCGGCGCAGTCGCTGCACGTGCACCACGCGCGCCACTGGATCAACTGCGGCCAGGCCGGCCCGCTCGGCTGGACCATCTCCGCGGCGCTGGGCGTGCGCGCCTCCGACCCGACCGGCGACATCGTCGCCATCTCGGGCGACTACGACTTCCAGTTCATGATCGAGGAGCTGGCCGTCGGCGCGCAATTCAAGCTGCCCTACATCCACGTCCTCGTGAACAACTCCTATCTGGGCCTGATCCGCCAGTCGCAGCGCGGCTTCGAGATGGACTACTGTGTGCAGCTCGGCTTCGAAAACGTCAACGTCGATACACCGGAACTGGAGGGAAGGGGCGTTGATCACGTCGCCGTGGTCGAAGGCCTGGGCTGCAAGGCGCTGCGCGTGTTCCGGCCGGAAGACATCATTCCCGCGTTCGACAAGGCGCGCGACCTGATGAAGCAGCACAGCGTGCCGGTGGTCGTCGAGATCATCCTCGAGCGCGTGACCAACATCGCGATGGGCACCGAAATCGACGCCATCAACGAATTTAACGACGTCCTCGATGTCAAATAAGAAGGAGCGCATTATGCCGAAATTAGCCGCAAACCTGACGATGCTGTTCAACGAAGTCGACTTCCTCGACCGCTTCGGCGAGGCAGCGAAGGCCGGCTTCAAGGGCGTCGAATTCCTGTTCCCGTATGCGTACGAAGCGGGCCGCATCGCCGAGAAGCTCGACGCCAACGGTCTGCAGCTGGTGCTGCACAATCTCCCGGCCGGCAACTGGGAAGCGGGCGAGCGCGGCATCGCCTGCCACCCGAACCGCAAGGGCGAGTTCCAGGACGGCGTGGGCAAGGCGATCGCCTACGCCAAGGCCCTTGGCGTGAAGCAGTTGAACTGCCTGGCCGGCATCAAGCCGCCCAACGTCACCGACGGCGAGGCATACGGCGCGCTGGTCGATAACCTGAAATTCGCCGCGAAGGCGCTGCAGGCCGAGGACATCCGCCTGCTGGTCGAGCCAATCAACACCTTCGACATCCCTGGCTTCTACCTGCACGGCACCGAGCAGGCGCTGAGCATCATCCGCGAAACCGGCTCGTACAACATCCTGGTCCAGTACGACATCTATCACATGCAGCGCATGGAGGGCGAGCTGGCCGCGACCATCAAGGCCAACCTGGCGAAGATCGGCCACATCCAGCTGGCCGACAATCCAGGCCGCTTCGAGCCCGGCACCGGCGAGATCAACTACCGCTACCTGCTCGGCATGCTCGACGAAATCGGCTACACCGGCTGGGTGGGCTGCGAATACAAGCCGAAGGACGGCACGGCCAGGGGACTGTCCTGGATCGCCGCGCACGGCATCAATCAATAAATCGGAGGAGACAATAATGACGACCAAAGTAGGCTTCATCGGGCTGGGCATCATGGGTGCGCCAATGGCGGCCAACCTGCAGGCGGGTGGCTGCAAGCTGTACCTGCACGACCAGAAGAACCCGCCCGCCACGCTGATCGACGGCGGCGCCACCGTCTGCACCTCGGGCGCGGAAGTGGCCAAGCGGGCCGACATCATCATCGTGATGGTGCCCGACACGCCGCACGTCGAAGCGGTGCTGTTCGATGCCGACGGCGTTGCGGCCGGCCTCTCGACCGGCAAGATCGTCGTCGACATGAGTTCGATCTCGCCGATGGCGACCAAGGAGTTCGCCAAGCGCATCAACAAGCTCGGATGCGACTACCTCGATGCCCCGGTGTCCGGCGGCGAGGTTGGCGCGCGCGCCGCATCGCTGACGATCATGGTTGGCGGAGGGGAAGAAGCGTTCGGCCGCGTCAAGCCGCTGTTCGAGATGATGGGCAAGAACATCACGCTGGTAGGCGGCAACGGCGACGGCCAGACCACCAAGGTGGCCAACCAGATCATCGTCGCGCTGAACATCCAGGCGGTGTCCGAGGCGCTGCTGTTCGCGTCGAAGGCCGGCGCCGATCCGGCCAAGGTGCGCCAGGCGCTGATGGGCGGATTCGCCTCGTCGCGCATCCTCGAAGTGCACGGCGAACGAATGGTCAAGCGCACATTCGCGCCGGGCTTCCGCATCGAGCTGCACCAGAAGGACCTGAACCTGGCGCTGCAGGGCGCCAAGTCACTCGGCGTGTCGCTGCCCAACACCGCCACGGTGCAGGAGCTGATGAACTCCTGCGCGGCGCACGGCGGCAGCGCGCTCGATCATTCTTCGCTGTGCCAGGCGATCGAGCGCATGTCCAACCACCAGATCGCCAAGGGCTGACATGGATGACCCGCGCCGCTTCCTGCTTGACCTGTTCGGCGCGGCGGTCGGCGCCGTGACCGCGGAAGGCTGCCTGCCAGCCTTCCTGCCGGAGCCGCCCGCCAACGGCCGCACCATTGTCGTCGGCGCCGGCAAGGGCGCCGCAGAGATGGCGCGCGTGCTGGAATCGCACTGGAAAGGTCCGCTCGAAGGCGTGGTCGTCACCCGCTACGGCCACCGCGTGCCGTGCGAAGGCATCGAGGTGCTGGAGGCGTCGCATCCGGTGCCCGACGCGGCTGGCGAGCAGGCCGCGCGGCGCATCCTCAACACCGTCGCGGGCCTGACCGAAAATGATCTGGTGATCTGCCTGATTTCCGGCGGCGGTTCGGCCTTGCTGGCGTTGCCGGCGGAAGGCGTCACTCTGGCCGACAAGCAGGATCTGAATCGCGCGCTGCTCGCGAGCGGCGCCACCATCGGCGAGATGAACTGCGTGCGCAAGCATCTGTCGGCCATCAAGGGCGGACGGCTCGCGCTCGCGTGTGCGCCGGCGCGCGTGGTCACGCTGCTGATCTCCGACGTGCCGGGCGACGATCCCGGAGTGGTCGCCAGCGGCCCGACCCTGGCGGACGCCGGCACCTGCGCCGACGCGCTGGCGATCCTGGCGCGCTACCGCATCGAAGTTCCTGCCAATGTGATGCGCGTGCTCGAATCGGGCGACGGCGAAACGCCGAAGCCGGGCGATCCGCGGTTTGCCCGCAACAGCGTCCATATCATCGCTTCCGCGCAGATCGCACTGGAAGCGGCGGCCGCCGCGGCGTGCGCCGCCGGCATTACGCCATATATATTGTCCGACGAGATTGAAGGAGAAGCGCGCGACATCGCATTGATGCATGCGGCGATGGCGCGCGCGGTCTCGCTGCGCGGCCAGCCTTTCGCCAAACCGTGCGTGATTTTGTCCGGCGGCGAGACGACGGTGACGGTGCGCGGCAAGGGCCGGGGAGGGCGCAATACCGAGTTCCTTCTCAGCCTGGCGGTGGCGCTGAACGGCCAGGCCGGCATCCATGCGATCGCCTGCGACACCGACGGCATCGACGGCTCCGAGGACAACGCCGGCGCGCTGCTGGCGCCCGACACGCTGGTCCGCGCCGGCGCGCACGGTTTGCGCCCGCGGGCAATGCTGGACAATAATGACGGAGTCGGATTCTTCGAAGCGCTGGGCGACCTGGTTGTTTGCGGTCCAACGCTCACCAACGTCAACGATTTTCGCGCGATCCTGGTCTTGTGAGCGGGAGCGCGCATGAAGGGATAGCCATGAGCACACTGATATATACGCACCAGGACTGTTTCAAGCACGAGCCGGGTTCGAGCCACCCGGAGTCGCCGCAGCGATTGAAGGTGGTGCTGGAGACCTTGCGGGCGCCGGAATTCGAGGCGCTGTCGTGGCGCGACGCGCCGATTGGCACGCGCATGCAGGCGATGCTGGTGCACGACCAGGACTTCGTTGACGCGATCGCCGACGCGGCGCCGGACAGCGGCCGGGTTGCGCTCGACGGCGGCGACACGGTGATGTCGGCCGGCTCGTGGAACGCGGTGATGCGCTGCATCGGCGCGGCCTGCGCGGGCGTGGATGCGGTGATGGCGGGGGAGGCGGACAACGTGTTCTGCGCCACGCGGCCGTGCGGGCACCACGCCGAGCCGGATCGGGCGATGGGCTTCTGCATCTTCAACCAGGCCGCGATCGCCGCGGTGCACGCGGTGCAGAAGCATGGGCTCGAGCGGGTGGCGGTGGTGGACTTCGACGTCCATCACGGGAACGGCACGCAGGCGGCGTTCTATGCGCGGCCCGAGCTGTTCTACGCGTCGAGCCACCAGTCGCCGCTGTATCCCGGCACTGGCAGCAGGACCGAGACGGGCGTGGCGCACAACATAGTCAACGTGCCGCTGCCGCCGGGCTGCGGCTCGGTGATGTTCCGCGAACGGATCGAGGCCGAGATGCTGCCCAAGCTGCGCGCGTTCAGGCCGGACTTCATCATCATCTCGGCGGGCTTCGACGCGCACAAGCTCGATCCGCTGGCGGGCATGAGCCTGGAGGATGACGACTTCCGCTGGGTGACCGAAAAGCTGATGGAGATCGCGGACGAGGAGTGCGCTGGCAGGATCGTTTCGATTCTCGAGGGCGGTTACAGCGGCGAAGGACTGGCTGGCGGCACTGCGGCGCACGTGAAGGCGCTAATGGCGTAAGCCGGTCGGGGTCTGGTCCTGCGGACCTGACCCCATTTTTTGTTTCGATCGTATTCGTATGAAGATGGGGACAGGTCCGCAGGACCAGTCCCCGCCAATCTGCACGCGAAAAAAAGCCGCGGCCCTTGCAGGTCGCGGCGAAAATACTTCGGAGTGAAACGTGGGCGATTCTGCACGCCCGTGCCGCCGTTCGCCTTGACTGAAGTCAAGAATTCGGGATTCACCGCGCCGCCGGCTTCGGCATCGGGATCAGCTTGTCGATCAGCGCCGCTCCCTCGTCGAGCAGGAACTGCTTGAACGCGCGCGCCACCGGCGGCAGCCGCTTGTCGCGCCGGTGCACCACGTACCAGTCCAGCATCAGCGGAAATCCCTGCACCGGCAGCACCACCAGGCTGCCGGCCCTCAGCTCGGGCCCGATCGTGTGCGCCGACAGGAAACCGATCCCCATCCCCGCGATGATCGCCTGCTTGATCGTTTCCGTACTCTTGATCTCCATGCCGATGTTCAGGTCGCGCAGGTGCTCGCCAAAGCCGGCCTCCATCGAGAACCAGGTGTCCGATCCCTTTTCGCGCACCACGAACGATTCCTTCATGATCGTCTCCATCGAGATCCGCTTGCGACCCGCCAAGTGATGGCCGGGCGCCGCGACGATCACGTACGGGTGCGGCGCGAACGACTCGTTGAGCGTGTCGAGGTCGTGCGGAGGGCGCACCATGATCGCCAGGTCGGTCAGGTTGTTGGCCAGCTGGCCAAGCAGCTCCGGCCGGTTATGCACCGTCAGGTTCAGCGTGACGCCGGGATTCTTGCGCGCGAATTCGACCAGCAGGTGAGGGAAGAAGTAGTCGCCCGCGCTGATCACCGCCACGTTCAGACGCCCACCCGAGATGCCCTTGAAATGCGCCAGCGCCTCCTCGGCGTCCTGGAACTGCTTGATGATCGCGCGCGAGTGCCACAGCAGCTCGGCGCCGCCCTGGGTCAGGTAGACCTTTTTACCGAGCTGCTCGAATAGTTCGAGGCCGACGTGGCTCTCGAGCGTCTTGATCTGGGTGGAGACGGCCGGCTGGGTCAGGTGCAGCTCGTCGGCCGCGCGCGAAAAACTGAGGTGGCGCGCCACCGCTTCGAACACTTTCAGCTGGCGCAAGGTGGCGTTCTTCATGGGGACTCATTCCGATGTATTCAGGATCATGAATCATTATGCTTAATAACTTTAACTATTACTAATCATTTGTGCGGGTTACATTGAACTCACTGATTTCCAACCGCACCTTCCCGGAGAATGCCATGTCCAACACTCACAGCAGCAATCAAGCCGATGCACACCGCAACGCCTACAACGCCGCATTCCACGAGCTGGGACTGCGCTTTCACTGGGACAGCGAGACCTACGAGAGCGTGTTGTGCCCGGACGGCGAGCGCGAATGCCTGCGCCGCTACCTCGAGCAGCACCAGCCGCACCTGCTCAAGGCCTACGACGCCAGCTTCCTGGTCGATGCGATCCAGACGGCCAAGGAGCGCTGCCTCGGCGTGATGTCGGCCGCCGGCGGCCACCCCGGCGCCTTCATCAATTGGGCAGAAATCCAGCAGCACCACGCTGGGGTTTGAGCAAAAAAAATCAATGGTCTAGATGTCAAAACTTAACCGAGGTCAAGGATATCAAAAAACGCTTCTCCCACAATCGGGCATCTGTTCGAACTTCCGTGTAATGACGACCCCGGTAAAAATCGGGGCGCCGGTCAGGTAAAAAGCGGTAATTTTCCTGGCGATCACTGGAGTTTGCGCTGTCCCCGCCCTCCAACGGCGAGGACAGCAGGGCAGAAGAGTCCATGGCAAGCAAAACAACATCAGGAGACAGCTTCATGAACACCCTTTCGACCCACGGCAACGGGACCACCGAAGTCCAGGCATTTTCCACAGCAATGGCGGGGGTAGCACGGGCCTGACCCACTACCACCCTGGCGCACTAAGACGCTACATTCACACCATCACGGAGACATGGAAATGACAAACGCAACAATGAAAACCCCGGCCGCGCCGGGAGCAAACCGCTGGCTTCAGCTGTTAATGGGCATCGTCTGCATGGCGATGATCGCCAACCTGCAATATGGCTGGACCCTCTTCGTCAACCCGATCGCCGACAAGTACCACTGGTCGAAAGCGGCGATCCAGGTGGCATTCACGATTTTCGTGCTGACCGAAACCTGGCTGGTGCCGATCGAAGGCTGGGCGGTCGATAAATTCGGTCCGCGCCCCGTGGTCCTGTTCGGCGGCTTGCTGTGCGCCCTGGGCTGGGTGATGAACTCGTTCGCCGACTCGCTGATGATGCTGTACATTGCCGCCGCGATCAGCGGTATCGGCGCCGGTGCCGTCTACGGCACCTGCGTCGGTTCGGCACTGAAATGGTTCCCGGATCGCCGCGGCCTGGCCGCAGGCCTGACGGCGGCCGGTTTCGGCGCCGGCTCCGCCGCCACCATCATCCCGATTTCGAAGATGATCGAAAGCTCGGGCTACGAAGCGACCTTCCTGTATTTCGGCCTCGGCCAGGGCATCATCGTCATTCTGCTGGCGCTGATGATGGTTCGTCCTCCGGCACACTCCACCGCGACCAGCAAGGCCAAGGTCCAGCAGGGCAAGGCTGAATTCAGCCCAACCCAGCTGATCCGCAAGCCGGTGTTCTGGGTCATGTACCTGATCTTCGTGCTGGTTGCCGCCGGCGGCCTGATGGCTACCGCGCAAATGGGTCCGATCGCCAAGGACTTCGCGATCGACGGCGTCAAGTTCAACGTCATGGGCATGGTCCTGCCGGCACTGACCTTCGCCCTGGCGATCGACCGTGTGCTCAACGGCCTGACCCGTCCATTCTTCGGCTGGGTGTCGGACCAGATCGGCCGCGAAAAGACCATGTTCATCGCTTTCGCGCTGGAAGCGGTCGGCATCCTGGCCCTGTACTACTACGGCCGTGACCCGATCATGTTCGTGATCCTGACCGGCATCGTGTTCTTCGCCTGGGGTGAGATCTACTCGCTGTTCCCTGCGACGTCGGCCGACACCTTCGGCACCAAGTACGCCGCCGGCAACGCTGGCCTGCTCTACACCGCGAAAGGCACCGCATCGATCTTCGTGCCGATCTCGTCGGTCATCATGGCCGCCACTGGCAGCTGGGAATCGGTGTTCTTCATCGGTTGCGGCATGAACGCCCTGGCCGCGATCCTGGCCTGGTTCGTCCTGAAGCCGATGCGCGCCAAGTTCATGGCAGAGGCGGTTACCCCTGCCGAGCAGGGCGCCGTTGAAATCGCTACCGCAGCACGCATGGCCAACTAAGCAAGACGAGGCGCCGGCCATCCCCGGCCGGCGCCCTCCCGACGACCAATCCGGCGCATTACGAGGTAAGCAAAATGATGATCAAACGCTGGATTCGCTTCCATCACATGGACGCGGTGTGCTTCGGCACGCTCGAAGGCGAGAAGATCCGGGTGTACGAGGGCGACATGTTCAACGCTCCCGAGCCGACCGGCAAATCGATGCACGTCAACGAAGTACAGATGCTCGCGCCTGTGGTGCCGGGCAAGATCCTGGCGATGTGGAACAACTTCCATGCGCTGGGCAAGAAGCTGGGACTGGAGCCTCCTCCCGAGCCGCTCTACCTGATCAAGACCCCGAACTCATTGCTCGCGCCAGGCGGCACGATCCGCAAGCCGCTGTGCGACGGCAAGGTGGTGTTCGAAGGCGAGCTGGCGATCGTGATCGGCAAGACCTGTTTCGACGTCAGCGAGGAAGAAGCGCCGCAGTACGTGTTCGGCTTCACCTGCGCGAACGACGTGACGGTGGCCGACATCATCAACCGCGATCCGACGTTCGCGCAGTGGTGCCGGGCCAAGGGCTTCGACACCTTCTGCCCGCTCGGGCCGGTGATCGCGACGGGACTTGACCCGGCGATGCTGGTGGTGCGCACCATCCACAACAACGAAGTGCGGCAGGACTACCCGGTGAATGACATGGTGTTCTCCGTGGCCCAGCTGGTGAGCAAGATTTCGAAAGACATGACTTTAAATCCGGGCGACGTCCTGTTGTGCGGGACGTCGGTCGGCGTGGGCTCCATGCGACCAGGAAGTACGATCGAAGTCGAGATCGATGGCATAGGCAAGCTCAAAAACCGGTTCGAGTAAACTAGGTGGGAGCACGTCATGAAGATAGCAGTGATCGGAGCTGGGGCAATCGGTGGTTATGTCGGCGCTAAGCTGGCACTGGCCGGCGAGGATGTGACGTTCATCGTCAGGGGCGCCAACCTGGAGGCAATTCGCGCCAGGGGAATCAAGCTGATCGAGAACGACGGAACGGAAAAGGTGGCGCCACACGTCAAGGCCACCGACAACTACGCGCAGGCGGGTGTGCAAGAGCTGGTGATCCTGGCGCTGAAAGCACACCAGGTCGACGCCGTCGCCGACGAGGTGTCGAAACTGATGGGCCCGGACACGGTGGTGGTGACCATGCAGAACGGCATCCCGTTCTGGTATTTCCACCGCCACGGCGGGCCGTTCGAAGGACATACGGTGCACAGCGTGGACGCGAGCGGCAACCTGGCGAGCAAGATCGCGCCAGCGCGCATTCTCGGCTGCGTGGTGTATCCGGCGGCGGAACTGATTGCGCCGGGCGTGATCCAGCATGTCGAGGGGGAGCGCTTCCCGCTGGGCGAGCTGGACGGGTCGATCAGCCCGAGGGCGCAGGCGATTTCCGAAGTGTTCCAGCATGCCGGCCTGAAGGCGCCGGTCCTGGACAACATCCGGGCCGAAATCTGGCTCAAGCTGTGGGGCAACGTCTGCTTCAATCCGATCAGCGCGCTGTCGCATTCGACGCTGGTCGATATCTGCCAGTATCCGCTGGCGCGGGAGCTGGCCGCGGAAATGATGCTCGAAGCGCAGGCGGTTGCCGCCAAGCTGGGAATATCGTTCCGCGTCACGCTGGACCGCCGCATCGAAGGCGCCGAGAAGGTCGGCAAGCACAAGACGTCGATGCTGCAGGATGTGGAGGCGGGGCGCGGGCCGGAGATCGACGCGCTGGTGGGGTCGGTGGTGGAGCTGGGCAAGCTGACCGGCACGCCGACGCCGCACATCGACTCGGCCTACGCGCTGGTCAAGCTGCTCGAGCGCACCATGAGCGAGGAGCACGGCGGCGTGAAGCTCGTGCCGGCGTAAGTACTGTCGGGGTCTGGTCCTGCGGACCTGACCCCATCTTCAGCAATCGGGAAAAACAAAACCCACCGCATGCGGTGGGTTTTTCATTTGCTGCCGGCGAGAGTTACAGGCCGTAAGCGTAAGCTGCGTCCGACTTGTCGCCGCCGGTTTCGGCGTCGAGCTGTTCGCGCAGGTTGAGCATGAAGAAGGCGCCAATCAGCGCAGCGAACGAGAAGGTCGAGCCGGTAGGTGCGGTAGCGGTGATGGTCGTCATGTCAAGCTCCTGAAGGTTTGTTGAATTCGATAGAGATGAGTCTACGGAAGACTGTCGAATCGATCCAATTTCGAGTTCTGATATGGGATATCACTCGACGAGATGCCAGCAAGACCGGAATGCGTTTTCGGTCGCTGCAAAAAACAAAACCCACCGCATGCGGTGGGTTTTTCATTGCGCCGCGCTGATTCCGCGGCATCGCTGTTTCAGCGGGAATTACAGGCCGTAGGCGTAAGCTGCGTCCGACTTGTCGCCGCCGGTTTCGGCGTCGAGTTCTTCACGCAGGTTGACCATGAACAGGGCGCCGATCAGCGAAGCGAACGAGAAGGTCGGTGCTGGGTAGGTCGAGCCGGCTGGTGCGGTGGTGGTGATGGTGGACATGTGCATCTCCTGAAAGTTGGTGGAATTCGATAGGTGAAATTCTACGGAAGACCTTCGAAGCAATCCAATTTCAAGTTCTGATATGAGGTATACGCGTTGCGAATATTGCCTATGACAAACCGGGCTTTTCGCGCGTTCTCTTTTTTTTGTTTGGGGGGCACTTTTTCAGCACCAGTCCCCGCCATTCTCAGATTTTTCCTTGATTCTTCAGGCGCGACAGCGTTTCCGGCGACAGGTTCAGGTAGGACGCCAGTTCCTTCTTCGGCAGCCGCTCGAACAGTTCCGGATACTTGCGCATGAAGCGGTGCACGCGGCCAGGCGCGTCGAGCAGGTGCAGCGTGATGGTGTGCGCCATGATCGAGCTCATCAGGTTCATCACCTCGTATTCAAACGCGGCCTTGACCGTGCTGTGGCTCTCGAGGAAGTTGACCCACTGCTGCAGCGGCATGCGCGCCACGCGCGCCTTGGTCACGCAGACGATGCTGTACGGCGTCGGCGTGTGCAGGCGCCACGCCGCATAACTGGTTTCGATGTCGCGTTCGGCAGGAAAGCGCAGGATCATCTCCTTCGCTTCCTGGTTGGTCACTACGCGCTTGAGAATGCCGTCGAGCACGAAATACTGCTCCATGTCATGCACGCCCTGGTTGAGCAGCAGGTCGCCTTTCTGGTGGTTCTCCACCGTCAGGTAAGGCTCGAGCGCCTCCATCTCGCTGTCGCGCAATTCTTTCAGCACGACATTCTGCTTCAGCTGGACGCGAATAATGTTTCGCTCGGGATGGTTTGCGACTAACGTCATGAGAGATTCACTACCTAATTTCACAAGAGCCGACATCATGCGGCGAAAATTGACCTCGGTCAATGAGAGATATCAGAGCGACTCGCTATAGTGGGCGCACTAAAAGACGGGCTGCACATCGACTCAGATCGAAGCTTGTACTGACAGTCAAACCGCAGCACCTTATCGAATTACTGGAGGAGACATCTCATCATGACAGACACCACGCAAGCACAAGAAATGACCGACGGTTTCCATCTGGTCATCGATGCCCTCAAGCACAACGACATCGACACGATCTTCGGCCTGGTCGGCATTCCGATCACCGACCTGTGCCGCCTGGCCCAAGCCCAGGGCATGAAATTCATCGGTTTCCGCCACGAGCAACACGCAGGCAACGCTGCCGCGATTGCCGGCTACATGACCAAGAAACCAGGCATCTGCATGACCGTGTCGGCTCCAGGCTTCCTGAACGGCCTGACCGCACTTGCCAATGCTACCACTAACTGCTTCCCGATGATTTTGATCTCGGGCTCGTCCGAGCGTGAAATCGTCGACCTGCAGCAGGGCGACTACGAAGAGATGGACCAGCTGAACGCCGCCAAGCCATACTGCAAGGCCGCCTACCGCATCAACAAGGCCGAAGACATCGGCATCGGCATCGCCCGCGCCATCCGCTCGGCCGTCTCGGGCCGTCCAGGTGGCGTCTACCTCGACCTGCCGGCCCAGCTGCTGGCCCAGACCCTCGACGCCGCCCACGGCAAGCGTTCGCTGGTCAAGGTGGTCGATGCCGCTCCTGCCCAGCTGCCTGCGCCCGACTCGGTCCAGCGCGCACTGGACGTGCTGAAAGGCGCCAAGAAGCCGCTGATCCTGCTGGGCAAGGGCGCAGCCTACGCTCAGGCCGACGCCGACATCCGCGCGCTGGTCGAGAAATCGGGCATTCCTTACCTGCCGATGTCGATGGCCAAGGGCCTGCTGCCTGACACCCACGCGCAGTCCGCATCGGCGGCCCGCTCGTTCGTGCTGGCCGAAGCCGACGTGGTCCTGCTGATCGGCGCGCGCCTGAACTGGCTGCTGTCGCACGGCAAGGGCAAGACCTGGGGCGCGATTCCGAAGAAATTCATCCAGATCGACATCTCGCCGACCGAGATCGACAGCAACGTGGCGATCGCCGCACCGCTGATCGGCGACATCGGCTCCTGCGTGCAGGCACTGGTCAAGGGCATCGACGCCGGCGGCTACCAGAAGCCGTCGGCCGAGTGGACCGGCGCGATCGCCGAGCGCAAGGACAAGAACCTGACCAAGATGGCCGCGACGCTGGAGCAGAATCCATCGCCGATGAACTTCCACAGCGCGCTGCGCGTGATCCGCGACGTCGTCAAGGCCAATCCGGAGATCAACATCGTCAACGAAGGCGCCAACACGCTGGACTACGCACGTTCGATCGTCGACATGTACCAGCCACGCAAGCGTTTCGACTCGGGCACCTGGGGCATCATGGGCATCGGCATGGGCTTTGCGATTGGCGCGGCCGTCATCTCCAAGAAGCCGGTGATCGCGATCGAAGGCGACAGCGCATTCGGCTTCTCGGGCATGGAACTGGAAACCATCTGCCGCTACGACCTGCCGGTCATCACGGTCGTGTTCAACAACAACGGCGTGTACAAGGGCACCGATCCTAACCTGAACCCGAACGACCCGAAAGACGTGCCGGTCACTTCCTTCGTCAAGGGCGCGCGTTACGACAAGATGATCGAAGCGTTCGGCGGCATCGGCTACAACGTCGAGACCCCGGAAGAGCTGGACAAGGCGCTGAAGGAAGCGCTCGCTTCGGGCAAGCCGACCCTGATCAACGCGGTGATCGACCCGAACGCAGGCACCGAGTCGGGCCGCCTGACCAACCTGAATCCGCAAAGCGGCAAGAAATAATTAAAAGCGGCACCCACGAATACTTAAGGAGAACAGCATGAGCAACAAACCGTTGGAAGGCATCAAGATCATCGACTTCACCCACGTCCAGGCAGGACCGGCTTGCACCCAGATGCTGGCATGGTTCGGCGCCGACGTGGTCAAGGTCGAGCGCCCAGGCGCGGGCGACGTGACCCGTTCGCAGCTGCGCGACATCCCTGGCGTCGATGCCCTGTACTTCACTATGCTCAACAGCAACAAGAAGTCGCTGACCCTCGACACCAAGACCCCGGCCGGCAAGGAAATCCTGACCAAGCTGATCAAGGAATCGGACGTGCTGGTCGAGAACTTCGGTCCTGGCGCACTGGACCGCATGGGCTTCACCTGGGAACACATCCATGAACTGAATCCTGGCATGATCGTCGCATCGGTCAAGGGCTTCTCGGATGGCCACCACTACGAAGACCTGAAAGTGTACGAGAACGTGGCGCAGTGCGCAGGCGGCGCCGCATCGACCACGGGCTTCGACGACGGTCCTCCAACCATCTCGGCTGCCGCGCTGGGCGACTCGAACACCGGCATGCACCTGGCCATCGGCATCCTGACCGCACTGCGCGGCCGCGACAAGACCGGCCAGGGCCAGAAGGTGGCCGTGTCGATGCAGGACTCCGTGCTGAACCTGTGCCGCGTGAAGCTGCGCGACCAGCAGCGCCTGGACCGCGTCGGCTACCTGGAAGAGTATCCACAGTACCCGCACGGCAAGTTCGACGACTTCGTGCCACGCGGCGGCAATGCCGGCGGCGGCGGCCAGCCAGGCTGGGTTCTGAAGTGCAAGGGCTGGGAAACCGATCCGAACGCGTACATCTACTTCACCATCCAGGGCCACGCCTGGGAGCCGATCACGCGCGCCATCGGCAAGCCTGAGTGGGCCAACGATCCGGCCTACATGACCGCGGCGGCACGCCAGGACAAGATCTTCGACATCTTCGCGACGATCGAAGAGTGGCTCAAGGACAAGACCAAGTACGAAGCGGTCGACATCCTGCGCAAGTTCGACATCCCATGCGCGCCTGTCATGACGATGAAGGAACTGCTGAACGATCCGTCGCTGCGCGCCAGCGGCACGATCGCCGAAGTGCAGCACAAGGAACGCGGTTCGTACTTCACCGTCGGCAGCCCGATCAAATTCTCGGACACCAAGGTCGAGATCACCGGTTCGCCGCTGCTGGGCGAGCACACCGATGAAGTGCTGGAAGGCCTCGGCTACACCCAGGCACAGATCGCTGCCCTGCACGAGCAGAAGGTAGTGTAAGGATCAGGGCGGCGCCAGCCGCCGTTGATTGCAGGCGGCGCACTGTGGCATCATGCTGCGGCGCGCCGTTTTTTATTCCTTCAGCAGAAAAGGAGCTTGCATGAGCACCAGTATCGATTTCAACCAGTTCGTCGGCGCCCTCGGCGACGGCGTCATCGTGTGCGACGCCGGCGGTGCGATCACCGTCTGGAATGCGGCGGCCACGCGCATCTTCGGCTTCACCGAAGCGGACGCGATCGGCAAATCGCTCGACATCATCATTCCCGAGCGCCAGCGCCAACGGCACTGGGACGGCTATCACAAGACGATGGCCACCGGCGAGACGCGCTACGGCAGCGACGTGCTGCGCGTGCCGGCGCTGCACAAGGAAGGCAAGCCGCTGTCGATCGCGTTCACGGTAGCGATGCTGTACACGCCCGACGGCAAGGTGTCGGCGATCGTCGCCATCGTGCGCGACGAGACGGTGCGCTGGAGCGAAGAGCGCGCGCTCAAGACCAAGCTGGCGCAGCTCGAAGCGAAGGCTGCGGCGCCCGCGGCGCAGTAATCCTGCCGCGCTTTGCTCCATCTGGAGACAGCCCGCACCGTGCGCAATACCGTGAAGTCAAGCCGTCGTACCTGCGCAGGCAGGTACCCATGCTGAGCGTGCTTTACCTCGTCGGCACGCTCGGTATGGGGGAAACGCATGCGTTTCCCCTGCGCGGGTACGACGGTTTTTAAGCTAACGCGTATTCGTGCAGTGCTGATTTATTCTTTCACTTAACGGCATTACCGCACGTTTCGGGTTTTTCATGCGCGTCAGCGGGAGCGCCGGCCGGCTAGCTGCTCGGGCCTACTTGCCCTCGAGGTCCGCGCGCTGTCGTTGTATTTCACGCAGGTGATCCCGCATGGAGATGAGGGTCATCTTCGCACCGAAGTCGGCAGGATCGACCCGCAGCTCCTGCTCCAGGCCTACGATAAAGCCGCGGACTTGCTCGATGCGCTGTTTCAGGCGCTGCAGTTCGTCGTTGCTCATACCAGGATAAATCCTATTCCTTGCGGCGTCCCGCCGTCGCGCGTGAAGCCGAACCAGCCAAGCCAATAGGACAGCATCGCGATTCTCGTATTCGGAACCTGATAGACGTCGCAATGGTAGCTTGTCCTGCAATGACGGCGGTCGAGCAGCATGGCAAATTGCGCCAGTCCTTGCTCGTCGAGGCTGGCGGCCGACGCATGGTTCCAGACCACGAGCAGATCCACATCGGCCGGATCGAGCGCGGCGCAGGCGAAGGAGCCGACGATCCAGACATCGCATTTGACGCCTGTCTGCGCCAGTTCATTGAGAAACTCTGTCAGGCCCGCCGCAAGCATGCGGCGCCGGCGCGAGCCCGGAAAAGGACGAACGAACATCGTCGCGATGTCCGGCAAACGGCACTCATGAAATCCTGGAGGGAATAGGGGCTGCATGGGGCGTCATGGTGGGGGGTATCTTGTGCGATTCAAAGTGCGGCTAATGACGCTCCTCGCCCTCGATCGAGATCAGCCGCGCCGCCGCGTACAGGTCGGGCGCGATGCGCGTGGGGACGCGGCGCGGACCGAGCCGCCATTCCATTTCGGTGCCGTTGTCGATCAGCACGGTGCGGCAGCCGGCGCGGTTGCCGGCCTCCACATCGTGCAGGCTGGCGCCGATCATCCACGAGGCGCGCAGGTCGATCTCGTGCTCCATCGCCGCCTTCAGCAGCATGCCTGGCTGCGGCTTGCGGCAGAAGCACTCGAGCCCGTTGCGCGGCGCCGGCATCAGCCGGTCGTGCGGGCAGTAGTAGAACCCTTCGAGCGTGAGCCGTTCGCGAAACAGCAGGTCGCCCAGCCGGTGCGCCACCCTTGCCATCAGTTCGTCGTCGACGCGGCCGTCGTCGCCAGTCTCCTGGTCGCTCACGGCGATGAAGCGGTAGTCCAGCCGCGCCAGCAGCCGCAGGGCAGGGCCGGCACCGGCGCGCAGGGACAGGCGGCGCTGGCCGTTGCAGGCGAAGTCGTCCACCAGCGCCCCTTGCTTGTCGAGGAACACGGCTTTCATGATCTAGGCGAATCCCACACGGTATTTGATGGCGCCGACGAGCCGCCAGAACACCGCCAGCGGCGGGATCAGCGGCGACGTCAGCAGCACTTCGGCGACGTGCGATGCGCTCCTGGAGGCGTGGTGCAGGCGCCGCACGCACAGCATGCCGGTCAACACCAGCCAGGTGCCGGCGCCGAGGACGGCGACAATCTCCTGGCCGAAGCCCCTCCCGAGCGCGGCGACCAGCAGCGCGGCGACGGTGGCATAGTCTTCCCAGCAGGGCAGGCGGCGGATTTTCTGCCGGTACAGCGCGGGATGCTTTTTGTAGAGCAGCGCGTCGAAGGCGACGCCATGCAGCTGGGACAGGCTGGCGCCCCAGGCCGGTCTCGCCACCGGCTGCGACACCAGCGCCTGCGGTGCGCGCCCCACGCGGGCGTTCATTTCGAGCAGGCGGAAATGCATGTCGGCGTTTTCGCGCCAGCCGGCACCGAAGCGTTCGTCGAAGCCGCCCAGCGCATCGAGCAGCGTGCGGCGCCAGAAGCAGTTGGCCGCGGAGAATCCGGCCGGCTCGGCGTCGGACGCCGGCGCATTGGACGGCGTTTCCACGCCCCCGCACAGCACGTCGGTCTGGTCATCGAACGCCGCCATGCCCTGCGACAGCCAGCCCGGCGAGGGCACGGTGTCGTCGCCGGTGAAGGCGATCACCGGCGCCCGCGCCGCCTGCCAGCCGCGGTTGCGCGATGCGCCCGGCCCGTGCGGCCCGTCGTCGTTGGCGACATATACCAGGCGCGGCCCGCGATCGACGGTGCGCGCGCGCCAGCCTGCCACCAGTTGCAGCGTATTGCGGTCGGGATCGTCGTCGACGATGATCACTTCGTAGGCGGCGGCGGGAAAGTCCTGGCGCGTCAGCGCGTCGAGGCTGCGGTCGAGCAGGTCGAGGTCGCCGTTGGTCGGCACCACCACCGACACGGCCAGCGTCAGCTCGGCGATGGTGCCGTTTGCTGCTGTATCCATACGCCTCTCCCGACGATCGCTGCTGCGGTTTATAGGGTTGGAGCGGCGCCGGGGCCGTCTGGTTCCGGCTGACTTACATTGCTTGAACCTGGATCAATGTAGTGTGCTTGCGGACGAACTTGTCGACGGCGTCGAGCGTCGGCGCGAGCTTGCGCAGAGGCGTGGCGAGCGACGCCACCAGGGTCGCGTGGTTCACGCCATCGTAATAGATTTCCTCGACCGATACGCCGCGCGCGCGCAGCCGTTTTGCCAGCCCGCCGGTGTTGCGCGCCGGGTTGACCAGCCGGTCGCTGCTGGCCGCGATCAGCAGCGCCGGCACGCGCGGCCCGTCGAGATGGTTGACCGGCTGCGATTCCGCCGGCGTATCCGGGAAGTGGAACACCGGCCGCGCCGTGGGATTTTCCACCGGCAGGAAATCGTAGGGGCCGGCCATGCCGATCCAGCCGCGCAGGGCGGCCGGCGTCATGCCCTGTTTTGCCAGCCAGCGGCCGTCGAGGGCGATCATCGCGGCGTTGTAGGCGCCGGCGCTGTGGCCCATCACGAACAGCTGGTTCGGGTCGCCGCCGTAACCCGCGATGTGCTTTGCCGTCCACGCCACCGCTTGTGCGGCATCGTCGAGGAAGTCCGGATAGCTCACTTCGGGGTACAGGCGGTAATCGGGAATCACCACAACGAAGCCGCGCGCGGCGAGGGCGCGGCCGACGAAGGCGTAGCTCTCGCGCTGGCCGCTGGTCCAGTTGCCGCCGTAGAAAAATACGACGACCGGCGACGCGGCGGTGACGGTGGCGGGTCGGTAGATGTCGAGCTTGAGGCGCGGATTGGCGCCGAAGGCGAGGCCGGTGCTGGCGTGGACGCCGTTGGCCGGCGACAGCGCGTTGAGCGCAGTCAGCGGCGAGCAGGCGGCCAGGCAGGCCAGCGCAAAGGCTGCGGCGGCCAAGGTGAGGCCGATCCTGGTCGCCAAGTTACAGCTGGCTCGCGCCAAAGGTGTCGCACTGCTCGATCTGGCCGGACTGGATGCCGCGGGTGAACCAGCGCACGCGCTGGGCCGAGGTGCCGTGGGTGAACGAGTCCGGCACGACCTGGCCTTGCGACTGCTTTTGCAAGGTGTCGTCGCCGATCGCGGTCGCCGCCGACAGCGCGCCTTCGACGTCGCCCTGTTCGAGGATGCTGCGCGCCTTGTTGGCGTGGAAGCCCCAGACGCCGGCGAAGCAGTCAGCCTGCAGTTCGAGCTTGACCGACATGGCGTTGGCCTGGCGCTCGCTGCCGCGCTCGCGCGCCGCCGCCACCTGCTGGTCGATGCCGAGCAGGTGCTGGACGTGGTGGCCCACTTCGTGCGCGATCACGTAGGCATTGGCGAACTCGCTGGAGACATGGAAGCGCTGCTGCATCAGGCGGTAAAAGGCCAGGTCGATGTACACTTTCTGGTCGCCGGGACAGTAGAACGGGCCCGAAGCGGTCTGGCCGGTGCCGCAGGCGGTTTGCGTGGCGCCGGTGAACAGCACCAGCTTCGGCTTGACGTACTGCGCGTTCTGGGCGCGGAACAGCTGGGTCCACACGTCCTCGGTATCGGCCAGCACCACCGAGACGAACTTCGCCTCGCGGTCGTCCTTGGGCGGCGCGTGGGCCGGCTGTTCCTGCTGCACCGGCATCGAGCCGCCGCCGCTAAGGGCGTTAATGATCGTCATCGGGCTCACGCCCAGGAAGTAGGAGCCGATCAGCGCGATGGCGATGGTGCCGATGCCGATCGAGCGCCCGCCGAAGCCGAAACCGCCGCCGCCTCCGCCGCCGTCGCCGCGACGGTCTTCTACGTTATCGCTTTCGCGATTGCCTTCCCATTTCATATGAAGCTCCTGCTGTGTGATGGTGAAAATGCTAACTGTTGCCAATATACCGGGAAGACGGGAATTGCAGCGCCCGCATGCAAAACCGGGGTCAGGTCCGGCGGACCTGACCCCAGCTGTTGGTCCGGGACGCGGACAAAATCAATCCGGCGTGCCGTCGCTGCGCCGTCCCACGTTGCTCTGGCGCTCCTGCTTCAGGTTCTGGTCCAGCTCGGACGGCTCGCGGTTGGCCGTGTTCGACAGGCCGGTATCGTCGTTCATTTCCTCGTCGGCCGACTGGCGGTTGCCGCCCGGGCTGCGCGGATAGCCGCCGGCCGCGTCGTTGGACTGGCGTTCGCCCGGCCTGGACTGCTGCTTCGAATCGCCGTGCAGCGTGCCCGACTGCTCCGACTGGTTCAGGTTGCCGCGGTCGGCGGTGCTGCCGGCGCGCGAGGACGAGACGTTCAAGTCGTTGCCGCCGTTGTCGGACTGGTTGTTGGCGTTGTTGCGTTGGTTGGTGTTCATAGCGTCTCCGTGTGTGGTTGACAGTGTTGCCATCTTGCGCGCCACGCGTGCTGCACAGAATAGGATGGCAGAGCGGCCTCGTGTAGGACGCAGACTGACGGGAGCGCACCAGTGAGGGCAGTATTTATTTTGCGCATTTTCTCTAGCGCGTTGTCCTACAAAGCCGACTGCTTCTGTCCTATACCGGCTTCTAGTTGCCCTGCATAAGATGATTTCATCCGGTCGCTCATCTGCGCCTTTCCGTGAGGGATCGGACATCGACCTCCGCAATCGCGGTGGCTTGAACAGAGGATGGAGGTTCACCATGGCTTCGAGTAATCAAGGCAACAAGCAAAGTGGCAACCAGGGCGTGAGCCAAGGTGGCGGTACCAAGAATCGCGGATTCGCTTCCATGGATCCGGCCCGCCAGCGCGAAATCGCCAGCGAAGGCGGCAAGGCGGCACACCAGAAAGGCACGGCGCATGAATTCACGTCCGAAGAAGCACGCCGGGCGGGCAGCATGAGCCACGGCAACCGCCAATCGGCCGAATCGAGCGCGCGCACCGCCAGCAGCGCCCGCACCAGCGTCAAACAAGGGCCCGACATCCAGGGCGAACAAGGCGCCAGCCGTGCAGGGGAAAAACCTGCTGCACCGGACACGCCCAAAAAGTCGCACTGACCGTGCGGCAGAGGCGCCTGGCAGCAGGCGCATCTTCATCACCAGAACAGGGGAGCGCAAGCTCCCCGTTTTATAGGCAGATTCATACAAAAGACGGAATGGATGGGGTAGAATCGACGCGCATTTTCAATCCACCCTGGGGAATTTCGTCGTGAAACAAGCAGTTATCCGTCAAGTCAAAAGCATGGCCATGTCCTGCGATCCGGTCGGCAATCTGCTGCTGGCCAAGTTTTCTTGCGAGGGCGGCAAGGACGCCTGCGTATTCATCCCCGCATCGATCGTCTTCTGGCTGCTCGCGCACCTGCCCGTCAACCAGGATCCCACCCTGAAGCAGCCGCCGGCGCCGCCGAAGATCGACCAGGACGACTGGTACGACCCGGCCACCCCGCGCGCGCTCAGCGTGAACTGCAAGGAACTCCCGGGCGCGATCCGCATGACGATGGAGCTGGACCGCTCGCCGGGCCTGACCATCCTGCTCAACCGCTCCAATGTCGAGATGATGCGCCAGATCTTCGGCCATTATTCGTCCGACCTGATCAACCTCGACGCGTAAGCAAGGAAGCCCATGTCCATCAAAATCAGCCAGGTGTTCGATTCCGGCGCCATCGACGTGGTCAGCGCCGACAGCGCCGCGCGCATCGACCTGAACCTGCGCAGCGATTCGCACGCCGACATCCATCAGTGGTTCCACTTCCGCCTGCAAGGCGCGAGCGGTCAGGCGTGCACGATGCGCTTCCTGAACGCCGGCCAGGCGACCTATCCGAAGGGCTTCGAAGGCTATCAGGCCGCCGCCAGCTACGATACCGAAAACTGGTTCCGCGTGCCCACCAGCTTCGACGGCCAGGTCATGACGATCAACCACACGCCGGAACGCGACAGCGTCTATTACGCGTATTTCGAGCCGTACTCGTGGGAGCGCCACCTGCGCCTGCTGGGCGAAGTGGCCGAGAATCCGCTGGCGCGCGTGTCCGACATCGGCAGCACCGTCGATGGCCGCGACATGAACCTGGTCGTCATCGGCGATGCGAACGCGGAGAAGAAGATCTGGGTCATCGCGCGCCAGCATCCGGGCGAGACGATGGCCGAATGGTTCGTCGAGGGCATGATCGACGCCTTGCTCGACGACGCCAACCCGGTCGCGCGCAAGCTGCTGCAGCGCGCCGCGTTCTACATCGTGCCGAACATGAATCCGGATGGCTCGTTCCGCGGCAACCTGCGCACCAACGCCGCCGGCGCCAACCTGAACCGCGAGTGGATGACTCCGTCGCAAGAGCGCAGCCCGGAAGTGCTGTGCGTGAAGAACAAGATCCACGAAGTCGGCTGCGACATGTTCTTCGACATCCACGGCGACGAAGCGCTGCCGTACAACTTCGTGGCGGGCAACGAGATGCTGGCCGACTTCACGCCCGAGCGCGCGGCGCGCCAGAAGGCGTTTGTGGACCAGTACATGGCGGCCAGCCCGGACTTCCAGAACGTCTACGGCTACGCGGCCAGCAAGTACAACGAAGACATGCTGACGCTCGCGTCGAAGTACATCGGCCACACCTTCAAGTGCCTGTCGCTGACGCTGGAGATGCCGTTCAAGGACAACGCCGACCTGCCGGATGCGTACACCGGCTGGAACGGCGCGCGCAGCAGCGAGCTGGGCGCGGCGATCCTGCAGCCGATCCTGCAGTCGCTGGACTGATCGTGGGCGTCGAGATCGAACGCAAGTTCCTGCTGGCCGGCGACCGCTGGCGCACGCTGGGCACGCCCGTGCTGCTGCGCCAGGGCTACCTGTCGTCCGACCCGGGCCGCGTGGTGCGGGTGCGGGTGGACGGCAACCAGGCCTACCTCACCATCAAGGGCCGCAGCGAGGGCGCAACGCGCGGCGAGTGGGAGTATCCGATTCCGCTCGACGAGGCGAACGAGCTGCTCGAACGCCTGTGCGAGAAGCCGCTCATCGAGAAGACCCGGCGCGCTATCAGCTTTCGCGGCAATACCTGGGAAGTCGATGAATTCCTCGGCGTCAACCAGGGCCTGGTGGTGGCGGAGATCGAGCTGGCGTCGGAAGACCAGCAGTTCGACAAGCCGGACTGGATCGGCGAGGAAGTGACACACGATGCGCGCTATTACAACTCCAGCCTGGTGCGCAAGCCGTTTTCGAGCTGGTAAATGCTGCGACGCGCCTTCCTGACCTGCTGCCTGCTCGCGTGCGTGTCCGCCGCGGCAGGCGCGCCGGCCTACTTCCCGCCGCCGGGCGAGTGGGCGCGAAAATCGCCTGCGGAGTTGGGCATGGACCCCGCGCGCCTGGCCGACGCCGTCGCCTACGCCAGGTCGCACGAGACTTCGCGCGCCATCGATTTCTCCGACCAGGAACAGACGTTCGGCGCGATGCTCGGCTCGATGCCGACCCGGCGCGCGCACACCAACGGACTGGTGATCTACAAAGGCTACGTGGTGGCGGAGTTCGGTGACACCGGCTTCGTCGATCCGACCTATTCGGTGGCCAAGAGCATGCTGTCGACGGTGGCGGCGCTGGCGCTGCGCGACGGCAAGATCGCCTCGATCGACGACCCTGTCGCCAGGCTGGTAGCCGACGGCGGCTACGCGTCGCCGCACAACGCGCAGATCACCTGGAAGCACCACTTGCAGCAGGAGTCCGAGTGGGAAGGGCAGATGTGGGGCAAGCGCGACGACTTCATCGGCGCTGCCGCGTTCGGTGCGGGCGAGCGCAAGCCGCGCGCGCTGTCCGCCCCGGCGAGTTTTACGAGTACAACGATGTGCGCATCAACCGCCTGGCGCTGTCCCTGCTGCGCGTGTGGAACAAGCCGGTGCCGGACGTGTTCCAGGACGAGGTGATGGGCCCGATCGGCGCCTCGGCCACGTGGAAGTGGGTGCCGTACCACAACAGCTATGTGGACCTGAACGGCAAGCGCACGGCGTCGGTCAGCGGCGGCACGCGCTGGGGGGGCGGCATGTGGATCAATTCCTGGGACATGGCGCGGTTCGGCTACCTGTGGCTGCGCGGCGGCGCCTGGGGCGGCCGGCAGATCCTGCCCGCGTCGTATGTGCAGGCGGCGCTGGCGCCGAGCGCGCACGGTCCCGACTACGGTTATCTGTGGTGGCTGAACACGAAGGGCAAGAATTTCCCCGGAATGCCGGCAAGCACCTACGGCGCATTGGGCGCCGGCAGCAACACCATCACCATCTCGCCCGAGCACGACCTGGTCGTCGTTTGGCGCTGGCATGCGGGCAACCAGGCCGAGTTCGCGCGCCGCGTGATTGAGGCGATTCCGAAACGCTGAGTGGCGGTGCGTGGTGGCCGAATTCCTTCAGCCTAAATGTAATAGTAAGTATTGCCCATTACGCTCTTAAAGAGCTTGAACGATCCCCCCGGCGGCCCGGAACCTTCGGTGCGCCACGAGACGAGCTTGCCGGGAGTTGGGTCCGCGATGCTTGACTCCGAGGTTACGGCGATCGCTGCGTCAATGAAATCAATATAGAGCTGCTTTCGTTTATCTTTGCGGCTGTTGGCGATATCAACAATCGATTGAATTCTCAATGCAAGATCGTCGGTGATAGTCGGATATGCACCAAAACCGGCGAATTGGCCGGGTGCGCGCACGATATCTGCGATGCTTTTGGCACCAGCCGCGCCGTAAGGTTTAGGATTCTCCAGCCGGTTGAACAGCACCTTGTCCATGTACTGCATTGAGAGTTTTGCGTCAGCCGCTGAGTAAACCTTATAGGCGGGAGAGCGGCATTCAGCGAGCAAAAGCCTCACTTCGCAGCCGGCGTTGCTGTCTTTCGGGGGAAGTACGATCATTGGCGCCACCTCGAAAAATGAGCGGATAAATGGGTCAGTGTTTGGCGCGCGCAGGCGAAACGCCCCTCCCGGGGCTGCGCGGTGTAATGTGCAGCTGCGCGCCGTGCTGATGGCAGGCGTTGCGTATCTGCTCCAGCCTGTCTTTGGTGATCAGATAGGTGCTGCCGCGCAAATCGGACTCGCTTGCGACGACGTCCTTCTTCAAATTTAAGCGCCGTCGAGAGAGCGATAGATCAGTTTCGCCGTCTTCGTATAAGATCAGCTCACCACCTTGTTCCCAAAGCACCCACGCGAATTTGGACCGATCGTCCGCAATGAGTCCCAGCACGCAGACATCTTCAGCGGCGTGCGGTCTTTGTTTTTGGATATATTTGCGGACGACGCTCTTGTAGTTAGAAAAATCATGGGTCTGGTCTAGGCTGAATGTCTGCCCGATGGAAGCGGGCTGCGCCGCAGCTTGGCCAGGCATTGGTAGCCAAGCCGCCATGCAGAATGACAGAGCAAGAAAGCGCCTGCCAACGGCATCGGTAATCTTCATGGAGTCCGCCTTCGTGCCAAATACGCGATGGTTGATTATGTGAGAAGTTGGATCAGCGTGCATCCCATCAATTCGGCGCGTTGACAGCACGCCAGAAATAATGCGCGCTCTCCCAAACCGCAAAAAAGCGCAAAATCCTCCGTGACATCATTGCGGAGGATTCCATGACGCTGACACTGACTTCAACCGCGTTCGACGCCGGCGGGCCGATCCCGCCGATCTACACCTGTGAAGGCAACGACATCTCGCCGCCGCTGGCTTGGTCCGGCGCACCGGCCGAGACCAAAAGCTACGCGCTGATCGTCGACGATCCCGACGCTCCCGATCCGGCGGCGCCGCAGCGAACGTGGGTGCACTGGGTGGTGTACAACCTGGGGCCGGAAGTATCGGCGCTGGAGCAGGCCGGCAGGCATTCGCCGTCCGGCTCGCTCGACGGGCTGAACGACTGGAAGCGCGCCGGCTATGGCGGACCGTGCCCGCCGATCGGGCGTCATCGCTATTTCTTCAAGCTGTACGCGCTCGACACCATGCTGCCCGACCTGAAGCAGCCCACCAAGCAGCAGCTGGAGAAGGCGATGGAAAAGCATGTGCTGGCCAAGGCGGAGCTGATCGGGACCTATCACAAGGCGTAGACCCTGGGTGTCGCTCCTGCGCAGGCAGGAGCCCATGCTGAGTATGTGCAAAGCCGGCATGGGTTCCTGCCTGCGCAGGAACGACAGGCGAAAAAAAGGGGTCTGGTCCCACGGACCTGACCCCATCTTTGTCGCAGCCGCGAGCCTTAGTGGAAGTGCTCGCCCCCTTGCGGTGTATCTTCCGGCATCTCGGCATGCACCAGGTCGCCCGCCGGATCGGCGAAGTAGGGCGCGCCGCAATCGTCGCAGTACTCGACCACGAAGCGCTCGCTGTGCTTCTTCACGTGCGTCACGCCCGCTTCGTTCAGGTGCGCGATGATCTCGTCGATCGGCGCGCGCGGCGCATCGAGCTCACCGGCCGTGCCGATATTGCCCAGGCCCTCGACCGGCGTGCCGTCTTCGTCTTCCTGCCCGTACAGCGGCCACACGATGCCGTAGATGACGTCGGACTCCGCGCGCAGGGTGAAGCCGACGCGGTACTCGTCGATCTGGCCGTCGGCCGATTCCTCGCCGAAGCCGGCGATCACCGCGCGCAGGTCGCCCGGCTCGATGCCCAGGGTGTTGGTCAGATAATGCACCGCGGCGCGGATCGACACCGGGCGAATCAGCTTGTCGGCTTCGCGGCATGCGACGTAATACGCCTCGGGCAGCAGCAGCTCGATGCCGCAGCCCGGCAGCAGCCGCGCGACGTTCGGCGTGGCCTGCTCGCGCCACCGGTTCAGCGCGCGCGCTCGCTCGCCGGCGAAATCGACCTGGTGCTGCGTCTCCTGCCAGCGGAACATCGGCGCGCCCAGCGGCGCCACGACCGCGGCCAGCAAGTAGCGGGTGTCGGCCAGGAAGGGCGCGGTTTCCGGCGGCCGGCTGGCCGGCTTGATGCCGCCGCCCTTGAAGGCCGCCTGCGCCAGCTTGTGCGTGATGGCGTAGGCTTCGACGTGGGTGCGCGGCAGCTGGTCGATCGAGTACAAGGTCGGCGCCATCGCCACGCGGGTGCCGTCGGCCAGCAGGTGCGCCGAGAAATGCGCCGACAGGGTGGTCAGCAGCTCGGCCGGGATGTTGCCCGAGCCGATGGAAAAACGCGTCCAGGCCAGGATCGGCGCGGCCACCAGCAGCGCCTGCCAACCGGTTTCGACGCCATCGACCAGCTCCGTCATGGTCGACGATTCGCTGATCGCTTCGACGCCTTCCATCAAGGTGTCGTAGCCGTTCAGGTCATCCTTGAACAGCATGTTGAGGGTGGCGTCGACGGTGTCCTGGTGGCCCGACTTGAGCAGTTTCTGCAGCTGCGTATCCAGTTGCTGCTCCAGCACGCGCTCTTCGATGCGGCTGCCGGCCTGCGCGATGGCCTGTGAAAGGCTGGCGAGGCGCTGGCTCTCGGCAGAGAGTCTATTGGATGGATCTTTGGATGGACGACGCATGGCGCTTTATGATGATTGAATTGAACTCGTATTGTAGTTGATTCGGCCTTCTTCCATGAACTCTCAGGTTCGCGCTGGGCTCCTTCGAAAGAACCCGGAAAAAAAGTGGCCCGCGCTGGGCGGGCCACTTCGATCGGATTGCGCGTTTTGCCAAACCGCGTCACCCGCGCGCCGGCGCTGTCCGCCGCCGGCGTGCAAGCGCCATGATGGCGGCGGCCAGCGCGGCGAGGGCCGCCGTACCTGGCTCCGGCACGGCATTGCCCCTGATCGGCGTATCGAAGGTGATGACGTATGCCGGATCGAATTCCGTCACCGACCTCAGGCCGACGCGATAGGTTCCCGGGTTCAGGAACCGCTGCAAGTCTCCCGTGAAATTATCGGCTGCATTCAGCGCAAGCTTGTCCAGTTCGACGCCAATCGCATCGAGCAGCGCGAACTCGAAGATCGCCTGCGGGTCGGCGTCGGTCAGAACCGAATTCGCCCGGAACAGGCCGCCCTGCCAATAGAATTCGTAAAACGCCATCGACCCGACGCCACCGATGGTTCCGTTCAATTGTCCGATCTCGCCCTGGTGCGTCAGCGGCGTCGGATTGTTCGCAGTGCCCCCTTGCAGCGTCAACGAGGTGACCGATCCGTTGATTGGCCCGGTCGTGAATTGGCCCAGCGTGCTCGTAATGAAATTGCGATAGAAGCCGACCGGGTTGCCGGTGCCACAGTTGAGCGCTCCTCCGCAATGGTCGAGATTACTGAATTGAAGGACATATTGGTATTTTGTGTTGCCCGCAAGCGTGTTGGCGGGCAGTAAAAGGCTGGTGGTCGTCATCGGCATGGGCGCCGAGACATAGACGGGCGATCCGTCTTCCTTGTAAATGGCGACCCTGACTGAGGGCGTGACTTCTCCCGGCGACAGCGGAATGCCATCGGCGACGAAGGAATTGAAATTCAACGAGTGTTGCACCGTGGCGTTGACGCCCTGCAGCGTGGCATAACTCGATGCGCTCATCGCCGGAATGGCGATTTCGCCCAGGCCGCCGGGCACTGTCGGCCAATGATTGAAATCGTAATCCAGTCGTGCCGTCTGCCTGGCGCCGGTTGAACTGTTGGCGGCCTCGATTGTGTAGGTGCCAAATGGAAACGCTGCGTTCATTTGCGCCATCGCCGCCGTCGCATCGCTGCCGCTTTGCACCCCTCCGGTGATACCCGCGCTGTATGTCCCGTTCGAAACGAGGCGCGGCCGATAGGCATATGAGGTTGCCGCGCCGAGTGGGGTCGTCAGGGTGACGCTGTCGAAATCCGTTTGCGCCTGGCTTGCCATGGAAAAGGAAATGCTGGCCTGCGTGAACTGGAGGCTGGCGGCAGAATCCTGGAAATAATATTCGGAAGCGTTGAGTCCCGTGTAGGCAATCCCGGCGGTCGCAGGACTTCCCTGCAGGGCGCACAAGCAGCCGAGGAAGGCCGACAGGATGATTTTCCCCTGCTTGAGCCTAGTCGGGGGATTTTTTTTCTCCATAGTATTCTCCTGTGAATTTGTTGTTCATAGCGTTGTTCAACGAGAAGAGCGAAACGGAGGATTTAACAAGCAAACATTGTGCCGGGAACCAAACTGGCTCTGGCGCTCATGGAAGGGCAAAGCAATGGCGCGATCGCTGTAAAGGATTTCGACAATCCCTCCCTTTAGAATCAGTGGTTCGCGTAGGAAAGAAAGCTGGCGCCCAAGAAAAAAACGCCGGACGAATCCGGCGTTTTTCATGTGCGACGCGGCTTGCTTACGCGGCCAGCAGCTGGCGCAGGACGAACGGCAGAATGCCGCCATGCTTGTAGTAGTCCACTTCGATCGGGGTGTCGATACGCAGCAGCACCTTCGCTTCGGTGGTCTCGCCGTTGGCGCGGTGGATCACCAGCGTCGCCAGTTGCTGCGGCTTGATCTCGCCTTCCAGGCCCTTCAGGTCGAACGTCTCGTTGCCGGTGATGCCCAGCGTCTGCACGCTGTCGTCGCCGATGAACTGCAGCGGCAGCACGCCCATGCCGACCAGGTTGGAACGGTGGATGCGCTCGAACGAACGGGTGATCACTGCCTTCACGCCCAGCAGCTGGGTGCCCTTGGCCGCCCAGTCGCGCGACGAGCCGGTGCCGTACTCTTCGCCGCCGAACACCATCGTCGGCACGCCGTCGTCGATGTACTTCATCGCCGCGTCGTAGATCGACATCTGTTCGCCGCTCGGCTGGTGGATCGTGATGCCGCCTTCGACCGCGGAGCCGTCGGCCTTGGCCGGGATCATGCGGTTCTTGATGCGCACGTTGGCAAACGTACCGCGCATCATGATCTCGTGGTTGCCGCGGCGCGAGCCGTACGAGTTGAAGTCGGCCTTCATCACGCCGTTGGCCTTGAGCCATTTGCCCGCTGGGCCGTTTTCCTGGATCGAGCCGGCCGGGGAGATGTGGTCGGTGGTGATCGAGTCGCCGAACACGCCCAGCGCGCGCGCGCCGGTGATGCCGGTGGCGGCGGCTTTCGGGGTCATATCGAAGTCGGCGAAGAACGGCGGCTCGGCGATGTAGGTGGACTCGGGCCAGTTGTAGACCTGGCCGGACACGGTCGTGACTTTCTCCCACAGCTTGCCCGGCGCGTTCTTGACGTCGGAGTAGTTGGCCTTGAAGGTCGATGCGTTCATCGCGAACTTCATCATCGCGGCCACTTCCTGCGAGGTCGGCCAGATGTCGCCCAGGTAGACGTCGCGGCCATCGGCGTTCTTGCCGACCGGCTGAGTCATCAGGTCGATCGTCATGTTGCCGGCGATTGCGTAGGCGACGACCAGCGGTGGCGAAGCGAGGAAGTTCGAGCGGATGTTCGGATGGATCCGCGCTTCGAAGTTGCGGTTGCCCGACAGGACCGCCGACGCGACGATGTCGTTGTCGGTGATGGTCTGGTTCATTTCAGGCGTCAGGTCGCCGGCGTTGCCGATGCAGGTGGTGCAGCCGTAGGCGGTCACACCGAAGCCCAGCTTTTCCATGTACGGCAGCAGGCCGGCGGCGGTCAGGTACTCGGTGACGACGCGCGAGCCGGGAGCCAGCGAGGTCTTGATGTGCGGCGCGACGGTCAGGCCCGCTTCGACGGCCTTCTTGGCCAGCAGGCCGGCGGCCAGCATCACGCTCGGGTTCGAGGTGTTGGTGCACGAGGTGATCGCGGCGATCAGCACGTCGCCGTTCTTCACGTGCACGCCATTGCTGGTGGTGTAGACGTTGGTCAGGTCGTCGGCCAGCTTGTTGAAACCGTTTTCGGTGGTCGGCTTGGAGAACAGGTCGGCGAAGTTGGCCTTGACGTTGCCCAGTTCGATACGGTCCTGAGGACGCTTCGGGCCTGCCAGCGACGGGGTGACGGTTGCCAGGTCGAGCGTGACGACGCGGGTGTAGTCGATCTCGCCGGCCTTCGGGATGCCGTACATGCCCTGCGCCTTGTAGTAGTTCTGGAACGCGGTGATTTCGTCGGCGGTGCGGCCGGTGCCTTCGAAGTATTCGACGGTGGCGTCGTCCACAGGGAAGAAGCCCATCGTCGCGCCGTATTCAGGCGCCATGTTGGCGATGGTGGCGCGGTCGGTCAGCGACAGTGACTCGGTGCCTTCGCCGAAGAACTCGACGAACTTGCCGACGACTTTCTCTTTGCGCAGCAGTTCGGTGATGGTCAGGACCAGGTCGGTCGCGGTGCAGCCTTCGCGAAGCGCGCCGGTCAGGTTCACGCCGATCACGTCCGGGGTCAGGAAATAGACCGGCTGGCCCAGCATGCCGGCTTCGGCTTCGATGCCGCCCACGCCCCAGCCGACCACGCCGATACCGTTGATCATGGTGGTGTGCGAGTCGGTGCCGACCAGGGTGTCAGGGTAGTAGGTGTTGTCGCCGGACTTGTGCACGCCGCGCGCCAGATATTCCAGGTTGACCTGGTGGACGATGCCGAAGCCAGGAGGCACGACGCCGAAGGTGTCGAAGGCCTGCATGCCCCATTTCATGAACTGGTAGCGCTCGTTGTTGCGCGAGAATTCCAGCTTCATGTTCAGGTCCAGCGCGCCCTTTTCGCGGAAATGGTCGATCGTGACCGAGTGGTCGACCACCAGGTCGACCGGCACCAGCGGCTCGATGTTCTTCGGGTTCATGCCCATCTTGTGGGCGACGTTGCGCATCGCGGCCAGGTCGGCCAGCAGCGGAACGCCGGTGAAGTCCTGCAGCACAACGCGCGCGACCACGAACGGAATCTCTTCGGTGCGCTCGCCGGCCGGCGCCCAGCTGGCCAGCTGGCGCACGTGTTCTTCAGTGACCTTCTTGCCGTCGCAGTTGCGCAGCACCGATTCGAGCACGATGCGGATCGACACCGGCAGGCGCGAGATGTTCACGCCAAGGCTTTTTTCCAGCGCGGGCAGCGAGTAGAACTGGCCTTTCTTGCCAGCCGATAGTTTGAATTCCTTGAGCGTGTTCAGAGTGTTGCGGGACATGACCTCTCCTTCAGTGGTGTTTTGTTGTTCGATTAAATCGGTGTGGCTTTTGGTTCGGCTGCGGCCGGGGCAGGGGCCGGCGCCGGCTGCGGCTGCGGCGCCGGTTGCGGCGCCACGGCTGGTTCGACCACGGCTGCGGCAGGAGCAGTTGCGGCTGCAGGAGCAGTCGCGGCGGCAGGAGCAGTTGCAGCGGCGGGAGCAGTTGCAGCGGCAGGTGCAGTTGCAGCGGCAGGAGCAGCTGCAGCGGCAGGAGCAGCTGCAGGAACAGTCGCGGCGGCAGGAGCAGCTGCAGCGGCAGGAGCAGTTGCAGCGGCAGGAGCAGTTGCAGCGGCAGGTGCCGCGGCAGCCGCGGCAGCCGCGGCCGGCAGCGGCGGCACGATCGGCTCGACGACTTCCTTCACCTTGGTCGAGACGGTCTTCGCGACCCGCGCGGCCGGCACGAAATCGGGACGCGACTGATCGGCGTCCTTGCATTCGTTGGCCAGCTGGCGGTTCAGTTTGGCGTCGAGCAGCATGCCCTTCGACGGGATGCCGATCCACAGCAGGCCGAACGTGGTGTTCTCGTAACGCTGCGCGCCGGTGGTCGTGCCGACTTTTTCCAGCCGGTGGATGCGCTTCTTCCAGCGCAGCGCGATGTGCGAATCGTCGTTGTCGTTATGGTAGATCGTGACCTTGTTACCGAGTTCGCAGCTGTACTCGGTGGTGGTGGTGTCGGTGATATCGGCGTCCGGTCCGTCCGGGATCGCTTCTTCCTGCGCGGCCTTGGCCTTGACGGTCTTGGCGGCCTTGGCCGGCTTCTTTTGCGCCGCGGCGAAGGCGGGCGCGGCGCACAGGCTGGCGGCGGCCAGCGCAAGGCTTGCGGCGATCAGGGACTGCTTGAAAGTATTGGACATTAAGTGGCTTCCGGTTGTGTTGCGTAGTTGACGAGCGCCGCCGCGTTATCGGGCAGCGCCAGGCCGGCCAGCTTGGCGCGCTGCAGGACGGTCCAGAAATAGCGATAGCTGGCCCGGTCGTGCAGCCGGCCGTGCTGGGAAATCGGGCCCCAGTTGGCGTTGATCGCCTCGGTGAGGATGTTCGCGGCCTCGTTCACTTCCGACAGGCGCGGCGTGAAGGCCTTGATGATCGGCTTGATCTGGTCGGGGTGAATGCTCCACATGCGCGTGAAGCCGAACTCGCCGGCGGCGCGGGTGGCGTCATTGGCGACCACCGCGCTGTCCTTGATTTCGGTGGTCACATTATGCGACGGCACCTTGCCGTGGGCGTGGCATGCCGCGACGACCTCCAGTTTGGCGCGCACCACCAGCGGGTGGGTGAACTGGCCCGGGGTGCGCATCGCGCTGCCGGGAATGGCGCCGTAGTGGGCCGAGACGAAATCCATGATCCCGAACGACAGGCATTCGACCTGCGGCAGGGCGGCGATATCCCAGGCGTCGCGCAGGGCGCCGTGGGTTTCGATCAGCACGTGGATCGGCAGGCTGGCGCGGCCCGCGGGCGCGGCGTAGCGGTTGACGAATTCGATCACGCGGGTGACGTCCGACAGGCTTTCGACCTTCGGGATTACCAAGTACGCGAGCTTGTTGGCGCAGGCGCCGACGATGGCCGCGACGTCGGCGGCGAAATGGGTGCTGCGCGGATCGTGCACGCGCGCGCCGATGCGGTTGAAGCGGTTGCCTTCATCGTTGATCAGCGCGGCAACCAGCTGGGCATGCTCCTTTTCAAAGCCGGCGGCGGCGCCGTCTTCGCAGTCGAAGGTGATGTCGAACAGCGGCCCGAGCTCCTGCTGCAGCGCCATCGACTTGCGCATCAGCTTTTCGGAGCCGGCGTAATGGTCGCAGGCGGGCAGCAGCAGCGGCTGGCGCTTGCCTTGAAAGAGGACTTCGGAAGGATGCATGCGGGATGTTTGAGGTGCGACAGCGCCCGTGCCGCTCGGGGCGGCACGGGGCTTGCGGCGAACTGGTGGGCTGGATGGCTCCACGTGGCGCGCCGCGTTCTGCTTAGGCCAGCAGGTGGGCGACGCCTTCGCGCTCTTCGGTCAGTTCCTTGAGCGTGAGGTTGATGCGCTCTTGCGAGAACTCGTCGATGGCCAGGCCCTGGACGATCTTGTACTCGCCGTTTTCAACCGTGACCGGGAAGCCGAACATGGTGTCCTTCGGGATGCCGTACGAGCCGTCCGACGGGATGCCCATGGTGGTCCACTTGCCGCCGGTGCCCAAGTGCCAGTCGTGCATGTGGTCGATCGCCGCGTTGGCAGCCGACGCCGCCGACGACAGGCCGCGCGCTTCGATGATCGCCGCGCCGCGCTTGCCGACGGTTGGCAGGAAGGTGTCGCGGTTCCAGGCGTCGTCGTTGATCATGTCCTTGACCGACTTGCCATCGATGGTGGCGAAGCGGTAGTCGGCGTACATCGTCGGCGAGTGGTTGCCCCACACGGCCAGCTTCTCGATCGAGGCGACTGGCTTGCCGGTCTTGGCGGCCACTTGCGACAGGGCGCGGTTGTGGTCCAGGCGCAGCATGGCGGTGAAGTTCTTGGCCGGCAGCGACGGCGCCGATTTCATGGCGATGTAGGCGTTGGTGTTGGCCGGGTTGCCGACCACCAGCACCTTGACGTTGCGCGAGGCGACGGCGTCGAGCGCCTTGCCCTGCACGGTGAAGATCTGGGCGTTCGCTTCGAGCAGGTCCTTGCGCTCCATGCCTGGGCCGCGTGGACGCGCGCCAACCAGCAGGGCGAAATCGGCGTCCTTGAACGCGGTCATCGGGTCGCTGTGCGCGGTCATGCCGGCCAGCAGCGGGAATGCGCAGTCGTCGATTTCCATCATCACGCCTTTGAGCGCTTTCTGGGCTTTCTCGTCGGGGATTTCCAGCAGTTGCAGGATGACCGGCTGGTCTTTGCCCAGCATGTCGCCGTTAGCGATGCGGAACAGCAGGGAATAGCCGATCTGGCCGGCGGCGCCGGTAACGGCAACGCGCATTGGGGTTTTAGCCATGAGAATCTCCAAAGTGGGAAAGAAAAACGGTCGAAGCCGAGGATACGCTTGTTCCCGAGCGTCGGCCGGGAAAAACTGCAATCATACCAAAACTGCACATCGAGCAACCGTCGGCGGGGCCGCGGTCGGCGCGTGCACAAGCCGGATCGACCGCGAGTGTAGGCTCGGCAGAGTCATCTGTCAATTTATATCATATGTCTTATATAAGACAGCTAATTTTTCGGGTTATTGCTGGACTGGAAAGCCCAATTGTGGTGAAATCGCGGTCTATGAATTCACTCCCGTCCCAGCCGACCGACGATGCGAGCACGCCCAGCGGGGCTGGCGCGCAGGGCGGCGGATCCGGCAACCTGCCGACTTTCAGCCCGCTGTACCAGCAGATCAAGGCGCTGCTCACGCAAAGCCTGCAATCGGGCGAGTGGAAGCCGGGCGAACTGATTCCCAGCGAAGTCGAACTGGCGGCCCGCTTCAAGGTCAGCCAGGGCACGGTGCGCAAGGCGATCGATGAGCTGGCGGCCGAGAACCTGGTGATGCGCAGGCAGGGCAAGGGCACGTTCGTGTCGACCCACCATGAAGAGCGCGCCCACTTCCGCTTCCTCAAGCTGGTGCCCGACGAAGGCGTGCCGCACCATCCCGACAACCGCATCCTCGAGGTCAGGCGCCTGCGCGCGCCGCCCGAAGTGGCGGGCCTGCTCGATCTGAAGGCGGGCGACGCCGTCATTTTCATCAAGCGCCTGATGTCGTTCGACGGCGCGCCGACCATCCTCGAAGAGCTGTGGCTGCCTGGCGCCATCTTCAAGGGGCTGACGGCCGAGCGCCTCGACCAGTACAAGGGGCCGATGTACGGCCTGTTCGAGTCCGAGTTCGGCACGCGCATGATCCGCGCCACGGAGAAGATCCGCGCGGTCGGCGCCGAGCCTGACGCGGCCGCGCTGCTCGGGGTGGGCGAGGGCACGCCGCTGCTGTGCGCCGAGCGGGTGTCGTTCACGTACGGCGACAAGGCGGTCGAACTGCGCCGCGGGCTTTATCTGACCGCGCACCATCATTACCAGAACGAATTGTCGTAAATATCGGTCCGATATTCAGGCGCGTCGTACCTGCGAAGGCAGGTACCCATGCTGAGCGAAAGTGAGTAGGGGAGCTGAGTCAGTATAGGTACCTGCCTTCGCAGGTACGACATTCTGGCAGGTCAGCAGCGAGAGGCCGATGGGATTAAAATGAGTGGGTTTACCGAAAAATTTTCAGGTTCGGCGATTTAGATATTGTTGCGATGCAATAAATCGTCGAAAATAGCGGGTTTTCTTTTTTGTCTGTCAGTTTAAGGGAGGTGTTTCATGTCCGAAGCCGTGCGCGAAGGTCCAAAAAAACAGCGGCCGCAATTCCGTAACATCCACGTTACCGAGTTGAGCAACTACCGCTTGCCGCTGGCCGGCGTCGTATCGATCCTGCACCGCATCAGCGGGTTCGCAATGTTCGTGGCCCTGCCGGTCATCCTCTACCTCTTCCAGATGAGCCTGCTCTCGGAAGACACCTTCAAGTACTTCGCCGGCATCGCGCAGCACCCCCTCGTCAAGCTGGTGATCCTGGCACTGTGCTGGGCTTACTTCCAGCACTTCTGCGCCGGCCTGCGCCACCTGTTCATGGACCTGCACATGGGCCTGGACAAGGACTCGGCTCGCAAGAGCGCGGCCACCGTGCTGGCGGCCAGCCTGTTCCTCACTTTCGTCACCGCCCTCAAACTGTTCGGAGTCTTCTGAGATGGCTAACAATAACAACATCGGCCCAAAACGCCTGGTCGTCGGCGCCCACTACGGCCTGAAGGACTGGCTGGCGCAGCGCATCACCGCCATCGTCATGGCGCTCTACACTTTCACCTTGCTGTTCTCCTTCCTGTCCGGCCACAACTTCACCTATGAAGGCTGGGCCGGCCTGTTCGCGCACCAGTGGTTCAAGCTGTTCTCGCTGGTCACCTTCGCGGCGCTGTTCTACCACGCCTGGGTCGGCGTGCGCGACATCTGGATGGACTACGTGAAATCGGTCGGCCTGCGCCTGACCCTGCAAATCCTCACCATCGTGTGGCTGGTCGTCTGCGCCGCATGGGCAGTACAAATTCTCTGGAGCGTGTAATCGTGGCAGCTACTAAAACTGCAATCCCTACCCGCCGCTTCGATGCGGTCATCATCGGCGCCGGCGGCTCGGGCATGCGCGCCTCGCTGCAGCTGGCCGAAGCCGGCCTGAATGTCGCCGTGCTGTCGAAAGTATTCCCGACCCGTTCGCACACCGTCGCGGCGCAGGGCGGCATCGGCGCCTCGCTGGGCAACATGAGCGAGGACGACTGGTACTGGCACATGTTCGACACCGTCAAGGGCGGCGACTACCTCGGCGACCAGGACGCGATCGAATTCATGTGCCGCGAAGCGCCGAAGGTCGTCTACGAGCTCGAACACTTCGGCATGCCGTTCGACCGCAACCCTGACGGCACCATCTACCAGCGTCCGTTCGGCGGCCACACCGCCAACTTCGGCGAGAAGCCGGTGCAGCGCGCCTGCGCCGCTGCCGACCGCACCGGCCACGCGCTGCTGCACACGCTGTACCAGCGCAACGTCCGCGCACGCACCCACTTCTTCGTCGAGTGGATGGCGCTCGACCTGATCCGCGACGCCGACGGCGACGTGGTCGGCGTGGTCGCGCTCGAGATGGAAACGGGCGAGTGCATGATCCTCGAAGCGAAGACCACCATCATGGCCACCGGCGGTGCAGGGCGCATCTTCGCCGCATCGACCAACGCGTTCATCAACACCGGCGACGGCATGGGCATGGCGGCACGCGCCGGCCTGCCGCTGCAGGACATGGAGTTCTGGCAGTTCCACCCGACCGGCGTGTCCGGCGCGGGCGTGCTGATCACCGAAGGCGTGCGCGGCGAAGGCGGCATCCTGATCAACAGTAACGGCGAGCGCTTCATGGAGCGCTACGCGCCGACCCTGAAAGACCTGGCGCCGCGCGACTTCGTGTCGCGTTCGATGGACCAGGAAATCAAGGAAGGCCGTGGCTGCGGTCCGAACAAGGACCACGTGCTGCTGGACCTGCGCCACATCGGCGCCGACACCATCGCCAAGCGCCTGCCGTCGATCCTGGAAATCGGCCACAAGTTCGCCAACGTGGACGCGACCAAGGAACCGATTCCTGTCGTGCCGACGATTCACTACCAGATGGGCGGCATCCCGACCAACATCCACGGCCAGGTCGTCGCACCAAAAGACGGCAACCCGGTCGCCGTGGTCAACGGCCTGTACGCGATCGGCGAGTGCGCCTGCGTGTCGGTGCACGGCGCCAACCGCCTGGGCACCAACTCGCTGCTCGACCTGGTGGTGTTCGGCCGCGCGGCCGGCAACCACGTCGTCGCGTCGAACCTGAAGCAGAAGGAAAACAAGCCGCTGCCGGAAGGCGCCGCCGACTTCGCGATGAACCGCCTCAACGCCCTCGAGAACTCGAACGGCACCGAGAAGGTGCAGGACGTCGCCAACGCGATCCGCGCCACGATGCAGAAGTACTGCGGCGTGTTCCGCACCGACGCGCTGCTCGAGCAGGGCTACGCCGAGATCATGAAGCTCGACGAGCGCCGCAAGCACGTGTCGTTCAAGGACAAGTCGAAAGTGTTCAACACCGCGCGCGTCGAAGCGCTCGAGCTGGACAACCTGATCGAGACCGCCAAGGCGACCATCACCTCGGCCGTCGCCCGCAAGGAATCGCGCGGCGCGCACGCGCACAGCGACTACCCGACCCGCGACGACGACGTCTGGATGAAGCACACGCTTTGGTACTCGGAAGGCAACCGCCTCGAGTACAAGCCTGTCATCACCAAGCCGCTGACGGTCGACACCTTCAAGCCGAAACCACGTACTTTCTAAGGTCAGAACATGACACGCACCGTAAAACTGAAAATCTACCGCTACGATCCTGACCGCGACGCCAAGCCGTACATGCAGGACGTCACCGTCGAACTGCAGGACAACGACAAGATGCTGCTCGACGCGCTCCAGCGCATCAAGTCCGACGTTGACGACTCGCTGTCGCTGCGCCGCTCGTGCCGCGAAGGCGTGTGCGGTTCGGACGCGATGAACATCAACGGCAAGAACGGCTTGGCCTGCACCACCAACCTGAACGAGCTGACCCAGCCGATCGTGCTGCGTCCGCTGCCAGGCCTGCCGGTGATCCGCGATCTGATCGTCGACATGACCCAGTTCTTCAAGCAGTACGACTCGATCAAGCCGTACCTGATCAACGACTCGATCCGCCCTGAGAAAGAGCGCCTGCAGTCGCCGACCGAGCGTGAAGAGCTCGACGGCCTGTACGAGTGCATCCTGTGCGCCTGCTGCTCGACCTCATGCCCGTCGTTCTGGTGGAACCCGGACAAGTTCGTCGGCCCGGCTGGCCTGCTGCAAGCCTACCGCTTCATCGCCGATTCGCGCGACGAAGCGACCGGCGCGCGCCTGGACAACCTGGAAGATCCGTACCGCCTGTTCCGCTGCCACTCGATCATGAATTGCGTCGACGTTTGCCCGAAAGGGTTGAACCCGAACAAGGCGATCGGCAAGATCAAGGAACTGATGGTGCGTCGCGCCATTTAAGTACAGTAATACTACCGTACTGCCTTTCGCGGGCAGGCGGAGTATGATGTTGACCCAACAACGGACTCTAGTGTGACTACGCATCAATCCGACCCGGCCAACCGCGCCCGCCTGCGCTGGCGCAGCCGCCGGGGGCTGCTCGAAAACGACCTGATCCTGACGCGCTTCCTCGATGCGCATGAGGCCGACCTGAGCGACGAGGATGTCGATGCGCTGACGCGGCTGCTGGACCTGGCGGACCAACCGCTGATGGACCTGCTGCTCGCGCGTGCCGAGCCCGAAGGCGAGGTCGATCTGCCGCAGGTGCGCGCCTTGCTCGCGCGGCTGCGGCAAGCGTAGGAACCCGGTCCGTTTTTTTATTTTGTTGTCCCGCACCCAAGAAGGAAGTGCCATGAATATCTCCGATACCAAAGCCACCCTGTCGTTCTCCGATGGCAGCGCCGCCATCGACATGCCGATCTACAAGGGCACCGTCGGCCCGGACGTCATCGACATCCGCAAGCTGTACGCCCAGACCGGCAAGTTCACCTACGACCCAGGCTTCATGTCGACCGCCGCCTGCAACTCGTCGATCACCTACATCGACGGCGACAAGGGCGAGCTGCAGTACCGCGGCTACCCGATCGAGCAGCTGGCCGAGCACTGCGACTTCCTCGACACCTGCTACCTGCTGCTGAACGGCGAACTGCCGAACGCCGCGCAGAGCAAGAAGTTCGACGAGACCGTCACCAAGCACACCATGGTGCACGAGCAGATGCAATTCTTCTTCCGCGGCTTCCGCCGCGACGCGCACCCGATGTCGGTGCTGGTGGGCACGGTCGGCGCGCTGGCCTCGTTCTATCACGACTCGCTCGACATCAACGACCCGCACCACCGCGAAGTGTCGGCGATCCGCCTGATCGCCAAGATGCCGACCCTGGTCGCGATGTCGTACAAGTACTCGATGGGCCAGCCGTTCATGTACCCGCGCAACGACCTGTCGTACAGCGCCAACTTCATGCGCATGATGTTCGGTAATCCGTGCGAAGAGTACGTCGTCAACGACGTGCTGGTGCGCGCGCTCGACCGCATCCTGATCCTGCACGCGGACCACGAGCAGAACGCCTCGACCTCGACCGTCCGCCTGGCCGGCTCGTCGGGCGCCAACCCGTTCGCCTGTATCGCAGCGGGCATCGCCTGCCTGTGGGGCCCTGCGCACGGCGGCGCCAACGAAGCTGCGCTGAACATGCTCAAGGAAATCGGCAGCGTCGAGAACATCCCGGCCTTCATCGAGAAGGTCAAGGACAAGAACTCGGGCGTGAAGCTGATGGGCTTCGGTCACCGCGTCTACAAGAACTTCGACCCGCGCGCCAAGTTGATGCGCGAGACCTGCCACGAGGTGCTCGACGAGCTGGGCCTGCACGACGACCCGCTGTTCAAGCTGGCCATGGCGCTGGAAAAGATCGCGCTGGAAGACGAGTACTTCGTGTCGCGCAAGCTGTACCCGAACGTCGACTTCTACTCGGGTATCGTGCAGTCGGCGCTGGGCATTCCAGTGTCGCTGTTCACCGGTATCTTCGCGATGGCGCGCACCGTCGGCTGGATCGCCCAGTGGAACGAGATGATCGCCGATCCTGAGCAGAAGATCGGCCGTCCGCGCCAGCTGTTCATCGGCGCGACCAAGCGCGATGTGCCGCCGATGGACAAGCGTTAATCAGTCCGCGGTATCAATGAAAAAGCGAGCTTCGGCTCGCTTTTTTTTGTTTTGATCTGGCTCCCCAGAGATTCAGCGTTTGAAATCACGATTTGTGATCTCAATTTAGTCGCCGCACCACGAAGAGTGAGCAGGTCTTGACGTGGGCTGTTGACGATGCTGCATCGCTGTTCGATAGTTCTCCGCCAGGATCGATCGCACTTATCCCTAGAGGCCGACAATGCACAAAAAACGGACCAGGTGGCTCGTGTACACCGTGTTGGTTGGTCTTATCCCCATTGCGTCAAGAGCGTTTGCCTGGCTGGTCACGCGGCGTGGCACACTTGACGCGATTGCGGCGTCCGATTTTGTTGCTTTTGGTTTGGTGTTGCACATCTCGGCAATCAATGAGCTAGACCATTTCTCGACCGACGACCCGTCCTGGAAAACTGCGCAGAACGGCGTTGCGGTATTTTTTGTTGCGCTCTACAGCGTGCTGTATTCGGTTGATCTGGTTGGGGCAATGGTCGTCGAGAAGTTGCCGCTGAAATACTGCGTGATGATTTTGGCTTGTATCTCGTTCTTGCTAAACTACTCTGTATTCAAAGACTTGGACAGTGCAGCTGGAAGGAAGGTGTGAGGTGCAAACGTTTGTGATTGCTTTGACAGTAATTGGTTGTTTCGTTGGCGGTGGGGTCGCCATCTGGTCGCTCGCGCGAACCAGCAAGCGTCGCAAGGCTCTCGAAGAAACCCGGTTGGGCCCGTAGTCCGCATCGTCATTGGTGCGGATGAAAGCGCGCACTAACGCGTGGAGGCCTGAACGAAAAATCATTTGCACTTGCCGCGCACCTTCGCCACCACCACGAACGGAATCGCCAGCAGTCCGCCGAATGCGATCGGTCCGATCTTTGGCGGCTGGAACTTGAGCCCGCCATTTCCCAGGCAGTAGGGAATTTTGGCGTCGGCGAATTGCCGCGAGAATTCCTCATTTTGACGGTCGTCGCTGAATACCGGCGCGAGCAGGGCAGCCTGGCGGTTGGCGGGCGCGCTGTCCCGGTCGGGCACTTCGGCAAGCGTCGCGCTGACGGCCTGTTTGATGACCGGATCAGTCAGCGGTATTTTCGCTGCGGCCGGCGCCGCGACCGGCGCGGCGACAGGGGGCGCCGCCCAGTCCTCGCGAATGACGATGGCGGGCTCCCTCTGTCGCCGGTGGCGGCGCCGCTGGTACTGTCGCTTGCATGCTTCGATCCTCTGGCGGGCCGCCGCTGGGATGGTGCGGCCTCCCGCGAACTTTACCGCAAGAAACTGCCTTTGTATCAACCTTGCCAAAAAATCTGGATGACTTCCGCCAACATTGCGAGGTGTACAATCTGCTCCCATGCACCGTCGCCGACGGCTGCACCAACTTTTCCGGAGCCGATATGAAACGCCTGATCCTCGCTTTCTGCCTCTTCCTCTCCAGCTTCGCCGCCGTCGCGGAAACCGCCGATGCCGCCCTGACCAAGCAGGTCAACGCCTTCGTCGACGGCTGGCACGACGACGCGGCCAATTCGCGCATGGCTTACTTTGACAAGATCGCCAAGGACGGCGTGTACATCGGCACCGACAAGACCGAACTGTGGAACAGGGAAGAGTTCAAGGCGTATGCGAAGCCGTACTTCGACCGGAAAAAGGGATGGGCGATGAAGCCGATCCGGCGAAACGTCTACAGCACGCCCGACAAGCACATCGTCTGGTTCGACGAACTGCTCGACACGTCGATGGGCGTGTGCCAGGCCACTGGCGTGATTCACCGCACCCCGACCGGTTTCGAGATCGAACACTACCAGCTGTCGATGGCGGTGCCGAACGACGTGTCGAAATCGGTCACGAAGACGATCAAGGAATTCGAGGCGAAGGGCCCCGCCAAATAGGATGCAGTCAACACGCTATATCGGCCGTTTCGCGCCGTCGCCGACCGGCCCGCTGCACGCCGGCTCGCTGGTGGCGGCGCTGGCCAGCTACCTCGACGCGCGCGTCCACGGCGGCGCATGGCTGGTGCGCATCGAGGATGTCGATGAGGGCCGCAGCGTGCCCGGCGCCGCCGACGGCATGCTCGATTTGCTGCGGCGGCTCGGCATGCACTGGGATGGCGACGTGGTCTGGCAAAGCCGGCGCGGCGCGCTCTACCAGGCCGCCTTCGACAGCTTGTGGGAGCACGCGTACCCGTGCGGCTGCAACCGGCGCGAGATCGCCGATTCGCGCCTGGGCACGGCGCCCGACGGTTCGGCGATCTATCCCGGCACCTGCCGCCTCGGCCTCGGCGCCGGCAAGACCACGCGCAGCCTGCGCTTGCGCGTGCCGGAGCCGGGCGACGACACCGTCTCGTTTGTCGACCGCTTCGCCGGCAGGGTGGAACACCACCTCGCGCTTGACGCGGGCGATTTCGTGCTCAAGCGCGCCGATGGCTTCTGGGCCTATCAGCTGGCGGTCGTGGTAGACGATGCGGAGCAGGGCGTCACCGACATCGTGCGCGGCGCCGACCTGCTCGACTCGACGCCGCGCCAGATCTATCTGCAGCGCCTGCTCGGCGTGCCGACGCCGCGCTACCTGCACGTGCCGGTGCTGCGCAACGAACAGGGCGAGAAGCTGTCGAAGCAGACCGGCGCGGCCGCGGTGACGGCGCACGACGAAGCCGGCGCCGTCGCGGCCTTGATGGACGCGGCGCGCGGCCTTGGCCTGGCGCTCGCGCCAGCCGGCTCGCTGGACGGGTTCTGGCGCGATGCGATTCCGGCCTGGGCGGCGCTGCTGTCGGCCAGGGGTGAAACGATCTGATCCGTGCGACCGAATATCGCGGGAAACGGCATGATGGCGACCAGGAAAGGATTTACCCCATGCATAAGAAAAACTTAGTCATTTTACTGGCGCTCGCCAGCGGCGCGGCCGCGGCCCAGGACACCTCCCTGCTTGCAGGCGGACTCAACAACAACAAGGTGCACGAACGCTCGTTCGGGGTGGAACTGGGGTACGCCCAGCGCCTGAACGAAGTGACCTCGGTCAGCGCGGAATACCTCAACGAAGGCCATCCGAGCAAGCATCACCGCGACGGCCTCGGCGCGCAGTTCTGGCTGCATACGCCGGTGCCGGAGAACGGCGCCTCGTTCGCCGTCGGCTTCGGTCCCTACTATTATTTCGACACCACCACCGGCTTCGGGGCGGCCAGCGACTACCGCAACCTGCACGGCTGGGGCACGCTGTCGAGCCTGAGCGCCAAGTGGCACCTCGAAAAGCGCGGCTACATCGAGATGCGCCTGAACCACACCAAGACGCATGGCGAGGGCGATTCGAACAGCCTCCTGATCGGCGTCGGCTACGAACTGAAAAACGTTCCTGAACGCGAGCGTGAAAAGACCGAGAGGAAGGGCGACCGGCTGCTGATGGTGCAGGGCGGCCAGGCCATCGTCAACAGTTTCGAGTCCGAGCGCGCGGCTGCCTACGGCATCGAATACCGCGACACGGTCACGCAGAACATGGAGTGGAGCGTCACCGCGCTGAACGAGGGACACATCGGCCTGATCGAACGCCGGGGCGCCGCTGCGCAGCTATGGCTGCTGCGGCCGTTCACCGACCGCACCGTGCTGGAACTGGGCGGCGGCGGCTACCTGATGCGCGACCGGATCAACCGCGACAGCGCGATCGAGCCTTCGAAAACGCACCTGGTGCCGATCGCCACGATCGGCATGCGCTACCGGTTCACCCCCGACTGGCGCGGGCAATTGAGCTGGAGCCGCGTGATCACCGACTACCATCGCGATTCGGACGTGCTGCTGATCGGCGTCGGCAAGGTCTTCTGACGTTCGGGGTCTCGTCCCGCGACCGGACCCCATTTCTCTCTATCCCGCCCTGGAATACGAGCGCAGGATGAACAGCATCTTGCCGCCTTCGCTTTCGCAGGTGCCGGTCATGACTTCGTCTTTTGAAATGACATACGTGATCGATGTGCCTGCATTCTTGCCGACGCAGGCCGCATGCGCCTGGGCTGGGATTTCCGGCAATGTCGGCGCGGCCGGCGGTGCTGGCGGCACCGGCGGCACCGGCGGGACCGGCGGAGGTGGGCATTTGCCGCCTTTATCCGTGCAGGTGTAATGATAGACGCCGGGCGTGGCTGCGCCGGCCGCGGTGCTGAGCGCTGCGAGTAGCAGCAGGGCGATGACTTTCATGATGTCTCCTTGGGCTTGGTATGACAGCAGTGTGCCGCCCGATTGTGGAGAGATTGTGGAGCCGCACGTCGTCGTTCCTGCGAAGGCAGGAACCCATGCTGAAAAGGCTGTAGAGTTCTGCGCGCTCAGTATGGGTACCTGCCTGCGCAGGTACGACGCCAATCTATAAGTCCAGCCGATACCCCAGCCCGTAGATCGAATGAATCGCCTCGACACCGGGCAGCGCGGTGCCCAGCTTGCGCCGCAGGTTCTTGATATGGCTGTCGACCGCGCGGTCGGTGACGTCGAGGCTGTCCTCGCGCGCCAGGTCGAGCAGCTGCGCGCGCGAAAACACCTGGCCCGGCCGGCGCGCCATCGCCGCCAGAATCTGGAACTCGGTCTGCGTCAGCTCCAGCGGCCGGCGATGCACCAGGATGCGCAGTCCCTGTTCGTCGACCTCGATCGTCCTGTCCCTCGCGCCGGCGCGCCGCAGGATCGCCTTGATGCGCGCCATCAGCTCGCGCGGGCTGAACGGCTTGCACAGATAATCGTCGGCGCCCGCATCGAGCCCGAGCAAGCGGTCGATTTCCTCCACCCGCGCCGTCACCATCACGATCGGAACGTCGGAAAACGCGCGCACCTCGCGGCACACCGACAGGCCGTCGAGGCCAGGGAGCATCAGGTCGAGCACGACCAGGTCCGGTGCGCCGGCGCGGATCGCCGCCAGCGCCGTTGCGCCGTCGGCAAACAGCACGGGTTCGTAGCCCGCCGCGCGCGCATAATCGGCGACCAGCGCCGCCAGTTCCGGCTCGTCCTCGACGATGAACAGGCGCGCGCTCACGGCTTCACCATCGGCAGCGTCAGTTCGACCCGCAGGCCGCCCAGCGGCGAGTGCGCGAACGCCAGCGTGCCGCCCTGGTCCTCGACGATGCGCCGGCACAGCGCCAGTCCAAGTCCCGCGCCGCCCTTGTCGCGGCTGCGCGATGCATCGACCCGGTAGAAGCGTTCGCCCAGCCGCGCCAGCGCGTCCTCCGGCACGCCGGGGGCGCTGTCGTCCAGCGTCACATGGATTGCCGAACCGTCGGTGCGCGCATGCAGCGATACCGTGCCGCCACGCGCGGTGTAGCGCACGCAGTTCTCGAACAGGTTGGCTAACACCTGACGCATCGACTCCGGATCGGCCAGCGCCGTGCTGGCGGCGGGCGGCGCCCCAGCGGCAAAGCGCAGGCCGGCGCCGGCCAGCTTGTCCTCGAATGCCGTCGCCTGCTCCAGCGCCAGCGGCCACAGGTCGAGTTCCATGCGCTGGTAGTAGGGCGTACCCACGTCCGAGCGCGCCAGCGCGTACAGGTCGTCGATCAGCTTGTTGAGCGACAGGACCTGGCGCAGCATCGACGCCACCGTCGCCGGATCGCCCGCGCGCACGCCGTCCTGGATCGCTTCGAGCTGGGCGCGCAGTACCGACAGCGGCGTGCGCAATTCATGCGACGTGTCGGCCACCCACTGGCGGCGCGATTGTTCGGCCGCTTCCAGTTTGTGCGCCAGCTGGTTGAAGCTGTGCGCCAGTTCGCCCAGTTCGTCGCTGCGGTCGGCCGGCAGGCGCACGTCGAAGCGGCCGTCGGCCAATTCGCGCGCCGCGCCGGCCAGCCGCCCGATCGGCTTGCGAAAGTGCGCCGCCAGCAGCATCGCGGCGCCAGCGCTGAGCGCGATGCTGGCGCCGACGATCCAGACCAGGCTGTCGCTCAACTCGCGCAGGAAGGCCCGCGCCAGCGCGTCGCTCGGTCGCGGCGGCCGGCTCACGGCCAGAAACCCGAAGGGCGCAGATGAAGGGCCGATGGCGCGCTTCGCGGACGGCCCCGAGTCCAGCGGCCGGCCGGCCAGATACGCGCCGCGGGCGTCGAGGAGGGTGATGCGGTCTTGCAGGCCTGGCGTGGATTGCGCCGATAGCGGCAGCGGGGGCAGCGGCGGCGCGGGAGGCACTGGAGGCGCCGGCGGAGAGATGGGGTCAGGTCCGCCGGACCTGACCCCGGTGTTGATCGGCGGCGGTGCCACGTCGAAGCGCCGCTGGTCCAGGCGCTCCAGTTCGCGCGCTATCCACAGCCGCCGTTCGTCGGCCGATGGCGGCAGGAAGTCCCAGCCCCCGCGATCGCTGTACTGCCTGGCCAGCGCCCCCGACAATTCCCCGAGCCGGTCCAGCTCGATGTTCAGCGCGTACTCGCCGAAGCTGGCCGTGACGTTCTGCCGCATCAGCGCGATGCCGGCGGCGGCCACGGCGAGCATCGCCAGCAGCACGGAGGCAAACAGCCGGTGACCGATCGAAATGCGCAAAATGTTAATTCTCCGACCATGAAAAACATGAGTGTAATGGCAACAGCGTGGCGTCCGCAGCATTTTTTCGCGGCAGAACCGGTCATTCTTTTTCACGCAATCGGCTGCTGCTTTATAATAACGCGTGCTATATTCTGATGAGCAGTCAGCTTAGTCCGAAGCTTTACAGTCCTTCCCCCACAACTTGATGTGCGATCCGCTAACCGGTCAGGCCGTGTCGCGGAAGGTTAGATTAACCCGCCAATTTCGCGAAGCGCGAACGAAAGGTGAGCAAGATGATGCAACAACAGACAGCGAACTCGTATCTGTTCGGTGGCAATGCGCCATACGTAGAAGAGTTATACGAGGCCTATCTCGACAATCCTGGCTCGGTGCCAGACAATTGGCGTGCCTACTTCGACTCCATGCAGAACGTGCCTGCGGTCGATGGATCCAATAAACCCGACGTCGTCCATGCATCCGTGATCGCCTCGTTTGCCGAGCGCGCGAAGCAGGGCCCGATCCGCGTGGTGCACGCCGCCGCCGACGCCGACATGGGACGCAAGAACGTCTCCGTCACCCAGCTGATCGCCACCTACCGCAACCTCGGTTCGCAGTGGGCCAACCTGGACCCGCTGCAGCGCCAGGAGCGCCCGACGATTCCTGAACTGGAACCGGCGTTCTACGGCTTCACCGATGCTGACATGGACACCCAGTTCAACATCAGCAATACCTACTTCGGCCAGGAGACGGCGTCGCTGCGCGACCTGATCAACTTCCTGCGCGATACCTACTGCCGCTCGATCGGCGCCGAATTCATGTACATCAGCGACCCGGCCGAAAAGCGCTGGTTGCAAGAGAAGCTCGAATCGATCCGCTCGACCCCTTCGTTCCCGGCCGAGAAAAAAATCCACATCCTCGACCGCCTGACGGCCGCCGAAGGCCTGGAGCGCTACCTCCACACCCGCTACGTCGGCCAGAAGCGCTTCTCGCTCGAAGGCTCGGAGTCGTTCATCGCCTCGATCGACGAGACCATCCAGCGCGCCGGCGAAAAAGGCGTGCAGGAGATCGTCATCGGCATGGCCCACCGCGGCCGCCTGAACGTGCTGGTCAACACCCTGGGCAAGTCCCCGGCCGACCTGTTCGAAGAATTCGAAGGCAAGCACGGCGACGAACTGCCGTCGGGCGACGTCAAGTACCACCAGGGCTTCTCGAGCGACATCGCTACCGCGGGCGGCCCGGTCCACCTGTCGCTGGCGTTCAACCCGTCGCACCTCGAGATCGTCAACCCGGTCGTCGAAGGCTCGGTCAAGGCGCGCATGGACCGCCGCGGCGACAAGGACGGCGCGCAAGTGCTGCCGATCCTGGTGCACGGCGACGCCGCATTCGCCGGCCAGGGCGTGGTCATGGAAACGCTGAACCTCGCGCAGACCCGCGGCTACGGCACGGGCGGCACGGTGCACATCGTGATCAACAACCAGATCGGCTTCACCACGTCGGACCCGCGCGACGCGCGCTCGACCCTGTACTGCTCGGACGTCGTGAAGATGATCGAAGCGCCGGTCCTGCACATCAATAGCGACGATCCGGAAGCGGTCGTGCTGGCGACCCAGATCGCGCTCGACTACCGCATGCAGTTCCAGAAGGACATCGTCCTCGACATCATCAGCTACCGCAAACTGGGCCACAACGAGCAGGACACGCCTGCGCTGACCCAGCCGCTGATGTACAAGAAAATCGGCCAGCATCCAGGCACCCGCAAGCTGTACGCGGACAAGCTGATCGCCCAGGGCGTGATTCCGGCCGATGGCGGCGACAAGATGGTCTCTACGTTCCGCGACGCGATGGACGCCGGCAAGCACACCGTCGATCCGGTCATCTCCAACTTCAAGAACAAGTACGCGGTCGACTGGCTGCCGTTCCTGAACAAGAAGTGGACCGACAGCGCCGACACCGCCGTGCCGATGACGGAACTGAAGCGCCTCGCTTCGCGCATCACCGTGGTGCCGGAGCAGTTCAAGGCCCACTCGCTGGTTGAAAAAGTGCTGGCCGACCGCGCCTCGATGGGCCGAGGCGACATGAACCTGGACTGGGGCATGGGCGAGCACCTGGCCTACGCCTCGCTGGTGTCGTCCGGCTACGCCGTGCGCCTGACCGGCCAGGACGCCGGCCGCGGCACCTTCGTGCACCGCCACGCCGTGCTGCACGACCAGAACCGCGAGCGCTGGGATGCGGGCACCTACGTCCCGCTGTGCAACGTGTCCGACACCCAGGCGCCGTTCACCGTCATCGACTCGGTGCTGTCGGAAGAAGCGGTACTCGCATTCGAGTACGGCTATTCGACCGCCGAACCGAACACGCTGACGATCTGGGAAGCGCAGTTCGGCGACTTCGCCAACGGCGCGCAAGTCGTGATCGACCAGTTCATCAGCTCTGGCGAAGTGAAGTGGGGCCGCGCATCGGGCCTGGTGATGATGCTGCCGCACGGTTACGAAGGCCAGGGCCCGGAGCACTCGTCGGCACGCCTCGAGCGCTTCCTGCAGCTGTGCGCCGACAACAACATGCAAGTGGTGCAGCCGACCTCCGCGTCGCAGATCTTCCACCTGCTGCGCCGCCAGATGGTGCGCCAGTTCCGCAAGCCGCTCGTCATCATGACGCCGAAGTCGCTGCTGCGTAACAAGGACGCCGGCTCGCCGCTGTCGGATCTCGCCAAGGGCGCGTTCCAGACCGTGATCGGCGAAGTGGACGAGAAGATCGACGGCAAGAAGGTCAAGCGCGTCATCGCCTGCTCGGGCAAGGTCTATTACGACCTGGTCGCGCAGCGCAAGACGCGCGGCGCCTCCGACGTGGCCATCATCCGCGTCGAGCAGCTGTATCCGTTCCCGCACAAGTCGTTCGCGGCCGAACTGAAGAAGTTCCCGAACTTCACCGAGCTGGTATGGGCGCAGGATGAGCCGCAGAACCAGGGTCCGTGGTTCCAGATCCAGCACAACATCTTCGAAAGCCTGGAATCGGGTCAGCGCCTCGCGTACGCGGGCCGTCCGGCTTCGGCTTCGCCTGCGGTCGGTTACTACGACAAGCACTACGCGCAGCAGAAGGAGTTGCTGGAGACCGCGTTCTCCAAGCTCAAGGGCTTCATCCTCACTAAATAAAACGGCGCGCCCCGTCACGAGCGGGGCGCAGCACCCAAAACAGAATACGGAGTTTTTTCATGGCACAAATCGAAGTCAAGGTCCCACAACTGTCGGAGTCGGTAGCCGAAGCGACCATGCTTTCATGGCACAAGAAAGTCGGCGAGCCAGTCGCGCGCGACGAAAACCTGATCGACATCGAGACCGACAAAGTGGTCCTTGAACTGCCGGCGCCGGCAGCGGGCACCATCGTCCAGATCATCAAGGGCGACGGCAGCACCGTGGTCGCTGGCGAAGTCATCGCCATCATCGACACCGAAGCGTCGGCGCAAGTGAGCCCGCTGGAAGTAAAGGCTGTCGCCACCCCGAACGCGCCGGCGCCTGCCGTCGATTCCCCATCGCCAGCGTCGAAAGGCGACATCGCCATGCCGGCCGCCGCCAAGATCCTGTCGGAAGCTTCCATGACGACCAGCCAGGTCACCGGCACCGGCAAGGACGGCCGCGTCACCAAGGGCGATGCGCTCAGCGCCGTCGCCGCCGGCGTCAAGCCTGCCGCTCCGACGCCGCTGACCGTCGTGGCATCGAAGCCTGCGCTGCAGCAGGTCGCCGCACCGGCCATCGCCAGCCTGGGCGACCGTCCGGAAGAGCGCGTGCCGATGAGCCGCCTGCGCGCCCGCATCGCCGAGCGCCTGGTGCAGTCGCAGTCGACCAACGCGATCCTGACCACGTTCAATGAAGTGAACATGCAGCCGGTGATCGACCTGCGCAACAAGTACAAGGACAAGTTCGAGAAAGAGCACGGCGTCAAGCTGGGCTTCATGTCCTTCTTCGTCAAGGCCGCCGTCGCCGCGTTGAAGAAGTACCCGATCATCAACGCTTCGGTCGATGGCAACGACATCGTCTACCACGGCTACTTCGACATCGGTATCGCGGTCGGTTCGCCGCGCGGCCTGGTGGTGCCTATCCTGCGCAATGCCGACCAGATGTCGATCGCCGACATCGAAAAGAAGATCGGTGAATTCGGCGCCAAGGCCAAGGAAGGCAAGCTGACCCTGGACGACCTGACCGGCGGCACCTTCTCGATCTCGAACGGCGGCACCTTCGGCTCGATGCTGTCGACCCCGATCATCAACCCGCCGCAGTCGGCCATCCTGGGCGTGCACGCGACCAAGGACCGCGCCGTCGTCGAAAACGGCCAGATCGTGGTGCGTCCGATGAACTACCTGGCGATGTCGTACGACCACCGCATCATCGACGGCCGCGAAGCCGTCCTGGGCCTGGTCACGATGAAGGAAACGCTGGAAGATCCATCGCGCCTGCTGCTGGACCTGTAACCGGTCGTCCTTAGCGCGCTGCCCGCAGCGCGTGCCAACCATGTTTTTGAGAGGTGGTCGTAATGAGTGTCTCCGATGAAATCAAGCGTTTGCACGAACTGCACCAGGCCGGCGCGCTGTCTGATGCCGAGTATGAGCAGGCCAAGGCCAAGGTGCTTGGCGCCGGCGTGGACCTGAACAAGACGGCGCCCGGCAGCGACTTCGCCAGCGAGATTGGCGCATTGCGCCGCTCGCGCACCGACCGCTGGCTCGGTGGCGTCTGTGGCGGCCTCGCCAAGGCGTCCGGCATGGAGTCGTGGATCTGGCGCCTGGTGTTCGTGCTGTTTACCGTCACCTTCGGCTTTGGCCTCTTGATCTACCTGCTGCTGTGGATTTTCGTCCCCGAAGAATAAAACTAGGAATATCAAACAATGAGCAAACAATTTGACGTCGTCGTGATCGGCGCCGGACCTGGCGGCTACATCGCCGCGATCCGCGCCGCGCAACTGGGTTTTTCCGTCGCCTGTATCGATGAATGGGCCAACGCCAAGGGCGGTCCCGCACCAGGCGGCACCTGCACCAACGTCGGCTGCATCCCGTCGAAGGCGATGCTGCAATCGTCCGAGCATTTCGAGCACGCCGGCCACAGCTTCAAGGAGCACGGCATCGACGTCGCCGGCCTGTCGCTGAACCTGCCGCAGATGTTGAAGCGCAAGGACACCGTCGTCAAACAGAACAACGAAGGCATCCTGTATCTGTTCAAGAAGAACAAGGTCACCTTCTTCCACGGCCGCGGCGCATTCGCCGGCACCGCGGAAGGCGGCTACTCGGTCAGCGTCACCGGCGCGAATGCCGAAACCCTGACCGCCAAGCACGTCGTCGTCGCAACCGGTTCGAACGCACGCGAACTGCCGGGCGCACCGTTCGATGAGAAGCTGATCCTGTCGAACACTGGCGCACTGGCGATCGACGCCGTGCCGGCCAAGCTGGGCGTGATCGGCGCCGGCGTGATCGGCCTGGAAATGGGCAGCGTATGGCGCCGCCTGGGTTCCGACGTCACCGTGCTGGAAGGCCTGCCGACCTTCCTGGGCGCGGTCGACGAGCAGATCGCCAAGGAAGCGCACAAGCTGTTTACCAAGCAGGGCCTGAAGATCAGCCTGGGCTGCAAGATCGGCCAGATCACGCCGAGCGGCGACAAGGTCACCGTGGCTTATGCCGACGCTTCCGGCGCCGAGCAGACCGCCGAATTCGACAAGCTGATCATCTCGATCGGCCGCGTCCCGAACACCAATGGCCTGAACGCCGAATCGGTCGGCCTGAAGTTAGACGAGCGCGGCTTCATCGCCGTGGACGACGACTGCAAGACCAGCCTGCCGAACGTGTGGGCGGTGGGCGACGTGGTGCGCGGCCCGATGCTGGCGCACAAGGCCGAGGAAGAGGGCGTGGCGGTTGCCGAGCGCATCGCCGGCCAGCACGGCCACACCAACTTCAACACGATCCCGTGGGTGATCTACACCTCGCCGGAAATCGCGTGGGTTGGCCAGACCGAGCAGCAGCTCAAAGCGGCCGGCACGGCCTACAAGGCGGGCACCTTCCCGTTCATGGCGAACGGCCGCGCGCGCGCGCTGGGCGACACCTCCGGCATGGTCAAGGTGCTGGCCGATGCGACGACCGATGAAATCCTGGGCGTGCACATCGTCGGCCCGATGGCCTCCGAACTGATTTCGGAAGCGGTCGTCGCGATGGAGTTCCGCGCTTCGTCGGAAGACATCGCGCGCATCTGCCACGCTCACCCGTCGCTGTCCGAATCGACCAAGGAAGCCATGCTTGCCGTCGACAAGCGTTCGCTGAACTTCTGATTGTAGTTCCCTCAGCGGGCCGGCCACAAGCCGGCCCGTTTTGTTTTATACCGCAGATCCATGAACGTCCAAGAGTTTTACCAACATTCGCTGGCCCAGCGCGGCTACAAGTCCGACGAGGCGCAGCAGCGCGCGGTGGACCGGCTTCAGCGCGCCTACGACGAATGGGTCGAGTACAAGGGCCGCCGCTCGTCCAGCTTCAAGCGCCTGATCAACCGGCCGGACGTCCCGCGCGGCGTCTACCTGTGGGGCGGGGTGGGGCGCGGCAAGTCGTTTTTGATGGACAGCTTTTACTCGGTGGTGCCGGTGGTGCGCAAGACGCGCCTGCACTTCCACGAATTCATGCGCGGCGTGCACCGCCAGCTCGATGAGCTCAAGGGCGTGGCAGATCCGCTCGACGAAGTCGCGCGCCGCATCGCCAAGAAGTACCGCCTGATCTGCTTCGACGAATTCCACGTCTCCGACATCGCCGACGCGATGATCCTGTATAACCTGCTCAAAGCCCTGTTCGACAACGGCGTCTCCTTCATCATGACGTCGAACTACGACCCGGACCTGCTGTACCCGGACGGGCTGCACCGCGACCGCATGCTGCCGACCATCGCGCTGCTCAAGGAAAAGCTCGACGTGATGAACGTGGACGCCGGCGTGGACTACCGCAAGCGCGCGCTCGAGCAGGTCGATTCGTATTACACGCCGCTCGGCGCCGCGGCCGACCAGGCGCTGCGCACGGCCTACGCCAAGATCGCCGAGACGGCCGACGAAGACCCGCGCGTGCATATCGAGCAGCGCGAGATCCGCGCCTTGCGCCGGGCCGGCGGCATCATCTGGTTCGACTTCGCCACCCTGTGCGGCGGTCCGCGCTCGCAGAACGACTACCTAGAAATCGCCAGCCGCTTCCACACCGTGATCCTGTCGTCGATCCCGGCGATGTCGGCCGGCCAGTCGTCCGAGGCGCGCCGCTTCACCTGGCTGGTGGACGTGTTCTACGACCACAAGGTCAAGCTGCTGATGTCGGCCGAGGTCGAGCCCGAGGACCTGTACACCGAAGGCATGCTGGCGAACGAGTTTCACCGCACCGTCTCGCGTATCATTGAAATGCAGTCGCGCGAATACATGGAGTCGGCGCGGCGCGACGCGGCCGACGCGATTGCATAACAGGGGGAAGACTACGATGACCAGGCAGATTTCATTGTTGATGGTGCTGCTGGCGCTGGCCGGCTGCGCGTCGGTCAAGCCTTCGCCGCCGCCGCCGTTGGCGCCGCCCAGCCATTCGGTGGCCGAAGCCCAGGGTAAGCTGGCGCTGGCCGCGCGCGAGCGCGCGAGAGCCGAAGCCGAATTTGCCGTCAGCGAGCAGCAGTGCTATACCAAATTCCTAGTCAATAACTGCCTCGACAAGGCGCGCGAGAAGCGCCGCACCGCGCTCGCCGCGCTGCACGCGATCGAGAACGAGGCCGAACGCTACCAGCGCCAGGCCAGGGTCGATGAACGCGACAAGGCGATGGCGAAGGCGGAGCAGGAGTTCAAGGAACAGGAGGCCAGGATAGCGGCCCAGCCGCCGGCGCCGCCGTACCAGCCGCCGCCCGATGCGCCGCCCAGGCCGCCGGCGAAGGTGGACCGCGCCGCCGAACACACGGCGAAGGTGAAGCGGATCGAGGCCGAGGAGCGGGCGGGCGCCGCGAAGCGCGCGGCCAATGTGGAAGCCTACGAGAAGCGCAAGGCGGAGTCGGAACGGCGCCAGCGCAAGGTTGAAGAGAAGAAGCAGGAAAAAGAGAAAGAGAAAGCTGCGGAGGCGAAGTAACGAACATGGGGTCAGGTCCGGCGGAGCGACGGGGACGCCTAGTCCCGGTTTTGTCGCGGTCGAAAACGATGACGCGAATGTGCTGGCGGCAGCTTCAACTGCGGGGTCAGGTCCGGCGGACCTGACCCCAACATCAGACCGCGCGGCCCATCTTCTGCACCTTGTAGTTAGGCGCCTCTTTCGGCGGCGCGACCAGCTTGACGATCGCCATCGTGCAGTTGCCGCCCTTGCCCTGGGCCCGTTCGCCCGCCTTGTTGATCAGCATCTCGGACGCCTGCCGCGGCGAATTTTTCGCCAGCACCGCGCCCAGTTCGGCGTCGGTGAAGAAATGCCACAGGCCGTCGGTGCACAGCAGGAAGATATCGCCCGCCTTCAGCGCCTCATGGCTACCGATCGCCACGAAGGGCTCCTTGCGGCTGTTGCCCAGCACGTTGACCAGCAGCTTGGAATGGCGATGGTTGCGCGCCGCCTCGGCCGGCAGCCGGTCCGTTTCCATCAGGTAGTCGATGTAGCCGGCGTCGCCGGTGCGCATCTTGCACTCGGCCTTCTGGAAGCGGTACACGCGCGAATCGCCGACATGCGCCCACACCGCCTGGCCGGCCGGCGTGACGATCAGCGCGGCAAACGTGCAATGCTGCTCGGTCCCGGTGGCCACGGCGTTGAGCTTGATCACCAGGTGGGTCTCGTGGACGATCTCGCGCAGCAGGCCGGACAGGCGTTCCACGCTGGGGGCGTCGCCCGGCTTGAATTCGTCGAACAGCAGCTTGGCCGTGTGCAGCACCTGCTCGGAGGCGGCCGCGCCGCCGGTCACGCCGTCGGCCAGCACCGCCAGCATGTAGCCCGGCGCGCGAGAGCCGGAAAATACGGCGGCCCGGTCGTTCTGCTGCGGCCGGTTTCCAATATGTTGCGCTGTTCCGGCTTCGATCTTGTATGAATTCATATCTATGTTGGCGGCAACGTCTGGGTAGATTAAACTATGCACTGATTCCACCGAATGTTGCAAGCGGTAACTAATTACTGCGCTCGATTGTAGGCGTTTCCACGCTTTCTCTCGAAAGGGAATTGTAAAAATCTGTAGAGAACAACACACTATGCCAGATGTCCAGGAAATCCAGCGCCGCCTCGTCGAACTCGACGTGGAACATCGCGACCTCGATGCGGTCATAGATATGCTGGTGCTCGATGGCCACCACGACCAGTTGCAGCTGCGGCGCCTGAAAAAGCGCAAGCTGCAGCTGAAAGACCATATCACCCTGTTGAAAATGCAATTGGTGCCGGATGTTCCGGCCTGATCCGTCTTCGCTTCACTGACACTCCATTTTGACCGATTCCAACCAGGCGCCCGGCGAACAGCTTCCCGGCGCCGCTGATCAGGGCTCCCAGCCGGTCGGCAAATTCGACGCCGAGATCGACCGCCTGTTCAGTGCCGGCGGCCCGCTCGCGCCCGCGGTCGGCAGTTTTTCCCCGCGCCGCTCGCAGACCGAGATGGCCAAGGCGATTGCCCAGGCCATCGCCGACCAGAAGACCCTCATCGCCGAGGCGGGCACCGGCACGGGCAAGACCTTCGCCTACCTGGTGCCGGCGCTGATGTGGGGCGGCAAGACCATCGTCTCGACCGGCACCAAGAACCTGCAGGACCAGTTGTTCCTGCGCGACATCCCGACCGTGCGCGCCGCCTTGCGCGCGCCGGTCTCGATCGCACTGCTCAAGGGCCGCTCGAACTACGTCTGCCACTACAACCTCGAGCGCACCATGCAGAACGGCCGCATGACCTCGCGCGACGACGTCGGCCACCTGCGCGAGATCTCGCGCTTCATCAAGATGACCAGTTCGGGCGACAAGGCCGAGCTGTCCAAGGTGCCCGAGAACGCCACCATCTGGAACCTGGTGACGTCGACCCGCGAAAACTGCGTCGGCGCCGAGTGCCAGTATTACCAGGACTGCTTCGTCATGAAGGCGCGCCGCGAGGCCCAGCAGGCCGACGTGGTGGTGGTCAACCACCACCTGTTCTTCGCCGACGTGGCGCTGAAAGACACCGGCGTGGCCGAGCTGCTGCCGTCGGCCAACACCATCATCTTCGACGAGGCGCACCAGCTGCCCGACACCGCCACGCTGTTCTTCGGCCAGACCGTGTCGACCTCGCAGATCCTCGAGCTGTGCCGCGACGTGCTGGCCGAGGGCCTCGCGCACGCGCGCGGGGGGCCGGACTGGGCCAAGGTCGTCACCGCGGTCGAAAAGGCCGCCCGCGACCTGCGCCTGACCTTCCCGCAGGACATCGTGCGCATGTCGCTGGCGCAGATCGCGGCGTCCTCGCCATTCTTCCCGGCGCTCGAGACGGTCAAGGAAAAGCTGGCCGAGATGATCGAGGTGCTGGAAGACCAGTCGGCGCGCGCCGAAACCATCGAGCAGTGCCGGGTGCGCGCGGTCGAATTGGGCCAGGCGCTGGACGGCTGGAAGCCCGATGGCAAGGGCAAGATGGTCGAGGGCGACGACGCCGTGCTGTGGGTCGAAGCGTTCGCCTCGTCGCTGCAGCTGCACAAGACGCCGCTGTCGATCGCGCCCATCTTCAACAACCAGCGCGAAGGCACGCCGCGCAGCTGGATCTTCACCTCGGCCACGCTGGCGGTGAAGAACGACTTCAAGCATTTCACCGACCAGATGGGCCTGGCGGGGGAGGCGGCGCAGACCTGGCCGAGTCCCTTCAACTACGAGCAGCAGGGCATCCTGTATGTGCCGACCGGGCTGCCCGATCCGAACGCGATGGGCTACACCGACGCGGTTATCGACTGCGCGCTGCCGGTGATCGAGGCGGCCGGCGGGCGCACCTTCTTCCTGTGCACCACGATTCGCGCGGTCAAGCATGTGGCCGAGCGATTGCGCAAGGAATTCGCCGACCGCGGCCTCGAGTACCCGCTGTTCGTGCAGGGCGAGCGCGGGCGCACCGAGCTGCTCGACTCGTTCCGCAACGCCGGCAACGCCGTGCTGGTGGGCAGCCAGAGCTTCTGGGAGGGCGTCGACGTGCGCGGCGAGGCGCTGTCCCTGGTGATCATCGACAAGCTGCCGTTCGCGCCGCCGGACGATCCGGTGCTGGCCGCGCGCATCGACGTGATGGAAAAGCAGGGCATGAACGGCTTCATGCACCACACCCTGCCGGAGGCGATCATCAACCTCAAGCAGGGGGCAGGGCGCCTGATCCGCGACGAGACCGACCGCGGCGTGCTGATGATCTGCGATCCGCGGCTCATCTCCAAGTCGTACGGCAAGCGCGTGTGGCAAAGCCTGCCGCCGTTCAAGCGCACCCGGGTGCAGAAGGACGTCATCGACTTCTTCAAGCCGCCGCAGTAATTCGAATGGGGGCTGGTCGTGCCGACCCCCCCATCTCTGCCCCAAATCAAGGTGCCAATTCGTCAATCTTGTGATACTGTCCAGGCTGTTCCGCAAGGCAACTTGCGGCCCCATCGATCCGGACAGGAGCCACCATGTTCAACCGCATCACCCGCAGTTTCGATTTGCTCAAGGCCAGCGCCACGGTGCTCAAGGCCGACCGCCATTTGCTGGTTTTCCCGCTGATATCCGGCGTTGCGCTCGTGATGGTCCTGGCCTGTTTCGCGCTGCCGCTGTTCGGCATGGGCGCGTTCGACGGCATCCGCAGCGAATCTGACGTCACCCCGGTGCTGTATTCGGCCGCCTTCCTGTTCTACGTGGTCCAGTATTTCGTCATCTTCTACTGCAACGCCGCGCTGGTCGGCTGCGTGCTGATGCGCCTCGACGGCGGCGCCCCGACCGTGAAGGATGGCCTGCGGATCGCCAATTCGCGTTTCGGCGCCATCCTCGGCTACGCGGTCATCGCCGCCACGGTCGGCATGATCCTGCGCGCAATCGAGGAGCGGGTCGGCTTCCTCGGCCGCTGGATCACCGCCCTGGTTGGCGCCGGCTGGACCCTCGCCACCTTCCTCGTAGTGCCGGTGCTGGTCGCGCGCGACGCCGGCGCGATCGCCTCGGTCAAGGAGAGCGCCGGCATGTTCAAGCGCACCTGGGGCGAGAACGTCGCCGGCCAGGCCGGGCTGGGAATCGCGTTCAGCATCATCCAATTGGGGCTGATCGCCGCGGGCGGTATCGCGATTGCCGTCTTCATCGCCGTATTCAAGCTGCCCGTGCTGGCGCTGCTGATGATCGTGCTGACGGTTTTTGCCGTGCTGGCGACCCTGCTGTTTCACAGCGCGCTGACCGGCATCTATTCAGCCGTGCTGTACCGCTACGCCTCGACCGGCGATGCCGCGACCGGCTTCGACAACGGCGTGCTCGGCACGGCCTTCCTGCCCAAAAAATAATTCACCGCCGGGGTCTGGTCCTGCGGAACGACGCGGACCCCGAGTCCCGATTTACGGCACGATCACCACTTTCCCCGTCACCTTGCGCGCCGCCATGTCCTCGAGCGCGAGGTGCGTATCGGCCAGCGGATAACGCTTCGAAATGAGCGGCCGGATCTTGCCTTCGCCCAGCCACCCTAGCAGCTGGTGCATCGCCGCCAGGTTCGCCTTCGGCTCCTTGCGCACGAAGTCGCCCCAGAACACCCCCACCACCGAGGCGCCTTTCAGCAGCATCAGGTTGAACGGCAGCTTCGGAATCTCGCCGTTGGCGAACCCCACCACCAGGTAGCGCCCGCGCCAGGCGATCGAGCGGAACGCCGGCTCCGCGTACGCGCCGCCGACTGGATCGTAGATCACGTCCGGCCCCTTGCCGCCGGTGGCTTCCTTGATCGCCTCGCGCAGGTCGCCCGCACTGTAATTGATGGTGGCGTCGGCCCCGTGCGCGCGGCACACCGCCAGCTTGTCCTCGCTCGACGCGGCCGCGATCACGCGCGCGCCCAGCGCCTTGCCGATCTCGATCGCCGCCAGTCCGACCCCGCCGGCCGCGCCCAGCACCAGCATGGTCTCGCCGGCCTTCAGCGCGGCCCGGTCCACCACCGCGTGATGCGAGGTGCCGTAGGTGAGGGTGATCGCCGCCGCCGTGTCGAAATCCATCCCCGGCGGCATCGGCATCACGGCCTGCGCCGGCGCCACCACCTGTTCGGCGAAGGCGCCCAGCTGGGTGAAGGCGATCACCTTGTCGCCCACCTTGACGTGCGCGACACCGTCGCCGACCGCGCGCACCACGCCGGCCAGCTCATTGCCAGGCGTGAACGGCAAAGGAGGCTTCACCTGGTACTTGCCCTGGATGATCAGCACGTCGGGGAAATTCACCCCGGCCGCTTTCACGTCGATCGCCACCTGGCCCGGTCCCGGCGCCAGGTCGGGCAACTCCTGCACTTCCAGTGTGTCGGGCAGGCCCCACGCTTTGCATACCACCGCTTTCATTGCCGTCTCCGCTTGTGATGTTTGAAAAAGTACGATCGTTTGATTTTTCATTATGCCCGCTCCGGGCCATTTGCGCCGACGCAAGGTGGCAATGGATGAGCTTGTTACAGTCCTTGGTGCGCAGTTGGCTGTTTGTTCACGGGGAGGTCGATATGGCAATTCGCTACGGCTGTTTCTTCAGTTACGCCCAAGGCAAATACGACCTGATGACCCGCTTCAAGACCTCGCTGGCCGATGCGCTGCGCTGCTATCTCGAGCCGCACTTCGACCGCGAGGACGAACTGTTCGTCGACCACGAGCAGCTTGGCGGCGGCGACGACATCGACCGCAAGATCGCCCGCGCCATGTGCGAGAGCGTGGCGATGATCATGATCTACACGCCGAAGTATGAGGCCCATGCCTACACCCGCCGCGAATACGCCGCCATGCAAAAGCTCGAAGAGGAGCGGCGCCGCCACTACGACCTGCCTGGCCACCTGATCATCCCGGTGGTGATGACGCGCCACCCGGACGGACTGCCCGCGCAGATCACCGAGTCCGGCATGTACGTGGACTTCTCGCGTTTCACGATGGCCACGCCGGACCTGAAAGCGAACCTGGATTTTCTCCCCGATATCGCGAAGATCGTCGATCGCATCGTGCAGCACTACCAGATTCTAAAAAAGTGCACGCTCTCCGGACACGATTGCAACCAATTCGTGCTTCCCGCTGTCCCACCAGAATGGCGCGACCCGCCGGAAGTCTCGTTCCCAAAAAAATAAAAGGAGTCTTATGGAAATCAACCGCATTACATTGCCGCCGATACCCGCTCCCGGCGACGTGACCACGTTCTATTCATTCGAGAGCGGAACGGCGCGCAGCAGCGCGCTGGCAAACATGGCCGTGCTGCTGGCCGGGGGCAACAACGCCACCGTGCCGGTACTGATGATCGACTGGGACACCGAGTCGCCCGGCCTGCACCATGCCTTCGGCGCCGGCGGCGACGGTCCCGGCCTGCTCGAATATTTCGCGGCGCTGAAGGAGCACCTCGAGATGCTGGTGCGCAGCCAGGCCGAGTGCGCCCGCGACGACGAGCGCCTGGCCCGCGCCGTGCTCGAAGCGGTCGACTGGGAGCCGTTCGTCGCGCGGGTCGACCAGAGCCGCCCGCTGTACCTGATGCGCGCCGGCCGCTTCGACGGCAGCTACGGCGAGCGCGCCGGCGCGATGGACTGGGACGGCCTGTTCGCCGCCTGCCCGGCCCTGTTCCGCTGCTTTGGCGAGCATATGGCGCGGCGCTTCCGCCACGTCATGGTTGACGCGCGCAGCGGGCGTTCGGCCGCCGTCAGCATCTGCACCACGCTGTTGCCGCGCAAGCTGGTGGCCCTGTTCACGCCGAACCAGCGCAGCCTGGAAGGCATGTGCGGCGTGGTCAATCGCGCCATCGAATACCGTTGCAGCCACGAGGACGAACAGCGCCCGCTGCTGGTCTACCCGGTGCCATGCTCGATCGACAGCGCCGACTGCGAGCGCCGCCTGCAATGGCGCCGCGGCGATGCCGTCAAGGGCGGCGGCTATCAGCGCGCGCTGGAAAAGCTGCTGCGCGAGGCCTACGGCGTGAGCCGGATCTCGCTCGACAGCTATCTGGACGAAGTGCAGCTGCAGCAGACCAACGCCATGGCCAGCGGCGAGACGCTAGCCGAATGCGCCGGACGCGAAGGCGACCGCTTTTCGCTGGCGCGCACCTTCGAGACCCTGCTCGACTGGGTGGCCGACGGCCATTTCCCGTGGCAGTCGCACGCCGAAGTCGGCCTGCTCGGGCGCGTCGGCGTCGCGCGCGCGCTGTCGGCCGACGGCATCTCCACCGCGGTGTCGGTGCCGCTGGCCGGCGACCTGCGCCGACTGGGCGAACTGTATCGCAGGCAGGGCAGGGAGCGCCAGGCGCAGGAATGCTTCAAGGAGAGCACGGACTTGCGCGAACGCCTGCTAGGCCCCGACCATGCCGATACGCGCGCCAGCCGCGCCAGCCTTGCCGGCTTGCTGCGCCAGACCGGCAAGCTGCACGAAGCCAAATTCCTGTATGAGCTGCTGGAGCAGGACTGCCTGCGCCTGCTTGGCGCCGGCCACCCGGAAACCCTGGCGGTGCGCGGCGAACTGGCCGCCACCCTGGCCGACCTGAACGACTTTGCGGCCGCACTCGAACTGCACGAAGAACTGGGCGCGGCCTGGGAGCGGCGCTTCGGCCCGGACCACGCGATGACCCTGGCCAGCCTGGACGCGCAGGCGGGCACGCTGGCGCGCGCCGGCAAGCTCACGCTCGCGCGCATGAAATACGAACGGGTGCTGATCGGGCGCGAACGCCTGCTCGGCGCCGAGCACGACGACACCCTGCGCTGCACCCAGCAGCTGGCGCTGGTGTTGCGGCGCCTGGGCGACCTGGCCAACGGGCGCAAGCTGCAGGAGGGCGTGGTGAGGGCGCGCGAGCGCCATGCCGGCGCCGACCATCCCGACACCTTGCAGGCGCTCGAAGCGCTGGCCGACATTTTGGCCGACCAGTGCGACGTCAAGGGCGTGCAGGAAGTCGATGCCGCGTTGGCGCGTTCCTACCGGCGCCGTTTCGGCGTCGAGCCGCCGCAGGCGGCCAGCGTCGAGCGGCGCCTTGCTGCGCGCCTGGGACAGCAGGACGAATCGGGCCCCGCCTGCGCGCAAGGGGGCGGGCCGCGCCCTCAGGCGGCGCTGTCGGCCGGCCCGCATGAAGCCGAATCGGTCCCGGCCGCGATGCGCCAGCCGTTTCGCGAGCTGCGCGGCGCCGATCCCGACAGCCTCGAACTCAGGCTCGCGGAGCTCGAGCACCTGATCGACAACCAGCGGGACGCCGAAGCGCGCGAGCTGGCCGACAGCCTGGGCAAGATCGTGCTGCGGCCCAGCGTGGCGCCGCACTTGCGGCGGCGCGGAGGTGCGCTGATCCGCCAGGTGTACGACATGCAGGGCGACAAGGACGCGCGCATCGCGTACGGCGAGGCCGAGGTGGCGTCGCTGGAAGGGGCGCTGATGGAAGCGAAGGGCGGCTGACCGGCCACGGCGTGCAGCGGAGAAGGGGGCTGGTCCTGCGGAGCGACGGGGACGCCGAGTCCCCATTTTCATTCACAAGCCAACGCTAAGCCGAAATTGGGGGCAGGTCCGCAGGACCAGACCCCCAATCTTTACAGTCGATGCGGCCCCAGCTTCAGGTAAAATTGCCGCATGAGAATACTTATCAGCAATGACGACGGCTATCTCGCCCCCGGTATCAACGCCCTGGCCGAAGCGCTCGCGCCGGTCGCCGACATCGTGGTGGTCGCTCCCGACAGCAACCGCTCGGGCGCCTCGAATTCTCTGTCGCTCGACCGCCCCCTGTCGGTAACGCAGGCGGCCAACGGTTTCTATTTCGTCAACGGCACGCCGACCGACTGCGTGCACGTGGCCCTCACCGGCATGCTCGACTACCGCCCCGACCTGATCGTCTCGGGCATCAACAACGGCCCCAACATGGGCGACGACACCCTGTATTCCGGCACCGTCGCCGCCGCCACCGAAGGTTTCCTGTTCGGCATCCCGGCGATCGCCTTCTCTCAGGCCGAGCACGGCTGGGCTCACCTCGACGCCGCCGCGCGGGTGGCGCGCGAAATCGTGCTGCGCCGCTTCGACGCGCTGCAATCGCCCTGGCTGCTGAACGTGAACATCCCGTGCCTGCCCTACGAACAGCTGGGCAAGGTCACCGCGACCCGGCTCGGCCGGCGCCACCAGGCCGAGCCGGTGATCCGCGCCCAGGATCCGCGCGGGCGCGAAATCTTCTGGATCGGCCCGCCGGGCGCGACCCGCGATGCCGGCGAGGGCACCGATTTCCACGCCACGGCCAACGGCCTGGTCTCGGTCACGCCGCTGCAGGTCGACCTGACCCACAAGACCCAGCTGGCCCAGCTGGCCGGGGAGCTGGCATGAAAGAGCCGAAGAACAGCACCTTCCCCTTGCCGCTGTCGTCGGTGACCGGCGCGGCCGACCGCAAGCGCGAAGGCTACGCGCCGGCGCGCGTGGCCACGCCGCAGACGGCCACCCGCAACGCCGTGCATACGCCCTACGTGGCGCCGAAAGCGAGCGCGGCGCCGTCGAAGTCGCACAGCGACGCGCTGCAGCGCTCGCAGCCGGCCGCGCCCGCCGCGCCGCGGCCCGACCTGATGGTGTCGGACGCGATCCGCCGCGCCATGGTGCTGCGGGTGGCGAAGCAGGGCGTGCAGGACCGGGTGGTGCTGGGCGCGCTGGAAACGGTACCGCGCCACGCCTTCATCGAGCCGGCGCTGTCGGCCCAGGCCTATATCGACGCCTCGCTGCCGATCGGCCACAACCAGACCATTTCCCAGCCCTACATCGTGGCGCGCATGATCGAAGTGATGCGCAACGACGGGCCGCTGCAGCGCGTGCTCGAGATCGGCACCGGCTGCGGCTACCAGGCCGCGGTGCTCTCCTGCGTGGCCCGGGAAGTGTATTCGATCGAGCGGATCAAGCCGCTGCACGAGCTCGCCAAGGCCAATTTGCGGCCCCTGCGCATCGCTAACCTGCGCTTGCACTACGGAGATGGTATGCTTGGCCTGCCGCAGGTCGCCCCTTTCGACGGTATCATATTGGCCGCAGCCGGCCTCGAAGTGCCGCGCGCCCTGCTCGAACAACTCGCCATCGGCGGCCGGCTGGTCGCGCCGGTGGGCGCGCAGGTACAGCACCTGCAACTGATTACCCGCACCGGCAAGGCTGAATGGATGAGTGAAACGCTGGAAGGCTGCCACTTCGTGCCGCTGCGTCCCGGCACCGTCTGAGCCCAAGAACGTCGATACCCACAATGATGAGAATGAAACAAACCAGTCCCTTAGCCCTCCTGACCCTCACCGTTTGCCTGCTCAGCGCCTGCAGCACAGCGAGCCGCCGGGCGCCGATCATCGACCGCGCCCCGGCGCCGGTCGCGGCCCGTCCCGCCCCGGTCGTCGCCGACGAGCAGAAAGAGGAAGCGCGCGGCAGCTACGTCGTCCGGCGCGGCGACACCTTGCTGCGCATCGCGCTCGACCACGGCCTGAACTACCGCGACGTGGTGGCCTGGAACCGCCTGGCCAATCCCGACGACATCAAGGTCGACCAGGTGCTGCGCCTGACCGCGCCCGAGCACGTGGCCGGCGCCATCCAGACCGCGCCGGTGACGATGCCGGAAATCCGTCCGGCGGCGCCGAAGAAGACCGCCCCGCGCGGCGAGAAGAAGTCGAACAGCGACAGCGCGCTGGCCGACGCCAAAAAGGACGACGACGGCAAGCCGGACGCGCGCCCGGAGCCGAAGGTGGAGAAGGCGGCCGTGACCAATCCGTCGGCTGGCATCGCCCCGGGCAGCATCGTGCGCGCCGACGACGACGAGAAGCTCAGCTGGATGTGGCCGTCCGACGGCAAGATCGTCGCCACTTTCGACGAAGGCAAGAACAAGGGCATCGACATCGCAGGCAAGCCCGGCCAGCAAGTGATGGCCGCAGGCGCCGGAAAAGTAATGTACGCGGGCTCCGGCATCCGCGGTTATGGTAATCTAGTCATCGTCAAGCATAGCAACAGCTTGTTGTCGGCCTATGCCCACAATCGCACCATCGTGGTCAAGGAAGGCCAGACCGTCAACAAGGGAGAGAAGATCGCCGAAATGGGCGACTCCGATTCCGATTCGGTCAAGCTGCACTTTGAAATACGCCAGCAGGGCAAGCCGGTCGATCCGTCGAGGTTCCTGCCAAACCGTTAAAGTTCATGCCATGAAGCGCCCATGACACATCCGCCGCACCAGCTGGAAGACGACTCGGGCCCGGACGAACTGCCGGATGGGCCGCTGGACGAAACCATGAGCGATCCGGACGAGGGCGCCGACTCCGACACCCAGGAGGCACCCCATCCGGAAGTGGTGCTGGCCAGCGTCGACGAGCTGAAAAAGGTGCTGGCGGCCGAACTGTCGACCGACACCACCCAGCATTACCTGAACCAGATCGGCACCCGGCCGCTGCTGACGGCGCCCCAGGAAGTCCACTTCGCCACCCTGGCCAAATGCGGCGACTTTTCCGCGCGCCAGACCATGATCGAGCACAACCTGCGGCTGGTGGTGTCGATCGCCAAGCACTACATCAACCGCGGCGTGGTCCTGCTCGACATGATCGAGGAGGGCAACATCGGCCTGATGCGCGCGATCGACAAGTTCGAGCCCGAGCGCGGCTTCCGGTTTTCGACCTACGCGACCTGGTGGATCCGCCAGAGCATCGAGCGCGCCATCATGAACCAGGCGCGCACGGTGAGATTGCCGGTGCACATGGTGCGCGAGCTGAACCAGGTGCTGCGCGCCAAATACCACCTCGAGGCCCAGCACCACAACGGCAAGGACGCCACCGCCGAGGATATCGCCCACCTGGTCAGCCGGCCGGTCGAGGAGGTGCAGGACATCCTCGCGCTGTCCGAGCACGCCACCTCGCTCGACGCCCCGCTCGACAACGATCCGCAGTCGAGCCTGATGGACATGCTGCCCGGCGAGGCCGACGACAGCCCCGACGCGCGCGCCGAGCACCACGAGATGACCGTGCTGGTGCGCGACTGGCTCACCAAGCTGCCCGACAAGCAGCGCATTGTCGTGATGCGCCGCTTCGGCCTCGACAACGACGATCCGGCCACGCTGGAAACCCTGGCCGAGGAGATGGGCGTCACGCGCGAGCGGGTGCGCCAGATCCAGCAGGAAGCGCTGGTCAAGCTGAAGCGGGCGATGGCCGCCCGTGGCGTGGTGCGCGATTCCTTGTTATGATGCGCCCGGGCTGAAACGCCCGCATCGACCGACTATTTCCCCGAACATTCACCCGCCGGCGCCGGTATGCGGCCGCTATTTTCCTTTATGCCAGATATGCAGATTGACATCAAATCCCTCGACATGGACGCGCGCGGCGTCGGCCACATCGAGAACGAAGACGGTTCGCCGGGCAAGGTGGTGTTCGTCGAAGGCGCCTTGCCGGGCGAGCGCGTGAGCTTCCTGACGTTCAAGAAAAAGAAGAACTGGGAAGCGGCGCGCATGACCGAACTGCACCGCGAGTCGTCGATGCGCGTGACCCCCAAGTGCGCGCATTTCGACAACTGCGGCGGCTGCTCGATGCAGCACCTGGAGCCGTCGGCGCAGGTCGCAATGAAGCAGCGCGTCCTGGAGGACAACCTCTGGCATATCAGCAAGGTCAAGTCCGAGACCATCATGCGCCCGATGCACGGGCCGACGTGGGGCTACCGCTACCGCTCGCGCCTGTCGGTGCGCCACGTGGTCAAGAAGGACACGGTGCTGGTCGGCTTCCATGAGAAACGCTCGGCGTTCGTCGCCGACATGAGCGAGTGCAAGATCCTGCCGCCGCACGTGGACGCCATGCTGCTGCCGCTGCGCGCGCTGATCGGATCGCTGTCGATCTTCGACAAGGTGCCGCAGATCGAAGTGGCGGTGGGCGAGGGCGTCACCGCGCTGGTGCTGCGCATCATGGCGCCTTTGTCGCCGGCCGACGAGACCTTGCTCAAGGCCTTTGCCGACCAGTGGAACATCCAGTGGTGGCTGCAGACCAAGGGGCCGGAGACGGTCGCGCCGTATTATCCGCTCGACAAGGAACTGTTCTACACGCTGCCCGAATTTGGCGTCAAGATGCCGTTCAAGCCGGTCGACTTCACCCAGGTGAACCACCACATCAACCGCGTGCTGGTCTCGAGCGCGCTGCGCCTGCTCGACGTGCAACCGCAGCACCGCGTGGCCGACCTGTTCTGCGGCCTGGGCAACTTCACCTTGCCGCTGGCGACGCGTGCGCGCGAAGTGGTCGGCATCGAGGGCAGCACCGCGCTGACCGAGCGCGCGCTCGACAACGCGAAAAAGAATGGCCTGTCCGACAAGACGACCTTCGAGACGCGCAACCTGTTCGAAGTGACGACCGAGGACCTGGTCGCGCTGGGCAAGTTCGACCGCATGCTGATCGACCCGCCGCGCGATGGCGCGATGGCGCTGTCGCAGGCGCTTGCCGGCCTGCGCGCCAGCCATCCCGAGATGCTGCCGGAGCGGATCGTGTATGTCTCGTGCAGCCCGTCGACGCTGGCGCGCGACGCCGGCATCCTGACGCACGAAGCCGGCTACGTGCTGAAGAAGGCGGGGGTGGTGAACATGTTCCCGCACACCTCTCACGTCGAATCGATGGCCGTCTTCGAATTGCCGGCGGCGTAAGCGACGGGGACGCAGAGTCCCCATTTTCATCGCACCGCTGAAATACATTTGGACAAATGTAATATAATCGTCCGAATCCATTTCAGCCGCGGGCGCAAGCCGCGCCCTCCATGTTCTCACCGTTCAGCCGCCGCAGCATCGACCGCGCCCTTCGCCTGTGGCACCGCGGCGCCGCCTGGACGCTCGGGCCCCTGCTGGTCGGCGCGATGGCGGTCGGGCTGGCGCTGGGCAGCGAACGCGCCGGCCGCCTGAACGCCGTCCTGACCGCCGCCTGGCGCTTCGCTCCGCTGATCTATATGCCCGCCGGCTTCGTGCTGATCGCCTGGCTGACGCGGCGCTACTTCCCCGGCGCCCAGGGCAGCGGCATACCGCAAACCATCGCCGCGATCGAGGAAGAGGGCGAGGCCAAAACCAGCCATCTGCTGTCGCTGCGCATCGCCGCCGGCAAGTCGCTGCTGACCCTGGCTGCGCTGGTGCTGGGCGCCTCGGTCGGACGTGAAGGCCCGACGGTGCAGATCGGCGCCTCGATCATGCATGCGTTCTACCGCAAGGGGCCGTTCCAGGGCGCGCGGATGCGCCGCATCCTGATCACCGCCGGCGGCGCGGCCGGTATCGCGGCCGCCTTCAACACGCCGCTGGCCGGCATCATGTTCGCGATCGAGGAACTGAGCAAGAAGCACGTCTTCAACGGCAACAGCTCGACCCTGGTGACGGTGATCCTGTCCGGCCTGATATCGCTGGCGGTGCTGGGCAATTACACTTACTTCGGATCGAGCGCCGCCACCCTGGCGTGGCCGTCGGGCGTGATGGCCGTGCTGGTATGCGGCCTGGCTGGCGGTCTTGCGGGCGGCGTGTTCAGTCGCCTGATGCTCGCCTGCACGGTGCGCCTGCCGGCGCGCGCCGCCGCCCTGATGCGCGAGCGCCGCCTGCATTTTGCCGCGCTGTGCGGTCTGCTGGTCGCCGTCATCGGCATCGCGTCCGGCGGCCTGGCGTTCGGCACCGGCTATGAAACGACCCGCACGATGCTCGAAGCGAACGCGGCGCTGCCGTGGTATTTCGGCGCCGCCAAATTCGCCGCGACCTTGCTGACCTCGGCGAGCGGTATTGCGGGCGGAATCTTCGCGCCGTCGCTCGCGGTGGGCGCCGGCTTTGGCGACAACCTGGCGGCGCTGATGCCCCAGCTGGGCAGCCACAGCGCGGTGGTGCTGATGGTGATGGCGGCCTATCTGTCGGGCGTGACCCGCGCCCCTGTCACGTCCTTCATCATCATGCTGGAGATGACCAACAGCCACCAGATGCTGATGCCGCTGATGAGCGCCTCGGTGATCGCCAGCGCCGCGTCCAGGCTGGTGTGCCGATCGCCGCTGTATCACAGCCTGGCGCAGCAGTTTGGCAACGCGCTTCCTGCAAAATAATTAATTTAATTGCAATAACGGTGAGGTTGAGATAAGTTCATTTCCTCGCTGGCTTTTCGTCGGCGCCGTTGCATCTCACCTGAGGAAGCAAAATGAAATTTCCAGGAATTGGAATTGCCGTGCTGCTGATGGGGTCGATCGTTTCAGCCAGCAGCCATGCGCAAACCGCGCCGCTCACCCCCGAACAAAAGCAGTTGCGTGAAATCTACCAGGAACTGGTGGAAATCAATACGACCGATTCCGCCGGGAGCTGCACCATCGCGGTGACGGCAATGGCGGCGCGGCTGAAAGCCGGTGGCTACAGCGATTCCGAGATGCAAATTATCGTGCCGCCCGGCGGTCCGACCAAGGGCAATCTGGTCGCTCGCCTGAAGGGCAACGGCGCGAGCAAGCCATTGCTGTTACTGGCGCACGTCGACGTCGTGGAAGCAAAGCGCGCTGACTGGGTGCGCGACCCCTTCAAGCTCATCGAAGAGAACGGCGTGTTTTATGCCCGGGGGTCTTCGGACGACAAGGCGATGGCCGCCGTGTTCGTGGCAAACATGATTCGCTACAAGCGCGAGCATCTGGCCGCCAGGCGCGACATCATCCTGGCGCTGACCTGCGACGAAGAGATTATCCCGTCCAGGTTCGACGGCCTCGAATATCTGCTGAAGCACCACCGCAATCTCATCGACGCCGAGTTGGCCTTGAACGAAGGCGGCAGCGGCTTGCTCGACAAGAACGAGAAGCCGGTTCGCCACGGCATCCAGGTGGGCGAGCGCGTATTCCAGAGCTATCAGCTGGAAGTGACCAACCCCGGTGGCCATAGTGCGCGCGCGCCGCGCGATAATGCGATCTATCACCTGGCGGACGGCCTGTCGCGGCTGGGAAAGTTCGACTTTCCGTTCACGCTGTCGCCCACGACCCGTCTTTTTTATGAACGCATGTCGAAGATCGAAACCGGACAGACCGCCGCCGACATGAAGGCCATCCTGCGCGATCCGCCAGACCGTGACGCGATGGAGCGCCTGTACACCATCAGTCCCGAGCACAACTCCACGGTGCGCACCACGTGTGTGGCGACAATGGTCGACGCCGGGCACGCGACCAACGCTTTGCCGCAGCGTGCCCGCGCTGTGGTCAACTGCCGGGTACTGCCGGGGGAATCGGTCGATGCCGTGCGCGATACGCTCGTGCGCGTGCTGGCCGACGATAAGATCAAGATCACCCCGATGGGCGAGGCCGTGTTGTCGCCGCCGCCCCCGATGACGCCCGCCATCATGAATGCCGTCGAGCTCATTACCAACGATATGTGGCCGGGCGTGCCTGTGGTCCCGACGATGTCGGTGGCCACCACCGACGGACGCTACCTGAACAATGCCGGGATCTGGACGTATGGCGTGAGCGGCATGTTTGCCGGCGCCGAAGGGAACGGCATCCATGGGCTCAACGAACATATCCGTGTCAAGTCGCTGTACGACGGACTGGAGTTCTTGTATCGCCTTGGTAAGAACTTGGCGCAGCAATAGTCGTCCGGCGCCCATAAAAAAAGCCGACCCGCGGGTCGGCTTTTTCTTTACTTGACTACTCAAGCATCTTAATCGCGGCTACCGCCCAGGCCCAGCAGCGACAGCAGATTCACGAAGATGTTGTACACGTCGAGGTAGATCGACAGCGTGGCGGTGATGTAGTTGGTCTCGCCGCCGTTGATGATGCGCTGCACGTCGAACAGGATGTAGGCCGAGAAGATACCGATCGCCATCACTGAAATGACGATGTACAGCGCCGACAGGTGCAGGAAGATGTTGGCGAACGACGCCAGGATCAGCACGATGACGCCGGCGAACAGCCACTTGCCCATCAGCGAGAAGTCGCGTTTCGACACCGTGGCCCAGGTTGCCATCACGGCGAAGATGCAGGCCGTGCCGCCGAACGCGGTCATGATCAGGCTGCCGCCGTTGCTGTAGCCCAGCGTGTGGCGCAGGATCGGCGTGAGCATCAGGCCCATGAAGAAGGTGAAGCCGAGCAGCACGGCGACGCCGGCGGCCGAGTTCTTGGTCTTTTCGATGGCGAAAATGAAGCCGAACGCGATCGCCATGAAGATGATGAAGCCCATGGCGCCGGTCAGCATCGGCAGGTTCATCTGCACGCCGACGAAGGCGCCGAATACGGTCGGGATCATCGACAGCGCCAGCAGCCAGTAGGTGTTGCGCAGCACGCGATGGCGGATGGCCTGGGTGCTTCCCGCCAGGTCGTAGCCTTTTTGCAGGTTGGTGATCATCATGACTCCAAGTCGTGGTTAGGGTTGTCGCTCGATCAAAGCATAGCACGCACGCGCAAAAGCGCGCAAAATTGCGTCAGTGCAGCATCGAATTGCTGGCGCCACTCTATCACTACGGCGCCCGCCGGTGCAATATAGGGCAGGTGGGGTTTATATGGTAAAATCAAAGGTTGATTGAGTTCTTATTTTCTCGATTTAAACCTTTCTTTTTATTGGAGTTTTTACACATGGCTATCGAACGCACCCTGTCGATCATCAAACCAGACGCAGTTGCAAAAAACGTCATCGGCCAAATCTACAGCCGTTTCGAAAACGCTGGCCTGAAGATCGTCGCTGCCCGCATGACCCAACTGTCGCGCGAACAGGCTGAAGGCTTCTACGCCGCTCACAAAGAGCGCGGCTTCTTCAAGGATCTGGTCGACTTCATGGTGTCCGGCCCTGTCATGATCCAGACCCTGGAAGGCGAGAACGCCGTCCTCAAGCACCGCGACCTGATGGGCGCGACCGATCCGAAGAAAGCTGAAAAAGGCACCATCCGCGCCGATTTCGCCGATTCGATCGACGCCAACGCCGTCCACGGTTCGGACGCTGTCGAAGCTGCCAAAGTAGAAATCGCTTACTTCTTCCCAGAACTGAAGTAATCGCCAGCACGCAACAAGAACCGCTCGCCTGAAGCCTCGGGCCCGGCGAGCGGGGTTCGCATCACTTTTTAGATATTGAAAACACCATGACGACTCTCACCAACCTGCTGGACTTCGATCCCGCGCAACTCGTCGCTTACTGCGCCGACTTGGGTGAGAAGCCGTTTCGCGCCAAGCAGCTGCAGCGCTGGATCCACCAGTTCGGCGCCAGCGACTTCGACAGCATGACCGACCTGGCCAAGTCCCTGCGCGACAAGCTGAAGACCCGCGCCGAGATCCGCGCGCCGGCCATCATCAGCGACAACACTTCCAGCGACGGCACCCGCAAGTGGCTGGTCGACGTCGGCAACGGCAACGCGGTCGAAACCGTGTTCATCCCGGAAGAAAACCGCGGCACGCTGTGCATCTCCACGCAGGCCGGCTGCGCTGTCAACTGCCGCTTCTGCTCCACCGGCAAGCAGGGCTTCAGCCGCAACCTGACGGTGGCCGAAATCATCGGCCAGCTGTGGATGGCCGAATTCGAACTGCGCCGCACCAAGGGCATCGAGCCCGGCCCGAAAGGCGAACGCCAGATCACCAACGTGGTCATGATGGGCATGGGCGAGCCGCTGCTGAACTTCGAGCCGACCACCACCGCGCTCAAGCTCATGCTCGACGATAACGCCTACGGCCTGTCGCGCCGCCGCGTCACGCTCTCGACCTCCGGCGTGGTGCCGATGATGGACAAGCTGTCGCAGGAAGTGCCGGTGGCGCTGGCCGTATCGCTGCACGCGTCGAACGACAAGCTGCGCGACGGCCTGGTGCCGCTGAATAAAAAATACCCGCTGCGCGAGCTGATGGCTGCGTGCAAGCGCTATCTCGAATTCGCCCCGCGCGACTTCATTACCTTCGAATACTGCATGCTCGACGGCGTCAACGACAGCGACGAGCACGCGCGCGAGCTGCTGGCGCTGGTCAATGACCCGGTCGTCGGCGTATCGTGCAAGTTCAACCTGATCCCGTTCAATCCCTTCCCGGAATCGGGCCTGCTGCGCTCGAAGAACCCGCGCATCAAGGCCTTCGCCCAGGTGCTGATGGACGGCGGCCTGGTGACCACCATCCGCAAGACCCGCGGCGACGACATCGACGCCGCCTGCGGCCAGTTGGCCGGCGAAGTGCAGGACCGCACCCGGGTCCAGGAACGGATGGAGAAGATGGACGAATACAAGCAGAAGTTCGGCGCCAATTTCGGCAAGATCGTGGAGATCCGTTCTTGAACCGGGCCCTGACCCTGTGCCTGTTCGCGCTGGCGCTGGCCGGCTGCGCGGGCAGCGGCGGGCCGGGCGGCGGCAGCGCCGACCTGAAAACCGCGTCCGACCAGACCGCGGCCGACAAGCGCGCCTCGATCCGCCTGCAGCTGGCGGTCGGCTACTTCCAGGACGGGAAGATGGAAGTGGCGCTCGACGAAGTCAAGCAGGCCATCGCCATCAGCCCGGACTTTGCCGATGCCCACGGCGTGCGCGCGCTGATCTACGACCGCATGGGCGAGGAGAAGCTGGCCGACGAAAGCTTCCAGCGCGCGCTGCGCCTGGCGCCGCGCAATCCGGAGCTGGCCAACAACTACGGCTCCTTCCTGTGCCAGCACAACCGCGGCGCTCAGGGCATCCCGTACTTCGAGTCGGCGCTGAAGAACCCGACCTACCAGTCGCCGGTCAAGGCGCTGATCAACGCCGGTTCGTGCAGCGTCAAGATGAAGAACTACGAGGCCGCCGAGCGCTATCTGCTTGACGCCTTGCGCTACGAGCCTGATTATCCTGCCACCAACGCCGCACTGGCGCGGGTGTACTACGAGCGGCGCGATTTGCAGCGCGCCGGATTTTTTATCAATCGCGTCAAGGCGGATGCGAAGCTCGACAGCTTGTCGGCCGAGGTGCTGTGGCTGGCGGTGCGGATCGACCGCAAGCTGGGCGACAAGGCGTCCGAGGCCAGCATGGCGACGATGCTGCGGCGCCACCATCCCGGTTCGCCGGAATACGCGGCACTGCAGCGCGGTGCATTCGATGAATGAAACAGGAACGACAATGAGTTCAGAGTGGGTAGAACAGCCGGCTAACGGCGACAACCACGGCGTGCCGGGCAAGACGCTGGCGGCGCAACGCGAGGCCATGGGATGGACCGTCGAGCAGGTCGCCGACCAGCTCAAGCTGGCGGTGCGCCAGGTGGTCGCGCTCGAGGCGGGCGACTACGCCGCGCTGCCGGGACCGGCCGTGGTGCGCGGCTTCGTGCGCGCCTATGCCAAGATCGTCAAGCTCGATGCGGCGCCGCTGGTGGCGCAGATCCCGCTCGACACCCCCAGCCCGAGCGACGCCACCGGCACTACGATCCGCGGCCACAAGACGCAGGCATCGTTCTCCGAAGTGCGCTTCCCGACCCACGGCAAGCGCGCGGCGCTGCCGGTCATGCCGATCGTCGCCGCCGTCGTGCTGGCCGGCGCCGTTGCCGCGGCCTGGCATTTCGGCCTGGTCGCCAAGCTGATGAACCGGGGCGAGACCGCCGCCACGCCGGCATCGGCCACCGCGGTGCTGCAGCCGAATAACGCGGCGCCTGCCGCGCCGGTCGCCAGCGCGCCGGCCACGCCGACCACCTTGCTCAATCCTTCGGTGCCGCTCATTTCCGTGCCGCCGCCGAGCACCGCCACCGCCGGTTCGCCGTCGGCCGGCGTTGCGCCTGTCGTGGCGCCCGCTGTCACGCCTGAAGCCGCTCCTGCCGCCGTGACTGCGCCTGCCGCAGCCGCGGCGCCGGCGCCTGCGGCCAACGCCCTGGTGATCGCGGTGCGCGAAGACTCGTGGATCGAAGTCAGGCGCGCTCACGGCGCACCGCTGATCAAGCGCGTCGTCAAGGCCGGCAGCACCGAAACCTTCGACATCACCGAGCCGGTCACGCTGGTGGTCGGCAAGCCAACTGGCGTCAGCGCGACCCTGCGCGGCGCCGCGCTCGACCTGCCTGCGCAACCCGGCGCGGCTGCCAAAGTGAACCTCAAGTAATCGAATTTAATTGCATATGTCTTCTTCGAATTTGGCGATTCCATCCGGCCCCCTCGCGCGGCGCGCAAGCCGCAGCGTTTTGATTGCACACGGCGACCGCAAGGTGTGGATGGGTGGCGACGCGCCCATCGTCGTCCAGTCGATGACCAACACCGATACCGCCGACGCGATCGGCACCGCGATCCAGATCAAGGAACTGGCGCGCGCCGGCTCCGAACTGGTGCGCCTGACCGTGGACCGACCGGAAGCGGCGGCCGCCGTGCCGGCGATTCGCGAGCAGCTCGACAAGATGGGCATCGACGTGCCGCTGGTGGGCGACTTCCACTACAACGGCCACACCTTGCTGCGCGACTTCCCCGAGTGCGCCCGCGCGCTGTCGAAGTACCGCATCAACCCGGGCAACGTGGGGCAGGGCGCCAAGCGCGACTCGCAGTTCGCCCAGATGATCGAAGTGGCGGCGCAGTACGACAAGCCGGTGCGCATCGGCGTGAACTGGGGCTCGCTCGACCAGTCGCTGCTGGCGCGCATCATGGACGAAAACGCCGCGCGCGCGCAGCCGTGGACCGCGCAGCAGGTGATGTACGAAGCGCTGATCACGTCGGCGATCGAGAACGCCGTGCGCGCCGAAGAACTGGGCCTGGCGCGCGACAAGATTATCCTGTCGTGCAAAGTGTCGGGCGTGCAGGACCTGATCGCCGTCTACCGCGAACTGGCGCGCCGCTGCGACTACCCGCTGCACCTGGGCCTGACCGAAGCGGGCATGGGCAGCAAGGGCATCGTCGCCTCCACCGCGGCGCTGTCGGTGCTGCTGCAGGAAGGGATCGGCGACACCATCCGCATTTCGCTCACGCCCGAACCGGGCGGCGATCGCACCAAGGAAGTCGTGGTCGGCCAGGAGATCCTGCAGACCATGGGCCTGCGCAAGTTCGCGCCGATGGTGATTGCCTGCCCTGGTTGCGGCCGCACCACCTCGACCACCTTCCAGGAGCTGGCCGACGACATCCAGACCTACCTGCGCGAGCAGATGCCGGAATGGAAAAAGCTGTATCCCGGCGTCGAAGGCATGAACGTGGCCGTCATGGGCTGCATCGTCAACGGCCCTGGCGAATCGAAGCACGCCAACATCGGCATCAGCCTGCCGGGCACCGGCGAATCGCCGGCCGCGCCGGTGTTCGTCGACGGCCAGAAGAAGGTCACCCTGCGCGGCGAGAACATCGTCAAGGAATTCCAGCAGATCGTGCTGGACTATGTACAAACGAATTACGGCAAAAAATAAATGAGCAAACCCGAAAAAATCGTGGCCGTGAAGGGCATGAACGACATCCTGCCGGCCGAAGCGCCGCTGTGGGAGCTGCTGGAAAACACCACTGAGTCCATCCTGAAAAGCTACGGCTACCAGAAGATCGTCACGCCGATCCTCGAGGAGACCGGCCTGTTCGCGCGCGCCATCGGCGCCGTCACCGACATCGTCGAAAAAGAGATGTACTCCTTCGAAGACTCGATGAACGGCGACAAGCTGACCCTGCGCCCTGAAGGCACCGCCGGCACCGTGCGCGCGATCCTCGAGCACAACCTGGTCTACGACGGCCCGAAGCGCCTGTGGTACAAGGGCCCGATGTTCCGCCACGAGCGTCCGCAGCGCGGCCGCTATCGCCAGTTCTTCCAGTTCGGCGCCGAAGCGGTCGGCTTCGCCGGCCCGGACATCGACGCCGAGATGATCATGCTGTGCCGCCGCCTGTGGGATGACCTGGGCCTGGAAAACATCAAGCTCGAACTGAACTCGATCGGCGACGCGGCCGAGCGCCTGCGCCACCGCGCCGACCTGATCGCCTACTTCGAGCAGCACCTGGACGTGCTCGACGCGGAAGCCAAGCGCCGCCTGCACACCAACCCGCTGCGCATCCTCGACACCAAGAACCCGGCGATGCAGGACCTGGTGAACAACGCGCCGAAGCTGCTCGACTACCTCGAAGGCGAGTCGCTGGCCCACTTCGAAGGCGTCAAGAAGATCCTCGACCATAACAACGTGCCCTACACGGTCAACACGCGCCTGGTGCGCGGCATCGACTACTACAACCGCACCGTGTTCGAATGGGTCACCACCGAACTGGGCGCCCAGGGCACCGTGTGCGCCGGCGGCCGTTACGACCCGCTGATCGAAATGTTCGGCGGCAAACCGACGCCGGCGGTCGGCTTCGCGATGGGCATGGAGCGCCTGATCGAGCTGATGAAGTCGGCGGGCGAGCCGAACGAGCCGTCCCAGTGCGACGTCTACATGGTGCACCAGGGCGAAGCGGCGCAGATGCAGGCCTTCGTGCTGGCCGAGCGAATTCGCGATGCCGGCCTCGATGTTGTGCTACATTGCGCGGCGGCTTCGGGCGCCGGCAGTTTCAAGAGCCAGATGAAGAAGGCCGACGGCAGCGGCGCGGCGTTCGCGGTGATCCTCGGCGACGACGAGATTGCCAACAATGTCGCCGCGGTCAAGGCCATGCGCGCGACTGCCGATGGACAGCAGCAGGCCACGGTGCCGTTCGACGAAGTGGTCGACTACCTGGTCGACCAGATCGTCGGCGACGACCACGACCACGATCACGTGCACTACCACCACTAATCCCATCCACACACTGATATTGACACGACCATGGCATACGATCTCGAAGAACAAGAACAATTGGCGGAACTGAAGGCGTTCTGGAACAAGTTCGGCAATCTGATCAGCTGGGTGCTGATCATCGGCCTGGCGTCCTACGCCGGCTGGAATTTCTGGAACTACCACCAGCGCACCCAGGCCGCGGAAGCGTCGGCCATCTACGACGAGCTGCAGAAGTCGGCCGCCGCCAACGACAATGCGCGCGCCCAGAAGCTCGCCGCCGACATCGAAGCAAAATACACCAGCACCGCCTACGCGCAGATGGCCGCGCTGGTCGCTGCCAAGGGCGCGTTCGACGCCAGCGACATGAAGACCGCCAAGGCCCAGCTGCAGTGGGTCGTCGACCACGGCAGCGACGAGTACAAGGCGATCGCCAGGCTGCGCATGGCCGGCGTGCTGCTCGACGAGAAAGCCTACGACGAAGGCCTGAAGCTGCTCGGTGCCGAGTTCCTGCCGCAGTTCGCCGCCGCCGTGGCCGACCGCAAGGGCGACATCCTGGTCGCGCAGAACAAGCTGGCCGAGGCGCGCACCGCCTACATCGCCGCGCTGGCCGCGATGGACAAGAAAAACCCTGGCCGCAAGCTGGTCGAAATCAAGCTCGAGTCGATCGGTGGCACCGTGCCGGCCGACGCAAAGGCCGCTGCCTGATTCGTCGAAGCGACGCGTCCGAACCCACAACAAGTCAAAGAACAAGGTTAAAGACTATGCGTATTACCCAGAAACTGGTTGGCGTGAGTGTGCTGGCCCTGATGGCCGGCTGTTCCACCATTAGTTCGCTCAACCCGTTTGCCTCCAAGCCGAAAGGCAATGTGCCAGTGCCGCTGGTCGAACTGAAAGGTTCGATGGCGGTGCGCACGGCCTGGAAACTCGACATCGGCAAGTCGCAGAATTACGAGTTCACCCCGGCGCTGGTCGGCTCGACCCTGATCGTCGCCGCCGGCGACGGCACCATCGCGCGCGTCGACGCGGCCAGCGGCAAGGCGGCCTGGCGCATCAAGGCGGCCAAGCCGCTGTCGGCCGGCGTCAGCTCGGACGGCAACATGTTCGTCGTCGGCGGCGTCAAGGGCGCCGTGATGGCCTTCGACATGGACGGCAAGGCGCTGTGGACCGCGCAGGCTTCCAGCGAGGTGCTGTCGGCGCCGGTGGTGGGGCAGGGCATGGTGGTGGTGCGCTCGATCGACAACCGCATCGTCGGCCTTGACGCCAAGACCGGCGAGAAGAAGTGGACCGTGCAGCGCCCATCGCCGCCGCTGACGCTGCGCACCTCGCCCGGCATGGTCATCGCCGGCAAGGACGTGATCGTCGCCCAGCCGGGCGGCAAGCTGCTGTCGCTGGTCATCGCGAACGGCGCTCCGCGCTGGGAAATCGCGGTCGGCGAAGCGCGCGGCGCGACCGAACTCGAACGCGTCACCGACATCGGCGGCACGCCCGTCGTCATCGAGGGCGACGTCTGCGCCGTGTCCTACCAGGGTCGCGTGGGCTGTTTCGACCTGGCCACCGGCAATGCGCGCTGGACCAAGGAACTGTCGTCGGAAGTGGGCGTGGCCGTCGACCAGCGCTTCGTGTTCGCCTCGAGCGACCGCGGCGAAGTGCTGGCATTCAACCGCGAAGGCGGCGTGAGCGCCTGGAAGAACGACAAGCTGGGCTACCGCCGCCTGTCGACCCCCGTCTCGTACGGCCGCGCGGTCGCGGTCGGCGACTATCAGGGGTATATTCATTTCCTGTCCCGCGAAGACGGCGCCTTTTTGGCGCGCGCGGCAACCGACGGCAGCCCGGTAACGGCCACTCCGCTGGTCGCTGGCTCGAACCTTATTTTTCAAACACAGAATGGAACCGTGACCGCAATCGCGGTCGAATAACATGAAGCCGGTAATAGCATTAGTTGGTCGCCCCAACGTCGGGAAATCGACCTTATTCAACCGCCTCACCCGCTCGCGCGACGCGCTGGTGGCGGACCTGCCCGGCCTGACGCGCGATCGTCACTACGGCGAAGGCCGCGTGGGCGAACGTCCCTTCCTGGTCATCGACACCGGCGGTTTCGAGCCGGTCGCCAAGGAAGGCATCATGCACCAGATGGCCCTGCAGACCAAGCAGGCCGTGGCCGAAGCGGACGTCGTCATCTTCATCGTCGACGGCCGCCAGGGCATGACGCCGCACGACAAGACCATCACCGACTTCCTGCGCAAGTCCGGCCGCAAGGTCATGCTGGTGGTGAACAAGGGCGAGGGCATGAAGTACACCTCGGTCGTGGCCGACTTCTACGAGCTGGGCATGGGCGATCCCTACGTGATCTCGGCCGCGCACGGCGACGGCGTCGCCGACCTGGTCGAGGAAGCGCTCAACGAAGCCTTCGCCTCGCGCGCGCCGGACGCGGAAGAACTCGAGCCGGCCGACCGCGGCATCAAGATCGCCATCGTCGGCCGCCCGAACGTGGGCAAGTCCACGCTGGTCAACACCCTGATCGGCGAGCAGCGCGTGATCGCCTTCGACATGCCGGGCACCACGCGCGACTCGATCGAAGTGCCGTTCGAGCGCGACGGCAAGAACTACACGCTGATCGACACCGCGGGCATCCGCCGCCGCGGCAAGGTGTTCGAGGCGATCGAGAAGTTCTCGGTCGTCAAAACGCTGCAGTCGATCTCGGAAGCGCACGTCGTCATCCTGCTGCTCGACGCGCAGCAGGACATCTCGGAGCAGGACGCGCACATCGCCGGCTTCATCCTGGAGTCGGGCCGCGCGCTGGTCGTCGCCGTCAACAAGTGGGACGGTCTGCAAAGCGACGAGCGCGACGAGATCAAGATCGACCTCGACCGCAAGCTCGACTTCCTGTCCTTCGCCAAGACCCATTTCATCTCGGCGCTGAAAGCCACCGGCATCGGCCCGATGATGAAGTCGGTCGACGCCGCCTACGCCGCCGCCACCGCCGACCTGTCGACGCCGCGCCTGACGCGCGCGCTGATCGAGGCGGTCGAGAAGCAGGAGCCGAAGCGCAAGGGCTCGATCCGTCCGAAGATGCGCTACGCCCACCAGGGCGGGCAGAATCCGCCGATCATCGTCATCCACGGCAACGCGCTCGACGCCATCGGCGAGCCGTACAAACGTTACCTGGAAAAGCACTTCCGCGACACATTCAACCTGGTCGGCACGCCGCTGCGGATCGAACTGCGCATGGGCAAGAATCCATTCGCAAAGAAATAAGGCCGGGCGTACGACATAGACCGGCAAAACAGGTTACAGTAGCTTATCGACATTATTGGCCTCTTAGGAAAGATACAGTCCCCCACTTGAAATCGCCCGAGTCGCCTCCAACTTTTGAAATACAACAACACACGGAGCTGTTATGAGCAACAAAGGGCAACTGTTACAAGACCCATTCCTCAATGCCTTGCGCAAAGAGCACGTTCCCGTTTCGATCTACTTGGTCAACGGGATCAAACTGCAGGGTCATATCGAATCGTTCGACCAGTACGTCGTACTGCTGCGTAACACGGTTACCCAGATGGTCTACAAGCATGCGATCTCCACCGTTGTTCCAGCGCGCGCCGTCAACCTCAACCTCGAGACTGAAGCTGAGTAAGGCCGCGGGCGGTTCGGCCATGGCCCAGGCTGAGTGCATATGCGCGCCGCGCTAGTCGGCATCGATTTCGGCGCTGGAGACTTTGCCGCCAGCGTGGAAGAGCTGTCGCTGCTCGCGCGCTCGGCCGGCGCCGAACCGATCACCACCATCACCGCCAAGCGCTCCAGCCCCGACCCGGCCTACTTCGTCGGCAGCGGCAAGGCCGACGAGATCGGCCAGGCCTGCCTGGCCGAGAACATCGAAATCGTCATTTTCAACCACGCGCTGTCGCCGGCCCAGCAGCGCAATCTCGAGAAGCGCCTGAACGTGCGCGTGCTCGACCGCACCAGCCTGATCCTCGACATCTTCGCCCAGCGCGCCAAGAGCCACGAGGGCAAGCTGCAGGTCGAACTGGCGCAGCTGCAGCACCTGGCCACGCGACTGATCCGCGGCTGGACCCACCTGGAACGGCAAAAGGGCGGTATCGGCCTGCGCGGTCCGGGCGAAACCCAGCTCGAGACCGACCGCCGCCTGATCGGCGAGCGCGTCAAGATGCTGCGCGCGCGCCTGGTCAAGCTGCGCAAGCAGCACGAGACCCAGCGCCGTTCGCGCGGGCGCAGCCAGACCTTCTCGGTCTCGCTGGTCGGCTACACCAACGCCGGCAAGTCCACCCTGTTCAACGCCCTGACCAAGGCCGGCGTGTACGTCGCCAACCAGTTGTTCGCCACCTTGGACACCACCTCGCGCCGCCTGTACCTTGGCCAGGAAGTTGGCAACGTCGTCATGTCCGACACGGTCGGCTTCGTGCGCGAGTTGCCGCACCAGCTGGTCGCCGCGTTCCGCGCAACGCTGGAAGAGACCATCCACGCCGACCTGCTGCTGCACGTCGTCGACGGCGCCAGCCCGGTGCGCATGGAGCAGATCGACCAGGTCAACGAAGTGCTGCGCGAGATCGGCGCCGACCACATTCCGCAGATCCTCGTCTGGAACAAGATCGACGCGGCGGGCCTCGAGCCGGCGATTGAACGTGATGAATATGATAAAATCAGCCGCGTTTTTATCAGCGCCCAGAGTGGCGAGGGCCTCGACCTGCTGCGCGAGGCGATTGTCGAAGCGGCGAAGGCCGCGCCAGGTCTGACCCGTCTTTTCGAAGAGCAGGACGATGCCGGTGAGGCGTTTGCGTTGGAAGACGCCGACATCGCCGATACGAATAAAACCACTAATAACGTCGGACCACGATAGCATGCTCGTTTCCCTGATCAGGCGCCTCGGCGTCAAGTTGTCGCTCAACGATCCGCGCTGGGGCCACAAGCCCGAAGGCGACAACAAAAAACAAGAAGGCAAGAAGCCCGGGGGAGAAGGTCCGCCCGACCTCGACCAGATGTGGCGCGATTTCAACCAGCGCCTGAACCGCATGTTCGGCCAGAAGAACAACGGCGGCGGCGGTGGCGGCGACTACCGTCCCGACATGAAAGGCGCCGGCATCACCGCCGGCGTGGTCGGCGCGATCGCCGTGTTCATCTGGCTCGCCAGCGGCGCCTTCATCGTGCAGGAAGGCTCGGTCGGCGTGGTCACCACCTTCGGCAGGCTCAGTCACACCACCGGCGCCGGCTTTAACTGGCGCTGGCCGTACCCGTTCCAGGCGCACGAGACGGTCAACGTGTCGACCGTGCGCACCGCCGAAGTGGGCTACCGCGGCTCGGTGCGTTCGAAGAACACCAAGGAATCGCTGATGCTGACCGATGACGAGAACATCATCGATATCCAGTTCGCGGTGCAGTACACACTCAAGGATCCGGTCGCCTGGATCTACACCAACCGCGAGCACGATGACGACACGGTGCGCCAGATCGCCGAGACCGCGATCCGCGAAGTGGTCGGCAAGAGCAAGATGGACTTCGTGCTCTACGAAGGGCGCGAGAAGGTCGCGCTCGACGCGACGCGCCTGATGCAGGACCTGGCCAACCGCTACAACCTGGGCGCGCAGATCACCAACGTGACCATGCAAAGCGTGCAGCCGCCCGAGCAGGTGCAGGGCGCCTTCGACGACGCCGTCAAGGCCGGCCAGGACCGCGCCCGCGCCCGCAGCGAAGGCGAAGCGTATGCCAATAACGTCATTCCGAGCTCACGCGGCGACGCGATCCGCCTGACCCAGGAGGCCGAGGCCTATCGCGCCAAGGTCACCGAGAACGCCACCGGCAACGCGGCGCGCTTCTCGCAGGTGCTCACCGAGTACCAGAAGGCGCCGGGCGTCACGCGCGACCGCATGTACCTCGACACGATGCAAGAGATCTTCACCAGCGCGAGCAAGGTGATGGTCGACGCCAAGGCGGGCAGCAACCTGCTGTATCTCCCGCTCGACAAACTGATCGCCCAGAGCGCCGGCAAGGACGGCGGCCCGGGCTCGAAATCCGGTCCGGTGCAGCCTATGCCTGCCGCCGCGCCGCAGCCACAGGAAACCATGCAGACAGCAGAACAGGTGCGCCAGCGCGACAGCCGCGGCCGAGACAATTCGCGTGACCGGGAGACCCGCTGATGAACCGCATCGTCACCCTTCTCGTTACCGGCTTTCTCGCCTTCCTGCTGCTCCAGTCGACCATGTTCGTGGTGGACCAGAAGCACTATGCCATTGTCTTCGCGCTGGGCGAAGTGCGCGAAGTGATCAGCGAGCCGGGCATCCACTTCAAGCTGCCGCCGCCGTTCCAGAACGTGCTGTCGCTCGACAAGCGCATCCTGACCATCGACACCCCCGACGCCGACCGCTTCATCACGGCCGAGAAGAAGAACATCCTGGTCGACGCCTTCGTCAAGTGGCGCATCACCAATCCGCGCCTGTACTACGTCAGCTTCAACGGCGACGAGAACCGCGCGCGTGACCGCCTGAACCAGATCATCAAGGCGGCGCTGAACGACGAGATCACCAAGCGCACCGTGCGCGAAGTGATCTCGGGCGAACGCGGCAAGGTGATGCAGGCGATCGTCAGCAAGGTCGTCACGGAGGCAAACCAGATCGGCGTGGGCATCGTCGACGTGCGCCTCAAGCGCGTCGAGTACGTCGAGCAGATCAACAACTCGGTGTACGAGCGCATGAAGGCCGAGCGCACCCGCGTGGCCAACGAACTGCGCTCGACCGGCTCGGCCGAATCGGAAAAGATCCGCGCCGACGCCGACCGCCAGCGCACCGTGATCCTGGCCGAAGCGTTCCGCGACGCCGAAAAGATCAAGGGCGAGGGCGACGCCAAGGCGTCCGAAATCTATGCCCAGGCGTTCGGCAAGAACCCGGAGTTCTACAAGTTCTACCGCTCGCTCGAAGCCTACCGCGCCACCTTCCGCAACCGCGGCGACGTCATGGTGCTCGATTCGGGCTCGGAATTCTTCAAGTACTTCCGCGCGCCGGGCGGCGCCGCTGCGCCGGCGCCATCGAAGAAATAGGAAAACCTGGGTCTGACCCCGCGGGGTCAGACCCTGAAGACGCGACTAGAAATCGCCGGGTTCAGGTTCTGCGGACCTGAGCCCTTTTTGTTTGCTGGCCGCTGATTTGCATTTTCGGGTAAAATTGATGGTTCGGCGCTCCATTTGCGCGAGCCCGTTTTCGCGTCTTGCCCGAAATTTAATAAACTCCCGTTACCGCTCCTAGCCCATGCCGAACTGGCTCCTGCCTGAGAACATCGCCGACGTCCTGCCGTCCGAAGCGCGCAAGATCGAAGACCTGCGTCGCCAGATGCTCGACAACTTCCGCCTGTACGGCTACGAGCTGGTCATGCCGCCGATGCTGGAGTACGTCGATTCGCTGCTGACCGGCGCCGGCAAGGACACCGACCTGCGCACCTTCAAGCTGGTCGACCAGATTTCCGGGCGCATGCTCGGCCTGCGCGCCGACATGACAACCCAGGTCGCGCGCATCGACGCGCACCTGCTCAATCGCGATTCTGTCACCCGCCTGTGCTACGCCGGCAGCGTGCTGCACACCCGTCCTTCGGGCCTGCACGCCACCCGCGAACCGCTGCAGATCGGCGCCGAAATCTACGGACACGCCGGCCTCGAAGCCGACGCCGAGATCCAGGAACTGGCGCTGGCGTCGCTGGCGATGGCCGGCTTCGACGATGTCCGGCTCGACCTGTCGCACGTCGGCGTGCTGCGCTCGATCATCGCCGACGATGCCGCCGCGCGCGGCGACGAAGCGGCGCTGTACGCCTTCCTGCGCGCCAAGGACAGCCCGGGGCTGGACGCGCTGACGAAGAACTACGCCGCGGAGACGCGCGAGGCGCTGCTGGCGCTGCCGCACCTGTACGGCGACGTCGATGTGCTCACGCGCGCACGCGACGTGCTGCCGCAGTCGCACGGCATCGCCAGGGCGCTGGCCGAACTGGCCGCGCTGGCCGGCTCCGCGCTGGGCCGCGCCGAAGTGGCGATCGACCTGGCCGACCTGCGCGGCTACCAGTACGAAAGCGGCGCGATGTTCGCGCTGTACGTGCCCGGCCTGCCGAATGCGGTGGCGCGCGGCGGGCGCTACGACCACGTCGGCGAGGCGTTCGGCCGGGCCAGGCCCGCGACCGGCTTCTCGCTCGACCTGCGCGAACTGGCGCGGCTGTTGCCGAGCGCCGAGCGCAAACATGCAATCCGCGCGCCATGGGGCAATGCGCCGGAACTGCGCGAACAAATCGCCGAGCTGCGCAAAACAGGCGAGGTCGTGATCCAGAGTCTGCCGGGTCACGACGACGATCAGGACGAGTTCGAGTGCGACCGCGCGCTCGTGCTCGAAGATGGAAATTGGATTCTCAAAAACTTAGGCTGAGTGTGATGTCAAAGAAAAACGTGGCAAAGAACGTCGTCGTCATCGGTACCCAATGGGGCGATGAAGGCAAGGGCAAAATCGTCGACTGGCTGACCGACCATGCGAAGGGCGTCGTGCGCTTCCAGGGCGGCCATAACGCCGGTCATACCCTGGTCATCAAGGGCCAGAAGACCGCGCTGCAGCTGATCCCGTCTGGCATCATGCGCGAAGGCGTGGCCTGCTACATCGGCAACGGCGTGGTCGTGTCGGTGCCGGACATCATGCGCGAGATCGACAAGCTGCAGGCGATCGGCGTCGAAGTCGTGTCGCGCCTGAAGATCTCCGAGGCCTGCCCGGCGATCCTGCCGTACCACGTCGCGATCGACGTGGCGCGCGAAAAGAAGCGTGGCGAGAACAAGATCGGCACTACATGCAAGGGTATCGGCCCGGCCTATGAAGACAAGGTCGCGCGCCGCGCGATCCGCATCGCCGACATGCTCAATCCGGAGCGTTTCGCCGAGAAGCTCAAAGAGAACCTCGACTACCACAACTTCGTGCTGACCAACTACCTGGGCGGCGAAGCGATCGACTTCCAGAAGACCTTCGACGACGCGATGGCCCTCGTGCCGCGCCTGCGTCCAATGGTCGCCGACGTGCCGTCCTCGCTGCACAACACCTTCAAGGCCGGCGGCAACCTGCTGTTCGAAGGCGCCCAGGGTTCCCTGCTCGACATCGACCACGGCACCTATCCGTACGTGACCTCGTCGAACTGCGTGGCCGGTAACGCCTCCGCCGGTTCGGGCGTCGGTCCTGGCATGCTGCACTACATCCTGGGCATCACCAAGGCCTACACCACCCGCGTCGGTTCGGGCCCGTTCCCGTCCGAGCTGGCGACCGACGCCGGCGTCGGCGAGCACCTGTCGCGCGTCGGCCATGAATTCGGCACCGTCACCGGCCGTGCGCGCCGCTGCGGCTGGTTCGACGCCGCGCTGCTGCGCCGCTCGGTCCAGATCAACGGCGTGTCGGGCATGTGCCTGACCAAGCTCGACGTCCTCGACGGCATCGAGTCGCTCAAGCTGTGCACCGGCTACAAGATCGACGGCCGCGATGTCGACATCTTCCCGGTCGGCGCCGAAGAAGCGGGCCGCTGCGAACCGGTGTACGAAGAGATGCCGGGCTGGAAAGAGAGCACCGTCGGCGCCAAGTCGCTGGCCGAGCTGCCGGCTGCCGCGCGCAACTACATCAAGCGCATCGAAGAGCTGGTCGGCGTGCCGATCGACATGGTTTCGACCGGTCCTGACCGCGTCGAGACCATCGTCCTGCGCCACCCGTTTGAATAATCCCACGACTTCAGAAGAGGAATGAGCATGACCACTCCACCATCGACCGACAAGGACCTCTGGGTCTCCTGGGACGAATACCACCGCCTGATCGAGCGCCTGGCGCTCAAGGTGTACGAATCGGGCTGGAAGTTCGACCAGGTCCTGTGCCTGGCGCGCGGCGGCGTCCGTCCGGGCGACGTCTTCTCGCGCATCTTCGACGTGCCGCTGGCGATCCTGTCGACCAGTTCGTACCGTGAAGAAGCCGGCACCGTGCGCGGTGACCTCGACATCGCCAAGTACATGACGATGACCAAGGGCCCGCTGGCCGGCAAGATCCTGCTGGTCGACGACCTGGCCGATTCGGGCGTCACGCTCGACAAGGTCACCAAGCACCTGAGCGAAAATTTCGCCGGCGTGACCGAAGTGAAATCGGCTGTCATCTGGGTGAAGGGCACCTCGTCGATCATGCCGGACTACTTCCTCGAGGAGCTGCCGCACAATCCGTGGATCCACCAGCCGTTCGAAGACTACGACGGCCTGCGTCCGCACCAGCTGGCCGCGTGGATGAAGAAGGGCCGCGCCGCGCTGTAGAGCGCCGCCGTGCCGCGAAAGCCAGAGCGTGATGCTCTGGCTTTTTTTATATGGCAGCCGCATCAAGATGGGGTCAGGTCCGCCGGACCAGACCCCGGTACGCGACTGCCGCATGTCGGGGTCTGGTCCCGCGGACCTGACCCCATGTTGAATTGACTTGCCCCATGACCCAGACCTTCCTGCAAACCTTCATCCTGCTGCTGCTCGTCACCGACCCATTTGGCAACGTGCCGATTTTCGTCAGCGCGCTGGCCGGCACCGAGCGCACGCGCCGCCCGCGCATCGTGCTGCGCGAATGCGCGATCGCCTTCGTGGTTCTGCTTGTATTCATGTTCTTCGGCCGGCACCTGCTGACGGCGCTGCAGCTGTCGGAAGTATCGCTGCGCATCGGCGGCAGCGTGATTCTGCTGCTGATCGCGATTCGCATGGTGTTCCCGCATCCGGACGGCGTGCTGGGGCGAACCGAGGGAGGCGAGCCGTTCATCGTCCCGCTAGCGATTCCCGCGCTGGCCGGACCGTCCGCGCTGGCGACGGTGCTGCTGTTCTCGCGCGAGACGATGGGCGAGGTGATGATCCACGTCGCAGCGCTCGCCGCGGTGGCGGTGGTGTGGCTGGCGGTATTCCTCAGCGCCGAGAAGCTGCAGAAAGCGCTCGGCCCGCAGGTGATGACCGCGTTCGAGCGCCTGATGGGACTGATCCTGACCGCCATGTCGGTCGAGATGCTGCTGGGCGGCGTGCGCGCGTTCATCAAGACTCTGTAGCGACAAAAGCGGGGGCAGGTCCGCCGGACCTGACCCCCATCGCCCCGACCCGTTGCATCAGGCAGCGTGGATTGCGGGCGCCGCTTCGCTGGCCAGCCGTGCATCGCGCTTGCGGTACAAGACCAGCGTAGCGATCACGCTGCAAACAGCCGCAAACGTCATCCACAGTCCCGGCGCGCCCTTGTCGCCGCTGGCGCCGATCAGCGCGGTGGCGATCGCCGGCGTGAAGCCGCCGAAGATCGCCGTCGCCAGCGAATATGCAAGCGAGAAGCCGACGGTGCGCACCTCGACCGGCATCACCTCGGTCAGCGCCACCACCATCGCGCCGTTATAGCTGGCATACAGGAACGACAGCCACAACTCCACCGCCAGCATCTTCTCGAAACTCGGCTCGCGCACCAGCCAGCTCATGGCCGGGTAGGCGGAGGCGATCGTCAGCAGCGCGAAGCCGATCAGCAGCGGCTTGCGGCCGACGCGATCCGACAGCGCGCCCATGATCGGCAGCCAGATGAAGTTCGACAGGCCCACGCACAAGGTGACGATCAGCGCATCGCTGGTGCTCAGTTTGAGGACGGCCTTGCCGAAGGTCGGCGTGTACACCGTGATCAGGTAGAACGAGACCGTGGTCATTGCCACCAGCAGCATCCCTGCCAGTACCAGTCCCCAGTTGTCGAGCATCGACCTGAATATCTCGTGCAAGCTTGGGCGGTGCTTGCGTTGTTTGAACTCCTCGGTCTCCTGCAGCGAACGGCGAATCACGAACAGCACCGGCACGATCAGGCAGCCGATGAAGAACGGGATGCGCCAGCCCCACGTACCGACCTGCGATGGCGTCAGCCACAGGTTCAGCGCATACCCGAGCGCGGCGGCGACGATGATCGCCACCTGCTGGCTGGCCGATTGCCAGCTGACGTAGAAGCCCTTGTTGCCGGGCGTCGCCATCTCGGCCAGGTAGACCGATACGCCGCCCAACTCCGCACCGGCCGAAAAGCCTTGCAGCAGGCGCCCGACCAGCACCAGCGCCGGCGCCAGGTAGCCGATGCTGGCGTAGCCGGGCACGCAGGCGATCAGCACGGTGCCGAGCGCCATCAGGCCGAGCGTGACGATCAGGCCCTGGCGGCGGCCGACATGGTCGACGTACGCGCCCAGGATGATCGCGCCGAGTGGCCGCATCAGGAAGCCGGCGCCAAAAGTCATGAAGGTCATCATCAGCGACGCCACCTCGTCGCCGGCCGGGAAGAAGGCCTTGGAGATGGCGGTGGCGTAAAAGCCGAACAGGAAAAAGTCGAACATTTCCATGAAGTTGCCGCTGGTGACGCGCAGCACGGTGCCGACGCGCGAGCGCGTTGCTGTAGAAGGGGAGTGCATGAGGAACCTCGTGACGCCGCGGCCAGGCGCGGCTTGAATTAATTAGGGGAAGGGATGCCGCGGTCAGCGCGCGGGCACCAGGTCAAGACCGCTTTCCAGCACATCGGCACGCGCCGCCGGCGATGCCATGTAGCGAATCAGTTCGCGCGCCGCGTCCGGATGGCGTGCCCCGACCGGGATGCCGGCGGCGAATCTGGTCACGCTTTGCACCGCCTCCGGCAAGCGCCCGGCGAATTCGGCGCCGGCCACCGGCAGGATCTCGCTGACCTGCTGGAAGCCCAGTTCGTAATCGCCGCGCGCCACACGGGCGGCCACCGGCGTCTTCTCGACCATGTATGCCTTCGGTTTCATTTGCTGCTCGATGCCCAGCCTGGTGAGCAGCTCGCGTTCGATGTAGACGCCGCTGGCGCTGTCGGAGTAGGCGATCGAGCGCGCGCCCAGCATTGCCGCGCGCAGGCCATCGACCGTCGAGATGTCCGGCTTGGCGTGGCCGGCGCGCACCACCATGCCGATCCGCGAATCGGCGAGGTCGGTGCGGCTGGCCGGATCGACCTTTCCTTCCTTGATCAGCGCATCGAGCGCATAGCCCACCATGATCACTACGTCCGCCTGCTCGCCGCGCGCGAGGCGGTTCGGAATCGCTTCGGGTGACTTGCCCATCGACGGGCCCCACGCGGTCGACAGCGTGTGGCCGCTGGCCGCCTCGAATTTCGGTTTCAGCGCTTTGTAGGCGGCGGAAAAGCCGCCGGAGTTCATCACCTCCACCGTCTCGGCCCGTGCCGCACCCAGGGCGAGCGTGAGGGCGAGGCCGGCGAACAGGCGGCGTGTGAGAGTCGAATGAAGGGTGGCGCGCATGGTGTCTCCTGATTTTTTATGGTGGGGGTGATTGCGCCTTCATTATCAGAACCGGGATTGATAAAGTAAAATGCAACCTTCCTTACTTTTGATGCGTCCACGGCATCAATCCTCATGAACCGCTTACGATTCGATCTGGATGACTTGCAAGCGATGGTGGCGGTCGTCGAGCAGGGCGGATTTCGCGCCGCGGCGCTGGCGCTGAACCTGTCGCAGCCGGCGTTGTCGCGGCGCGTCGGCAAGCTCGAGGAAGCGCTCGGCGTCCAGTTGTTCGAGCGCACCACGCGGCGCGTCGCGCTCACGCTGGTGGGTCGCGAGTTCTACGGCCGCGCGGTCGAGATCTTGCAGGGCGTGGAGGCGTCGCTGCATAACATCGGCGACCTTTCGCTTAGTTTTGGCGAAGTCACGGTGGCCTGCGTGCCATCGGTGGCGCATAACTTCCTGCCGCCGATCATGCAGCGTTTTCACCTGCAGTTCCCGCGCACGCGGCTGCGTATCATCGATGAAGGCGCGCATGCGGTGCTGAACAACGTGGCGCGCGGCGAGTCGGACTTTGGCATCAACTTTCTGGGCGCCGATGAGCCGGGAATCGATTTCGAACCGATCCTGCAGGAGCGGTTCGTGATGGCCTGCCGGTTCGACCATGCGCTGGCCAAGCGGCGCAGCGTCACGTGGGACGACATCGGCAAGCATCCCTACATCACGGTGGCCAAGTCGAGCGGCAACCGGATGGTGCTGGACCGCGCCAGGGCGCCAGGCGAAAAGCAGCTGGTCTCCATGCTCGAAGTGCGCCACGTGTCGACCTTGCTGGAAATGGTCAAGGCCGGCCTCGGTATCGCCGTGGTGCCGCAACTGGCCATGCCGACGGACAGCGCCAGCGTGCTGCGTGCGGTGGCGCTGAAGGGAGAGGGCATCACGCGCTCGCTGGGCGTCATCCGGCGCGCCGGGCGCGTGCTGTCGCCTGGCGCCCAGCACTTTTACGACATGATGAAGGATGCCGTGCCGCGCTGATTTGCGTCTCAGGTTCCGCGTTTGCCCTATCCTCAAGAACGTCTTCGCACGCGCCGCGTTGTGAGACATCGCGGTAGACTAAGCGATTTTCAACGCAGCGGACGCCGACCATGAACAAGACCGCCCTGGTAGTAGGCGCAAGCGGTATCGCCGGCAGCAACCTTGCCACTGTACTTATCGACAATGGATGGGAAGTGCACGGCCTTGCGCGCAAGCCACAGCAGGATGTGCCGGGCGTGCGCCCGGTGGCCGCCGACCTGCTCGACCCGGCCAATCTCGAAGCGGCGCTGGCCGGCGTCGCGCCCACCAACGTCTTCATCACCGCCTGGTTGCGCCAGGATACGGAGGTGGAAAACATCCGGGTCAACGGCGCCATGGTGCGCAACGTGCTCACCGCGCTGTCGCCAAAGAAGTCGGTACGCCATGTCGCGCTGGTGACGGGGCTGAAGCACTACCTCGGCCCGTTCGAAGCCTATGCGAGCGCCGGCACTCTGCCCGAGACGCCGCTGCGCGAAGAGCAGCCACGCCTGCCGATCGAGAATTTCTACTATGCGCAGGAAGACGAAGTGTACGCCGCTGCGGCGCGCGATGGCTTCAGCTGGAACGTGCATCGCCCGCACACCCTGATCGGCAAGGCGGTCGGCAACGCCATGAACATGGGCACCACGCTGGCCGTGTATGCCTCGATCTGCAAGGAGACGGGGCGGCCGTTCCAGTGGCCTGGTTCAGAGGCGCAGTGGAAAGGGCTGTCGGACGTCACCGATGCGCGTCAGCTGGCGCGCCAGCTGGTATGGGCGGCCGATACTCCGGCGGCGCACAACATGGCATTCAACATCGTCAACGGCGACGTGTTTCGCTGGCAGTGGCTGTGGGGCCGGCTGGCGAATTGGTTCGGCGTCGAAGCGGCTGGCTTCGACGGCACCATTCATCCGCTGGAGGCAGCCATGCAGGCCGATCAGGCTCTGTGGCGCGACATGGCTCAGCGCCACGGCCTGGTCGAGGCAGACCTTGGGCGTCTCGCGTCGGCCTGGCACACCGACCTGGACCTGGGCCGGCCAATCGAAGTGATGACGGACATGGCGCGCAGCCGCAAGCTCGGCTTCACCGGCTACCAGTCGACCGAAGAATCGTTCTTCGATTTGTTCGCTCAGTTGCGCGACGAGCGCCTCATACCGTAGCCGCGGCGTCAAAGGCGGGGGTGAGGTCCGCCGGACCTGACTCCATTCGTCCGATGCGGATACTATTTGTCGAACCTCGACGATCCGGGCGAACTATTCGCCCCGCGGGAGGTCGAACATGCATGTTCGACTGCTGCTTCAGCCTGAAGTGGAATCGGGCATCATCATCTCAACAAACCTCTTCCAAAGCAGTTCCCCGGCATTCAACATCCTCTGGATTTTTCAATGGGCTGCGGCTTCAAGCGCGGCTTGGTATTGGCGCGACTTCTTCAGGCGATCCATATACCGTATGGGCCGGCGCGCTTTCATCGGCATCGACAGTGCGGACAAGGTGCCGTTCGCGCCGCAGTAGGCGTTGCAACTGCGCGCGTCATCTGTAGCCAGGCGGTCGGTCAGCGTCAGAGCATCGCCTTCGCGCCGGATGGTGAATGTACACGGCGGCTCGTTCGGAAGCAGCGACTCACGTTCGCGGTAGACGAACCCGCCTTTTTCGGCGGCCGCGATACCCGAGATCGAACAGTTGTGGCCATTCCTGTAAAGGTATTCGGCGCGGAAGTAGATGTGCGATTGGTCCTGCCGCACGATTTCGACGATGTTTTCACCCGTGCGAACGTGCGCCGGACCCTCCGAGAAGACTTCGAACGAAGTACGTTCCTTGTAGACGCCTTCAATTTCGCCGATTGGATCGGCGGCGGCGGGAATTGCAAGCGACAGCAGCAGGAAGAACAGTTTCATATCGATCCGTCGTCACATAAGAAAATGGGGTCAGGTTCGCAGAACCTGACCCCTTCGTTGACGCTTACTTCGGCGTCTTCAGGTGGCCATCAAGCCAGTCGATGACGGTGTGGTGCCACAGTACCGAGTTGGCCGGCTTGAGCACCCAGTGGTTCTCGTCCGGGAACACCAGCAGCTTGCTCTCGACGCCCTGGCGCTGCAGCGCGGTGAATGCGCCCAGGCCCTGCGACAGCGGAATGCGGAAGTCCTTCTCGCCGTGGATCACCAGCATCGGCGTCTTCCACTTGTTGACCAGGCTGACGGGGTTGAACTTCTCGTGCTTCTGCGGCGCGGCGAAGTAGCTGCCGCCGTTTTCCCATTCGTTGAACCACAGTTCCTCGGTCGAATAGTACATCGCGCGGTTGTCGAACACGCCGTCGTGGTTGACTATGCACTTGAAGCCGTTCGACCAGTTACCCTCGATCCAGTTCATCATGAAGCCGCCGTACGAGGCGCCCAACGCGCAGGCGTTGCCGGTGTCGAGCCACGGATACTTGGCGCCGGCCGCGGCCAGGCCTTTCTTCAGGTCTTCCAGCGGCGCGCCGCCCCAGTCGCCGCTGATCGCGTCGGTGAACTTCTGGCCGTAGCCGGTCGACCCGTGGAAGTCGATGAACACGGTGGCGTAGCCGGCGCCCGCGTACACCTGCGGATTCCAGCGGTAGCTCCAGCTGTTGCCGAAGCTGCCCTGCGGGCCGCCGTGCACCAGGAAGGCGACCGGATACTTCTGGCCCGGCTGTGCATTCCACGGCTTCATCACGTGGCCATAGACCGTCTCGCCCTTGGCGCCCTTGAACGAGAACTGCTCCGGCTCGCCCATGCGCACGTCGGCAAGCGCCTGAGCGTTCACGTTGGTCAGCTGCGTCATCGCATCCGAACCAACGCTGCGCTTGTACAGCTGCGCGCCCGAAGTCAGGCTGGCCTGGCTCACGACGATGGTGTCGCCGGCGATGTCGAAGCCGCCGACATAGCCCTTGCCGGTCAGCGGCGTGACCTTGCCGCTTTGCGCGTCGATCGAGAACAGGCGGTGCTGGCCGACGTCGTCGGCGGTCGCCAGCAGCGCCTTGCCGTCAGGCGTCCAGCGGAAGTCGGCGACCGAGCGGTCCCAGTTGTCGGCCAGCTTGCGCTTCTTGCCGGTGGCGACATCGATCAGCATGAAGTGGAAGCGGTCCGCTTCGAAGCCGGGGCGGTCCATCGCGATGTAGGCGATCGTACGGCCGTCCGGCGAATAAATCGGCTTCGAATCCCAGGCCTTGTTTTCGGCCGACAAGTTCTGCGGCGTGCCGCCAGCGGCCGGCACCGAATACAGGTCGAAGTTGGTCGACCACGATTCGGTCTTGCCGGCGATGCGCGCGGCGAACACGATGGTCTTGCCGTCGGGGCTGAAGTGGTATTCGTCGTGATCGCCGAACGGCTTGGACGGCACGTCGCCATCCAGGGTGCCCGACAGGCTGATCGGCGCGGCGCTGACCTTGCCGCTGGCGTCGATCGGCGCCGAGTACAGCACGTTGTTGCGCAGGTCCGACCAGGTGTCCCAGTGGCGCACGAACAGGCGGTCGTAGACGCGGCCGCTGGCCTTGACCTTGGACTTGTCGTCGAGGCGCTTGGCGGTGCAGGCGAGGTCGGCGCAGTCGCGGAACACGGCCAGGCTGAGCGCGATGCGGTCGCCCTGCGGCGACAGGCGGAAGTTGTCGACATCGACAGGCAGGTCGGTGACCTTGGCCGCGGCGCCGCCGGCGGCCGGCATGCGCCACACCTGCGACTGCGACATGAAGTAGATGGCGTCGCCGGCAGGAGACCATTCGGGATCGCTGCTGCTGGCGTCGGCGCTGGTCAGGCGCTTCGGCGCGGCGTTCGGCGTGCGCAGGTCGAGCATCCACAGGTCGGTATGGCCGCGGTTCTTGCCCATGTCGGTGGTGCGCACGGTGTAGAGCACGCGGGTCGCGTCGGGCGACAGCACCGGGCTGCCCACGCGCTCCATGGTCGCCAGGTCTTCCACGGTCAACCCGCGCGGCGCGGCGAATGCGCCGCCTGCCGCCAGCGCGGCTCCCAATACCAACAGTCGTAATTTCATCTTGTCTCCGGCGATATGTGAAAAATGCCGGCGTGGCGCCGGCCGCCGGGCATGATACCAAGGTTTGTTGCGGCTTGGACAGGATGATTGACGAACCGTCACGGGCAGGTCATTTTCGCGCAGAGTCCGCTTCCATGGACGCCCGGCGATCGTTGACGACGATGCCTTCGGGCCGGCGGCGCCGGCGCTGGAACCTGCGCCGCTCCGGTTTTTCCACGCAGGCGGCAAGCACGAGGAATGCAAGGAACAGGATGACGATGTAGCCCACGAAGAGCAGGGGGTGATTGGGCAACAGCGCCACACCGGCGAGCGCAAGCACAAGGAACACCGCCATGGCGATCTATCCTTCCGGGCTGAGCGGCGCGCCGCGACCGCAGCCGGCGCCATGTGGTCTCGCGGCCAACCAGTATTGTTCCGTTGTTTCCATTGGTTATCCTTTCGAATAACGCCAGCCGAATTATTGAACAGCCCGAGGCAGCGCGCGAACGGCGCTGCATATATACCATCATTGTAATACTGTTATCGCCGCATGAATCGTCGTGGCGATGCAATATTTCTATCGGAAACTGCTGCCTCTGAGTGCGGAGCTGCGGTGCGGGTGAAAGCGCGCCGCTTGAAAAATGGGGACTCGGTGTCCCCGTCGCTCCGCAGGACCAGACCCTAATGCCGTTAGGTTAAGCCGTCGTACCTGCGCAGGCAGGTACCCATACTGAGCGTGCTTTACCTCATCGGCATGCTCAGCATGGGGGAAACACATGCGTTTCCCCTGCGCAGATACTGTGGTCCCTAATTTTTTGCAAGCGCCATTTTTGGATCGAAGCGTGCGTCGCTCTTCAGTACCGCCATCATCCAATGGATCAGCTTGCGCATGACTGCGACCAACGCGACTTTACCCCCTTTGCCAGCAGCTCGAAGTCGCGCGTAGAGCGCTTGGGCAGCTGGATTGAACCGAATCGCCGTCATCGCCGGGCAGTACAATATTTTGCGTAGTCGTCCATGTCCTAGCTTGCACAAGTGTGATTTGCCGTGCACCGAATCGCCGGACTGATTATGTTCCGGTGATAGTCCTACGAACGCCACCATCTGGCGGATATTATCAAAGCGGTCTACAGGAAGCCACGCAAGAAAATAACTGCTAACCCGTTCCCCCACCCCGGGAATACTGCGTAGGAGTTCCTGTTGATTCCGCAGTCCGGGGTGGCGGTCGATATGATCGCGGATTTTTTGCGTCAATAATGCTTCCTCTTCCTTCAAAGTCAGCAATATGCGATCGACCGATTCCAACGCTTGGCCCGCCGCTTCGTGACGCCGATTCTGCTCCTGCACATGCATGCCTTGAACCGCTTCCAGGCGCGCGATGAGGCGCTGCAACTCCCGCACTTCCGTCGCGGGAGGCTCCCAGAGGACCAACTTCTTGGATTGCTCGCCAAATCGGGCGATCAACTCGGCATCAGCTCGGTCAGTCTTTTGTCTGCGCATCTCAGATTGGCCAAAAGCTTTAATTTGCAAAGGATTGACGACGCTGACCAAATATCCAGCGTCAAACATGGCATGCGCCAGAGCTTCGTAATACTGGCTGGTCGCTTCCATCACCACGCGACACTCATTCGCCGAAATACCCTGCTCGACGAGCCAATCGCAAAGCGCCTGAAAGCCAACGGGCGAATTTTCAAATGCCTTGTTACGAATCTTGCCCGTTTTTCCCGACAGCCAAGCCAAGTCAAATTTACGCTTTGCGATATCGATTCCGACTACTTCCATGGCAGCCTCCCCCATCCGCTGGTGATTTCGCTAGGACTTTATCTCGTGCATCCTTAAGAACACAGGCTCGCAGCCTCAGATACTGTTCGCACTCTGCGATAAAGGGAAGGACATGCGGCTTATCTGCGTCAACAGGCTCGAAGCCTCGGGTACGACTCAGCCTACATGCCCTTCGTTTTCCAAGCGTCCTCAGAAATCATAACGTGTTCCACAGCGTATAGGGTACGACGGTCTTTAGGCTGACGCGCCTCCTTGCAGTTCCGATTAAATCCTTAACTTAACGGCATTAGGACCAGACCCCGGCGACGTTATTTGCCCAGCATGGACACCACGTTGTCGGTTCCCGGCGCGCCGAACGCCTGCTGCTTGAGCACGTGCAGCTGGTCGCGCACCTGCGCCGCCTTCTCGAACTCGAGATTCTTCGCGTGGTCCACCATCAGCTTCTCGAGGCGCTTGATCTCCTTGCTGATCTGCTTCTCGTTCATCGACTCGATCTTTGCGGTCTCCTGCATCTCGTCGAGCGTCTCGCGCGCCTGCTGCGGGCTGTACACGCCGTCGATCATGTCGCGGATGGTCTTCTTGATGCCGATCGGCGTGATGCCGTTGGCCGTGTTGAACGCGATCTGCTTGGCGCGCCGGCGCTCGGTCTCGTCGATTGCCTTGCGCATCGAATCGGTGACCCGGTCCGCGTACAGGATCGCCACGCCGTTCAGGTTGCGCGCCGCGCGGCCGATGGTCTGGATCAGGCTGCGCTCGGAGCGCAGGAAGCCTTCCTTGTCGGCGTCGAGGATCGCCACCAGCGACACTTCCGGCAGATCGAGGCCCTCGCGCAGCAGGTTGATCCCGACCAGCACGTGGAAGGTGCCAAGCCGCAGGTCGCGCAAAATCTCCACGCGTTCCACCGTCTCGATGTCGCTGTGCAGGTAGCGCACCTTGATGCCGTGGTCGGACAGGTACTCGGTCAGCTGCTCGGCCATGCGCTTGGTCAGCGTGGTGACCAGCACCCGCTCGTCCTTCCTGATGCGGTCCTGAATCTCGGACATCAGGTCGTCCACCTGCGTCATCGCCGGCTTCACCTGGATCATCGGATCGACCAGGCCGGTCGGCCGCACCACCTGTTCGACCACATTGTCGGCGTGCGCGTTCTCGTAGTCGGCCGGCGTCGCCGACACGAACACGGTCTGGCGCATCTTGCGCTCGAACTCTTCGAACTTGAGCGGGCGGTTGTCCAGCGCGGACGGCAGTCGGAAGCCGTAGTCCACCAGGTTGGTCTTGCGCGAACGGTCGCCGTTGTACATCGCGTTGAGCTGGCCGATCAGGACGTGCGACTCGTCGAGGAACATCAGCGCGTCCTTCGGCAGGTAGTCCACCAGCGTCGGCGGCGGCTCGCCCGGCATCGCGCCCGACAGGTGGCGCGAGTAGTTCTCGATGCCCTTGGTGAAGCCGATTTCGGCCATCATCTCCAGGTCGAAGCGGGTGCGCTGCTCGAGCCGCTGCTCTTCGATCAGCTTGTTCTGCTGGCGGAATTCCTCGAGCCGGTCGCGCAGTTCGAGCTTGATGGTCTCGATCGCGCGCAGCACGGTGCTGCGCGGCGTGACGTAGTGCGAGCCAGGATAGACGGTGAAGCGCGGGATCTTCTGGCGCACGCGCCCGGTGAGCGGATCGAACAGCTGCAGCGACTCGATCTCGTCGTCGAACATCTCGACGCGGATCGCCAGTTCCGCATGCTCGGCCGGGAAGATGTCGATGGTGTCGCCGCGCACGCGGAAGGTGCCGCGGCCGAAGTCCATTTCGTTGCGCGTGTACTGCATCTGGATCAGGCGCGCGATGATGTCGCGCTGCGCCACCTTGTCCTTGGCGCGCAGGGTCAGGATCATCTGGTGGTATTCGCTCGGATTACCGATACCGTAGATCGCCGAGACGGTGGCGACGATGATCACGTCGCGCCGCTCCATCAGCGACTTGGTGCACGACAGGCGCATCTGCTCGATGTGCTCGTTGATCGACGAGTCCTTTTCGATGAACAGGTCGCGCTGCGGCACGTAGGCTTCCGGCTGGTAGTAGTCGTAGTAGCTGACGAAGTATTCGACCGCGTTCTGCGGGAAGAACTCGCGGAACTCGGCGTACAGCTGCGCCGCCAGCGTCTTGTTCGGCGCGAACACGATGGCGGGCCGGCCCGCGCGCGCGATCACGTTGGCCATCGTGTAGGTCTTGCCCGAGCCGGTCACGCCGAGCAGCGTCTGGAACGACAGGCCGTCGTTGATGCCTTCGACCAGGCCTTCGATCGCGGTCGGCTGGTCGCCGGCGGGAGGGAAGGGCTGATGCAGCTTGAACGGCGAATCGGGAAAGGTGATCACCGTCGGCGACGGATCGGAAATGGGGGTGACTTCAGCCATACTTTCAGACCTTTGTTAGAATGGTAGCTCGCTCGCGACCCTTGCCGGATATGGGGCGCTGTCTATACAACCCTGGTGCGAACCAGCCGATAATCAAGTTTAAGACTACGATGACCTCTACAGCTTCCGCCAGTATCTTCAGCGCCATCGCCATGGCTCCCCGCGACCCGATCCTGGGCATTACGGAAGCGTTCAATGCCGATCCGAATCCGGCGAAGATCAATCTTGGCGTAGGGGTCTATTATGACGACAATGGCAAGGTGCCGCTGCTTAACTGCGTGCGCAAGGCCGAAGCGCTGATGATCGAGCAGCAGGCGCCGCGCACCTACCTGCCGATCGACGGCCTGGCGGCCTACGACAAGGCGGTGCAGGAACTGGTATTTGGGGCCGGCAGCCCGATTATTCAAGGCAAGCGCGCGGTCACCGTGCAGGCGGTCGGCGGCACCGGCGCCCTGAAGATCGGCGCCGACTTCCTGCAGCGCTTCGCCCCGGCAGGCGCGCAGGTGTACATCAGCGATCCGAGCTGGGAGAACCACCGCGCGCTGTTCGAAAGCGCCGGCTTCGTGGTCAACAATTACGCCTACTACGACGAAGCGACGCACGGCGTCAATTTCGCCGGCATGCTGGCCTCGCTCAAGGCGATGCCGCGCGGCTCGATCGTGGTGCTGCACGCCTGCTGCCACAACCCGACCGGCGCCGACCTGACGTCCGCGCAGTGGGATGAGGTGATCGAGGCGGTCACCGCCGGCGGCCTGATTCCCTTCCTCGACATGGCCTACCAGGGCTTCGGCGCGGGCATCGAGGAAGACGGCGCCGTGGTGCGCCGCTTCGCCGCGGCGGGCGGCGCGCTGCTGGTGTCGAACTCGTTCTCCAAGTCGTTCTCGCTGTACGGCGAGCGCGTGGGGGCCCTGAGCGTGGTCGCGGCGAGCGCGGACGAAGCGGCGCGCGTGCTGTCGCAACTGAAGCGCGTGGTGCGCACCAACTACTCCAATCCGCCTCTGCACGGCGGCAAGGTGGTGGCCACTGTGCTCGCCACGCCGGAGTTGCGCCAGCTGTGGGAAGAGGAGCTGGCCGCGATGCGCGTGCGGATCAAGCAGATGCGCGACGAGTTCGTGCGAAAGCTGAAGGAAAAGGCGCCGGGCCGCGACTTCGAATTCGTGCGCCAGCAGGTCGGCATGTTCTCGTATTCGGGCCTGACCAAGCCGCAGGTGGACCAGCTGCGCGAGCAGTCGATCTACGCGGTGGACACCGGCCGCATTTGCGTGGCCGCGCTGAACTCCAAAAATATCGATGTCGTCATTGACGCGATTGCGAAAGTCCTTTAAGATCTTGCTTCTTCGGATCGGCGAATAGCTGGTTCGAAAGGCAGCAGAACCATATTGCAGCAGTCGCAACAATGTCGGTAGTTTGACAGGGCGGTTTCAGGAATATATAATGTTGCCTCTTTTCCCTGATAGCTCAGTCGGTAGAGCGACGGACTGTTAATCCGCAGGTCCCTGGTTCGAGTCCAGGTCGGGGAGCCAGAATACAGAAAAAACCACGAGCAATCGTGGTTTTTTTCGTCCGTGCGTTAGCGTTCTTCCTACAACGCGGCGCTCCGCGTGCCGATACTGTCCAACCCTCCTGCGGCGCATGATCGAACCATATCGAATCTTGCGAAGGAGTTGTCATGGGCACAGGAAATGCAGGCGGCACCCAGTCGGTGGGGCCGGGGCCGGGCGAGGAACGGCGCGGCGGATTGCCCGGCGAGGACGGATCGCAGAAGGAAACCGGCGGCAGCGGCGGCGAGCAGTTGACCCGCAACCTGGAAGACACGGGTAGCGCGGAGCCGATGATGCCGGTGGACGCTGGGATGAACAACAAGCTGCCGGAACCGGAAGGCGCCGGCGCGGCGGCGACCGCCTCGACGCGGGGACCGCAGGACACCCATTCCAGCCAGGCTGGCTCGAGCGGCACGGGGCTGGGCGCGCGCGAAACCGGCGCCAACCAGTCGCCCTCCGACTTCCCGAAAGAATAGCGCGGCAGGGGTAGTCAATTGCGAAACGGCCAGCTATAATGCGCGCTCTTTTCCCTGATAGCTCAGTCGGTAGAGCGACGGACTGTTAATCCGCAGGTCCCTGGTTCGAGTCCAGGTCGGGGAGCCAGAATTCAGAAGGCCACGTGTGAACCACGTGGCCTTTTTCGTTTTCGCGGCCCCGATCTTCTCGACCAGCCGGTCATCAGCGGCTCTCTGCTTCCCTTTCTTGTTTAACTTGTGCATTTGCAATAGCGCAATGGAGTTAAGCAAAAACAGCGGATATTAACGACGGGAAGCGTAGTGCGTGCCAATCAGGGGGGGGCGATATGTCGACAACCAGAACACTGAAAGCCGGCGTGCTGCTGATGATGGCAGTTTCCGTTTTTGCATACACGGCGGAAGACGCGCCTCTGGACGCCGACCAGGGATGGACTCCCGTACAAAAGCAGCAGTGGTACACGCTGTCGCAAGGATCGCGATTAATACCGCTGGCGTGGCTCAACGCGCTTGAGCAATCCGATTCCCGGTTGCCGCTGCTGGATCGCAGCCATACCGAACGGTTCCGCTACCTGGCCGACGCTTCGGCGGATCCGGCGCCGCTGCCGGTGGGGTTTGCGATCGACACCCAGCCCGACCACAAATTCTCGGTGACGAAACTGCGCTGGAAAAAAGGGCAGTCCGACCAGGAGCCGTGGGTTGGTATGAATTGCGCGGCCTGTCACACCAATGAGCTGACCTTCCAGGGCAAACGCCTGCGCATCGAAGGCGCGCCGGCGCTGGCGGATTTTCAGGGCTATCTGAGGTCGCTGAACGCGGCGCTGGTGGCCACCCGCAGCGACGCCTCAAAAATGGATCGCTTTGCGGGCAAAGTATTGCTGGGAGCGGACACTCCCGCCAACCGCCGATTGCTCGATAGTGCTCTGGCCACGCTGGTGACGTGGCAATCGCAGGTCGAACAGGCCAACGCCACCGACCTCGAATACGGTTTCGGGCGCCTCGATGCGTTCGGCCACATCTTCAACAAGGTCTTGCTGCGCACCGAAGGCAGCGACCAGCCGCGCAATCCATCGGACGCGCCGGTCAGCTATCCCTTCCTGTGGAATATCCACCAGCACGACCGGGTCCAATGGAACGGCATGGTCGCCAATCGTCCGATCGGGAACATTCTCGATATTGGCGCATTGGGCAGAAACGTGGGCGAGGTGACCGGCGTGTTTGCCGACCTGACCTTGCTGAAGCCCGGCCCAGCCATCGGAGGCTACCGCACCAGCGCCCGCCTCGACCATCTGCTCACGCTCGAGCAGCAGATCGCCATGCTCAAGCCTCCCGCCTGGCCGGATGCCTTCGGTCCGATCAATGCCGACAAGTGGGAGGCGGGCCAGCGCCTGTTCGACCGCGCCGCGAACGGCACGCCTGCCTGCTCGCAGTGCCATGCGGTGCTCAAGCGCGATGATCTGACGACGCCCGTCGTCGCCAGCATGGCGCCGCTGTCCGGTGCGAAACCGATCGGCACCGATCCCTGGATGGCGTGCAATGCCTACACCTATCAGGCGAACACCGGACTGTTGCGGCGTACACCCAAGAAATTCTTTCCAATCCCCGGTTTCGGAGTGTTCGGCGAGACGGAACCCTTATCCGACTTGCTCGGCGCCACGGTCATCGGCTCGATTTACTTCAAGCGCAAGGAACTGGGCGACGGCGTGGCCGATGACCTTCGCGGCTGGCTGACCTCGACGGATCTGTACGGGCGCCGCGTCGCGCTGTCGATCCCCGATTCGAACATCCGCGCGGGGCAGTTCCCGGCCAGCCTTGCGCAGGCGCTCAGCAAGGACGAGCGGCTGCGCCGCTGCATGAACGAAACCAGCCAGGTGCTCGCCTACAAGGGACGTCCGCTGGGGGGAATCTGGGCGACGCCGCCGTATTTGCACAATGGCTCGGTGCCCACGCTGTACGATCTCCTGCTGCCGGCAAGCCAGCGCCCGGCGACGTTCCTGATGGGCACCCGCGAGTTCGACCCGCTGAAGGTAGGACTCGTGACCGGCAGCACACCCGAGAATACGTTCGTGTTCCGGACGCGCGACGCGGCCGGTTCGCTCATTGCGGGCAATTCCAACCTCGGACACGACTACGGCAACGCCCGGTTGACCGATGAGGAAAGGTGGGCCCTGGTGGAGTACATGAAGGCGGTCGGGGGAACTCGCGTTGGCGACCGCGTTGTGCCTTAGCCAGCTCGGCGCGGAGCCCGGCTCGGCTTGGGATCGAGCGGAAACATGCCGAAGCTCGGCTCCGCTTCCTCCAGAACGCGCGCATACGACGGCCGCGCCATCAGCCGGTTCAGGTAGGCCGTCAATGCCGGCAGCCCGGCGCCGACCGGTTCGACCGTGTCGGCGTAGAACAGCGCCGGCGCCGCGGCGCAATCGGCCATGCTGAACGCGCCGCCGGCGATCCATTCGCGCCCGCCCAGCGCCTGTTCCACCATCGCATACGAACGCCGGATCAGCGCGCGCGCCTCGGCGACGCCAGCCGCATCGTGCGCATCCCCAGCGCGGAACGAATCGCCGACGATCTTCTGCATCGGCAGGTGCACGTACAGGTCGAACAGGCGGTCCCACAGCCTGACGTCGGACGCCAGCCGCGCATCGGCGGGAATGAGCCTGACCTGCCCCGGATGAACCGCCTGCAGGTACTCGATGATGATCGACGTCTCCGGCACCACCCGGTCGTTCGCCAGGTCGCGCAGCAGCGGCATCTTCGAGGTCGGCCAGAGCCTCGCGAATTCTTCCAGAGTGGCCGGGTCGGTTTGCTGCAGCAAGCGGCCCTCGAACGGCGTCGCGTTCTCGTACAGCGCGATCAGCACCTTGTGGCAGAACGAGGAGAGCGGATGATAGAAAAGCTGCAGCGACATGGCGGGCTCCGGCGCGGGAAAAGGGACCGCTTCACAGCATACGCTACCTGTCATACGAAATTGTGTTTTCCTCAATTAAATTCGTGTAGCATTGGCAACGTTAGCTCACCACCACCACAAGGGGAAGTCGATGAACCTGAAAGAGCAAATCCAGGGCGCGCAGCACCTGCTGGCACAAGCATTCGGCGCGCGCGACGCCAGCCGCGCCGCCGCGCTGTACACCGAAGACGCCAGCCTGATGCCCGATGGCATGCCGACTTTCCACGGCCGCGAGGCGATCTCCGGCTTTTTCGGCGGCGCGATCGCGCAGGGCGTGGTCGCCGCCCGCTTCACCACCCAGGATGTCGAAGGCGACGATGAACAGGCGCTCGAAATCGGCCGCTACGAACTGTTCGCCGCCTTGCCGGACGGCGAGCGCGCGTGCGTCGACGACGGCCGCTACTTCGTCGCATGGCGCAAGGTCGACGGCGCCTGGCGCATTCATCGCGATATGTTCAACCGCAGCAAGCCCGTCACGGGGCAATAAGCAGAAATGTCGTACCTTATACGCTGTGGAACACGTTATGATTTCTGAGGACGCTTGGAAAACGAAGGGCATGTAGGCTGAGTCGTACCCGAGGCTTCGAGCCTGTTGACGCAGATAAGCCGCATGTCCTTCCCTTTATCGCAGAGTGCGAACAGTATCTGAGGCTGCGAGCCTGTGTTCTTAAGGATGCACGAGATAAAGTCCTAGCGAAATCACCAGCGGATGGGGGAGGCTGCCATGGAAGTAGTCGGAATCGATATCGCAAAGCGTAAATTTGACTTGGCTTGGCTGTCGGGAAAAACGGGCAAGATTCGTAACAAGGCATTTGAAAATTCGCCCGTTGGCTTTCAGGCGCTTTGCGATTGGCTCGTCGAGCAGGGTATTTCGGCGAATGAGTGTCGCGTGGTGATGGAAGCGACCAGCCAGTATTACGAAGCTCTGGCGCATGCCATGTTTGACGCTGGATATTTGGTCAGCGTCGTCAATCCTTTGCAAATTAAAGCTTTTGGCCAATCTGAGATGCGCAGACAAAAGACTGACCGAGCTGATGCCGAGTTGATCGCCCGATTTGGCGAGCAATCCAAGAAGTTGGTCCTCTGGGAGCCTCCCGCGACGGAAGTGCGGGAGTTGCAGCGCCTCATCGCGCGCCTGGAAGCGGTTCAAGGCATGCATGTGCAGGAGCAGAATCGGCGTCACGAAGCGGCGGGCCAAGCGTTGGAATCGGTCGATCGCATATTGCTGACTTTGAAGGAAGAGGAAGCATTATTGACGCAAAAAATCCGCGATCATATCGACCGCCACCCCGGACTGCGGAATCAACAGGAACTCCTACGCAGTATTCCCGGGGTGGGGGAACGGGTTAGCAGTTATTTTCTTGCGTGGCTTCCTGTAGACCGCTTTGATAATATCCGCCAGATGGTGGCGTTCGTAGGACTATCACCGGAACATAATCAGTCCGGCGATTCGGTGCACGGCAAATCACACTTGTGCAAGCTAGGACATGGACGACTACGCAAAATATTGTACTGCCCGGCGATGACGGCGATTCGGTTCAATCCAGCTGCCCAAGCGCTCTACGCGCGACTTCGAGCTGCTGGCAAAGGGGGTAAAGTCGCGTTGGTCGCAGTCATGCGCAAGCTGATCCATTGGATGATGGCGGTACTGAAGAGCGACGCACGCTTCGATCCAAAAATGGCGCTTGCAAAAAATTAGGGACCACAGTATCTGCGCAGGCAGGTGCCCATACTGAGCTAGACTAAGAGTGCTCGTACGCTCAATATAGGCACCTGCCTGCGCAGGTGCGACAGCGTTTAGCTAACGACGAATTCCGGATTCCTCATGATCAAAGCCATCGTCACCGGACACACGCACGGCCTCGGCGCCGCCATTGCGGCTGAGCTTCTGGGCCGCGGCATCGCCGTGCTTGGAATTGCGCGCAGCGCGGCTGCCGGTATCGGTTCCCAAGTTGCACTCGACCTCTCCGACAGCGCCGCGCTGGCCGCCTGGCTCGCCGGCCCCGACCTCGCCGCCTGGCTGGCCGATGCCGATTCTGTCCTGCTGATCAACAATGCCGGCACGGTGCAGCCGGTCGGCCCGCTGGCGATGCAGGACCCGGCCGCCGTCGCGCGCGCGGTGGCGCTGAACATCGCCGCGCCGCTGATGCTGGCCGGCGCCGTCGCGGCGGCCCGCCCGCCATCGGCCGCATGCCGCATCCTGCACGTGTCGAGCGGCGCCGGGCGCGGCGCCTATCCAGGCTGGAGCGTGTACTGCGCCACCAAGGCCGCGCTCGACCAGCACGCCCGCGCCGCCGCGCTCGACGCCATCGCCGGCCTGCGCATCTGCAGCCTCGCGCCGGGCGTCATCGACACCGCCATGCAAGCCGAGATCCGCGCCGCGTCGCTCGCGCAGTTTCCGCTGCGCGAGCGCTTCGACGCGCTCAAGCGGGAAGGGGAGCTGACCGATCCGGCCGACTGCGCCGCCCGCCTGGTTGGCTACCTGCTGGGCGAGGGATTCGGCAGCGAGCCGGTGGCCGACCTGCGCAGCGTCGCGCCGCCAGGCGTCTGAGCAGCGCGCGGTGCCCATTTGTGCGCGTGATATTTCCGGCGTTCATGTAAAATTCGCGAACCTGACCACAATACGATCGGCTGCGTTAACGCCGAGCAACTCGCTTCGATGATTGACGACGCTTCTCCTCCCTGCTCGGTGCTGCTGATCGACGACGAGCCGTTCGCCCAGGACCTTATTTCCCACAGCCTCAAGGAATGCGCCCAGCTGCGGCTGCGCTACGATGCGCGATCGCCGCGCGCGGTCGAACTGGCCGTCGAGTTCCAGCCCAGCGTGGTGCTGGTGGACTTGCGCATGCCCGAGGTGGACGGCTTCGAAGTCATCCGCCGCCTGCGCGCCAATCCCGCGACCGAGCGCATTCCGGTGATCCTGCTGTCGTCCGAGGACGATCCGGAAATCAAGGCCAGGGCCTTCGCGGCCGGCGCCAGCGACTACCTGGTCAAGTGGCCCGATCCGCGCGAGCTGGTGGCCCGGGTGCGACACCACCACGGCGCCTTCATTGCGCGCAAGGAACGCGACGAAGCCTTCGTCTCGCTGCGCCGCAGCCAGGAAGAACTGGCCGCCAGCCAGCTGGCCCTGCACCAGGCGCAGAAGATGGAGGCGATCGGCCAGCTCACCGGCGGCGTCGCCCACGATTTCAACAATGTGCTGCAGATCATCGGCGGCAACCTGCAACTGATCAAGCTGATCGGCGGCCTCAGCGACAAGGTCGCGGCCCGCATCGATATCGCGCTGTCCGGCGTCGAACGCGGCGCCAAGCTGTCGTCGCACCTGCTGGCATTCGCGCGGCGCCAGCCGCTGCAGGCCGTCGTCACCGATCCGGCTGGCCTGCTGCGCAACATGGAAGAGATGATGGTGCGCGTGCTGGGACCGCGCGCCGCCGTGGTCAGCGACATCGCGCCCGACCTGTGGACCGTCACCGTCGATCCGAGCCAGCTCAACAACGTGTTGCTGAACCTGGTCATCAACGCGCGCGATGCGATGGCCGGCGCCGGCACGCTGACCATCCGCGCCCGCAACGTGCCCAACGCCGACGGCGCGGTGGCGGAGATCGCCAGCGAACCCCACGTCATGATCGAAGTGGCCGACACCGGCGCGGGCATGAGCGCGGAAGTGCTCGGGCGCGCCTTCGAACCGTTTTTCACCACCAAGGCGACCGGGCAGGGTACCGGCCTGGGCCTGTCGATGGCCTACGGCTTCGTCAAGCAGTCGGGCGGCGAGATCGTGCTGCGGAGCGCGCCGGGCTGCGGCACCAGCGTCAAGATCTACCTGCGGCGCAGCCACGGCGAAGCGGCCGCGCCGGATGAGCCGGCGGCGGGCCAGCTGGTCGGCGGCCTGGAAACCATCCTGGTCGTCGAGGACGAGCAGGATGTGCGCGACTCCACCGTCGAACTGCTGTCGGGCCTGGGCTACCAGGTGCTGGAGGCGCCGGACGCCGCCGCCGCGGTGGCGCTGGTCGATTCGGGCGTGCACATCGACCTGGTGTTTACCGACGTGATCATGCCGGGCCCGGTCAGCAGCCTGGCGCTGCGCGACCGCGTGCGCGACAGGCTGCCCGACGCGCAGGTCTTGTTTACATCAGGGTATGCGGAAGGAGTGCTGACGCATGAGGGCAAGGTCGATGCGTCCGTGAGCCTGCTGCAGAAGCCCTACACCGCCGACGTGCTCAGCGCGCGCATCCGTCACATGCTGCGGCGCCGTACGCAGCGCGCTGCGGCGTGAGGCTTACTTGGGCGGGCGCACGTAGCGCGCCGAGCCTGGCGGCGGTTCGTTCAGCACGGCCCAGAAAATGCCCAGGTCGGCAATCGCGCGCACGAATTCGGTGAAGTCCACCGGCTTGACGACGTAGGCGTTCACGCCCAGCTCGTAGCTGCGCAGCAGGTCCTGCTCTTCCTTCGACGAGGTGAGCATCACCACCGGCGTGCTCTTGAGGCCATCGGTGCTGCGGATCGATTTCAGCACCTCGAGGCCGTCCACTTTCGGCAGTTTCAGGTCGAGCAGCACGACGGCCGGATTGCCGGCCTGGCGCTTGGCGTACGGGCCGCGGCAGGTCAGGTAGTCGAGCGCCTCGGCGCCGTCGCGCGCGATGATCACCTCGTTCGCAAGCTGACTGCGGGAGAGCGCGATCAGGGTCAGTTCGAGGTCGTGGGGATTGTCTTCGACCAGCAGGATGGGTTTTAACATGGCAATTCTTAACTATCGAGTTCGTTGGGGATGCTGAAATAAAAGGTCGCGCCTTCGCCGGGCGCCGATTCGGCCCACACCCGCCCGCCGTGGCGCTCGACTATCCGGCGCACATTCGCCAGGCCGATGCCGGTGCCCTGAAAATCTTCCATCCGGTGCAGGCGCTGAAATACCCCGAACAGCTTGTGCACGTAGTCCATGTTGAAGCCGGCGCCGTTGTCGGCGACGCGGAACACGGTCTGCGTGTCCATGACAGACGCGTCAACCGAGATGATAGCCAACTCCTGCTGTCCCGTAAACTTTACCGCGTTCGCCAGCAGGTTGTAGACCGCCAGCTGGAGGAAGGTCGGATCGGCCTGGATCACCGGCAACTCGCCGATGCGCCACTCCACCTTGCGCTCGCCCACCTCGCCGGCCAGCTTGTCGATGCAGCCTTGCACCAGGTCGGCCATGTCGACGGCGACCGGGCGCAGGGCGGCGCGCCCCATCTGCGAAAAGCTCAGCAGGTCGTCGACCAGCTTGCCGGCCAGCCGCGCGGAGTCCTTGATGTTGGCCAGAAAGCGCTGGCGCGTCTGCGGGTCGCTGTCGGATTCCATCAAGAGGTTGGAAAAGCCGACGATGTGGCGCAGCGGCGCGCGCAGGTCGTGCGACACCGAATACGAAAACGCCTCGAGTTCCTTGTTGGCGCGGCCCAGCTCGTCGGCCAGCTCGGCCATCTGCTCGGCCCGTTCCAGCGCGATGCCCAGCAGCGCCGAGCGGAACTCGATCGCCAGCTCCAGCTCGCCGCTGCGCCACGGCACGCTGGTGCCGTGAATGGTCTCGCGCCAGCTCGCAAAACTGGTGCGCGGGGTCAGCTGCGCGCGCAAGTTCTGCGCGCCGTCCTTCTCGTGCGGATTGCCGGCCCAGTCGATGGTGTGCACCACTTCGGGACGGAACCACAGCAGGTAGTGCTTGTGGATGCGCGAGATCGGCATCGCCAGCAGGCCGCTGGCGTTGCTCACATACTCGGCCGCCGGCGGATACGCCGCCGACAGATGGTCGGTGTGGAACAGGTCGTCGTGGCTGTTGACGCCGAGCCAGTCGACCAGGGCGCGGATCTGCGCCTCGTCGGGCGCGTTGCCGAAGCGGATCAGCCGGTCATCGACGACGATCGCCGCCCCGCCCGCGCGCGCGAAGCGCAGCAGTTCGGGGAACACCTGGCTCATGTTGTCGATGAAGTCGGCGCCGTGGGTCAGGCCGGCCAGCATCGACACCATGATGCGGCGCAGGTCGAGGCGGAACTGCAGGTCGTCGGCGTCCTCGCGCGACTCGATGCATAGCGACAGCACCTGGCCCAGCTGCTCGCAGGCGCTGCGCTTGTCGAATTCGAGCGGGCGCGGCGCCGCGTGGTGACACGAGATCAGCCCCCACAACTGGCCCTTGACGATGATCGACACCGACATCGACGCCAGCGTGTCCATGTTGCGCATGTATTGCAGGTGGATCGGCGACACGCTGCGCAGGGCCGCGAACGACAGGTCGTTGGGCTTGCCGGTCAAAGGATTCGTTTCCGGCACCAGCCGCGACGGCGTGTAGTTGGCGTCCTGGATCAGGCGGATGCGGTTGATGGTGTACAGCTCGCGCGCCTGGCGCGGGATGTCGGTGCCGGGGAAGCGCTGGCCCAGGTAGGACGGGTGGTCGGCGTCGCGCGATTCGGCGATCACGTGGCCGTGGCCGTCGCGGTCGAACTGGTACACCATCACTCGGCCGAAGCCGGTCAGCTTGCGGATCTGCCTGGCGGCGGTCTGGCTCATCGCCTCGACCGACGGCGCCGCCGGCAGCTGCTGCATGAATTCGCCGACCAGCGGAAACAGGTCGCGGAAGGTGGCCGCGGCGGTGCGCGCGATGGTTTCGAATTCGAGCAGCACCAGGCCGTCGAAGGCGTGGCCGAGCACGTCGAACCAGCTGTCGTTGGGCAGCTGGACCGTGGCCAGGTAGGCGGGCCGCTCGCCCAGCCTGTCCTGGTCCAGTTCGGCCAGCAGCATTTCGGCGGCGGCGGCCCCGATTACCGCCTCGAGCGTGCCGCCGATCGCGGCGGTCGCCGCCACGCCGGCGTGCGCGGCCAGGTTGTCGCTGGCCTGGACGATGCGCCGGGCGGGCGACAGGCACAACAGGAAACCGTGCGGCTGGATGCTGCCGGGAAAGCGGATCGGTTCCTTGTCGCAACTCGACAGGTCGAACGGGGAGGGCGCGGGAGGGGCCTGGATCATGGGGAACGGGTCAGCTTGGCAAACACCGACATTTTCGGGAAACCGCATTGTAGCCAGAAAATTTCCGTCGCGACGCACGCACGGTTGGGAGTGTTGCAATATTTTAACGGCAACGCAAATTATGCGAAATCTTGCATAATTGCGAATCCGAAGCGAGCTCATCTTCTGCGAATTTCCCGCAACCTCGTCCATAAGCTGAGCCGTATGCGCCCGATTGATTCAACGCAAACGGGGCAGGGCGCGCTGCCGTAGCGTTGAGCTACCGAATTCAAGCGATCTCCCACCATGTCCACCACCGCCAATCTCGGTCATGCGCGCTCCTTGCGCCGCCGCGCGCTCAGCCGCCGCGGCATCGCGGCGCCGGCGCCCGCGCGCGAGCAGGACGATCCGCCGGCGCGCGTCTGGCTCAACCTGCTGCGCGATCAGTGGCGCGTGCTCGCCGCGATCGCCGGCTTCGTCACCTTGCTGGCGCTGGCCTACGCGGTGCTGGCGCGCCCGGTGTACGAAGCGAGCATGCTGATCCACGTCGAGGAAGCCACCCCGTCCACCTCGAAGAACGCGCTCAACGACGTCGCCTCGATGTTCGACACCAAGAAGGCGGTGACGGCGGAGATGGAATTGCTGCGCTCGCGCACCGTCGTCGCGCCGGCGGTGGCGCGCCTGAACCTGACCATCGACGCGCGTCCCGATTACTTCCCCCTGCTCGGCAAGCTGGTGCGCGACGCCCGCCCCGGCCAGTTGTCGCAGCCGGGCCTGTTCGGCTGGGGCGGCAAGGTATGGGGCGCCGAGCAGATCGAGGTGCCCGTGCTCAACGTGCCGCCTTCGATGTACGGCCGCGCGCTGGCCGTCACCAGCCTGGGCGGCGGCCGCTATTCCGTGCTCGACCCGGACGGGAAGGTGATGTTCTACGGCCAGGTGGGGCCGCTGCTGCAGGTGCACACGCCGGCCGGCGCGGTGGAACTGCAGGTGGCGCGGCTCGACGGCTTGCCGGGAGCGCGCTTCCTGGTGCGGCGCAGCTCGGCCAGCACGGCCATCCGCAAACTGCAGGACGAGCTGATCGTCGCCGAACGGGGCAAGCAGTCCGGCGTGATCGAAGTGCGGCTCGAAGGCGGCAGCCCCGAGCTGGTCAACGCCATGCTGCGCGACATCGGCCAGCAATACATGTCGCAGAACCTGGGGCGCAAGAGCGAGGAGGCGGAAAAGTCGCTTGCCTTCCTTGACCAGCAGCTGCCCAAGCTCAAGGCCAAGCTCGAGCGCGCCGAGAGCGAGTACAACGCCTTTCGCAACGCCCACGGCACCATCGACTTCGCCGAGGAAGCGAAGCTGAGCCTGCAGCAGGCGGCCGCGGCCCGGCTGCGGCGCACCGAGCTGCTCCAGAAGCGCACCGAACTGCTGACCCGCTTCACCATGCGCCACCCGGTCGTGGCCGCCGTCACCGGCCAGCTACGCCAGGTCGACCGCGAACTGGCCGAGATCGCCGCCCACATCAAGACGCTGCCGCTGCTTGAGCAGGATTCGGTGCGCATGGCGCGCGACATCAAGCTCAACACGGACCTGTACACGGCGCTGGCGAACACCGCGCAGCAACTGCGGATCGTCTCGGTGGGCAAGGTCAGCAACGTGCGCCTGGTCGATCCGCCCATGGTCAGCGACGACCCGGTGCGCCCGCACCGGGGCCTGATCGTCGTCGTCGGCCTGGTCTGCGGGCTGCTGCTGGGCGTGCTCGGCGCGGTGCTGCGCAAGAACCTGGGCGGCGCGGTGGACGATCCGCTGGCGATCGAAAAGCTGCTCGGCGCGCGCGTGGTCGTCGCCAGCATCCCGCACAGCGACGCCCAGGCCAGGATGGCCCGGCGCGGCGGCCCCAGCCCGCTGCTGGCGCGCGAGTGGCCGATCGACGGCGCCATCGAAGCGCTGCGCAGCTTCCGCGTGTCGCTGCAGTTTTCGATGCCGCGGCTGCACAACAACGTGATCATGTTCGCCGGCCCCACCAGCAGTCTCGGCAAGTCCTTCGTCTCGGCCAATTTCGCCGCCGTGATGGCCGCCTCCGGCAAGCGCGTGCTGCTGGTGGACGGCGACGTGCGCAACGGCAGCCTGCACCAGTATTTCGGCGTGCCGCGCGAAGGCGGGCTGTGCGAAGCGGCCAGCGGCGCCATCACGCTCGGCCAGGCGATCCGGCGCGGCGTGCTCGACAAGCTCGACCTGGTCACCACCGGCGTGCTGTCGCAGGCGCGCCCCGATTTCTTCATGCCGCTCGATATTGGCGCCTTGCTCGCGTCGGTGCGATCGCATTACGACCTGGTGCTGGTCGATTCGCCGCCCATCCTGGCGCTGGCCGATTCGCTGGTGATCGGCAGCCACGCCGGCGCGGTGTTCCTGGTGGTGCGCGCCGGGGTCAGCACCGAGCGCGAGATCACCGAGTCGATCAAGCGCCTGAACCAGGCCGGCGTTTCGCCGCTGGGCATCGTGTTCAACGACGTCAAGCCGCGCCTGTCCGGCTACGGCTACAAATATGCGTACCATCCGGTCGGCCAGCTCGAGTACGCGGCGTAGCAAAACTTTCATCAGTTGTGCGCTTGTTAGCTCAGCAGTGATGTAATATGAACATCGGACTGGTACGTCCCGCGCCTACAGGTAAATTTCACGCAGTCAACCAGGAGAACGACGAATGAAGACCGTAAAAAAAGACGTCCGGGTGGCAGGAATTGCCGCCGTTGCCGCAATGCTGGCGCTGGCCGGCTGCGACTCGATGAAGGCAAAGGACGCCAGCCCGCCGATGGCCGTTGAGAAGACCGCCACCGCGATCAATCCGACCCCGATGCCCAATGCCACGCCGGCGCCGATGCCGGCAGCGATGCCGGCCGCCGCGCCGATGATGCTGTCGGGCGCGCAGGAAGTGCCGCCCAACCCGTCGACCGCCAGCGGCAAGAGCATGATCATGATCGGCGCCGACAAGTCGGTGACCGGCTCGGTCGAAGTGATGGGCATGACGCCGACGATGGCGCACATCCACGAAGCGGCGAAGGGCCAGAACGGCCCGGTGATCGTCCCGTTCACCAAGACCGGCGCCAACACCTTCGCGCCGGCGCCGGGCGCCAAGCTGACCGACGCGCAGTACGCCAGCTACATGGCCGGCAACCTGTACATCAACGTGCACAGCGCCACCTATCCGGGCGGCGAAGTGCGCATGCAGCTGTGGCCCGCGAAATAAGTTAGCCCTTGGGGTCAGGTCCGCCGGACCTGACCCCGGTTTGGCACACCGCCGCTCGACGTCACGGCGCCGCGCGCGCCTTCAGTTCGATGAACTGCACCTTCGGCTCGCGCTCCGGCGTCAGCGTGAACGACACATCGACCGTCCCCGTCTCGCCCACCAGCGGGAATGTCCCGCGCAGCTGGTTCTCCGCCTTGATTGGTCCCACCGCGATCACCTTGCCGATCCTGTCCAGTTGCGTCCGGCTGGCGGCCACCCAATCCTCGCGCGAGCGGTCGAGGAAAAAATTCTCCGCCGCGATCGCCGCGCCCAGCGCCGGGTCCCACGACTGCACCAGCTCGGCCACCTGGCGCTGGCGCGTCGCCAGGATCGCCGACACCGCCACCGGGCGCCGATCCAGCTGCGCGCGCTCGATCAGGCGCTCCAGCACTTTGGTGGTGGGCCCATACACCGGCGCGTAGCGCAGATTGCTGAACGCGATCACCCCGATGCCGTGCTGCGGCGCGAAGCGGTACTGGCTGCCGTAGCCGGGCAGCCCGCCCGAATGCCCGACGATGACGACGTCGCGGCTGTCGCGCGTCCACGACAGGCCGTAGCCGTAAAACGTGACCTTCGGATTCGGCGTCTTGTCGTCGGCCAGCGTCGCCTTCGGCGCCATGCCGGTGAACACGCGCGGCTGCTGCATCTCGCGCACCGAGGCGCGCCGCACCGGGCCGGTGTCTGGTCCGTCGCGCGCGGGCGAGGCGTCCAGGTGGAAGGCCACGTAGCGCGCGAAATCGTCCATCGTCGTGATCAGGCCGCCCATCGCGGCGCCGTCGCCGTCGTGCAGGATCGGTTCAGGCTTCCACGCGCCATGCTCCCAGCGGTAGCCGAGGGCCAGCTTGCCCGGCGCCGCCTGCGTGTATTCCCAGCGCGTGTGGCGCATCCCCAGCGGCAGCAGGATCTCGCGCGTGACGAAGTCCTGGAAGCGCATCCCCGCCACTTTCGACACGACCTTGCCCAGCATGACGTAACCGAGGTTGCTGTATTCGAAGGCCTCGCCCGGCGCGTTCGAGAACGACAGCCCGGCGCCGACGAAGCGCGCCAGTTCGGCGTTATCGATCTGCATCTGGCGGTCGCCCCACGGATTGTCTTCGGGCAGGCCGGTCGTCATCGTTATCAGCTGGCGGATCGTCAGCGCCGGCGAATCGGCGGTCGGCAGGGCCACGCCGCGCAGCTCCGGCAGATACTTCACGACCGGGTCGTCCAGTCCCAGCCTGCCTTCGTCGCGCAGTTTCATCACCGCCATCGCGACGAAGCTCTTGGTCATCGAAGCGATGCGAAATTCGGTGTCGGCCGCGACCGGCGTCTTGCGCTCGACGTTCGACAGACCGAAGCTGCGCGCGTGCACCAGCTTCCCGTCGAGGACCACGCCGATCGTCAGTCCGGGCAGGTGCTCGGCGCTGGCCAGGTCGGCGTACAGCTTGTCGATTTCGGGCATCAGTGCCGCCACCCGTTCGGCGCGGACCGCTTCCGCCAGCGCCGGCGCGGCGCTGCAGGCGATCAGGAGCAGGGCGGCGGCGCGGGCGAGGGTCAGGTTCATGCTGGAAGGTCCTTCGGAGTGATGGTATTCGTTGACGGCCCACCGGAATTTGCCGGGAGCGACACGTGAGGATCGGCCAGGCGGTAAATATTGTCAACCCGATGTTCCCGGTCGCGCCGGCTGTTGGCGCATCGGTGGTAGAATTTTTTCTTCTCGCCCACGACAGGTTCGCCAACGATGCAGCAGACAGTCGACTTCACGATTCGCACCGAATGCCCGCCCGGGCTGTGCGTGTGCGATCGCGAGCGCCTGCTGGCCGACCCCGATTCGGACAAGCGGGTGCTGCGGCTCACGCGCGAGGAAGAAAAGCGTCTGCTGGACCGGATCGAGTCGGTATCGACCTACGAGGACCTGCGCAAGCTCGAACAGCGCATGGTCCAGCTGCTCGGTATCCGCTTGTCGATCACGCCAGGCGCCAACGAGGTGCGCACGGTGCGCGGCTTCCGCATCGAACTGGCCGAGCTGCCAGGCTTGTGCCGCAAGACGCGCCAGTCGATTCCGGCCGCGGTGCGGCGCTGCCTCGACCAGCACCCCGAAATCGCCTACGCCATCCTCGATGCCGAAAGCCTGTTCGCGCCACCATCGAACGACATCCCATGACCCTGCACATCCAGACACCGCTGCTCGCATCGACCGCTTTCTCCGCCGTGCCGGGCCAGTCGGTCTGGCTCAAGATGGACGCCCTGCAGCCGACCGGCTCCTTCAAGAACCGCGGCATCGGCCACGCCTGCGAGGAATACGCGCGCCGCGGCGCCCGCCGCTTCGTCTCCTCGTCGGGCGGCAACGCCGGCATCGCCGCCGCCTACGCCGGCCGCCGCCTGGGCATCCCGGTCACGGTGGTGGTGCCGGAAACCGCGTCCGCGCGCGCCATCGAACTGATTCGCCGCGAGCGGGCCGAGGTGATCGTGCACGGCGCCTCGTTTCAGGAAGCGAACGAGCGCGCCCAGGCGATGCTGACCGATTCCGACGCCTTCATTCATCCGTTCGACGACCCGCTGCTGTGGGACGGCCACGCCACCATGATCGACGAGGTCGCGCAGGCTGGCGTCGCGCCCGATGCGGTGGTGCTGTCGGTCGGCGGAGGAGGGCTGCTGTGCGGCGTTGTGCAGGGCCTGCGGCGCAACGGCTGGGACGGCGTGCCCGTCATCGCCGTCGAAACGGAAGGCGCCGATTCGCTGGCGCAGTCGATGCGGGCCGGCGCGCGCGTCGAGCTGCCGCGCATTTCCAGCATCGCCACCTCGCTGGGCGCGCGCAAGGTGGCCGAACAAGCCTTTGCGCTCACTCGCAGCCATCCGGTGCGGAGCAGGGTGGTGTCCGACGCGGCCGCGGTGGACGCCTGCATCCGCTTCATGGACGATCATCGTGTGGTGGTGGAGCCGGCCTGCGGCGCCTCGCTGGCCGTGGCTTACGACGCGGCCAGCCAGCTGCGCGATTTCCGCAACGTGCTGGTGGTGGTCTGTGGTGGAGTGACCGCCACCGTCGCGCAGTTGCAGACCTGGGCGGCCGAGTACCGATAGCCCGCTTGTCGTTCCTGCGCAGGCAGGAACCTATACTGAGTGTGAACAGATTCAGCATGGGTTCCTGCCTGCGCAGGAACGACAGTCCGGGTTACTTCGTGGTCGAAGCGCTGCCGCCCACCGTGCCGGCGGCCCGCGACAAGCTGCGGCTGGCGATCATCGTGCCGACCTGGCCCGGCGCCGGATCGTCGCGCCACACCACGTTGTCGTCGACCGAATACAGCCTGCACGGCTGGCCGGACTTCTTCTCGCAGGTGGCGAGCGCGCGCCGGTCCGGGTCTTCGCCTTCCTCGGCCCAGCACCAGCCGCCGTTCGGCGCCACCGCGAACGCGCGCGGCGTCAGCTTTTCCAGGTATTCGCGATAGGCGCGGCGGCCATTCTCTTTCAGGAACGGCACCGCGTCGACGTCTTCGAGCGGCGCATAGTCGGTCTTCGGCAGCGCCGGCTGCGCCGTGACGGTATAGCGTTCGGCGGTCGGCATGCCAATCTTTTTGAGGAATGCCTCGGTGTCGCCCCACCACACCTTTTCTCCGTCGCGGCTGCCGATCATGCCGTGCGCGTCGCGCTTGAAGGCGCCGAATTCGACCAGCCGCGCCTTGCCGCCCGCCTTGACGAAGGCGTCGTGCATGTGGGTCACCAGCTCGGGGCCGAACAGCGAGTCGTTGGCGCCGTACATCCACAGGCTGGGGATCTTGTTGGCCGCGCCGTAGTTGGCGAACGCGCGCACTAGTTCCGAGCGCCAGTCGCAGCGCTCGGCGTCGTCGCGCAGGCCGCCGGCAAAGTTGATCAGGCCGCGCACGCCCGGCAGTTGCTGGGTGCCCAGCGCCATCGTCGCCAGCCCGCCGTACGACTGGCCGGCGATGACGATGCGGTCGGCGTCGACCCAGCTTTGCTGGCGCGCGTAGTCGACCGCGTCGCGCACGTCGCTGGCCTGGGCGAAGCCGTTCGCCGTCATGTTGCAGCCGAATTCCTTGTAGCGGCCGGTGGAGCTGGCGAAGCCTTGACGCATCGGCACCATCACCGCGTAGCCGCGCTTGACGAAGGCGGTGGCCATGAAGATGAAGCGGTCGCGCGCCTGGTCGCCGGGTGCGCCGGCGTCTTTGCCGTGATTGATGATCAGGAGCGGAAATGGGCCGGCGCCGTTCGGGCGGAAAATCGTGGTTTCCAGCATGGCGTGCCGTTGTTTTCCGGCAGGAACCTGGATGATCTGCTCGTTCAGGCGGTAATCGAGGGGGAGCTCTTGTTCGTATGCTAACGACGGTAGCATCGCGAGGCAGCCAATGAGTCCTAATGTGCTGTTGCGAACAGATGACATGACGCGAACCATAGCAATATAGATACTGAGCCTGAACAAATTTCCGGATGGAATGACTTGATTCTAAGCACCGAGAAATTTCAGAGCAATACCCAAGTGCTAATTCAGGCGGTTAATTTTTGCCTGATAGCCATAACGTCAATCCAGATCAAACTTCGATGCCGCCGCCCGCCCCATGAGCACATACGCACCGCGCGACTGGCACCCAGATGAAAAGCCGATGCTGCCCGGCTCGCCGTCGTCGCCGGCCCATCCGACCTGGCTGCGCTACGCCTACCTGATCGTGGGCATCGTGGTCAGCCTGACCGGCGGCCTGGGCAACGCGCTGGTGTCGGTCAACCTGGTGTCGCTGCAGGGCGCGCTCGGCGCCTACGCCACCGAGACGGCCTGGCTGCCGGCCGCCTACGTGATGACCAACGTCTCGATCAACCTGCTGCTGGTGAAATTTCGCCAGCAGTTCGGCCTGCGCCTGTTCACCGAATTCTTCCTGGTGCTGTACGCGCTGGTCACTTTCGCCCACCTGTTCGTCCACGACCTGGTGTCCGCCATCGCGGTGCGCGCGGCCCACGGCATGGTCGGCGCGGCGCTGTCGACCCTCGGCCTGTACTACATGCTGCAGGCCTTCAAGAAGCCGCAGCGGCTGCGCGGCCTGGTGATCGCCATCGGCGTGTCGCAGCTGGCGCTGCCGATCGCCTACATCTTCTCGAGCGACCTGCTGCAGTTCGCCGAGTGGCGCGGCCTGTACCTGTTCGAACTGGGGCTGACCCTGTTCTCGCTCGGCTGCGTGCTGATGCTCAAGCTGCCGCCGGGCGACCGCATCAAGACCTTCGAGAAGCTCGACTTCGTCACCTTCGGCCTGTTCGCGCCCGGCGTGGCGCTGCTGTGCGCCGCGCTCACCTTCGGCCGCCTGCTGTGGTGGTTTGAGACGCCGTGGATCGGCTGGGCGCTGGCCGCGTCCATCGTGCTGATCGCCGGCGCCATCTTCGTCGAGCATCACCGCGCGCGCCCGCTGCTCAACACGCGCTGGCTGGCCAGCGCCGATATCGTGCGCCTGGGCCTGTCGATGATCCTGATCCGCGTGGTGCTGTCGGAGCAGGGCACGGGCGCGGTCGGCTTCCTGCGCGCGGTGGGCCTGAACAACGACCAGATGCAGACCCTGTTCGTCATCGTGCTGGCCGCGACCATCGCCGGCATCGCGGTCAGCGCGCTGACGCTGTCGGTGAACCACCTGACCGCGCCGGTCGTCATCGCGCTGCTGCTAATGGCGGCCGGCGCGTATTTCGACGCCCATGCCACCAGCCTGACCCGCCCCGAGCAGATGTACGCCAGCCAGTTCCTGCTGGCGTTCGGCGGGGCGCTGTTCATCGGCCCCTCGCTGATAGCGCTGATCGGCGGCGTGATCGCCAACCCCGGAAACCTGATCAGCTTTTCGGTGATGTTCGGCCTGAGCCAGAACCTGGGCGGCCTGCTTGGCTCGGCGGCGCTCGGCACCTTCCAGGTCGTGCGCGAGAAATTCCATTCGAGCCAGCTGGCCGAGCACCTGAGCCAGCTCGACCCGATGGTCGCCAGCCGCGTGCAGGCCAGCGGCGCCGCGTTCGGACGCCTGATCCCCGACCCCGCCGCGCGTTCGGCGCGCGGACTGGCCACGCTCTCGGCCACCGCCACTCGCGAAGCCAACGTCCTGGCCTACAACGACGTGTTCCTGCTGATCTGCGCGATCGCCTTGTTCACCGCCGCGTGGATCTTCCTGCACGCGCTCTGGCTGCACCTGAATCCTCCACCGCCGGCGCCCGTGCCTGGCCCAACCCCTGACCCTGTAACGGACTGACATGAAAGCCCCGATTCCTCCCGAAAAATCGCGCAGCAAGATCTGGTTCAGCGCGATGATCTTCATCGCCATCGCGCTGGCCGGCGTACTGGTCGTGCTGTACGCCTGGAACCTTCCGCCGTTCCACAGCACCATCCAGAGCACCGAAAACGCGCTGGTGCGCGGCCAGGTGACAATCATCAGCCCGCAGCTGTCCGGCTACGTCGTCGAGGTGCCGGTGCAGGACTTCCAGCAGGTGCGCAAGGGCGATCTGCTGATGCGCATCGACGACCGCATCTACCGCCAGAAAGTGGACCAGGCCAGGGCGCAGCTGGCCGCGGCCAAGGCGGCGCTGGCCAACTCACGGCAGCAGCGCAGCACCGCCGAAGCGACCATCCGCCAGAACCAGGCGGCGCTGGCCAACGCCAACGCCCAGGCGCTGCGCGCCGCCGCCGATTCGCGCCGCGTCGAGGAGCTGGCGGCCGACGGCTCGCTGTCGGCGCGCGAACGCGACCAGACCCGCGCCGCCCGCGCGCAAAGCGTGGCCGGCGGCGCGCAGGCCCAGGCGGCGCTGGACATCGCGCGCGCCAACCTGCAGGCCGTGGCGGTCGGCCGCGGCTCGCTCGAAGCGGCGGTGGCCGGCGCCGAGGCGGCGCTGCAGCTGGCCGAGATCGACCTGTCCAACACCCGCGTGACGGCGCCGCGCGACGGCCAGCTTGGCCAGGTCGGCGTGCGGCAGGGCGCCTACGTCAACGCTGGCGCGCAGGTCACCGCGATAGTCCCGGATCAGCTGTGGGTGATCGCCAACCTGAAGGAAACCCAGATGGCCGGAGTCGCCGTCGGCCAGCCGGCCACGATGACGGTGGACGCATTGAACAACGCGAAGCTGCGCGGCCACGTCGAGCGCATCTCGCCGGCCACCGGTTCGGAATTTTCCGTGCTCACGCCCGACAACGCGACCGGCAACTACGTCAAGATCGCCCAGCGCATCCCGGTGCGCATCAGCCTCGACCCGAACCAGCCGCTGGCTGCGCGCCTGCGGCCCGGCATGTCGGTCGTTGCCAGCATCGACACGGCCGCGCGCGGCAGGCAGCCATGAAGGCGCTGGTGTGCCTGCTGGCGCTGGCCGGCTGCGCCGCGACGACCGCTCCGCCGCCGGCCTCCACGCTGGAAGTGCCGGCCGCGTGGCGCAGCCAGGTCGGGCCCGGCGCGCAGCCCGAGGCGCTGTGGTGGGGCGCTTTCGGCGACCCGGTGCTCAATCAGCTCGTGCAGCGCGCGCTGGCGCATAACGGCGACGTGCGCATCGCCGCCGCGCGGCTGCAGGAATATCGGGACAGGGTGACCATCGCCGCGGGCGCGCAAGGGCCTGCGCTGAACGCCGCCGTCACGCCCGCGCGGGCGCGCGTGATCGGTCCCTTCGGCACGCCGGTCGAGGGAACTTCGCTGAACGGCAGCTTGCAGGCCAGCTATGAACTTGACCTCTTCGGCAAGCTGGCCAGCACCACTGCGGCGGCGCGCGCCGACCTGCAGTCGCAGCAGGCGCTGGCCGGCGCCACTGCATTATCGGTCGCCGCCAGCACCGCATCGGGCTACCTGAACCTGCGCGGCCTGGACGCCCAGCTGGCGCTGGCGCAAGCGACACTGGCGTCGCGCGAGCGTTCGCTCGCGCTGGCAAAGCGCCAGTTCGACGTGGGCTACAGCTCGCGCCTGGATTGGGCGCAGGCGCAGGCCGAGTACCACGTCACCGCTGCCGTCGTGCCCCAGCTCGAACGCGCGATCGCGCAGCAGGAGAACGCGCTGTCCGTGCTTGTCGGCGCGAGCCCCGGCGCCATTTCGCGGGGCGCTGCGCTCGATGCCCTGGCCGCGCCGGCCATCGCACCCGGCCTGCCGTCCGAACTGCTGCGCCGGCGGCCCGACATTGCCCAGGCCGAGCGCGCCGTCGCCGCGGCCGACGCCAGCCTGGCCGCGGCGCGCGCCCAGTTGCTGCCGTCGATCCGGCTGACCGCATCGAGCGGCCTGCAGGCCTCCAGCATCAGCCAGCTGCTGCGTTCCCCCTACCTGTTGTGGAGCATCGGCGGCAGCGTGCTGGCGCCCCTGTTCGACGGCGGTCGGCTGCGCGCCCAGGCCGGCATCGCGGCGTCCCAGCGCGACCGCGCCGTGATCGCTTACGAAACCGTGGTGCGCAACGCCTTCGCCGACACGGACAACGCGCTGACGGCGTTGCAGCGCCTGGACGAGCAGCTGGCGCAGGCCGTCCAGCGCCGCCAGGCGTCGGCCGAAGTGCTGCGGGTCGCGCACAACCGCTACGCCAACGGCTACGCCTCCTACCTGGAAGAACTCGACGCCCAGCGCAGCTCCTTCAGCGCTGACGTGGCGGTGCTGCAGTTGCGCGCCAGCCTGCTCGCCGCGCATGTGGACCTCTACCGCGCGCTTGGCGGGGCATGGATGACAACATTGCCTTAGCATCATTTTTGTCTCTATGCAACAACTGATACGGTTGTTGCGCAATAACCCAAGGCTATGGAAAATTGCTGACGGGAATCAAAGATTGCTGCTAGGATAGAATTTCCATTCAGCATTTTGATATCCGCTATGAAAAACATGAATATCGGTACCCGCCTGGCGCTGGGCTTTGCCATCGTGCTTTCCTTGCTCGTGGCGCTGAGCATGATCGCGGTCTGGCGCATGCAGACGGCGAGCGCGATGACCGACGACCTGATCGCCGAAAAAGTGCGCAACGAACGCCTGATCGACGAATGGCAGCAAGTTGTCGAAGTCAATGCTGCGCGCACCACCGCAGCCTGGCTTGCCGCCGACGCCGGCGAGCAGAAGGCGGTCGAAGACCAGATGAAAAAGTCGTCCGCGCGCGCCACCGAAGTGCAGAACTTCCTGGTCAAGGAGGTGGAGGATCCGGTCGGCAAGGCGCTGGTGGCCGATGTGCTGTCGACCCGCAGCGCCTACACCGCGGCGCGCGCACAGGTGTTCAAGCACAAGGCGGCCGGCGAGATCGACGCCGCCAGGGATATCTACAGCAAGGAAATGGTCGGCAAGCGCGAGGCCTATCTCGATGCGCTGGCCAAATTGTCGGTGGCGCAGCGCAAGCTGCTCGACGACACCGCCGCGCTGGTGTCGGCGCAATACCAGAGCGGACGCCGGCTGGTCCTGGCGCTGGGCGCGCTGGGCATCCTGATCGGCGCGGCCTGCGCCTGGCTGATCAGCCGTTCGATCACCGGGCCGATTTATGAAGCGGTGCGCGTCGCGCAAACCGTGTCGGCGGGCGACCTGACCAGCGAGATCGAAGTCACCAGCACCGACGAAACCGGCAAGCTGATGGCCGCTCTCAAAGCCATGAACGACAGCCTGGTCGGCATCGTCGGCCAGGTCCGCAGCGGCACCGAGACCATCAGCATGGCGTCGAGCGAAATCGCCAGCGGCAACATGGACCTGTCCTCGCGCACCGAAGAACAGGCCAGCTCGCTGGAGGAAACCGCCTCGTCGATGGAAGAGCTGACTTCGACCGTCAAGTTCAACGCCGACAATGCGCGCCAGGCCAACCAGCTGGCGATTGCTGCATCGACGGTGGCCACCAAGGGCGGCACGGTTGTCTCGGAAGTGGTGGCGACGATGGGCTCCATCAACGAGTCGTCGCGCAAGATCGTCGACATCATCAGCGTCATCGACGGCATCGCCTTCCAGACCAATATCCTCGCACTGAACGCCGCGGTGGAAGCGGCGCGCGCCGGCGAGCAGGGCCGCGGCTTCGCGGTCGTCGCATCGGAAGTGCGCAACCTGGCCCAGCGCAGCGCGGCGGCGGCCAAGGAGATCAAGACCCTGATCGGCGATTCGGTCGAAAAGGTCGACAACGGTTCGCGCCTGGTCGACCAGGCCGGCAAGACGATGGCCGAGGTGGTCGCCAGCATCGGCCGCGTGACCAGCATCATGAACGAAATCACCACCGCCAGCGACGAGCAGCGCGACGGCATCGAGCAGGTCAACCAGGCCATCACCCAGATGGACGCGGTCACCCAGCAGAACGCCGCGCTGGTAGAGGAGGCCGCTGCTGCCGCAGCGTCGATGCAGGAGCAGTCCGCGCGCCTGTCGGAAGTGGTCGGCGTGTTCAAGCTGAGCCAGCCGGCGGCCGCGTCCCGCATCGAAGCGCGCATCGCCAGCACGGCTAGGCCGGCGCTGCGCCACGTTGCCCGCCCCGCAGTGGTCCAGCCAGTGGCACGCAAACCGGCTCCCGCGATGGCCGTGGCCGACGAAGCCTGGGAGGAGTTCTAAGCGCTTCAGGGGGGCGGTTCTGCGGGCCTGCCCCCATTTTGTTATGCTGCGTCGATGACCCGTCCCACCTGTTCGACCTGCCTGCGTCCCCAAGCCACCTGCATCTGCCGCTGGATCGCCCCGACCGCCGCGCAGGTTGAAGTCCTGATCCTGCAGCATCCCCTCGAAGTCCACAACGCAAAAGGCAGCGCGCGCCTGCTGCACCTGAGCCTTCCCGGCAGCGTGATGGTCACCGGCGAAGCCTTCGACCCCGATGAACTGGCCGCACTGCTGTACGCGGGCGGCCGCAGTCCGGTCTTGTTGTATCCCGGCGCCGATCACCCCGCGGAAGTCTGCGCGCCGTCGAATTTGCGCCTGGTCGTGCTCGATGGCACTTGGCGCAAGAGCCGCAAGATGCTGCACCTGAACCCGCTGCTGCAAACCTTGCCGCGGCTCGCGCTGGAAGGCATGCCCGAGTCCCACTACCGCATCCGCAAGGCGCACGCGCCGAACCAGCTCTCCAGCATGGAAGCGACGGTGTATGCGCTGATGCGCCTCGAAGGCAGCGAAGCGCCGTTGGCCCCTTTGCTGGCGGCATTCGACGGCTTCGTTGACCAGCAGGCGTCGTATGCCAGCCGGGGTCTGGTCCCGCGGACCTGACCCCATTTTCGCGTGCGCCGCTTGAATTGTCGCTTCACCCGGCGTAACATACTGTATGTTTGTACAGTATTCAAGGTGCCGCGATGGCCGACAGGGACAGCGATAAGGATTTCGAAGGGCAGGTGATGCTGCCGCCGAAGCCGCTCGCGCCGCGAAAAGGGCGAGGCGCCGTCTCGAACGTGCAGGGCCGCTATGAAGTCAACGCCCGCGAAGATTTCGACGACGGCTGGGTCCATGACGAAGAAGACGGCGAAGGAAAACCCTTCAAAACCCAGGTTACCGACGAATACGCCAAGACCATCCTCAGCCGCAACGCCTCGCCCGACATTCCCTTCAACGTCTCGCTCAATCCGTACCGCGGCTGCGAGCATGGCTGCATCTACTGCTTCGCCCGCCCGACGCACAGCTACCTCGGCTTGTCGCCCGGCCTCGACTTCGAAACCCGCCTGTTCGCCAAGGTCAACGCGCCCGAACTGCTTCGGCGCGAACTCGCGCGACCGTCGTACGTGCCCGAATCGATCGCCCTCGGCGTCAACACCGACGCCTACCAGCCATGCGAACGCCAGCTGGGGCTCACGCGCCGCGTGCTCGAAGTGCTGCAGGAATGCGAACACCCGGTCGGGCTGATCACCAAGTCCTCGCTGATCGAGCGCGACATCGACATTCTCGCGCCGATGGCTGCCAAACGCCAGGCGATCGCGTCGATCACCATTACCACGCTCGACCCCGAAATTTCGCGCACGCTCGAGCCGCGCGCGGCGGCCCCCGCGCGCAGGCTGCGCACCATCCGCACGCTGACCGAAGCGGGCATCCCTGTCTGCGTCAGCGTGGCGCCGATCATCCCCTTCGTCACCGAGCCGGAACTGGAAAAAGTGCTGGAAGCGGCGCGCGACGCCGGCGCGATCGGCGCGCACTACGTGGTGCTGCGGCTGCCGTGGGAGGTCAATCCGCTGTTTCAGGAATGGCTGCAGGCGCATTTCCCGGACCGCGCCCAGCGCGTGATGAACCGCGTGCGCGAAATGCGCGGCGGCAAAGAGTACGACAGCGACTTCTCCAAGCGCATGCACGGGGAGGGCGTCTGGGCCGACCTGATCCGCCAGCGTTTCACCAAGACCGTGAAGAAGCTAGGCATCGCCGGTGTCAACCAACAGCGCTTCGAAAAGCTCGATTTTTCCCGATTCAAGCGCCCGCAGGTGGTGCCGCCGGCGGCCGGCAAGCAAACCGGCAACGCCACCGGCCAGCTCGACCTGTTCTAAGGAAGGGGCTGGTCCTGTGCCCCCCGAGTCCGTTGTGCTAATCTGGCAATGTTCTTAACGAATTGAGCGAACGAATGACCTTCAGGAATCTGGCGATCGCACTCGCCACGTCAAGCGCATTGGCCGGCGTCACGCCGCCCGCCAGCGCCGCGGACTGGACCTTGCGCTTCGATGGCGTGGGCCCGCTGAAAATCGGCATGACGTTCGTCCAGGCCAACGCGCAATTGCAGAGGCGCTTGAGGCGCACACCCGATGACCTGCGGGCCAGCGAATTCTGCGACTATCTGGAGACGCCGGGACATCCGGGGATCAACCTGATGTTCGTCAACGACAAACTGGCGCGCGTCGATGTGTCGCGCACCGGCGCCCGCATTAGGGGCGGAGTAGTAATCGGTGGCGACGAAAGTTCGCTGCTGCCGGCGTATTCCTCCGCCACGAAAGCCCCGGGCGCCTATGACGCATCGGAAACCGAGTGGACCTTGCCTTCACCCGACGGACGGATGGCAATTCGAATCACCACTGCCGCCCACCACATTGCCGGCGCCGTCGGCGGTGATGCGAAATCGGTAGGCTACATCGAGGAGTGCAACTGAGCCGATCCATTCACTCGAAATCGGCAAGATGGCGCTCAATGGCGAACACGTGTTCGTCGTCCTTGCCGAGCGCGCGCAGTGCTTCCGCCAGCCCGACCAGGTAATCGCGATTGCGCCCGCTCGGTCCCGCCGAGGTGGCGATCTGGCGCGCGATGTCGCGCTCCGGCGCTTCGCCCAGGAACGCCGCGTTGTCTTCGGTGGCGATATAGACCAGTCCTTCCTCGCTGCCGCCCTCGTCGAACGATATCTCGATCGCCAGCCGCAGGTAGCCGTTTTTTTCGCGATGGTCCAGATGGGCGAATTCCTCCGGCGTGACCAGGTACGCCATCCCCGCGCACACCGCGCCCGGTTCCGGCGCCAGTGTGACCACGCGCCCCGGCGCCTCCGCTGTGCCGCGATGATCGTGCGAGCCTTGCCAGAAGCGCCGCGTCCAGCCGGAGATACTGGCCGGCCGCCGCTCGATGAAAGGGAAGTCGGCCTTGAAGATCAGCGAGCCGTAGCCGAACAGCCAGACCTGGTGGTGGCCGTCGAATTTGTCCATCTGCTGGTTGATCGCGATGGTGTTGTGTGACATGGGAGGAATCCGCGAAATCGAGCCCCGATTATAGCTTTCAAAATGGGGTCAGGTCCGCAGGACCAGACCCCGACTGGCGTGTGACGGCTTGTACGATTGCCAGTTTTGCACTCTAATGTCGGTATATACAGAGGAGCACACAATGCACATCCAGAAAATACATCACGTCGCCTACCGGTGCATCGATGCCAAGCAGACCGTCGAATGGTACGGAAAATATCTGAACATGGGCTTCATCCTGGCCATCGCCGAGGATCAGGTGCCGTCCACCGGCGCGCCCGACCCCTACATGCACGTCTTCCTGGACGCCGGCGCCGGCAACGTGCTGGCCTTCTTCGAACTGCCCAACCAGAGCGCGATGGGCCGCGACGAAAACACCCCGGCCTGGGTCCAGCACCTGGCGATGGAAGTGGGCTCGATGGACGAACTGCTGGCCGCCAAGGAGCGCCTGCAAGCAGACGGCATTGAAGTCATCGGTCCGACCAACCACACCATCTTCAAGTCGATCTACTTCTTCGACCCGAACGGCCACCGCCTCGAACTGGCTGTCAACACAGGCACGCCCGACATGATGCAAAAGCTCGACGCCGTGAAGTGGGACATGCTCAACGAGTGGGCCCAGACCCGCAAGGCGCCGAAGCACGCCGCATGGATGCACGCCCCCCAGCCGGAGGTGCAGGCATGAAGCTCGCAACCTTGAAAAACAATACCCGTGACGGCGTGCTGGTCGTCGTCAGCCGCGACCTGGTCACCTGCCAGCGCGTGCCCAAGATCGCCTACACCATGCAGTTCGCGCTCGATAACTGGGACGCGGTCTCGCCGCGCCTGCGCAACATCTACAACGATCTGAACGACGGCACCGCGCTGGCTGCGGAACCCTTCGTCGAATCGATGTGCCACTCGCCGCTGCCGCGCGCCTACCAGTGGGCCGACGGCTCGGCCTACATCAACCACGTCGAACTGGTGCGCAAGGCGCGCAACGCCGACGTGCCGGCCTCGTTCTATACCGATCCGCTGATGTACCAGGGCGGCTCCGACTCCTTCATCGGCCCATGGGACCCGATCTACGCGCTCGATGAAGCGTGGGGCATCGACCTCGAAGCCGAAGTGGCGGTCATCACCGGCGACGTCGAGATGGGCGCGACCGTGGAGCAGTGCGCCGACGCGATCAAGCTCGTCATGCTGGTCAACGACGTCTCGCTGCGCAACCTGATCCCCGGCGAACTGGCCAAAGGCTTCGGCTTCTACCAGTCGAAGGCGGCCAGCGCGTTTTCGCCGGTGGCGGTCACGCCTGATGAACTGGGCGACGCGTGGAAGGACAGCAAACTGTCGCTGCCGCTGGTGGTGACGCTGAACGAACTCCCGTTCGGCAAGCCGAATGCGGGCGAGGACATGACCTTCAACTTCGCCCAGCTGGTAGCGCACGCCGCGAAGACGCGCGAACTCGCGGCCGGCACCATCATCGGCTCGGGCACCGTGTCGAACAAGCAGGGCGGCCTGTACGGATCGAGTATCGAGCATGGCGGCGTGGGCTACTGCTGCCTGGCTGAAGTGCGCATGTACGAGACGATCGAGAAGGGCGCGCCGACCACGCCGTTCCTCAAGTTCGGCGACAACGTGCGCATCGAAATGATGGACAAGGACGGCGCCAGCATCTTCGGCGCCATCGACCAGGAAGTGGCCCACTACCACGGTCGCACGAAATGAAGCTGCACACCTACTTCCGCAGTTCGGCTGCGTACCGGGTGCGCATTGCGCTGAACCTCAAAGGGCTGCCGTACGACGCCGTACCCGTCCACCTGGTGAAAAGCGAGCACCAGTCGCCCGGGTACCGCGCGATGAATCCAAGCGCACTGGTGCCGACCTTCGAAGACGAGGGCGCGACGATCACGCAGTCGATGGCGATCATCGAGTACCTGGAAGAGACGCATCCGCAAGTGCCGCTGTTGCCGCGCGATGCGCTGGGGCGTGCGCGGGTGCGCGAGCTGGCGATGATGATCGGGTGCGACATCCATCCGGTCAACAACCTGCGCGTGCTGCGCTACCTGGTGCGCACGCTTGGCATCGACGACGACGCGAAGAACGCGTGGTACCGGCACTGGATTGAGGAAGGGTTCGGCGCCCTGGAGGCGCAGCTGGCGCGCGGGGCGGGGCGCTTCTGCGTTGGCGACACGCCGACGATCGCAGACTGCTTCCTGGCGCCGCAGGTGTACAACGCGCAGCGCTTCGACATCGACCTGGCGCCGTATCCGACCATCGTACGCATCAACGACACGTGTTCGATGCTGCCGGCCTTCGTCGCCGCGCATCCGGCGCAGCAACCGGACGCTGAATAGAAAACTCACGCGGCGGCGACAAACATGGGGTCAGGTCCCGCGGACCTGACCCCGCCCTTGTCGCCGGCGCTTGCGAAGTCCGAAGTCTACTGCCGGCACCAAAGGTCCGTCGCCTGGTTCCGCGGACCTGACCCTATCCTGTCTTATTGCTGCTGTCCGCCCGGCGCCGAAATCTCGCCCAGCGCCTTGTCGGTCTGGGTCTTCGCCTTCACCGCCATGTCGCCCAGCGACACAATGCCAACCATCTGGTGCGACGCCTGGTCGATCACCGGCACGCGTCGAATCTGCACGTCGCCCATCTCGGCCAGCACCTCTTCGACGGTCTGGTTGGCTTTGCAAGTGCGCACATCCGTGCTCATCACGTCGCCGATGCGCGTGCTCGGCGCGAGCCCGGCCGCCGTGGCGCGGATGGTGATGTCGCGGTCCGTGATCATGCCGACCAGCTTGCTGCCGTCGCAGACGGGAATGGCGCCCACGTCGTGCTGCTTCATCAATTCCGCAGCGTGACGCACAGTTTCGTCAGGCGAAACACTTTTTACATTCTTGGTCATTACGTCTTGAATAGTTTGCATCTCAACCTCCATACTGTGGGAAGCGAGATGATGCCTTTTTTTCAAGAAATTCGACGCATGATTGAAATGGTAAAATCCGGGCTTTCCCCAGCAACACCCGCCATGCCCGCCAATTCCATTCCGCCGCAGATCCTGGACGCGCTGACGCTTGCCCATCCCAGCTGGCGCCCAATCCTGCTGAAGGGCCTCGACGCCGTCGCGAAGGCCAACCCGGACTACCTTCCCGCGCTAGCCGCCGACCACTACCTTCCCACCGAAAACCGCCTGTTCGCCGCCTTCGCGCTGCCGCTGGGCGACGTACGCTTCGTGCTGGTGGGCGAGGGCCCGTATCCGCGCGCCGAAAGCGCCACCGGCGTGTGCTTCATGGACGGCGCGGTGGGCGAGCTGTGGTGCGACAACGGCCTGTCCAAGCCGGTCAACCGCGCCACCTCGCTGCGCAACTTCATGAAGATGCTGCTCGTGGCCGACGGCCAATTACAGGCCGACCAGACCAGCGGCGCTGCGATGGCCCCGGTCGCCGCGAGCGCGAAGGAAAACGGCTCGATCCAGACCTTGGCACAGCTGCAGGACAACATGACCCGCCACGGCTTCCTCCTGCTCAACGCGGCCCTGGTGTTCCGCAAGCACGTGCCGCCCCCGGTCGAGGCGCGCGCCTGGCTGCCCTTCCTGCAGACGGTCCTGGCCGCTCTGGAAGGCACCGGCGCCAAGCTGGTGTTATGGGGGAAAATCGCCGAACAGCTGAAAAAGCTGCCGGAATGCGCGAACCTCGAGCAACTGTGCTCCGAGCATCCGTACAACTTGTCATTCATTACGCATGAAGGAATGCAGGGCCTGTTCGGCCCGATGCGCCTGCTGCGCGCCCGCTAGCGGAAACCGGGGTCTCCAAGACAAGACCTGTCGATTTTGGTATACTTGACTAAATCGTTCAACTAATCAGGCCATATGCAGTGCAGCAAAGGCTGATTGAACGAAGGCAATATTTTACCATTTGTTGACCCCGGGGTTGAGATGCGTCTGACCACTAAAGGCCGTTTTGCAGTTACCGCGATGATCGATCTTGCCCTGCGTTCGGGCAAGGGCCCCGTCACGCTGTCGGGCATCAGCCAGCGCCAGGCGATCTCGCTGTCCTACCTCGAACAGCTGTTCGGCAAGCTGCGCCGCCACGAGATCGTCGAATCGATCCGCGGCCCGGGCGGCGGCTACAGTCTGGCGCGCAAGGCCGACAAGGTGACGGTGGCCGACATCATCATCGCTGTCGACGAGCCGCTCGACGCGACCCAGTGCGGCGGCAAGGAAACCTGCCACGGCGCCGACGCCGCCACCGGAACGCGCTGCATGACCCACGATCTGTGGGCCACGCTCAACGAAAAGATGGTCGATTACCTCGACTCGGTCTCCCTGCAAGACCTGGTCGACCAGCAGAAGCACAAGAATTCGGAACAAGTCGTGGTGCTGCACCGCAACGCCGCCGCCGTTGGACAAGATTGAAGCATATTGGAGTGATTTGATGAACGCGCCTTTGGACAAAAACCTCGAGCACACTTTCGTGACCGCTCCGCATTTCCCGATCTACATGGATTATTCGGCCACCACGCCGATCGATCCGCGCGTGGCCGACAAGATGATTCCCTACCTGCGCGAGCAGTTCGGCAATCCGGCCTCGCGCAGTCACATGTACGGCTGGACCGCGGAAGCGGCCGTCGAGGAAGCGCGCGCCGAAGTGGCGAAACTGGTCGGCGCCGACCCGCGCGAAATCATCTGGACCTCGGGCGCGACCGAAAGCAACAACCTCGCGCTCAAGGGCGCCGCGCAGTTCTACAAGACTAAAGGCAAGCACATCATCACGGTCAAGACCGAGCACAAGTCGGTGCTCGACACCGTGCGCGAACTCGAGCGCGTCGGCTTCGAAGCGACCTACCTCGAACCGCAGGACAACGGCCTGATCACCATCGCCCAGCTCGAAGCGGCAATCCGCCCGGATACCATCCTCGTGTCGGTCATGCTGGTCAATAACGAGATCGGCGTGATCCAGCCGATCGACGAAATCGGCGCGCTGTGCCGCTCGAAGGGCATCATCTTCCATTGCGACGCCGCGCAGGCGACCGGCAAGGTCAAGATCGACCTGGCCAACAGCAAGGTCGACCTGATGACCTTCACCGCGCACAAGACCTACGGCCCGAAAGGCGTGGGCGCCCTGTACGTGCGCCGCAAGCCGCGCGTGCGCCTGGAAGCGCAGATGCACGGCGGCGGCCATGAGCGCGGCCTGCGCTCGGGCACGCTGCCGACCCACCAGATCGTCGGCATGGGCGAAGCCTTCCGCATCGCACGCGAAGAGATGGACACCGAAATCGTCCGCATCAAGGCGCTGCGCGACCGCCTGGCCAAGGGCCTGCAGGAAATCGAAGAGGTCTACATCAACGGCGACATGGAACACCGCGTGCCGCACAACCTGAACGTGAGCTTCAACTACGTCGAAGGCGAGTCCCTGATCATGGCGATCAAGGGCCTGGCCGTGTCGTCCGGTTCGGCCTGCACCTCGGCCAGCCTGGAACCATCGTACGTGCTGCGCGCCCTGGGCCGCAGCGACGAACTGGCGCACAGCTCGATCCGCTTTACCATCGGCCGTTTCACGACCGAAGCCGACATCGATTTCGCGGTGGACCTGCTCAAGTCGAAGGTCCACAAACTGCGCGAACTGTCGCCCCTGTGGGATATGTTCAAAGAAGGCATCGACATCGCGTCGATCCAATGGGCAGCCCACTAACACCGTATTCAAATTAGGAGCATCACCATGGCATATTCGGACAAAGTGTTGGACCACTACGAAAATCCACGTAACGTCGGCGCCTTCGACAAGGGCGACGAAACCATCGGCACCGGCATGGTCGGCGCGCCGGCCTGCGGCGACGTCATGAAACTGCAGATCAAGGTCGGCGCCGATGGCCTGATCGAAGACGCGAAGTTCAAGACCTACGGCTGCGGTTCGGCCATCGCATCGAGCTCGCTGGTGACCGAATGGGTCAAGGGCAAGACGCTGGACCAGGCGCTGTCGATCAAGAACACCGAAATCGCCGAAGAACTGGCGCTGCCGCCGGTGAAGATCCACTGCTCGATCCTCGCCGAAGACGCGATCAAGGCTGCCGTGCTGGACTACAAGACCAAGCACCCGACCGCCGCCTGAGAGGGCTGGAGGAATACATGGCAATCACACTGACCGAAAAAGCGGCGAAGCACATCAACCGCTACATCGAGCGCCGCGGCAAGGGCATCGGCCTGCGCTTCGGCGTGCGCACGACCGGCTGCTCCGGTCTCGCGTACAAGCTTGAGTACGTCGATGAATCGGCCGCCGAAGACCAGGTCTTCGAGTCGCATGGCGTGAAGGTCTTCGTCGACCCGAAAAGCCTGCCGTACATCGACGGCACCGAGCTCGATTTCACCCGCGAAGGGCTGAACGAAGGCTTCCGCTTCAACAATCCGCAGGTCAAGGACGAATGCGGCTGCGGCGAAAGCTTCCGTATCTGACCGCAATGCAGAACCACTTCGACCTGTTCCACCTGCCGGCGCGCTTTTCGATCGACATGGGCGCGCTCGACGCGGCCTATCGCGACGTGCAGGGGCAGGTGCACCCGGACCGCTTCATCAACGCGACCGACGCCGAAAAGCGTGTCGCGATGCAGTGGGCCACGCGCGCCAATGAGGCCTACCAGACGCTGAAGAACCCGCAAAAGCGCGCGCGCTATCTGTGCGAGATCAACGGCGTCGATTTGCAGACGGAATCGAACACGGCGATGCCGATGGACTTCCTGATGCAGCAGATGGAATGGCGCGAAGCGCTGGGCGAGGCGAGGGCGGAGAAGAACGTCGAAGCACTCGATGCGCTCGATGAGCAGGTCAAGCAGGAGCGCAAGTCGCGGCTGGCGCAGGTGGGCCATGAACTCGACGCGGGCAATTTCGAGCCGGCCGCGCAAACGGTGCGAGCGCTCATGTTCCTCGACAAATTCGGCGAAGAAGTCCACTACGCCTTCGAGGCGATTGACGCCTAAGTGAACGCACATTCAGCATGGGCTCTTGCCTGCGCAGGAGCGACGGTCTAACGGCCGCCGGCTGAAAAACCGTCGTTCCTGCGCAGGCAGGAACCCATACTGAGCATCCAAAGCCGCAACAGACTATTTGCCGTCGCCCCGAAAAATAATAAAGACAGATCAAAACCTATGGCCTTACTCCAAATCTCCGAACCCGGCATGTCCACCGCGCCCCACCAGCACCGGCTGGCGGTCGGCATCGACCTGGGCACCACCAACTCGCTGGTCGCCACGGTCCGCAGCGGCATCCCCGAGGTCCTGAGCGATGAAGACGGCCGCCCGCTGCTGCCGTCGGTGGTGCGCTACCTGGCCAACGGCCACGCCAACATCGGCTACAAGGCGCAGGCGCACCAGACCACCGACCCGAAGAACACCGTGGTTTCGGTCAAGCGCTTCATGGGCCGCGGCCTGGCCGACATCGCCCACGCCGAAAACCTGCCCTACGATTTCCAGGATGCGCCCGGCATGGTGCAGCTGCGCACCGTCGCCGGCGTGAAAAGCCCGGTCGAGATTTCGGCCCAGATCCTCGCCACGCTGCGCCAGCGCGCCGAAGACTCGCTCGGCGACGAGCTGGTTGGCGCCGTCATCACCGTGCCGGCCTACTTCGACGACGCCCAGCGCCAGGCCACCAAGGACGCGGCCCAGCTGGCCGGCCTGAACGTGCTGCGCCTGCTGTCCGAGCCGACCGCCGCTGCGATCGCCTACGGCCTCGATCACGGCTCCGAAGGCATCTACGCGGTCTACGACCTGGGCGGCGGCACCTTCGACATTTCCATCCTCAAGCTGTCCAAGGGCGTGTTCGAAGTGCTGTCCACGGGCGGCGACTCCGCGCTCGGCGGCGACGACTTCGATCATCGCCTGTTCTGCTGGATCACCGAGCACGCCAAGCTGGCGCCGCTGTCCGACGAGGACACCGCAATCCTGATGGTGAAAGCGCGCCAGGCCAAGGAGCTGCTGTCGACCAATGGCTTCACCACCGTCGACGCGATCCTCAACTCCGGCGAAATCGTTCACCTGCAAGTGACCGCCGAGGACTTCGCCGATATGACGAAGCACCTGGTCGCCAAGACCATGAACGCGATCAAGAAGGCCATGCGCGACGCCTCGGTGTCGGTGGACGACGTCGATGGCGTGGTGATGGTCGGCGGCGCCACGCGCATGCCGCACGTGCGCCGCGCGGTCAGCGAATTTTTCAAGACCATCCCGCACGCGAACATCGACCCGGACAAGGTCGTCGCGCTGGGCGCCGCCATCCAGGCCAACCTGCTGGCCGGTAACCGCGCCGCCGGCGACGACTGGCTGCTGCTCGACGTGACTCCGCTGTCGCTCGGCATCGAGACGATGGGCGGACTGGTCGAGAAGATCATCCCGCGCAATTCGACGATCCCGTGCGCGCGCGCCCAGGAGTTCACCACCTTCAAGGACGGCCAGACCGCACTGTCGGTGCACGTGATGCAGGGCGAGCGCGAGCTGGTGTCCGACTGCCGCTCGCTGGCGAAATTCGAATTGCGCGGCATTCCGCCGATGGTCGCGGGCGCCGCGCGCATCCGCATCACCTACCAGGTCGATGCCGACGGTCTGCTGTCGGTGTCGGCGCGTGAAACGCGCTCCGGCGTGGAAGCGCACATCACGGTCAAACCGTCGTACGGCCTGGCCGACGACGAAGTGGCGCGCATGCTGCAGGACTCGTACAGCTCGGCCAAGGACGACATGGTCATGCGCGCGCTTCGCGAAGAGCAGGTCGAGGCCGAGCGCATCCTGCTGGCCACGCAGTCGGCGCTGGACACCGACGCCGCCCTGCTGACCGAAGCCGAAATGGCCGACATCGCCAAGCTGATGGACGCGGTGCGCGAAGCCGTGAAGGCGACCACCGGCCAGCCGGCCGACGTGCCGGCCGCCCAGGCTGCGCTGCACGCCGCGGTGGACGCGCTGGCGCACGGCACCGAGGAATTTGCCTCGCGCCGCATGGACCAGAGCGTGCGCAGCGCGCTGGCCGGCAAAACGCTCGACGAAGTCTGAATCCCGAATATTTAAAAGGTAAATCCCGTGCCGCAAATCGTCATTCTTCCCCATCCTGTTTTCTGCCCTGATGGCGCCGTCCTCGAGGCGCCGAAAGGCAAATCGGTCTGCGACGTCCTGCTCGAGAACGACATCGACATCGAACACGCCTGCGACCGCGTCTGCGCCTGCACCACCTGCCACGTGCTGGTGCGCGAGGGCTACGACTCGCTCAACGAGCCGGAAGAAAAAGAAGAAGACATGCTCGACAAGGCCTGGGGCCTCGAAGCCGTGTCGCGCCTGTCGTGCCAGGCAATCGTCGACTCCGAAGACTTGGTCGTCGAGATCCCGAAATACACGATCAACCACGCCGCCGAAAAGAACCATTGACATGAAATGGAGTGACATCTCGGCGATCGCCGAAGCGCTGTACGACAAATATCCGGATACCGATCCGGCGCAGATCCGTTTCGTCGACCTGCACAACAAGGTCGTCGATCTGGACGGCTTCGACGACGACCACACCCGTGGCGGCGAGAAGGTGTTGGAAGCAATCCAGGCGGCGTGGATCGATGAAGCGCGCTGACCCGAAAGCGATCGAGCTGCCGCCGGAAGTGCGTCCCGGCCAGTCGGTCGCGCTGCTGCATGAACTGCACATCCTCACGCGCGACGGCAAGCTCAATCAGGACAGCCGCCGCAAGCTCAAGCAGGTCTATCACCTGGTGCAGTTCATCGAGCCCCTGATCCGCGAGATCCAGCAGGACCATCCGGACGTGTCGCTGGTCGACCACGGCGCCGGCAAGTCCTACCTGGGCTTCATCCTGTACGACCTGTTCTTCAAGAACCTGCCGGGCGGCTCGCACATCTACGGCATCGAAACGCGCGAGGAACTGGTCGCCAAGTCGGAAGAGCTGGCCAAGCGACTCGACTTTCCCGGCATGTCCTTCCTGCCGCTGTCGGTGGCCGAGTCCACCACGTCGAGCCAGCTGCCGGACCGCATCGACATCGTCACGGCGCTCCACGCCTGCAACACGGCGACCGACGACGCCATCGACTTCGCGCTGAAGAAGAAGGCGAAGTTCATGGTGCTGGTGCCGTGCTGCCAGGCCGAAGTCGCGACCGTCCTGAAAAAGAACAAGGGCAAGGACCTGGGCCGCAGCGCGCTCACCGAAATCTGGCGCCACCCGCTGCACACGCGCGAATTCGGCAGCCAGGTGACCAACGTACTGCGCTGCCTGCAGCTCGAAGCGCACGGCTACCAGGTCAACGTGACCGAACTGGTGGGCTGGGAGCACTCGATGAAAAATGAGCTGATCATCGCCAGCTACAAAAACCTGCCGCGCAAGCGCCCGAGCGAGCGCCTGCAGGAAGTCCTGTCCACGCTGGGCCTCGAAGAAATGGGCCAGCGTTTCTATACCGAACAACTGACCACGGCACAATGACCATGAGCGAACACTGGATCGACCTGCGCAGCGACACCGTCACCCAACCGTCGGACGCAATGCGCGCCGCGATGGAAGCGGCGCCCGTCGGCGACGACGTCTACGGCGACGACCCGACCGTCAACCGCCTGCAGGACACCGCGGCGCAGATGTTCGGCTACGAAGCCGGCCTGTTCGCGCCGTCCGGCACGCAGAGCAACCTGATCGCGCTGCTGGTGCACTGCGCGCGCGGCGACGAGTACCTGGTCGGCCAGGAAGCGCACACTTACAAGTACGAAGGCGGCGGCGCCGCGGTTCTGGGCAGCATCCAGCCGCAGCCGATCGCCAACCAGCCAGACGGCTCGATCGCGCTGGTCGACATCGCCGCCTACATCAAGCCGGACGACATGCACTTCGCGCGCACCCGCCTGCTGGCGCTGGAGAACACCATCGGCGGCCGTGTGCTCGGCCAGGAGTACATGGCGCAGGCGACGTCGTTTGCGCACGAGCGCGGCCTGGCCACGCACCTCGACGGCGCGCGCATCTGCAATGCGGCCGTCAAGCAGGGCATCAGCCTGCGCGACGCGGTCAAGGGATTCGATACCGTGTCGGTGTGCCTGTCCAAGGGCCTCGGCGCGCCGGTCGGCTCCGTGCTGCTCGGGCCGAAGGCCTTCATCGAGCAGGGCAAGCGCTGGCGCAAGATGCTGGGCGGCGGCATGCGCCAGGCCGGCATCCTCGCCGCGGCCGGCCTGTACGCGCTCGAGCACAACGTCGAGCGCCTGGCCGACGACCACGCCAATTCGGCGCGGCTGTCCGCCGGCCTGAAAGAGATCGAAGGCCTGAAGGTCGCCACGCCGCAAACCAACATCTTCTACGTCGAAGTGCCACCGGCGGCGGTGGACGAGTTGCGCGAGACGCTCACGCGCGAGCGCATCCGCGCCACCGTCGGCCAGCACACGCGCCTGGTCACCCACATCAACATCAGCGCCGCCGATGTCGAAAAAGTGATCGCCGTATTCACCGCATTTTTCAAAGACTGGCGCTCCAAGCAATGACCGATAACACAATCCGCCTCGCCAAGCGCGTCGCCGAAATGGTGCCGTGCTCGCGCGCCGAAGCGGACAAATACATCGCCGGAGGCTGGGTCATCGTCGATGGCGCGGTGGTCGAGGAGGCGGGCGCCCGCGTGGCGGACGAGCAGGAAGTGGTGCTGCATCCGGACGCCACGCTGCTCGATCTGGCGCCAGTGACGATCCTGCTGAACAAGCCGGCGGGCGTGGATGCGGAAGAGGCGGTGAAGCTGCTGTCGGCCGAGACCTTGCTGCCGGCCGATCACGGCAACCAGCGCTTCCTCAAGCGTCACCTGGCCCACCTGACCCTGGCGACGCCGCTCGACGCCAAGGCCAGCGGACTGGTGGTGTACACGCAGGACTTCCGCGTGGCGCGCAAGCTGGTCACCGAGGGCGTTCGCGTCGAGCAGGAGTTCATCGTCGAAGTGGCGGGCGATATCCGCGAAGGCGGGCTGGCGCTGCTCAATCATGGGCTCTCGTTCAACGGCAAGGAGATCCCGCCGATGAAGGCCAGCTGGCAGAACGAGACGCGCCTGCGGTTTGCGGGCAAGGGCATCAAGCCGGGGCAGCTGCTGCACATGTGCCGGATGGTGGGACTGAATATTGTGTCGACGCGGCGGATTCGCGTGGGCCGGATTTCGATGGCCAGCCTGCCGGTGGGGCAGTGGCGCTATCTGCACGAGTACGAGCGCTTCTAAGCACGCTCGGTATGGGTTCCTGCCTTCGCAGGAACGACAACCTTGAAACCGTCGCTCCTGCGAAGGCAGGAGCCTATACTGAATTAGCGTTAGCCTTCGGCAGCTGAATCAGCCGCGTCCCCGCAACCTTATCGTGCAAGAACTGCCGGTCCTTGTCGAGGAACGCCGTCAGTCCCCACGCCACGGCGCCGATGGCAATCGCGCTCCCCACCTGTCCGGTGGTCTTCAGCCCGAACACGTAGCACACCACCAGCGCCGGCAGGAACCATCCCCACGCCATCAGGTAGCGGATCGCCGCCGCGCGCAGTGGCACCTTCGCGTATCCCAGCTTGACCACCTTGATGCGCCAGGTCTTCATGGCCAGCGTATGCCCGCTGCCCGACCACGCGTGGATGAAGTACGCCGCGGCCACCAGGAAGAACACGGCGTTGCGGCCGTGGTCGATCGCCGGCGTGTGCTGCAGGCGCGTCGCGACGAGATAAATGAAGATTGCCAAGGCCTCCACTGCGGTCAGCAGGAAGGCTTCATATACCATGGAGATCAGACGGCGTTTGACGGTGGGCGTGGCGATCGGCGGCTTGCTATTTGACATTTGGCGCTGGTGCGGCCGGCGAACCCGGCGGTGGAGTGGCCGGCGCGGCGACGCACGGCGGCGTCGAGGCGGCAGTATTGATCATGGTGCCGGCCGGGCAGGCAGCTGCCGGCGGCACCGAACGCTTGATCGGCGCGACCGTCTTTGCGCCCGCCTGCGCCGGCGGCGGCAGGTTGGTCAGCTGCTTCTTGGTGCGCGCGGCGGCCGCTTCGGCGGCGAGCTTTTGCTTCTGTTCTTCCGGCAGCTGCTGATATTTTTCCCACTGCTCGGACTTCTGCGTTGCATCGATCCGCTTGGCGCGCGTGTAGTTCTCGCGCACCAGGCGGCGCTGCTCGGGAGTCATCTGGACCCACTCGCGCATTTTTTCGTGCATGCGGGCCTGCTCATCCGGCTTCATCGAGGAAAAGCGGTTGGCGATTTCCAGCCACTTGTGCTTGCGCACGCCTTCCATCTTGTCCCATTCAACGGCCAGCGGCTCGAGCGCGACTTTCTGCGCGGGCGACAGGCTCGCCCACAGCGGCTTGTCGAGCGCTTTCGCTGGAGCCGTCTTGACGGCGGCAGCAGGGGCGGGGGACGGGGCGGCGACTGGCGCCTGGGCGCCGGCGAACGAGGCGACGGTGGCGGCCAGCGCGAACACGGCCGCCGATTTCAAAGAGGACATCAACAAATCGCGCGCCACCTTATTGACCGCGCTGCGCCAGGTAGGCGTTGAAACCGTGATCCAGGTAGGCGGTCAGGGGCAGTTCGTCGGACAGCACGGCGGCATCGAGTTCGGCGATTTCGGCGATATGCTTCTCTTCTTCGTATTGGTACACGCCCGCCAGGCCGGCCACCAGGGCCAGCAGCGGGATCACCACGCCGGCGCGGCCGAGCGAGGAAAACGAGAAGAACGAACCGATATTGCCGGCCAGGACGCGCTGGGATACCTTGACGGGCGCGTGCGCCTTTTTGCGGGAAACGGCCAGCTTGCGGGCCGAAGCGAGGCGATCGGCCGTCGATGCCGGCAGATTGTCCAGGTTGTCGTTGAGCGCATGGCGTACTTTGTACGCGAAATTGATGTCGTCGGTATTCATAATTTTAATCCCTTGGCTTTCAGCGATTCGGCGAGGGTATGGGTCGCCCGCGAACAGTGTGTCTTGACGCTGCCTTCTGAACACCCCATCGCTTCGGCCGTTTCAGCCACGTCCATGTCCTGCCAATAACGCATAAGGAACGCTTCCCGTTGACGCGCGGGCAGTTTTTGTACCTCCGCCTCGATCAGGGCCAGGGTCTGCTGGCGCTCGACCTGGTCCGCGCTCGACTCCGCGGCGGCCGATCCTTCCTCCGCTTCATGCGATTCGAGTATATCAAAGTCGTCATCGTCGTTATCGCGCCGGCCCATGCCCGAGAACAGGCTGACCCAGGTGTTGCGCACCTTCTCGCGCCGGAAGAAATCGAGGATGGTGTTCTGCAAAATCCGCTGGAACAGCATCGGCAATTCGGCCGCCGGCTTGTCGCCATATTTTTCGGCAAGCTTGATCATCGCGTCCTGCACGATGTCGAGAGCGGCCTCGTCCTTGCGCACGGCGTACACGGCCTGCTTGAAAGCACGCCGCTCGACATGTTCGAGGAAGTCGGATAATTCTTTGTCTGTGGCCATGCTGGACGGGGAAGGGCGTCTTTACGCCAATAATGCTTCAGTGAAAAACTGAGGCATCCTAGCAAATAACGGGCCGTTTTGCTTGCTTTTCGCGCCATTCCGGCGCCCGGGTGGCATTTTCGCTAATTTGGTCCTTGACCAAAATGGTGCAACGCAGTAAGGTGAGGAACGCTTTGACATCCCGAAGCTCTATGGTCAGGTCGTGACCGGCACACAAGGCCAACATCGACATGACGCGCTTTCATATGTAGGCAGTTTGCTCTGACCCGTGCCACAAGCACGAGAGGTTCGCTCAATCGCTACAGAAACTCACGCCAAACGAGTTGCGCCCAGCGCCGGTTTGTAACGACCCTACGGTGTCGTGAAAGATCGCCGTGACCGCAGAGAGAAGGGAAGCCTGAGCACTGTCGCGCAACGCGAATTTCGTTAGGAAAGAGCATCCGATCACCTCCCAATGGGTCTTGAAAGGAATGTATCATGAACAACGAAGCAGCAGCTCCCATCACGGGCGCTGAGATAGTCGTCCGCTGCCTGGCGGAAGAAGGCGTCAAGCACGTCTTCGGCTACCCCGGTGGCGCAGTGCTGTACATCTACGACGCCATCTTCAAGCAGGACAAATTCCAGCACATCCTGGTCCGCCACGAACAGGCCGCTATCCATGCCGCCGACGCGTATTCACGCAGCTCCAACACGGTCGGCGTCGCCCTCGTCACGTCCGGCCCGGGCGTCACCAATGCCGTCACCGGCCTGTCGACCGCCTACATGGACTCGATCCCGATGGTCGTCATCTCGGGCCAGGTGCCGAGCCACGCGATCGGCCAGGACGCGTTCCAGGAGTGCGACACGGTCGGCATCACCCGCCCGGTGGTCAAGCACAACTTCCTGGTCAAGGACGTCAAGGACCTGGCCGCGACGATCAAGAAGGCCTTCTTCATCGCCCGCACCGGCCGGCCCGGCCCCGTGCTGGTCGATATCCCGAAGGACATCAGCATGCACAAGTGCGCCTACGACTATCCGAAGGATATCGAGATGCGCTCGTACAAGCCGGTCGACAAGGGCCACTCGGGCCAGATCCGCAAGGCGGTCCAGCTGCTGCTGCAGGCCGAGCGGCCGATGATCTACGCCGGCGGCGGCGTCATTCTGGCCAACGCGGCGCCCGAACTGAACAAGCTGGTCGACAAGCTGGGCTTCCCGGTCACCAATACGCTGATGGGACTGGGCGGCTACCGCTCCTCGTCCGACAAGTGGGTCGGCATGCCCGGCATGCACGGCACCTACGAAGCGAACATGGCGATGCAGCACTGCGACGTATTGATCGCGATCGGCGCTCGCTTCGACGACCGCGTGATCGGCAACCCCAAGCACTTCGCCTCGCACCCGCGCAAGATCATCCACGTCGACATCGACCCGTCGTCGATTTCCAAGCGCGTCAAGGTCGACATTCCGATCGTGGGCAACGTCAAGGACGTGCTGATCGAATTCCTCGCGCAGCTCGACGCCGCCGAAGCGAAGCCGAATGCGGCGCCGCTGATGGACTGGTGGAAGCAGATCGGCGAATGGCGCGCGCGCGACTGCCTGAAATTCCAGGACTCCGACCTGGTCATCAAGCCGCAGTCGGTGGTGCAGAAGCTGTGGGAAGTCACCAAGGGCGACGCCTTCATCACGTCCGACGTCGGCCAGCACCAGATGTGGGCTGCGCAGTACTACCCGTTCGACAAGCCGCGCCGCTGGCTCAATTCCGGCGGCCTGGGCACGATGGGCGTCGGCCTGCCGTACGCGATGGGCGTGCAGATGGCCAATCCCGGCGCCACCGTCGCCTGCATCACCGGCGAAGGCTCGATCCAGATGAACATCCAGGAGCTCGCGACCTGCAAGCAGTACAACCTGACGCCGAAGATCATCCTGCTCAATAACCGCTCGCTCGGCATGGTGCGCCAATGGCAGCAGATCGACTACGGCGGCCGCTATTCGGAGTCGTACATGGACTCGCTGCCGGACTTCTCGATGCTGGCCGAATCGTTCGGCCACGTCGGCATGAAGATCGAAAAGCCGGGCGACGTCGAAGGCGCCTTGAAGGAGGCGTTCGCGATGAAGGACCGGCTGGTATTCATGAACTTCATCACCGACCAGGCCGAAAACGTCTGGCCGATGGTCAAGGCGGGCAAGGGCCTGTCCGAAATGCTGCTCGGATCGGAGGACCTCTAACATGCGCCATATTATTTCCGTCCTGCTGGAAAACGAAGCCGGCGCCCTGTCGCGCGTGGTCGGCCTGTTCTCGGCCCGCGGCTACAACATCGAAACGCTGACGGTGGCGCCGACTGAAGACGCTACGCTCTCGCGCATGACCATCGTCACCAGCGGCTCCGATGACATCATCGAGCAGATCACCAAGCATTTGAACCGGCTGATCGAAGTGGTGAAGGTGGTGGACCTGACCGAAGGCCAGCACATCGAGCGTGAGCTCATGCTGATCAAGGTGCGCGCGGTCGGCAAGGAGCGCGAAGAGATGAAGCGCACCGCGGACATCTTCCGCGGCCGCGTGATCGACGTGACCGAGAAGACCTACACGATCGAACTGACTGGCGCGAAGAGCAAGCTCGATGCCTTCATCGACTCGATCGACCGCGCCTCGATTCTGGAAACGGTGCGCACCGGCGGCTCGGGCATCGGCCGCGGCGAACGCATCCTCAAAGTATAAGCAGCATCCACCCAATACAACCTACAGGACATATCATGAAAGTTTTTTACGACAAAGACTGCGACCTCTTCCTCGTCAAAGGCAAGAACGTCGCCATCATCGGCTACGGCTCGCAGGGCCACGCGCACGCGCAGAACCTGAACGACTCGGGCGTGAACGTCACCGTCGGCCTGCGCAAGGGCGGCGCCTCGTGGAACAAGGTGGAGCAAGCCGGCCTGAAGGTCGCCGAGGTCAATGACGCCATCAAGGCCGCCGACATCATCATGATCCTCCTGCCGGACGAGAACATCGCCCAGGTCTATAACGAGAACGTGGCGCCGAACGCCAAGCAGGGCGCGGTGCTGGCCTTCGCGCACGGCTTCAACGTTCACTACGGCCAGGTCGTGCCGCGCGCCGACCTCGACGTGATCATGATCGCGCCGAAAGCGCCGGGCCACACCGTGCGCGGCACCTACGCGGCCGGCGGCGGCGTGCCGCACCTGGTCGCGGTCTACCAGGACAAGTCCGGCTCGGCGCGCGACATCGCGCTGTCGTACGCGATGGCCAACGGCGGCGGCCGCGCCGGCATCATCGAGACCAACTTCCGCGAAGAGACCGAGACCGACCTGTTCGGCGAGCAGGCCGTGTTGTGCGGCGGCGCGGTCGAATTGATCAAGGCCGGCTTCGAGACCCTGACTGAAGCGGGCTACGCGCCGGAGATGGCGTACTTCGAGTGCCTGCACGAGTTGAAGCTGATCGTCGACCTGATCTACGAGGGCGGCATCGCCAACATGAACTACTCGATCTCCAACAACGCGGAGTACGGCGAGTACGTGACGGGACCGAAGATCGTGACCGAAGCGACCAAGGACGCGATGCGCCAGTGTCTGAAGGACATCCAGACCGGCGAATACGCCAAGAGCTTCATCCTGGAGAACAAGGCCGGCGCCCCGACGCTGATCTCGCGCCGCCGCTTGAACGCGGAGCACCAGATCGAGCAGGTGGGTGGCAAGCTGCGCGCGATGATGCCGTGGATCGCCAAGAACAAGCTGGTGGACCAGTCGAAGAACTAGCATTAAAGGTTGTCGTCCCTGCGAAGGCAGGGACCCATGCTGAAGATGCTTCGCCGGATCGCCCGCTCAGCATGAGCCCCTGCCTTCGCAGGGGCGACGGCGATAAAAATTTGCAACTTTTCATGACAACCGCGCGCCCGGCCGCGTTTTCCGGTTATCTTCCCTGATATTGATTTGCCAACCCAGGGAGAACCAACTATGTCGCTACCAAAACTGATCATCGCCGCCACCTTCGTCCTGGCATCCCAGGCCTACGCCCAATCGACCAGCGGCACCCTGGTCGTGGTGCCGGCGTTCGGCGAGGTCAAGCACGCCAACGACCAGGCCACCATGACCTTCGGCGTGGAGGAGCAGGACAAGGACAAGGCGGCGGCCGCCTCCCGCGTCAACCAGAAAATCAAGCAGGGCCTCGAGATCCTGCGCCGCGAAGACCCGCAGGCCACCATCAAGACCCAGGGCTACTACACTTACCCCGTTTATCCCGAGCGCCGGCCGCTGGCCGACGGCACGATGCCGAAGCTGCTGCCGACTGGCTGGCGGGTCGGCAATTACGTCGAAATGAAAACGACCAACCTGGGCGGCTTGCCGAAGACCGTGGCCGCCGGTCAGAAGGTCCTCGCACTGAACAACCTGCAGTTTGGCCTGTCGCCGGCCACCACGAAAAAGCTCGACGACCAGCGCATCGCAGCCACCTACCAGAATCTGAACGAACGGATCGCTTCGATAGCCGCGGCGATGGGCCGCAAGCCGGGCGACGCGGTGCTCGACACCGTCGACTTCGAAGGGTCGGGCAATTACGTTAATCGGGTGGAAGTGGCGGGTTCGGCTCCGCAGATGATGGCGCGCGCCAAAATGGCGGAAGACGTCGCCGAGCCATCCTTCGAGCCGGGCGAAACCACCTTGCAGATGCGCCTCGTGGGAAAGGTGAAATTCAAGTAAGACTGTGCGTTCGCTATGTTAATCCTTTGCCCACTATAATAAGCGGGTAAACACGAGCAGCGAGACCTACTTGAAACGGACCCCTATGACCCCATTCACCCGCCGCAAAAAGCCTGGCGCCAAAAAACTGGCGCGCTTCGGACGCCGCCGCCTCGACGCGGCCGGCAATCCGATGCGCAGCCGCGGCATCTACCTGCTGCCGAATGCGTTCACGACCGCGGCACTGTTCTGCGGCTTCTACGCGATCGTCATGGCGATGAACCAGCGCTTCGAACACGCGGTATGGGCGATCTTCGTCGCCATGGTCCTCGACGCGCTCGACGGGCGCGTGGCGCGCCTGACCAACACTCAGTCCGAATTCGGCGCCCAGTACGACAGCCTGTCTGACATGGTGTCGTTCGGCGCGGCCCCGGCGCTGGTGATGTACGAATGGTCGCTGAATGGCCTGGGCAAGCTTGGCTGGATCGCCGCCTTCGTCTACTGCGCCGGCGCGGCCTGCCGCCTGGCGCGCTTCAACACCAACATCGAAGTGGTCGACAAGCGCTACTTCCAGGGCTTGCCCAGCCCGGCCGCCGCGGCGCTGGTGGCCGGCTACATCATGATGATGAGCGACCTCGAATTCATCGGCACGCGCATCTCGTGGGTGTCGTTCGTCGTCACGCTGTTCGCCGGCCTGACCATGGTGACCAACGTGCCGTTCTACAGCTTCAAGGACGTGAACTTCCGCAAGTCGGTGCCGTTCATCGCGGTATTCCTGATCGCGCTGATCTTCGCGCTGGTGTCGATCGACCCGCCGAAGGTGCTGTGGCCAATTTTTGTTTTATACGGTTTATCCGGTTATGCGGTGTATCTCTGGCGCCTGGCAAAGGGCAAGCCGGTGAGCATCATCCAGACCGACGAGGAACCGCTCGATCACAGCGAGCGCAGCTGACCCTCCACTCCGGTTGATGGCGGCTGCGTTCGCGTAATGTCAATTACGCTGAATGGAGCCGCCATGCCTGACCCGAACCGCCTCATCATATTCGACACCACGCTGCGCGACGGCGAGCAGTCGCCCGGCGCCTCGATGACCAGGGACGAAAAGCTCCGCATCGCGCGCCAGCTCGAGCGCATGCGCGTGGACGTCATCGAAGCCGGCTTCGCCGCCGCCTCGCCGGGCGATTTCGAAGCGATCCGCGCGATCGCCTCCGTCATCAAGGACTCCACCGTCTGCTCGCTGTCGCGCGCGAACGACCGCGACATCGCGCGCGCCGCCGAGGCGCTGCTGCCGGCGCCGAGGAAGCGCATCCACACCTTCATCGCCACCTCGCCGCTGCACATGAAAATGAAGCTGCGCATGGAGCCCGACCAGGTGCTCGAGCAGGCGATCCAGGCGATCCGCTTCGCCCGCAATCACACCGACGACATCGAGTTCAGTCCGGAAGACGGCAGCCGCTCGGAAGAGGACTTCCTGTGCCGCGTGCTCGAAGCCGTGATCGCCGAGGGCGCCACCACCATCAACTTCCCCGATACGGTCGGCTACGCGGTGCCGGAAGTGTTCGGCGCCACCATCAAGCGGCTGCGCGAGCGCATTCCCAATTCCGACAAGGCCGTGTGGTCGGTCCACTGTCACAACGACCTCGGGCTGGCGGTGGCCAACTCGCTGGCCGGCGTGATGATCGGCGGCGCGCGCCAGATCGAATGCACCGTCAACGGTCTGGGCGAGCGGGCAGGGAACACCGCGCTGGAAGAAGTGGTGATGGCGGTGCGCACGCGGTCGGACTACTACAAGCTGCAGCTGGGGATTGACACCACGCAGATCGTCGCCGCATCCAAGATGGTGTCGCAGATCACCGGTTTTGCGGTGCAGCCGAACAAGGCGGTGGTGGGCGCCAACGCGTTCGCGCATGCGTCGGGCATCCACCAGGACGGCATGCTCAAGGCGCGAGAGACTTACGAGATCATGCGCGCTGAGGACGTGGGCTGGGCCGCGACCAAGATCGTGCTGGGCAAGCTATCGGGGCGCAACGCCTTCAAGCAGCGCTTGCAGGAGCTGGGCATCGAGCTCGAATCCGAGGCCGAGGTGAATGCTGCGTTCGCGCGCTTCAAGGAGCTGGCCGACCGCAAGTCCGAGATCTTCGACGAGGACATCATGGCGCTGGTGTCGGACGAGGAGCATGCGCACGAGGGCGAGTATTACCGTTTCGTCTCGCTGGCGCAGCGCTCGGAGACGGGCGAAATGCCGCATGCGAACGTGGTGTTCGCGATCGACGGCAAGGAGTTCAGGTGCGAAGGCGAGGGCGACGGGCCGGTCGATGCGATGGTCAACGCCATCGAAAAGGAAGCGGCCAGCGGAGCGGAGCTGGTGCTGTTCTCGATCAACGCGATCAGCAACGGCACGCAGTCGCAGGGCGAGGTGACGATGCGGCTGTCGCATGCGGGGCGCATCGTGAATGGCGTCGGCGCCGATCCGGACATTATCGTGGCTTCAGCGAAGGCCTACATCGCCGGCTTGAACAAGCTGCATTCCAAGACCGAACGGGTCAATCCGCAGCAGTAGAAGAAAATGGGGTCAGGTCCGCCGGACCTGACCCGACCTTGTCGCTGCGGCGTGAATCGACGGATCGCCAGTTCGGACGCCGGCGTCAAAACCGGGGTCAGGTCCGCAGGACCAGACCCCTCGGACTAGCGGAAGAAGCGCCGCTCCTCGTACATCGGATCGGGCCCGTTCTGCATCATGCGCACCACGCCGGCGCGGTCGAAGTGCACGTGCATCATCGAGTTCCACACGCCCGCTTCCTTGTAGCGGTACGACCACACCTCGAAATCGCGCAGCGGCAGGTAGGACTTCTCGGCCGGCCTGCCGATCGTGCGCAGCACGTCCTCGTGCGTCGCCGTCCCCACCTGGATGGTAGCGAACTTTTCCCCGGTCAGCACCTGCTCGAGCAGCACCAGCCGCCCGTCGGCGCCGATGTGCGCCATCCACGTGCTCTGGCCCATCGGCCCGGTCGCGTATTCGAGCAGCTGCTCCGGCCCCGCCGAATAGGTCGCCGTCGGCTCGCCCAGCTTGAGCTTGACCGTGTCGATCGAGTCGCCCGGCAGCAGGGGCGGCCCCATCATGCTGGCGCAGCCAGCCAGAAATACTTGACTAGTCAACAATATCGCTGTTGTTATTTTGCGCATGACTGCCCCCGAATGGTGCAAAAAACATCATGATGCCCGAGTCCGGCGTAATCAGCACTGGCCGCACCATGCGTTTTCGCATATACTTGCGGGTCTGGCCGATTTTGGCTGGTTCATTTAACGAAGTTCACGGTGCGCTGGGTTGCGACTCTTGCACCGCATGTGAAAGGTAATATCATGACCGTAGAAAACATCAACAAAGCCGCGATCATCGCGGACAACGCCCGTGCCCAGAACGACACCGGCTCCCCGGAAGTCCAGGTTGCACTGCTGACCGCACGCATCAACGAACTGAACGGCCACTTCAAAGCCCACGCGAAAGATCACCACTCGCGCCGCGGCCTGATCATGATGGTCAACCGTCGTAAGAGCCTGCTGTCCTACCTGAAATCGAAGGACGCGACCCGTTACCGCGACCTGATCGCCAAACTCGGCCTGCGCAAGTAATTCTTGCCACCGCGATTTTAGCGACAATGCCTGCGCCAGTCTGACTGTCGCGGGCATTTTGCATTTTTGAGCGCCCGAATCATTGCAGCAAAGTAGTAAAGGTGGCCGTGAGGCTACCTGCGGTGAGGTGAACGACAGCCCCTGAAAATCTGTCGGCAAATAGAAAGGGATTACCCATGTTTAACAAAGTTACGAAAACCTTCCAGTACGGCCAACACCAGGTCACGCTGGAGACCGGCGAAATCGCCCGTCAAGCATCCGGCGCCGTGATGGTGTCGATCGAAGACACCGTGGTCCTGGCGACCGTGGTAGCGCGCAAGGACGCCAAGCCGGGACAGGACTTCTTCCCGCTGACCGTCGATTACGTCGAGAAAACGTACGCTGCAGGCAAGATCCCAGGCGGCTTCTTCAAGCGCGAAGGCCGTCCATCCGAAAAAGAAACCCTGACCTCGCGCCTGATCGACCGTCCGATCCGCCCGCTGTTCCCGGAAGGCTACCTGAACGAAGTCCAGGTCATCATCCACGTGCTGTCGGTGAACCCTGAAATCGATCCGGACATCGCCGCCATGATCGGCGCATCGGCCGCCCTGTGCGTGTCGGGCGTGCCGTTCAACGGCCCGGTCGGCGCCGCGCGCGTCGGCTACGCCAACGGCCAGTACATCCTGAACCCGACGACCACCCAGCTCAAGACGAGCCAGATGGACCTGGTCGTCGCCGGTACCGAGACCGCCGTGCTGATGGTCGAATCCGAAGCGCAGCAGCTGTCCGAAGAAGTGATGCTGGGCGCCGTGGTCTTCGGCCACGACCAGATGAAGGCGGTGATCGACGCGATCCACGACCTGGTGCGCGACGGCGGCAAGCCGGAAGTCGAGTGGGCGCCGCCTGCCAAGAATGAAGCGCTGATCGCGCGCGTCAAGCACTTCGCCGACGCCAAGATCAACGACGCTTACCAGACCAAGGACAAGCAGGCGCGTACCGCCAAGCTGAAGGCAGCCTTCAGCGAAGTGATCGCAGACCTGAACAACGAGTCGATGGCCTCGGGCGCCGCCGAAGTGGACGCTGCCGAAGTCGGCAACATCCTGTTCGACATCGAAGCGAAGGTCGTGCGTTCGCAGATCCTGAACGGCGAGCCACGCATCGACGGCCGCGACACCCGCACCGTGCGTCCAATCGAGATCCGCACCAGCATCCTGCCGCGCACCCACGGCTCGGCGCTGTTTACCCGCGGCGAAACCCAGGCGCTGGTCGTTGCCACCCTCGGCACCGCGCGCGACAGCCAGAAGATCGACGCGCTGATGGGCGAGTACACCGACTCGTTCATGATGCACTACAACATGCCTCCGTTCGCCACCGGCGAGACCGGCCGCGTCGGCACGCCGAAGCGCCGCGAAATCGGCCACGGCCGCCTGGCCAAGCGCGCGCTGATCGCCGCGCTGCCTGATCCGGAAGACTTCAGCTACTCGGTGCGCCTGGTATCGGAAATCACCGAATCGAACGGTTCGTCGTCGATGGCTTCGGTCTGCGGCGGCTGCCTGGCGCTGATGGACGCTGGCGTGCCGATGAAGGCGCACGTCGCCGGCATCGCGATGGGCCTGATCAAGGAAGGCGGCAAGTTCGCCGTCCTGACCGACATCCTGGGCGACGAAGACCACCTCGGCGACATGGACTTCAAGGTAGCTGGTACGCCTGACGGCATCACTGCGCTGCAGATGGACATCAAGATCATGGGCATCACCAAGGAGATCATGCAGGTCGCGCTGGCGCAAGCCAAAGAAGCGCGCCAGCACATCCTGGGCGAAATGCAGAAGGCCATGCCGCACGTGAAGACCGAGCTGTCGGACTTCGCACCGCGCCTGATCACCATCAAGATCAATCCGGAGAAGATCCGCGACGTGATTGGCAAGGGCGGCGCGGTCATTCGCGCGCTGACCGAAGAGACGGGCACCCAGATCGACATCAGCGACGAAGGCGTGGTCACGATCGCGTCGGTCGATGCCGCCGCCGGCCAGGAAGCCAAGCGCCGCATCGAAGAGCTGACCGCATCGGTCGAAGTGGGCAAGACCTACGACGGCGTCGTGCTCAAGCTGCTCGACTTCGGCGCGATCGTCCAGGTCATGCCAGGCAAGGATGGCCTGCTGCACATCTCGCAGATCGCCAACGAGCGCGTGAACGCCGTTGCCGACTACCTGAAAGAAGGCCAGGCAGTGCGCGTCAAGGTCCTCGAGACCGACGACCGCGGCCGCCTGAAGCTGTCGATGAAGGCCGCTGAAGGTGCCGAAGGCGCCGCAGCACCTGTAGCGCAGTAATCTTCGTTCCGGCTTCGGCCGACAAAAAAAACCGCCAGCGCGCAAGCCCTGGCGGTTTTTTTTGCGTCGGTGAGGTGAAGTCCTGCGAGCCTGAGCCCAGCTACCCATCCATTAATCCCACACCTGCCGACTTGTTCTTCCTGCCTCAATCGCCACTTCGAAAGCTGGAGTATGGTTATAGCGCGCCTCTCTTCCTGTACAGCGTGCTTTGAAATCATGGCACCTGGTGCTATAGTTCCTTCAATGAGAATGCTGCCGAAGGAAAGCGCGGCGGACTACGAACGCTGTTAGCCATCAGACTTAAGGATAAATCGTTCTTCATCTACGGCTACGCGAAAAATCAGCGAGATAACATCAACGAAACGGAATTGCGAGCATTGAAGGCGCTGGCGAGTCAGTTGTTAAACTACGACGCTAAGACGTTGGCCGTCGCGCTAAATGCCGGAGAACTGGTGGAAATCAATCATGAAGAAACATGACAAATTACTCGACGTGATACACGCAACCGCGCGGGGCTTCAATGCGGCCGGCGTAATGAACGCGACCACGATGAAGGAATTCGACGCGCTCTGCCTTCCACCGCTTAAGCAATATAGTGCAGAGCAAATAAAGCGTTTGCGATTGCGATCGAAAGCCAGCCAGCCGGTCTTTGCGGCCTATCTCAACACCAGTCCATCTACCGTCCAAAAGTGGGAACAAGGACAAAAACAGCCAAGCGGCGCTGCGCTCAAACTGCTCAACCTGGTCGACACCAAAGGATTGGAGGTGCTTTCCTAGTGTCGCTACGTTTGGCGCGCAGACGAATCCGCATTGCGTCAATGGTGGACAAGTTTGTTGAAATTGATAGACTGCCTGTTCACTTATCATTGATCCCGCCATGCCAACCATCGACCCGCGCATCGACGCCTACATCGCCGCATCTCCCGAGTTCGCCCAGCCCATCCTGACGCATCTGCGCGAGGCGATCCACGCCTCGTGCCCGGAAGTTGATGAGACGATGAAATGGAGCCGGCCGCATTTCGAATATCACGGTCTTCTTTGCGGCATGTCGGCGTTCAAGGCACACTGCGGTTTCGGCTTCTGGAAAGGCGCGCTGATGTTTCCCGGGATGGAAGAGCGCGAGGCGATGGGCCATTTCGGCCGGCTCACGTCGGTGAAGGACCTGCCGTCCAAGAAGGAACTGGCTGGCTTCATCAAGCAGGCCATGAAGCTGAACGAGGAGGGCGTAGCTTCGCCCGCGCGCGCCAAGCCTGCTGCGCCGCGACCGCTGAATGTGCCCGCCTATTTTCAAGCTGCGTTGGAGGCCAACGAAGCCGGACTGGAAAAATTCAACGCCGGCAGCACCAGCTTCAAGCGCGAGTATGTGGACTGGCTGGAGGAAGCGAAGACCGAAGCGACCCGTGAGCGTCGTATGGCGCAGGCGCTCGAATGGATCGCTGAAGGAAAAGGGCGCAACTGGAAATACGAGAAGTGCTGAAGATGGGGGCAGGTCTGCGGGACCAGACCCCGATGCTGCTTACCGACGGGGTCTGCTGTTGCGGACCTGACCCCATTTTTACTGCGCTGCCAGGTGCTCGCCGAGACGCACGCCAAGGCATAGCAGGGTAAGCGTCGGCGGCAGCCCCCATGGCCGCGGAATCACCGACGCATCGCACACATACAAATTCGCCGCGCCGGCTTTCAGATCGCTGTCGACGCCTTCCCCGATCCGCACGCTCCCGCCGGGATGCGCCGCGAAATGGCGGCTGTGAAAAACGTGCGGCGCCCCGGCGCCGCGCAGCACCTCGCGCGCCATTTCCACGCCGCGATCGAGCTTCAACCGGTCGTTCGCATGCAGGGGCTTGCTGGCCCACTTCAGCCCGATCGCGCCGCCGATCTCGTCGCGCACCTTCACCATGATCGACAGCGTGTGCCGATGCGCGAACAGCCGGTCCACACGGCCGGCCTGCAACGTGAAGCCCTGATACATCGGCGCAGGCAGCGTCATGTCTGCAAGCGAGATCCCGTCCGCATCGAAGCGTACTCCCGCCGCCATCGGCACTTCCGCGCCGCCGTCGATATCGTCGACCGTGCCCATCACGGCGATGACCGGGTCGCTGAAGAAGCCGCTGGTGCGCGGCGCCAGGCCTGAATTGTGCAGCAAGCGCGGGCTGCCCACGCCTCCGCCCGCCAGCACGACAACGCGCGCCCGCGCTTCCTGGACGACGCCTTCTCGCACGAACTCCACGCCAACCGCTCGGCCGTCTTCGATCAGCGCGCGCTTCACCCACGCCTGGTCGAGCATTGTCGCTCCACCGCGAATCGCTTCGTCGAGAAAGTCGCGCGCGGTCCACTTGGCGCCGAACGGGCAGCCATAGGCGCAGCGCCAGCAGCCGCTGCGGCACACGGATGGCCGGATCATCTTGTCGAGCTTTTGCCAATCGAATCCCGCCGTGCGCGCGCCTTGCATGATGCGCGAGGCCATCGGGCCGATGAGCGAATCGGGGAGGGGGCCGATCGGCAGTTCGGCACGCAGGTGGGACAGCGCCGGCGCGAGATCGATGCCGTACGCAGCAAACAGCTCTGCCGGCGGCGCCGCCGCGGTGGCGAAATTGATCGCCGAGCTTCCGCCGGCCGTTACGCCTTGCACCAGCAACGAGGCATCGCGCTGGATGAACATCCCTTTGCCAGGCACCGCGGCCATGGATGCCATCTGGCCCACGGTGCCGGTCAACGGTGCGGCGCTGCCTTGCTCGAGCACGAGCACGCGCCAGCCGCGACGCGTCAGCTGCCGCGCCACCGTCGCGCCGCCGGGGCCAGTGCCGACGACAATCGCATCGTAAGAGTGAGTGTGTGGTTCGGGCATTAGCTGATGGTGCAATCTAAATGTCTGTCAGTATCGGCGGTTTGGCAAGCTGCGTCAAAGCCAGGATCGTACGCGGCGTATCATGCTATTTCGAACCCGAAAGGAGTGAATATGAAACTGGCCGTGTTAATTCACAAGGATGAGGGAAGCGTTCACGGCGTCACCGTTCCTGCGCTGCCAGGTTGCTTTTCGTGGGGCGATACGATGGACGACGCGCTTGAAAATACGCGAGAGGCCGTGCAGGCTCATTTGAGCACGATGGTGAGCGAAGGAATGCCGATCAGCTTTGTTCATGCAAACCCCGAAGATTTCGCTACTGATTCAGGCGAAGAAGGGGGGGCGATGGTTGACATCGACATGTCAGAATTCGAATCGGCGCTTGCGTCGGTCAGGTAGCGTCTATTCGCACTAGCTGCGGACCAAAAAATGGGGTCAGGTCCGCAGGACCAGACCCCCGGCAGGCAGGCGGCGCCGATAAAAAAATGGGGCCAGATCCATCGGACCTGGCCCCACTAGTAGCGTTGGCTGGGATTACTTGTCGCTGACCGAGAACTCGCCGAACGCCTTGAGCTGCTCGCCCACCTGCGCCTTGTCGCCGACCACCACGATCGACTGGTTCTCCGGCGCGAAGTACTTCTTGCCGATCTCGCGCACCTGCTCCGGCGTGACCTTCTGGATCTTCGGCACGTACTGGCCCAGGAATTCAGGCGGCAGGCCGATCAGCCAGTTCGACGCGAGCGTGGCAGCCACCGCGCGCTGCAGCTGGTTGCTGATCAAATAGCCGCCGGCCACGTAGCGCTTGTTCATCTCCATTTCCGCCGGCGGCACCAGTTCGGAACCGAGCTTGCGGTATTCGTTGAAGAACTCGGTCAGCGAGGCGCCCGACACAGCATTGCGTACGTCCGCGCCGCCGATGATGCTGCCGCCGTTGCGATAAATGCGCGCGCCGGCCGAGGCGCCGTAGGTGTACCCCTTCTCTTCGCGCAGGTTCAGGTTGACCCGGCTGCTGAAGCCACCCCCGATGATGGTGCTGGCAAGGTGCATCGGCACCAGTTCGTCGGTGGAGGTCGGGATGCCCGGAGCGCCAAGGCGAATGGTCGATTGCACGCTGCCGCCGCGTTCGAGCAGCAGGCGCACCGGCTTGGCAACGCCCGGCGCCGCCGGCGTGGCTGCCAGCGCCGGTCCGGCCGCCTTCCAGTCGCCGAAGGCTTTTTGCGCCAGCTTCATCGCGTCCGCTTCCTTGATGCGGCCGGTGATCACCAGCAGCGCGTTCTCGGGACGGAAGCGCTTTGCGTGCTCGGCGCGCATCATCTCGTCGGTGGCGGAGCTGATGGCGTCCGCGGTCGGCTCGACCCGGCTGTACGGATGGTCGCCATACACCGCCTTGCCGATGGCGCGGTCGGCGCGGAAGCGCGGCGTGGCTTCCTGGACGCGCAGCGTTTGCAGCGCGTTGGCCTTGGCCAGCTCCACTTCCTTGGCCGGGAACGAAGGATGGCGCGCCACTTCGGCCAGCAGTTCGATCATGTCGCCGGCGTGCGACGTGACGGCGTTGGCGGAGACGATCATGCCGTCGCGCGCGGTCGTGGCGCCGACCGCGCCGCCCATGCCTTGCGCCGCTTCCGCGATCGCGCGCGAATCGCGCTTCGCGGTGCCTTCGTTGAGCAGGCCGGCCATCAGGTTGGCGAAGCCGGGATGGGCTGCGTCGTCGGCAGCGTAGCCCGCGCCGCGCACGGCCAGCACGTAGTCCACGCGCGGCAGGCCGCTGCGCGGAACCACCCACACCTGCATGCCGTTCGCCAGCGTCTTCTTGGCGATGTGCGGCGCCGGGATCGGCTTGTCCTTGCCGAAGGCAGGCATTTCTTTGGGAAGCTGTACCGGCTCGGCGGCATAGGCCAGCGGCGCGAACAGCATGGAAATCGTCAGTGTCAGCATCAGCTTTTTCATCGATGCGCTCCTTATTTCGTGACGCCGGCTGGCGGGGTTGCTGCCGCGACCTTGGCGACAGGTTTGCGGTCGATGACCGTGCGATTGGCGACGGTGAGGTAGGTGGCCGCGGTGCGCTTGATGTCGTCCGAGGTCACGCCTTCGATCCAGCCAGGGATCTTGTTGACGACGTTGGCGTCGCCCCACAGCGTCTGCAGCTTGGCCAGCGTGTCGGCGCGGCTCATGAACATTTCCAGCTTGTCGTTCCACTCGGCCAGCATCTTGGTCTTGACCCGCTTGAGCGTGGCGTCGTCGACGCCGTTCTTGACCACTTTCGCGATCTCGCCGTCCATCCCGGCCAGCACCGCATTGGCATTGCTGGTCGGCTTGTAAATGGCGAACACCGTGAACAGGGTAGGGCCGTCGAATTCCCACGGGCCGGTCAGGCCGTACAGCGAGTCGACGTTGAGCGCCACTTCGCTGCCCTTGACCAGGCCCTGGTAGAACATCGACGCATCGCCGCCGGCCAGCACTTCGCCCAGCACCGCCATCGCGGCTTGGTCGCGGCTGCCGCGCGCTGGCATCTTCCACGCCGCCGCAATCGCCGGCGCCTGCGCCAGCGCGTCGCTCTGCTCGATGCGCTTCTCGGCCGTGTTCAGGCCTTCGGTGAAGTCGGCTCCGGCCGGCACCGGACGCTTCGGAATCGCGCCGAAATATTTTTTGGCCAGCGCGAAGCCCTGGGCCGGAGTGACGTCGCCGGCGATCGCCAGCACCGCGTTGTTCGGGCCGTAGTAATCACGGTGGAAGGCGCGCACGTCGTCCAGGCTTGCGCCTTCGAGGTCTTCGAAGCTGCCGTAGCCGTCGTGGTTGTTCTCCCACTTCTGGAACGCGTGCTGGCCGATGTCGATCCACATGAAGCCGCCGTACGGCTGGTTCTTCACGTTGACGCGGATCTCTTCCTTGACCACGTCCTGCTGGTTCTTCAGCGACTTGGCGTTGAAGTCGAGCGTCTTCATGCGGTCCGCTTCGAGCCACATGATCGAGTCGATCGCCGACACCGGCGCGGTCTCGATGTAGTTGGTGAAGTCGGCGCGGGTCGAGCCGTTGTTGCGGCCGCCGCCGCCGGTGATCGTCTTGTCGAACACGCCCTTCGGCGCGACCGGCGTGCCCTGGAACATCAGGTGTTCGAACAGGTGGGCGAAGCCGGTGCGGTTCTTCGGCTCGAGGCGCATGCCGACGTGGTAGACCACGCTGACGCCGACAGTCGGCGACGAGTGGTCTTCGGAGACGATCACGGTCAGGCCGTTGTCGAGCTTCTGGGTCGCGACCGGCAGGGTCCACTGGTCGGGCGTCGCGGCCAGCGCGGCGAGCGACATGGAAAGTCCCGCGATCAGGGCGGGGATGTGGCGTTTGCGCATAGTGTCCTCAAAATGGCGATTGACCGGGTGTGCGAGTTGCTTCGCGGCGTATATATGTACCGACGAGCGACAATATTAGCGCCAAACTTGTGCGCTGAGGTAACAGATTGATATGTATATCCTGTCAGGAAAGAGGGGCAGGCCCGGCCGGCCTGACCCCATTTTGGGCGCCGCAATGGTGCTTGCCGCGCCAAGTTGGTGAGGAAAACCCCCGAAACCCCGCTTTTCGCTGGCACGGGAAATGCAATAAGGGTGGGATACCCTTGGAGGCCATCATGTCAGACCAGCTCATCCCCATCTCCCCGGCGAGCACGGAGCCGGTCCCCGACGTCCCGCTGTCGGGCGACGTCTTCGGCGCGCTGATCAACTTGTCCGGCAGGCGCCGCTTCACCTCGCAGCGCGTGGTGCTGTACGCGGTGCTCGCTTCGATGGGCCACGAAGGCGCGGTCGCCACGGCGCGCGACACGCTGGCCCAGTTTCGCGACGCGCACACCTCGCTGATCGACGGCAAGGGCAATATCCCGGGCATCTTTTGCGGCCAGCTGCGCGACGCCTATTTCGGCACGCTGCAGGGCGACAAGGTGATCCGCCACTTCATCCGGCTGGCCGAGACCACGCTAGACGGCATCGGCGCCAACGCGGCCGGCACGCCAAGGCTGCTGGACGAGCTGGTGCGCAGCGCCACGCCCTTGTTGAGCGTACTGAACGGATTGACGCTGGTGTATGAGGAACAGTCGAAGCGCCACGCCCAGGCCCAGCGGCGGCAATTGCAGGACCTGATGGGAGACGTCAAGACGATCGCCCGCCAGGCGCGCCTGGTCGCGTTCAACGCCCAGGTCGTCGCCGCCCGCGCCGGCCAGGCGGGCAGCGAATTCGCCGCGGTGGCCAGCACCATGACCGAGGTGACCTCGCAGATCGACGAGCTGGTGCGCGAGGCGCTGGCCAGCTCGCTGGCGCATTAGCGTTCAAGATGGGGTCAGGTCCGCGGGACCAGACCCCGATCCTGCCGGCGGCGCGTCACGAAGTCCGGGGTCTGGTCCCGCGGACCTGACCCCATGTTCAATCCTCCAGCGGCCAATTCAGCTGCGTGCGCCAAGCCGACGCATCCTGGGTGTCGCCCGGCCCGACCAGGTAGCTCTCCCAAATGAAGGTCTTGGTGATCAGGCCATTCTTGGCGATCCACTCCTTCAGCTCGCCCCATGCCGCGCCGATGCCCTCCATTGGCCCGTGATAAATGGTGCGCGCCACCTTCATCCCCGGCAGTTCCGCCGCGATCATGCGCCCGAGCGGCTTGACCGGCTGCGCCACCGGAAAGCCAATGTCGAAATCGAACACGTCGGTCGGCATCTTCAGGTGATAGCTGTACAGCGGCCCGGCCGGCGCCACCCCCTGCTGCTGCATGGCCGCGAGCAGTTCGTGCACGGTGGGCGGGAAGACCTGCTGGATTTCTTTCAAGGGCACGACGACGTGGATGGCGGCGCTGTCCTGCCTGGTCGATTCGACGATCTGGGGCGTTTCGATCATTGCGGTCTCCTGTAGCGATGAAAGTGCGCCGGTCCCGGGATTTTGTATTTGAGGATGCGAAATATGCATTTCATCGCAATCCGATGGGCACCCGCGCGGCGTCTGGCTATAGTGACACGATACCAAAACCATGGCGCATGAAAAAGCCAATGTTACTTTTTAAGCATAATTATCTGGAATGCCAGTTCGCTTGCTGGTAGTGTATCGGCACCGGCGGCCTGACCGCCGAAATGCAGATAAAAAAACAACAATATCGGGAGCATCCATGAACAGAGTCCTCCATGCCGGCGTCGCCGGCTTTGCGCTGTGCGCGCTGATCGGCGCCGCCGCTGCCGAGGAGAAAACCAGCGAAACGCGCGCCATCGATGCGCGCGTATCGCGCGTCCAGCTCGACGGGGTCATCGACCTCAAGCTCAAGCAGGGCCCCGTGCCGCTGCTGGTGCTGACCGGCGACCCGCGCTTCCTCGCCCGCACCACTACCATCCAGAGCGGCGACACCATCAGCATCGATACCGAAACGCGCGGCTTCAAGATCAGCACGCGCGAACGCGTGCACGCCGAGCTCACGCTGCCACAGTTGCGCGAAGTGTCGTCCGACAGCGTCGGCTCGACCGAGATCGCCGGCTTCAAGGGCGAGGAGCTCGACCTGTCGCTCGACGGCGCCGGCGCCATGAAGGTCGTGTGCGACTACAAGCTCGTCAACGCCTCGCTGGGCGGGGTGGGCAGCATGAACATCCAGGGCGTCAGCGGCAATGGCGTCGATTTGAACTTGCGCGGGGCCGGCTATGTCACATTATCCGGGCACAGCAAATGGCTCAAGGCGAACCTGGGCGGCCTGGGCGGGCTCGACGCGCGCGAGTTCCAGGCCGATTCGGTCGAGCTGCAATTGAGCGGGCTGGGCAACGCGTCGGTATCGGCCAGCCAGAGCGCCAACCTGAAGCTGTCGGGACTGGGCTCGGTCACGGTGTTTGGCAAGCCGCTCAACCGCACGGTCAGCGTCGAGGGGCTGGGCAAGGTCAGCTGGAAATAAGAACGATGGAACCTGGTTTTCACCACGAGACATGAAAAAATTATTTGTTGCGATCGGCCTGGCGCTGGCCTTGAACGGCAGCGCGATGGCCGGCTTCACCGAAGGCGCGAACGCCTATAACGCGCGCAATTACGACGTGGCGCTGAAAGAGATCACGCCGCTCGCCAGGGCCGGCAATGCCGACGCCCAGCACCTGCTCGGGCTGATGTATTACATGGGCCGCGGCGTCAAGCGCGACTACAAGCAGGCGATGGAATGGCACCGCAAGGCCGCGCAGCAGGGCAAGGCCGACGCGCAGTACGTGGTCGGCGCCATGTACTACACCGGCAACGCGGTGCCGCAGGACCAGAAGCTGGCGGTGCAGTGGTTCCGCAAGGCCGCCGAGCAGGGCCACTCCGACGCCCAGCACGCGCTCGGCCTGATGTACCGCTACCACGTGGCGGGCATGCCGCAGGACGTGGTGATCGCCTACATGCTGTGGAACCTCGCTTCGGCCGGCGGCAACATGAATGCCACCGAGCAGCGCGCGGCGATCTCGCGCCAGATGACGCAGGAGCAGATCGAGGAAGGGCAGGCCATGTCGCGCAACTGGAAGCCCGGTTCGCCGCTGCCCACCCAGTCGCGCACCGGCGCCGGCTAGCTAGCCAGGGGGGCTGGTCCTGCGGAACGACGGGGACGCCGAGTCCCCATTTTCGCTCGGCCACCGTGACCTTCGAGATGGGGTCAGGTCCGCAGGACCAGACCCCGGCGTCGCGGTTGTTTGACCGTCCCGACAAACGGCGGTTACAATAACGGGTTAAACAAACCCTAGACACCTATGCGCCGCAAACTCGTCGTCGGTAATTGGAAAATGAATGGCAGCCGTGCGGTCAACGCCGCGCTGCTCTCGGGTATTACCGCCGGCCTGGACGGGGCAGCAGCCGATTGCGCGGTGTGCGCGCCGGCGCCTTACCTGGCGCAGTGCGAGTCGGCCCTGGCCGGCACCCCGGTCGCCTGGGGCGCGCAGGATCTGTCCGCGCACGCCGGCGGCGCCTTCACCGGCGAAGTGTCGGCTGCGATGCTGGCCGATTTCGCCTGCAAGTACGTCATCGTCGGCCACTCCGAGCGCCGCGCGTATCATGCCGAGAGCAATGAACTTGTCGCGAAAAAGGCTGTCGCAGCATTGGAAGCAGGCCTGACACCGATCGTCTGCGTCGGCGAAACGCTGGCCGAACGCGAAGCAGGGCGCACCGGCGCCGTCGTCTCGGCCCAGCTGGATGCCGTGCTGGCGCTGCTCGACGACGCCGCCGCCGCGCGCATCGTGCTGGCCTACGAGCCGGTATGGGCGATCGGCACCGGCAAGACTGCGACGCCGGAAATGGCGCAGGAAGTGCACGCGCAGCTGCGTGCGCAACTGAAGCAAAAGAATGCCGCTGACGCCGTGCAGATCCTGTACGGCGGCAGCATGAAGCCCGACAACGCCAAAGAGTTGATGGCCCAGCCGGATATCGATGGCGGCCTGATTGGCGGAGCAGCGTTGAAGGCGGCCGATTTCCTGGCCATCATCCACGCCACCCGCTGAGCCGGCACCCGCTGGAGCCGGCGCGAACCTGAAATTTTTAATCTTGTAGTCAAACTTGGAATGGAATAGCAATGAACACTTTGTTCAATCTGATCGTCGTCGTACAGGTTTTGTCAGCCCTGATCATCATCGGCCTGGTGCTGCTGCAGCACGGTAAGGGCGCCGACATGGGCGCCGCATTCGGCTCCGGCGCGTCCGGCAGCCTGTTCGGCGCCACCGGCTCGTCGAACTTCATGTCCAAATCGACCGGCGTCGCCGCCGCGGTGTTCTTCGCATCGACGCTGGCGCTGGCCTACTTCGGCACCCAGCGCACCGCGCCTACGGGCGCCGGCGTGATGGAGCGCGCGGTGCCGGCAACCAAGGCGCCGGCGACGACCGGCGCGGGCATCCCTGCGACCACCACCGTAGCGCCTGCAGCGCCTGCGTCGGCTCCGGTTGCTCCTGCGGCGCCAGCGAACCAAATTCCGAAGTAAATACGGAAAATCAGTCACACCGGGGCTTGCCCCGCGGGCTCAGACCCCGATTGCAATAAAAGATTTACAGTTTTATCCGTTTTTCCCTGCGCTAGCGCAACTTTAGCATTGAAAAATAGTGCTACGGCAGGTTAGAATAGCGGTCTCAGAGATGCCGACGTGGTGAAATTGGTAGACACGCTATCTTGAGGGGGTAGTGGGAGAAATCCTGTGCGAGTTCGAGTCTCGCCGTCGGCACCAAGGAATACAGAGAAGCCAGCAAGGGCTGTGCGCCCTGGCTGGCTTTTTTTACGAGGGTCGGTTGCATGGTGCTGGTGCGGCTCTGCCAGGATCGCGCAACCGGGCGCTGCTCGGAGCAGTGGTTCTTTAACCGATCATTCAACAAAGGCTCATCCATCGTGAACCTCGAAAATTATTTCCCCGTATTGCTGTTCATCCTCGTCGGCGTCGGCGTCGGAGTGGTGCCCCAGATCCTGGGCAAGCTGCTCGGCCCGCACAAGCCCGACTCGGCCAAGCTCTCGCCCTACGAGTGCGGCTTCGAAGCGTTTGAAGACGCGCGCATGAAGTTCGATGTCCGCTATTATCTCGTCGCTATCCTGTTTATTTTGTTCGATCTGGAAACCGCATTCTTCTTCCCTTGGGGCGTTGCAATGAAGGATCTGGGCTGGTCCGGGTTCGTCACGATGATGGTGTTCATCGCCGAATTCGTGGTCGGTTATTGGTACATCTGGAAGAAAGGTGCCCTTGATTGGGAATAAGCCATGGCAATTGAAGGCGTATTAAACGAAGGTTTCATTACCACCACAGCCGACAAGCTGATCAACTGGGCCCGCACCGGATCGATGTTTCCGATGACGTTCGGCCTGGCTTGCTGCGCGGTCGAGATGATGCACACGGGCGCGGCCCGCTACGACATGGACCGCTTCGGCGTCGTGTTCCGCCCGTCGCCGCGCCAGTCCGACGTGATGATCGTCGCCGGCACGCTGTGCAACAAGATGGCGCCGGCGCTGCGCAAGGTCTACGACCAGATGCCGGAGCCGCGCTGGGTCATTTCGATGGGCTCGTGCGCCAACGGCGGCGGCTACTACCACTACTCTTACTCGGTGGTGCGCGGCTGCGACCGCATCGTTCCGGTCGACGTCTACGTCCCGGGCTGCCCGCCGACCGCCGAAGCGCTGCTGTACGGCATCCTGCAGCTGCAGAACAAGATCAAGCGCACCAACACCATCGCCCGCTGACACCATGACGACCAAACTCGAAACCCTGCAATCCGCCCTGCAAACCGCGCTGGGCGAGGGCGCCGTCGTCACTGCCGCCCTTGGCGAAGTGACCGTCGTCGTCAAGGCTAGCGCCTATCTGGCCGCGATGCAGACCCTGCGCGACGACCCGACCCTCCAGTTCGAACAGCTGATCGACCTGTGCGGCGTGGACTATTCCTCCTACGGCGAAGGCACGTGGGACGGCCTGCGTTTCGCCGCCGTCTCGCACCTGCTGTCGCTGGCCCACAACTGGCGCGTGCGCGTGCGCGTGTTCGCCCCGGACGACGAGATGCCGGTGCTGGCCTCGGTGGCCGGCATCTGGCGTTCGGCCAACTGGTACGAGCGCGAGGCGTTCGACCTGTACGGCATCCTGTTCGAAGGCCACAACGACCTGCGCCGCATCCTGACCGACTATGGCTTCATCGGCCATCCGTTCCGCAAGGACTTCCCGATTTCGGGCTACGTCGAGATGCGCTACGACCCCGAGCAGAAGCGCGTGATCTACCAACCCGTGACGATCGAGCCGCGTGAAATCATTCCGCGCGTGATCCGCGAAGAAACCTACGGGATGAAATAATGGCTGAACTTAAGAATTACACCCTCAACTTCGGTCCGCAGCACCCGGCCGCGCACGGCGTGCTGCGCCTGGTGCTCGAGCTGGACGGCGAAGTGATCCAGCGCGCCGACCCGCACATCGGCCTGCTGCACCGCGCTACCGAAAAGCTGGCCGAGACCCGCACCTACCTGCAGTCGGTGCCGTACATGGACCGCCTCGACTACGTGTCGATGATGAGCAACGAGCACGCCTACGTGCTGGCCATCGAGAAGCTGCTCGGCATCCAGGCGCCGATCCGCGCCCAGTACATCCGGGTGATGTTCGACGAGATCACCCGCCTGCTGAACCACCTGATGTGGCTCGGCGCGCACGCGCTCGACGTCGGCGCCATGGGCCCGTTCCTGTACGCCTTCCGCGACCGTGAAGACCTGTTCGACGTCTACGAAGCGGTGTCGGGCGCGCGCATGCACGCGGCCTACTACCGTCCGGGCGGCGTGTACCGCGACCTGCCGGACGCGATGCCGAAGCACAAGGCCTCGATCATCCGCTCGGCCAAGGCCATCGACGCCCTCAACGAAGCGCGCCAGGGTTCGCTGCTGGACTTCATCGACGACTTCTCGAACCGCTTCGTCAAGTACGTCGACGAATACGAAACCCTGCTGACCGACAACCGCATCTGGAAACAGCGCACCGTCGGCATCGGCGTCGTCTCGCCGGAAGCGGCCAAGGCGATGGGCTTCACCGGCGCCATGCTGCGCGGTTCGGGCATCGAGTGGGACCTGCGCAAGACCCAGCCGTACGCTGTGTACGACAAGATGGACTTCGACGTCCCTGTGGGCACCAACGGCGACTGCTACGACCGTTACCTGGTGCGCGTCGAAGAGATGCGCCAGTCGAACCGCATCATCAAGCAGGCATCGGCCTGGCTGCGCGCCAATCCGGGCCCGGTGATGATCGACAACCACAAGATCGCGCCGCCGTCGCGGGTCGACATGAAGACCAACATGGAATCGCTGATCCACCACTTCAAGCTGTTCACCGAAGGCATGCACGTGCCGGAAGGCGAAGCGTATGCGGCGGTCGAGCATCCGAAGGGCGAATTCGGTATCTACATCGTGTCGGACGGCGCCAACAAGCCGTACCGCCTGAAGATCCGCGCCCCGGACTATGCCCACCTGCAGAGCCTGGACGAAATGGCGCGCGGCCACATGATCGCCGACGCCGTCACCATCATCGGAACGCAAGACATCGTATTCGGCAGCATCGACCGCTAAGCCGTTTGCACATTTAGGGCAGAACCATGTTGTTATCTGAACTTTGCTACAAAAAAATCGACCGCGAGTTGGCCAAGTATCCGGCCGACCAGCGCCAGTCGGCCGTGATGGCCGCGCTGGCCCACGCCCAGGTCGAACTGGGCTGGCTGTCGCCGGAAACCATGCAGGAAATCGCCGACTACATCGGCATGCCTGCCATCGCCGTGCAGGAAGTGGCGACGTTCTACAACATGTACAACGTCAAGCCGGTCGGCACCCACAAGATCTCGGTCTGCACCAACCTGCCATGCGCGCTGTCGGGCGGCGTCCACGCCGCCAAGCGCCTGCAGGACAAGCTGGGCATCGGCTTCCGTGAAACGACGGCCGACGGCAAATTCACCCTGGTCGAAGGCGAGTGCATGGGCGCTTGCGGCGACGCGCCGGTGATGATCGTCAACAACCACCGCATGTGCTCCTTCATGAGCGATGAAAAGATCGACGCCCTGGTAGAGGAACTGAACAAATGACCAGCCTGCACGACCGTCACATCAAGCCGGTGATCCTGGCCGGCCTCGATGGCGCCAACTGGCACCTGAACGACTACGTCAAGCGCGGCGGCTACAGCGCGCTGCGCCGCATCCTCGAAGAGAAGATCACGCCGGAACAGATCATCGCCGACCTGAAGGCTTCGGGCCTGCGCGGGCGCGGCGGCGCCGGTTTCCCGACCGGCCTGAAGTGGAGCTTCATGCCGCGCCAGTTCCCTGGCCAGAAATACCTCGTCTGCAATACCGACGAAGGCGAGCCGGGCACCTTCAAGGACCGCGACATCATCCGCTACAACCCGCACGCGCTGATCGAAGGCATGGCCATCGGCGCCTACGCGATGGGCATTACCGTGGGCTACAACTACATCCACGGTGAAATCTGGCGCGAGTACGAGCTGTTCGAAGAAGCGCTGGAAGAGGCGCGCGCCGCTGGCTTCCTGGGCGACAAGATCATGGGCAGCGACTTCAACTTCCAGCTGCACGCGGCCCACGGCTACGGCGCCTACATCTGCGGCGAAGAGACCGCCCTGCTCGAGTCGCTCGAAGGCAAGAAGGGACAGCCGCGCTTCAAGCCGCCGTTCCCGGCTTCGTTCGGCCTGTACGGCAAGCCGACCACGATCAACAACACCGAGACGTTTGCGGCCGTCCCGTTCATCCTGAACATGGGCGCCGAGAACTACATGGCGATGGGCAAGCCGAACAACGGCGGCTCGAAGATCTTCTCGATCTCGGGCGACGTCGAGCGTCCGGGCAACTACGAAGTTCCGCTGGGCACGCCGTTCGCGACCCTGATGGAGCTGGCCGGCGGCATGCGCGGCGGCAAAAAGATCAAGGCCGTGATTCCTGGCGGTTCGTCGGCGCCTGTCGTGCGCGGCGACGTCATGATGAACACCGACCTCGACTACGATTCGATCGCCAAGGCCGGCTCGATGCTCGGCTCGGGCGCCGTGATCGTCATGGACGAGACGCGCTGCATGGTCAAGTCGCTGCTGCGCCTGTCGTACTTCTACTACGAAGAATCGTGCGGCCAGTGCACCCCATGCCGCGAAGGCACGGGCTGGATGTACCGCATGGTCCACCGTATCGAGCACGGCCAGGGCCGTCCGGACGACATGGATCTCTTGAACAACATCGCCGACAACATCAAGGGCCGCACCATCTGCGCGCTCGGCGATGCGGCCGCGATGCCGGTCCAGGCCATGATCAAGAACTTCCGCGAAGAATTTGAATACCACATCGAGCACAAGCATTGCCTCGTGCCCGCTTATATCTAAGGCCAGAGAAATCTCATGGTTGAAATTGAAATTGACGGTAAGAAGGTAGAAGTCCCACCGGGTTCGATGGTGATGGACGCTGCCAACAAGATCGGTACGTACATCCCGCACTTCTGCTATCACAAGAAATTGTCGATCGCGGCCAACTGCCGCATGTGCCTGGTCGAAGTAGAGAAGGCGCCCAAGCCGCTGCCGGCCTGCGCCACGCCGGTCTCGGCCGGCATGATCGTGCGTTCGAACAGCGAAAAAGCTGTCCAGGCGCAGAAGTCGGTCATGGAATTCCTGCTGATTAACCACCCGCTCGACTGCCCGATCTGCGACCAGGGCGGCGAATGCCAGCTGCAGGACCTCGCGGTCGGCTACGGCAAGTCGAACTCGCGCTACGAAGAAGAAAAGCGCGTGGTGCCGCCGAAAGACGCCGGCCCGCTGATCTCGATGGCCGAGATGACCCGCTGCATCCACTGCACCCGCTGCGTGCGCTTCGGCCAGGAAGTGGCCGGCGTGATGGAGCTGGGCATGCTGGGCCGCGGCGAGCACGCCGAAATCACCTCCTTCGTCGGCAAGACCGTCGACTCCGAAGTGTCGGGCAATATGATCGACCTGTGCCCGGTCGGCGCGCTGACGTCGAAACCGTTCCGCTACAGCGCCCGTACCTGGGAACTGTCGCGCCGCAAGTCGGTATCGCCGCACGATTCGCTCGGCTCGAACCTGATCGTCCAGGTCAAGGGCGGCAAGGTCATGCGCGTTCTGCCGCTGGAAAACGAAGCGATCAACGAATGCTGGCTGTCCGACAAGGACCGCTTCTCGTACGAAGGCCTGGACAGCGCAGAGCGCCTGACCGCGCCGATGATCAAGCAGGGCAACCAGTGGCAAGAGACCGACTGGCAGACCGCGCTCGAATACGTCGCCCACGGCCTGCGCAACATCAAGCATGAGCATGGCGCCGATGCGATCGCCGCCGTCGCCACGCCGCACTCGACGCTGGAAGAGATGACCCTGCTGGCCAAGGCCATGCGCGGCATCGGTTCCGAGAACATCGACTTCCGCCTGCGCCAGACCGACTTCGCCCTCGACGGCCAGGTCACGCCGTGGCTGGGCATGCCGATCGCCGCGCTGTCGACCGTCAAGCGCGCGTTCGTCATCGGTTCGTTCCTTCGCAAGGACCACCCGCTGGTCGCCACCCGCCTGCGCGCCGCCGTCAAGGCCGGCGCCAAGCTGACGGTATTGAACGGCGCCGACGACGAGCTGCTGATCCCGGGCGCGACCCGCATGAGCGCCGCGCCGTCGGACTGGGTCGCCTCGCTGTCGGACATCATCGCCGCCATCGCCAAGGACAAGGGCATCGACGCGCCTGCCGGCTTCGACAAGATCAAGGCCGACGCACCGGGCAAGACCGTTGCCGCCAACCTCGCCGGCGACGGCGAAGGCGTCATCCTGCTCGGTAACGCCGCCATGTACCATCCGCAGGCGTCGCAGATTCACGCGGCCGCCCAGTGGATCGCCAATGCCACCGGCGCCAAGCTCGGCTACCTGGTCGACGCCGCCAACACGGTCGGCGGCTACCTGGCCGGCGCTACCGCCAAGAACGCGGTCGAACTGTTCTCGCAGCCGAAGAAAGCCTACGTGCTGCTCAACGCCGAACCGGAACTGGACGCGGCCAACCCGCAACAGGCCGTCGCCGCGCTGAAGGGCGCCGAGATGGTCGTCGCGATGAGCGCATTCAAGCACGGCATGGACTACGCCGACGTGCTGCTGCCGATTTCGCCGTTCAGCGAAACCTCGGGCACCTTCGTCAACTGCGAAGGCCGCGCGCAAAGCTTCAACGGCACAGTCAAGCCGATGGGCGACGCCCGCCCGGCCTGGAAAGTGCTGCGCGTGCTGGGCAACCTGCTGGGTCTGACCGGTTTCGACTACGACACCTCCGAAGCGATCCGCGACGAAGTGCTGGGCAAGGGCGTGACCGACCTGTCGGCCAAGCTCTCGAACACGTCCACCATCGCCGCGGTTGCCGCGACCTTTGGCGACAAGGGTTCGCTCGAGCGCGTCACCGACGTGCCGATCTACTTCGCCGACGCGATTGCGCGCCGTTCCGAGCCGCTGCTGCGCACGGCCGATGCGCAGGCGCCGCTGGCGCACCTGCCAGTGGCCCTGGCCGAGAAGCTGGGCGTGAAAGCCGGCGACACCGTCAAGGTCACCCAGGGAACCGGCTCGGCCATCCTGGTCGCCGCGATCGACAAGGGCCTGCCGGTGAACGCCGTGCGCGTCGCCGCGGCCCATCCATCGACCGCCATGCTGGGCGCGATGTTCGGCGCCATCCACATTGAAAAAGCAGGGGAGGGCAAGTAATGGGTCTGTCTGAAATGATCGTTACCGCCCAGTCCCACGGAACGGCCTTGCTCGGCTCTTCGTTGTGGATGCTGGTCTGGACCCTCGTCAAGATCCTCTGCGTGCTGCTGCCGCTGATGGGCCTCGTCGCTTACGCCACCCTGTGGGAGCGCAAGCTGATCGGCTGGATCCAGATCCGTATCGGCCCGAACCGGGTCGGCCCGGCCGGCCTGCTGCAGCCGATCGCCGACGCGCTCAAGCTGCTGTTGAAAGAAATCGTCGTCCCGACCAAGGCCACCACCAGCCTGTTCATCCTCGGCCCGATCCTGACGATCGCGCCGGCGCTGGCCGCCTGGGTCGTGGTGCCGTTCGGCCCGCAAGTGGCGCTGGCGGACGTCAACGCCGGCCTGCTGCTGCTGATGGCGATCACCTCGCTCGAAGTCTACGGCATCATCATCGCCGGCTGGTCGTCGAACTCGAAGTACTCGTTCATGGGCGCCATGCGCGCCTCGGCCCAGATGATCTCCTACGAAATCCCGATGGGCTTCGTGCTGGTGGTCGTGCTGCTGGTATCGGGCTCGCTGAACTTCTCCGACATCGTCGCCGTGCAGCAGCGCGGTTCGATGGTCGAGCATGGCCTGTCCTTCCTTTCCTGGAACTGGCTGCCGCTGCTGCCGCTGTTCGTGGTCTACCTGACCTCGGGTCTCGCCGAGTGCAACCGCCACCCGTTCGACGTGGTGGAGGGCGAGTCGGAAATCGTCGCCGGCCACATGGTGGAATACTCGGGCATGTCGTACGCGATGTTCATGCTGGCCGAATACGCCAACATGATCCTGATCGGCGTACTGGCTTCGATCATGTTCCTCGGCGGCTGGGCTGCGCCGCTCAAGGTCCTCGAATTTGGCGGTGGTTTCGGCGGCTTCTTCTGGCTGTTCGCCAAGACCTTCTTCATCGTCTCCCTGTTCGTGTGGGTACGCGGCACGTTCCCGCGCTACCGCTATGACCAGATCATGCGCCTCGGCTGGAAAGTGTTCATTCCGCTGACCCTGGTCTGGCTGGTCCTGGTCGCAGGCGTAATGCAGACGTCCTGGAACATTTGGAAGTAAGGAAAAGCAATGGATCGTTTTAAAGATTTTTTCAACAGCATGATGCTGACGGAGCTGTTCAAGGGCATGGCCCTGACCGGCAAGTACATGTTTTCGCGCAAGATCACGGTGCAGTACCCGGAAGAGAAGACGCCGATGTCGCCGCGCTTCCGCGGCCTGCACGCGCTGCGCCGCTACCCGAACGGGGAAGAGCGCTGCATCGCCTGCAAGCTGTGCGAAGCGGTGTGCCCGGCCATGGCCATCACGATCGAGTCCGAGCAGCGTGACGACGGCTCGCGCCGCACCACGCGCTACGACATCGACCTGACCAAGTGCATCTTCTGCGGCTTTTGCGAAGAGTCCTGCCCGGTCGATTCGATCGTCGAGACCCACGTGCTCGAGTACCACGGCGAGAAACGCGGCGACTTGTACTACACGAAAGAGATGCTGCTGGCGGTCGGCGACCGCTACGAGAACGACATCGCTGCCGCCCGCGCAGCCGATGCTCCGTACCGCTAATAACTGTAGGACTCTGGGTTAGTCATGGAATTTAAAACTGCTTTGTTCTACGTGTTCGCGGCGATCATGGTGCTCGCCGCCACCCGCGTCATCACCGCCCGCAATCCGGTGCACGCGGCACTGTTCCTGGTGCTCGCGTTCTTCAACGCGGCCGGCATCTGGATGCTGCTGAAGGCCGAGTTCCTGGCCATCGTGCTGGTGCTGGTCTATGTCGGCGCCGTGATGGTGCTGTTCCTGTTCGTCGTGATGATGTTGGATATTAATATCGACCGCATGCGCGAAGGCTTCTGGGGCTACCTGCCGCTGGCGTCTGGCATCGGCGCGCTGATCGTGCTCGAGATGGCCGCCGTGCTGTGGCGCGGTTTCCTCAACGTGGACAACCAGTCCGCCGCTTCGGGCGCCAACATCGGCGGCACGAAGGAGCTGGGCATCCTGATCTACACCAAGTACATCTACGGCTTTGAAGTTGCCGCCGTGATCCTGCTGGTGGCGATCATCGCCGCCGTCGCCCTGACCCTGCGCAAGCGCAAGGACACCAAGGCGATCGATCCGGGCATCGCCGTGCGCGTCAAGCGCAACGACCGCCTGCGCATCGTCAAGATGAAGGCAGTGGACCAGCCGGCGATCGACGCCGCTGCAACCGCCGCCGCACTGGCTGCCGCGGAAGCGCAAGCCGTCGTCGCCACCGACGCCAAGGAGAAGAAATGACTTTATCGCTCGCACACTACCTGGTCCTGGGCGCGATCCTGTTCGCGATCTCGATCGTAGGGATCTTCCTGAACCGGAAAAACATCATCATCCTGCTGATGGCCATCGAACTGATGCTGCTGGCGGTGAACCTGAACTTCGTCGCGTTCTCGCACTACCTGGGCGACGCGGCAGGGCAGATCTTCGTGTTCTTCATCCTGACCGTGGCGGCCGCAGAATCGGCAATCGGCCTCGCGATCCTGGTGGTCCTGTTCCGTAACCTGGACACGATCAACGTGGAAGACCTGGACAGCCTGAAGGGCTAAGTTCGCAGCTTCATTCATTCGAATAAATAACGATTAAGGTTCAACATGGCGGGGCAAATTCTCAACCCTAACCTCCTTCTGGCGGTCCCTCTGGCGCCGCTTGCCGGCTCGGCGATCGCCGGCCTGCTGGGCACGAAGTTCCTCGGCGAAGTGGTCGGCCGCAAGGTATCGACCGCGGCCACCATCCTGGGCGTGCTGGTCGCGCTGCTCATCTCGGTGCAGACCCTGCTCGCGGTGAACGACGGCGCCACCTTCAACGGCACGATCTACAACTGGATGACGGTCGGCTCGCTGAAGATGGAAGTCGGCTTCCAGATCGATGCGCTGTCGGCGATGATGATGTGCGTGGTGACCTTCGTGTCGCTGATGGTGCACATCTACACCATCGGCTACATGGCGGACGACGAAGGCTACAACCGCTTCTTCTCGTACATCTCGCTGTTTACGTTCTCGATGCTGATGCTGGTCATGGCCAACAACTTCCTGCAGCTGTTCTTCGGCTGGGAAGCGGTGGGCCTGGTGTCGTACCTGCTGATCGGCTTCTGGTACACCCGCCCGACCGCGATCTTCGCCAACATGAAGGCCTTCCTGGTCAACCGCGTCGGCGACTTCGGCTTCATCCTGGGCATTGGCCTCTTGCTGGCCTACGCCGGCACCATGAACTACCAGGAAGTGTTCGCCAAGCGCGAGGCGCTCGCCGCCATGAGCGTCGCCGCCACCGGCTGGCCGCTGCTGACGGCCGCCTGCATTTGCCTCTTCATCGGCGCGATGGGCAAGTCGGCCCAGTTCCCGCTGCACGTCTGGCTGCCTGACTCGATGGAAGGCCCAACCCCGATCTCGGCACTGATCCACGCGGCGACCATGGTCACCGCCGGCATCTTCATGGTCTCGCGCATGTCGCCGCTGTTCGAGCTGTCCGACACCGCGCTGTCCTTCGTGCTGGTGATCGGCTCGATCACCGCGCTGTTCATGGGCTTCCTGGGCATCATCCAGAACGACATCAAGCGCGTGGTCGCTTACTCGACCCTGTCGCAGCTCGGCTACATGACCGTGGCGCTCGGCTCGTCGGCTTACTCGATCGCCGTGTTCCACCTGATGACGCACGCGTTCTTCAAGGCGCTGCTGTTCCTCGGCGCCGGCTCGGTCATCATCGGCATGCACCACGACCAGGACATCCGCAATATGGGCGGCCTGCGCAAGTACATGCCGATCACCTGGATCACCTCGCTGCTCGGCTCCCTGGCGCTGATCGGCACCCCGTTCTTCTCGGGCTTCTACTCGAAGGACTCGATCATCGAGGCGGCCGCCGCGACCCACATCTGGGGCTCGGGCTTCGCCCAGTTCGCGGTGCTGGCCGGCGTGTTCGTCACGGCGTTCTACTCGTTCCGCATGTACTTCCTGGTGTTCCACGGCGAAGAGCGCTTCGGCAAGCCGCAGCACCATAGGGACGACCATGCCGTCGTCCGCCACGATTCGGACGCGCACGACGAAGACCACGACGACCATCACCACCATGGCCTGGAGCCTGGCCAGAAGCCGCACGAGTCGCCATTCGTGGTGTGGTTCCCGCTGGTGATGCTGGCGATTCCTTCGGTGGTGATCGGCTACATGACGATCGGCCCGATGCTGTTCGGCGACTTCTTCAAGGGCGTCATCTTCGTCGGCGAGAACCACCACGCGATGCACGAACTGCACGAAGAGTTCCACGGTGCGATGGCGATGGCGATGCACGCCTTCACCTCGCTGCCGTTCATCCTCGCCGCGCTTGGTGTCGCCTCGGCTTACTACTGCTACCTGATCAACCCGAAAGTGCCGGCCTGGTTCTACGCCAAATTCCACGCGCTGCACACGCTGCTGGACAACAAGTACTACATGGACAAGTTCAACGACGTGGTGTTCTCGGGCGGCGCGCGCCTCCTGGGCAACGGCCTGTGGAACGTCGGCGACAAGGGCCTGATCGACGGCCTGATCGTCAACGGCAGCGCAAAGCTGGTGGGCTGGTTCTCGACGGTGGTGCGCACCGTGCAGACCGGCTACATCTACCACTATGCGTTCGTGATGATCATCGGCGTGCTGGCCACGCTGATGTACTTCTTCCCGTTCTGGCACGCTTAATCAGACCCGACAAAGATAAAGAAAATGATGCAGTCTCTTTCTACCTATCCTCCGTACCTTAGCCTGTCGATCTGGCTCCCGGTCATCTTCGGCATGATCGTGCTGGCCATCGGCCGCGACAAGAACCCGGGCCTGACCCGCTGGGTGACCCTGATCGGCTCGATCATCAGCTTCCTGGTGACGATTCCGCTGCTGATGCACTTCGATAATGCCCACCACGGCATGCAGTTCGTTGAAAGCACGCCGTGGATCGGCCGCTTCAACATCATGTACGCGCTCGGCGTCGACGGCCTGTCGCTGTGGTTCGTGCCGCTGACCGCCTTCATCCAGGTCATCGTCGTCATCTCCGCCTGGCAGGTGATCGAAGAGCGCGTTGCGCAGTACATGGGCTCCTTCCTGATCCTGTCGGGACTGATGATCGGCGTGTTCTGCGCGCTCGACGGCCTGCTGTTCTACTTCTTCTTCGAAGCGACCCTGATCCCGATGTTCATCATCATCGGCGTGTTCGGCGGCGCCAACCGGGTGTACGCGGCGTTCAAGTTCTTCCTGTACACCTTCTTCGGCTCGCTGCTGACGCTGATCGCGATCATCTACCTGTACAACAAGTCGGGCGGCTCCTTCAGCATCCTCGAGTGGCACACCCTCAAGCTCTCGATGCGCGAGCAGGTCCTGATCTTCCTGGCATTCCTGATGGCGTTTGCCGTCAAGGTGCCGATGTGGCCAGTGCACACCTGGCTGCCGGACGCCCACGTCGAAGCGCCTACCGGCGGCTCCGTCGTGCTGGCCGCGATCATGCTGAAACTGGGCGCGTACGGCTTCCTGAGGTTCTCGCTGCCGATCGCCCCTGATGCGTCGCACTACCTGTCGGGCTTCATCATCACGCTGTCGCTGATCGCCGTGATCTACATCGGCCTGGTCGCGCTGGTCCAGAAGGACATGAAAAAGCTGGTCGCCTATTCGTCGATCGCGCACATGGGCTTCGTCACCCTCGGCTTCTTCGTCTTCAACCCGATGGCGGTGCAGGGCGGTATCGTGCAAATGATCTCTCACGGCTTCATCTCCGGCGCGATGTTCCTGTCGATCGGCGTGCTGTACGACCGCATGCACTCGCGCCAGATCGCCGACTACGGAGGAGTGGTCAACCGCATGCCGAAGTTCGCCGCCTTCATGGTGCTGTTCTCGATGGCCAACTGCGGCCTGCCAGCGACCTCCGGCTTCGTCGGCGAGTTCATGGTGATCCTGGGCGCGGTCCAGTTCAACTTCTGGATTGGCCTGCTGGCCGCCACGGCGCTGATCTTCGGCGCGGCCTACTCGCTGTGGATGGTCAAGCGCGTGATCTTTGGCGCGATCGGCAACAAGCATGTCGACGAACTGACCGACATGAACAAGCGCGAGTTCTTCATGTTCGCCGTGCTGGCCATCGCCGTGATCGCAATGGGCCTGTACCCGGCGCCGTTCACCGATACGATGCAAACCTCGGTGGCCGACCTGCTCCAGCACGTCGCCGTCAGCAAACTGCCTTAAATCGAAATGAATCAAATGACCAACCCAAACCTGATCCCGGTTTACGCCGAAATCTTCCTGATGGTCGCGGCGTCGGCGATCCTGTTGATCGACATGTTCATGTCGAAGCGCTCGCTGGCCTACTACCTGTCGCTGGCCACGCTGGCCGGCTGCGCGGTATTGAGCTACGCCGACTTCAACGCCGGCACTACCGTCTACACGTTCAACAACATGTTCGTGTCGGACCCGATGTCGAACCTGCTCAAGCTGTTCACGTATCTCACGATCGGCATGACGCTGATCTACTCGCGCCAGTACGCCTCCGAGCGCGGCATGTTGTCCGGTAACCTGGGCGGTGAGTTCTATGTGCTCGCGCTGTTCTCGATGCTTGGCCAGATGGTCATGATCTCGGGTAACAACATGCTGGTGATTTACCTCGGCCTCGAACTGATGTCGCTGTCGCTGTATGCGCTCGTCGCCATCCGCCGCGACCACGCGGTATCGACCGAAGCGGCGATGAAGTACTTCATCCTCGGCGCGCTGGCCTCGGGCTTCCTGTTGTACGGCATCTCGATGCTGTACGGCGCCACCGGCTCGCTGGACCTGACCGAAGTGGCCAAGGCCGCAAGCGGCGGCATCGCCAACAAGACCATCATGGTATTCGGCATCGTGTTCGTCGTCGCCGGCCTCGCGTTCAAGCTGGGCGCCGTGCCGTTCCACATGTGGGTGCCTGACGTCTACCAGGGCTCGCCGACCGCGGTGACCCTGCTGCTGGGCGGCGCGCCGAAGCTGGCCACGTTCGCGATCTGCATCCGCCTGCTGGTCGAAGGCCTGCTGCCGCTGGCGATCGACTGGCAGCAGATGCTGATGGTGCTGGCCGTGCTGTCGCTGGCGATCGGCAACCTGACCGCCATCGCGCAGACCAACCTCAAACGCATGCTGGCCTATTCGACCATCGCGCAGATGGGCTTCGTACTGCTCGGCCTGATGGCCGGCGTGGTCGGCGTTGATTCGGCCAACGCCGCGTCGGCCTACAGCGCCGCGATGTACTACTCGATCACCTACGTCCTGACCACGGTCGGCAGCTTCGGCCTGATCATGATGCTGGCGCGCGCCGGCTTCGAAGCCGAAGAAATCGCCGACTTCAAGGGCCTGGGCAAGCGCAGCCCGTGGTTCGCCATCGTCATGACCATCCTGATGTTCTCGCTGGCCGGCGTGCCGCCGATGATGGGCTTCATGGCCAAGTGGGCGGTGCTGCAGTCGGTCGTCACCGCCGGCTACGTCTGGCTCGCGATTGCGGCCGTAATGTTCTCGCTGATCGGCGCGTTCTACTACCTGCGCGTCGTCAAGACCATCTGGTTCGACGAAGCGGCCGACGCTTCGGTCATCGCGGTGCCTGGCGACATGCGCCTGATGCTGTCGCTGAACGGCGTGGGCATCGTGGTCCTCGGCCTGGTGCCGGGCGGCCTGCTGGGCGCCTGCATGCACGCGATGAGCAAGACCCTCGGCACCTGATGGATGTATCGCTGGCAGCATGGGTGGTGATCGCCGTCGCACTGGCGCTCGCCAACCTGCCGTTCCTGACCGAAAACGTGTTCGGCCTGATCCCGCTGAAGGGCGCCAAGCCCCTGTGGGTGCGCCTGGCCGAGCTGCTGGTGCTGTACTTCGTGGTGGGCGCGCTGGCGCGCCTGCTCGAAGGCCGGATCGGCAACGTGTTCGGGCAGGAGAAGGAGTTCTACATGCTCACCGTCCCGCTGTTCGTCACGCTCGCTTTCCCCGGCTTCGTGATACGCTATCTGCGCAAGCGCCACCACTGACTTTTTCGGAGCCCGCATGGACGACCACCTCAAGGAAACCCGCATAGACGGCGAGCTGGCGTACGAGGGCAGCTTCCTGAAAGTCACGCGCGACCGCGTCGCGCTGCCCGACGGGGCGCAAACCCACCGTGAATTCATCCGCCATCCCGGCGCGGTCGTGATCCTTCCCGTGTTCGACGACGGCACCGTGCTGCTCGAGCGCCAGTTCCGTTATCCGCTCGGCCAGGTGTTCGTCGAATACCCGGCCGGGAAGATCGATCCGGGCGAAGATCCGCTCGAATGCGCCAAGCGCGAGCTGCAGGAAGAAACGGGCTACACGGCCGCCGACTGGCAGTTCGTCTGCACCATCCACAACGCGATCGCCTATTCGGACGAGCACCTCGACCTGTACCTGGCGCGCGGCCTGACCGAAGGCGAGGCGCAGCTCGACGACGGCGAGTTCCTCGAAACCTTCCGCGCCAGCGTGCCGGAGATGCTCGCGATGATCCAAAGCGGCGAGGTGACGGACGTGAAGACCGTGATCGGCACCTTCTGGCTCGAAAAGATCCTGTCCGGCGCCTGGAAAAGCGCCTGAACCTTCCGATGAAACGGCGGTTGGCGGCTGCAGTGCTGCTGGCCTCGGCCGGCGCCGCGGCAGCGCAGCCGTCGCGTTTCGAGGCGCGTTGCGAAAGCGGCATCGGCGCCACGGCCGCGCACCTCTCCGCCAGCGACCAGGGTTACACGATCAACAATACCGTGTCCTACCAGCGCCTGACCGGCATGCGGCCGCCGGCTGCCGGGCGCAGCTACGTGCTCGGCCTGACGCGCGCCGAATCGCGCGTTTCGATCCAGCTCGACGCCAAACTGCTGGCCGATCCGCAGTCGCGGCGCGAATGCATCGCGCCGCAAATTACGGTTGCGCTGTCGTACATTCCGATCACGGTGTACGTGGGCCGCGAATTTCCGCCCGGTTCGTGCTCATATCAGGAGATTCTTGCTCATGAGATGCGCCATCTCAAGGTCTACCTGAGCCATTTGTCGAAAGTGGAAACAGTGGTGCGCGCCGCGTTGGACAGGCGATTTGCCGGCCGGCCGATCTACGCGCCGATGGGCCAGGCCAAGGCGATGCTGGCGCGCGAAATCGATGCCGAATGGATGCCGTACATTAAAAATGAGCTGGACCGTGTCGAGCAATTACAAGCGGAAATCGACTCGCCGCAAGAGTACGCCCGCCTGAGCAGAGTTTGCAAAGGTGAGGTACAGTCCCTTATCAGACCGCCGCATAAACACTGACGAACCAACGATGAACAGCCCAGCACCACGTTACTTTGCCTTGATCCCGGCGGCCGGTGTCGGCGCCCGGATGGCTGCGGACGGACCCAAGCAATATCTCCCCATCGCAGGCAAGCCGATGCTGCGCCATACCATCGACGCCTTCCTGTCCAGCGAGCGCATCAGCCACACTTTCGTGGTGGTCAGTTCCGATGACGGCCAGATCGACAGCGTTGCGCCGCGCGACGGCGTGTCGGTGCTGCGCTGCGGCGGCGCCACCCGCATGGAATCGATCCAGAACGGCCTGCAGGCGATGGCCGGCACGGTGCGCGAGGACGACTGGATCCTGGTGCACGACGCCGCGCGGCCTGGCCTGAACGGCGCGCTTATCGACAAGCTGGTCGATGAGGTCGGCGCGCATCCGGTCGGCGGCCTGCTGGCGCTGCCGGTGGTCGACACCGTCAAGCGCGCTGCCGGCGACACTGTCGCCACGATTTCCCGCGACGGCCTGTGGCTGGCGCAGACACCCCAAATGTTCCGCTTCCGACTGCTGCGCGACGCACTAGCTGCCGCCAGCGACGCCGCCGCCATCACCGACGACGCCAGCGCGGTCGAAGCCATGGGCCACGCGCCCATGCTGGTCGAAGGACATCCCCGTAATTTAAAAGTGACGCTGCCGCGCGACATCGAGATCGCCGCGATGTACCTGGCCGCGCCTTAACCTAAGCGAACTGACATGTCTCTTGCATCCTACAATCCCGCTCCTCCGTTTCGCATCGGCACCGGCTATGACTGCCACGCGCTGGTCGAAGGCCGCAAACTGATCGTCGGCGGCGTCACCATCCCGCACCGCCTGGGCCTGTTCGGCCATTCGGACGCGGACGTGCTGCTGCACGCGATCATCGACTCGATGCTGGGCGCGGCGGCGCTGGGCGACATCGGCAAGCACTTTCCGGACACCGATCCGATGTTCGCCGGCGCCGACTCGCGCACCTTGTTGCGCGAAGTGGCGCACCGCGTGATCGCCACCGGTTACCTGATCGGCAATATCGACGCCACCATCATCGCGCAGGCGCCGAAGATGGCGCCGCACATCGGCCAGATGGTCTCGCGCATCGCCGAAGACATCGGGGTGTCGCCGCAGCAGGTCAACATCAAGGCCAAGACCAACGAGAAGCTGGGCTACCTGGGGCGCGAGGAGGGCATGGCGGCCGAGGCGATCTGCATGCTGATCAAGGCGCCGGCCGCTTGAGGCGCCAGCGTCAAAGACGGGGTCAGGTCCGGCGGACCTGACCCCAGGGTTTAGGCCGCGGCTTTAAACGGATTCGCCTTCGCACCAACACAAAGGGTGTATATGCACTATAATCGGCTTCATCCGATATGTGCACCTACACTCTTTATGGCTGACCTGATTGAAACCCCGCTCGGCTGCACCTGCTTCAAGCTGCGCAAGCTCACCCGGGCCATGTCGCGCGTGTACGACCACCACATGGCTACCGTCGGCCTGAAGACCACCCAGTACTCGGTGCTGAAGAACGCCGGCCAGGAAGCGCTGCCGGTGGCCGAGCTGGCCGACCGCCTGGGCATCGAACGCACCACCATGACGCGCAACCTCAAGCCGCTGATCGAGGCCGGCTGGATCACGCTCGAGGCGGGCGAGGACAGCCGCCAGCGCATCGTCACCATCACCGCCGCCGGCCGCGCCAAGGTGAAGCAGGCCTACGGCGCCTGGCGCACCGCCCAGACCGAATTCGAGCGGCTGATCGGCGCCGCCAACGTGCGCGCGCTGCACGCGCAGCTCGACACCACGCTCACCCAGCTCACTCCCCTGATCGAGGATCTCCACCATGCCAACCCAGACTGAAATGACGCCGCGCGCCGCGTGGCTGCTGATCCTCGCCGCATCGGCCATCCTGATGATCACGATGGGCGCGCGCCTGACCACCGGCCTGTTCATGTCGCCGATTAACACCTCGACGGGCCTGGGCATCGCGTCGATCAGCTTTGCGCTGGCGGTCGGCCAGTTCATGTGGGGCGCCGCACAGCCCGTGTTCGGCGCCGTGGCCGACAAGTGGGGCTCGGCCAAGGTGATCATCCTGGGCGCGCTGATGCTCGCCGCCGGCCTGGCGCTCACGCCCTTGGTCAGTTCGCAATGGGGACTGATGTTTACGATGGGCTTCCTCAGCGCGGCCGGCGCCGGGGCGGGCAGCTTCTCGATCCTGATCGGCGCCACCGCGCAGCGCCTGCCGCCCGAGCGCCGCCCGTTCGCGGCCGGATTCATCAACGCCGGCGGCTCGTTCGGGCAGTTCGTGTTCGCGCCGCTGATGCAAGCGATCATCAGCAGCGCCGGCTGGATCGCCGCGATGCTGACCATGGCCGCGACCACCTTGCTGACCATCCCGCTGGCGTGGCCGCTGCGCCGCAACGCCGGCGTCAAACCGGGCGCGGTTGCGAAGCCGGCGGAGCAGGGCGGCATGACGCTGGGCCAGCAGGTGAAGATCGCATTGAAGGATCCGAGCTACCTGTGCCTGCACGCCGGCTTTTTCACGTGCGGCTTCCACATCGCCTTCCTGGTCACGCACCTGCCGGGCGAGGTCGCGCTGTGCAACCTGTCGGCCGGCGTGTCCGCCACCGCGCTTGGGCTGATCGGCCTGTTTAACATCGCCGGCAGCCTGACCGCCGGCGCGCTGTCGATGCGGTTTCGCATGAAGTCCCTGCTGGCCCTTATGTACGGCAGCCGCGCGCTCATCATCGTGATCTACCTGCTGGCGCCGAAAACGCCGCTGACCTTTTACGTGTTCGCCGCCGCGCTGGGCTTCACCTGGCTCGCCACCGTGCCGCCGACCGCCGGCCTGGTGGGCAAGCTGTTCGGAATGCGCTACCTGTCCACGCTGTTCGGCCTGACCTTGCTGTCGCACCAGGTCGGCGGCTTCCTCGGCGCCTGGCTGGGCGGGCTGTCGTTCGTGACCTTCGGCGACTACACCTGGATGTGGTACGCCGACATCGTGCTCGCGCTCGGCGCCGCGCTGGTCAACCTGCCGATCCGCGAGGCGCACGTCGCGCGCGCGCCGGCTGCAGCGGTGAAGGCGTAAGGCGATGGCGCGCGATACCTGGGCCTACCGCGAAGTGGCGGTCGAATCGGTGATCGATCCGCGCACCGGCGCGTTGGTCATCCGGCCGATGGCGGGGCAGGCGTTCGCACCGACCTTGCCGGTGCACTGCTCGCGCGCGCTGTCCGATCCGGCGCAGTACCCGGCCGGCACACGCTTCCTGCTGTCGGCCAAGCTGACCGACCGGCTGGGCGGGCCGCAGTTCCTGTATGCTTATCACGGGGATCCCGTCACCGTCCTGAGCAAAGCGGCGGCGAGCAAATTCCTGGCCGCGTTCAGGCGCGGGCGGATTTAGCCTTGCGTGCGCGCTGATCGGGTAAAAGATGCAAAAATGGTCATTGTCTATTCGCCCACAGTAAAGGAAACGTCATGGCCTCACGGAAAATCGCCGTCATCGTCGGCAGCCTGCGCAAGGAATCGTTCAACCGCAAAGTCGCCAAGACGCTGATGCTGCTGGCGCCGCCGCAACTGGACATGACGATCGTCGAGATCGGCCAGCTGCCGCTGTACAACCAGGACGACGACGATGCGCCGCCGGCCACCTTTACCGAGTTCCGCGACAAGATCAAGGGCTTCGACGGCGTGCTGTTCGTCACGCCCGAGTACAACCGCTCGGTGCCGGGCGTGCTGAAGAACGCCATCGACGTCGGCTCGCGCCCCTACGGCCAGAGCGCCTGGAACGGCAAGCCGGCCGGCGTGGTCAGCGTGTCGCCGGGCGCCATTGCCGGCTTCGGCGCCAACCACCACCTGCGCCAGTCGCTGGTATTCCTCAACATGCCGGCGATGCAGCAGCCCGAAGCCTACATCGGCAACATCAGCAAGCACTTCGACGGCGACAAGCTGACCGACGAGTCCACCGAAAAGTTCCTCAAGACATTCATCGACGCCTTCGCCACCTGGGTCGAGCGCCACGCCGACTGACATGGCGATCGCAATCCGCGAGATCGACCACATCGTCCTGCGCGTGATACGGCTGGACGAGATGATACGTTTTTACTGCGATGTGCTCGGTTGCCGTATTGAAAGGCGCTAGGACGAGATTGGCCTGGTGCAGCTGCGCGCGGGCAGCGCGCTGGTGGACCTGGTGCCGGCCGACGGCAAGCTCGGCAGGATGGGCGGCGCCGCGCCGGGTCGCGAAGGGCGCAATCTCGATCACGTATGCTTTCGCGTCGAGCCGTTCGACGCCGCCGCGATCGGCGCCCACCTGGCCGCGCACGGCGTCGCGGCCGGCCCGGTCGAATCGCGCTACGGCGCCGAGGGCGAGGGACCGTCGATCTATCTGCACGATCCCGAAGGAAACATGATCGAACTGAAGGGCCCGCCGGCCGCACGGCCATGAGCGATCGCGCCACGCCCGTGGCCGAGCAGCAGGCGGCTCTGCAATTCGGCAAGCCGCCGGAAGGCTGGCGCCGGCGCCTGTACAACGTCATCTTCGAGGCCGACACCCCGGCCGGCCGCAACTTCGACATCGCGCTGGTGATCGCCATCCTCTTGAGCATTTTGGTCGTCGTGCTCGACAGCGTGCCGTCCATCCATTCGGTTCACAGCGGCACGATGGACGCGCTGGAGTGGGGCGTCACCATCCTGTTTACCGCCGAATACATCGCGCGCCTGTCCTGCGTGCGCCATCCGCTGCGCTACGCCACCAGCTTCTTCGGCATCATCGACCTGCTGTCGGTGCTGCCGACCTATTGTTCGCTGTTCGTGCCGGAAGCGGCGGCGCTGCTCGACATCCGCATCCTGCGCCTGCTGCGCGTGTTCCGCATCTTCAAGCTGACGCTGTACATCGACGAATACACGATGCTGGGCGGCGCGCTGCGCGCCAGCGGACGCAAGATCCTGGTGTTCCTGTCGGTCGTGCTGATGGCCGTGCTGATCCTCGGCACCGTGATGTACGTCGTCGAAGGGCCGGGGCACGGCTACACCAGCATCCCGGTGGCGATGTACTGGGCGACGGTGACGATGACCACGGTCGGCTACGGCGACATCACGCCGCACACGGGCCTGGGCAAGACCATCGCCTCGTTCATGATGCTGCTCGGCTGGGGCATCCTGGCGGTGCCCACCGGCATCGTCACCGCCGAGATGACCTCGATGCGCCTTGGACGGGGGCGCTACGCCCGCACTTGCCCCGGCTGCGGGTCCGGTGGCCACGAGCCCAACGCGCGTTTCTGCAAGGATTGCGGAACACAATTGCCCGCGCCGCCACCTTGACCGCAGGCCGCTCCACTTGACATGGATCAAACCGGTGAAGTGCTCCTGCCCCTAGTCTTGTACCTCCTTTGACTACAACCAAGGCCAACCGATGTTTCAATTTCCACCATCCGTCACCCCTGCCGTCCGCAGTCACCTGGACGCCCAGATTTCGTTTGCCAGCGACTTGGGCAAGTCGTTTTTCCGTTCGTTCCGGCATGTGTGCGACCTGAACATCCAACTGGCGCAGACGCTGCTGGAAGAGATCAGCGTGGCCGGTCACCAGCTCATCGCTCACCGGCGCCCGGCCGAGGCGCTGCTCGCCGCCAGCGCGCGCGCCCAGCCGGCCGCCGACACGCTGCGCGCCTACCAGAGAAGTATTTCGCGTGTCGCCGCCGGCGCCCAGGTCGATCTGGCGCGCGTGACCGGACAGCATGTGCGCTCATAGCCAAACTGGGGTCAGGTCCGCAGGACCAGGCCCCATTCTGATCAGTCGTCGTCATCCTCGGCGACGTTGTCCTTGACCTTCTTCATGCGCTCGGCGTCGAGCTTGGCCTTCATGCCGCCGACCTTCACCATGAACTCATCGACGTTATGGTCGCGCGCCACCTTGATCGACGGCGGCATCAGCACCGACATGTACAGCTCCGATCCCATCCGGCCGGTGCGCTGCTCGTTGCTTATCAGGGTCAGGCCGGACCCGAGCGCGGCCAGCACCAGGCAGGTGATGGCGAAGCGCCGCGAACCGTTCGGCTTGACGGTGGACAGGTGGAAGTACAGCATGCCCGCCGCCAGCAGGATGACCAGGTGGGCGCCGTAGCGCGTGAGCCACTCGAACGAGAACGCGTACGCCAGCGTGCTCAATATCAGCTCGATCGCCACCAGCGCCGCCAGCGCGGAGCCGAGGATGAACAGGTGCCGCCCGAGCCGCGCGTGGCGTCCGAACAGCCGGTTGGCGAAGGCCCATCCGCCGGCCCACACCAGCGCGGCGCCGATGCCGAACGCCAGCGCCTGCAGGTAGCGGATCAGCTGGAACGAACTGGTGTCGTTCAGCCACATGGTAAACAGCGCGACGACGCCAATCAGGAACAGGCCGGCCAGGCCCGGCATGGCGCCTTCCCACGCATGCATCGTGCGGTCCACCTGTTCGGCCGGTACCGGGAAGTCGGCGGCGCGCACGCGCAGCGTGGTGTGGCCGATGCGCACGATCGTGTTGCCGGTCATGACCAGCGTGGCCATGCGCTTGCCGCGGTGGACCACGCCGTTCCTGGTGTCCAGGTCGCGCAGCACCATGCGCCCGTCCTGGTCCGATTCGACGATGGCGTGGCGCGGCGCGCAGTGGGCGTCGTCGACGATGAAGTCGTTGTCGTAGCCGCGCCCGATGCGGATCGGCAGCGCATCGACGCGGTGCCGGTGCAGCACGTCGCCGTTGCGCGCCAGCGTCTCGACGAAGTAGGGCGCGCTCATTGCTTGCCCCCGCGGCCCAGCGCCTCAAGGAAGGCGCGCGTGGTGCGCATGCCGTTCTCGAACGAGACGCCGGAGACGTCGATGCGGCTTTGCAGGCTGGCCTTCGGGTCGTCGTTGGTGGCGGTCATCAGGGTGAAGTTATACAGTCCCGCGAACTTGCGGTAGGCGCGCACGCAGGTGACCGCGCGCAGCGGCACGGTTTTGGTGGCGACGAATTGCTCGGTGCACGAAGGGCCGGTCATGCGCGTGTCCTTGGCGCGCCCCAGGTTGTCCACCTTGAACAGGGTGCTGGCCAGCACCGAGAAGCGCACCTTGTCGAGGCTGGACGAGTGCACGTACTGGTGGCTCATCGCCACGTGGCCGGTCTGCTGCGACTCCGACACGTAGATCGCCGACTCCATCTGGCAGCTGATGGTGTCGGCGGTGAAGGTCGCCTCGGCCTTCACGTTCGATCGCCCCCAGCAGCGTACCTGTTCGCTCTCGCGCACCGGCACCTTGTACGGCCCCATCGACTTGAGCGAGAGCGGCTGCTCGAGCAGCTTGTCGATCATCGCCTTCTGGTGCGCCAGCAGCTGCTGGCCGATCAGCGGGTTGAAGTCCTTCGGCGGCGCCGTTTGCGCGGCCACCTTTTTCAGCAGCTCCTGGGCGTAGCGGACCGGCACCAGGAAGCTCACCAGCTCACCGTCGCGCCGCTTCGACACGTTCACGCCGGCCACGTCGCCCGACACCGTCACGCTGGGACCGCCGCTCATGCCCGAGTTGATCGGGCCGGTAAACATCAGCTGGTCGTAGAAGCTGCGCGTGATGACGCCGTTGTAGGAACCCTCGGAGATGGCGAATCCCAGGTCGAGCGGATTGCCGAGCGAGTAGAGGTACTGGCCCTGGGTGAGCTTGGCCAGCTTTTCGGGCACATTGAAAAAGCCGGTGCCATTACGCGTCACGCGCACCACGGCGAGGTCGTGCAGCACGTCCACCGCCAGCAGTTCGACCGGGCCGCGCTTGCCGTCGGTGTCGACGTATTCACCGATGTAGACGTCCGGGTCGAGCGCCATCTGCGACACCACGTGGTAATTGGTCAGCACCAGGTTGCTGGTGCCGACCAGGAAGCCGGAACCGACGGTGGACTGGCTGCGACCGTTCTTGAGCAGCATGCGGATCTGCAGCAGGTCGCCCTTGGCGGCGGAGTAGACCTTTTGCGCGGCCGAGGAGGGCGGCGGCAGCGCGGCGTTGTCGGCTTCGGGCGCCGGCGGCGTGGCGGCAGGGGGAAGCGCCGGCGACGGGGCGGTCGCCGGCTGGGCAGGCGGCGGCTTGGGGGCGGCGCCGGCGCCGGCGGCCAGGGTCAGGCAGCAAAGCAGTGCGGCAGGCGAGACAAAGTTCATGCAATCCTTCGGTGACAAGATGCTCTTGCCACCAGCATAACTTATTTGCCGCCGCGCGTGGGGGGATTGGGAACGGGGTCTGGTCCTGCGGACCTGACCCCATCCTGGGCTGCGACGGATGCAGAAAATGGGGCCAGGTCCGCAGGACCAGACCCCGGTATCGATCCGCGGCGTCCCGTACTTACAGCTCGCCGTCCTCGGCGACCGCTTCGGCCAGCGGCGTCATCATGTGCCCCAGCTTCGCTTCCTTGGTATTGAGGTAGCTGTTGTTGAAGGCGTTGCGGTTCACCAGCAGCGGCACGCGTTCGGCCACGCGCACGCCCAGCTTCTCCATCGCGTCGATCTTGCGCGGATTGTTGGTCATCAGGCGCAGCGTCTTGATGCCGAACTGCGCCAGCATCGGCTGGCACAGCTCGTAGTTGCGGGCGTCGGCGTGGAAGCCCAGCTGCAGGTTGGCCTCGACCGTGTCGGCGCCGGCTTCCTGCAGGCGGTAGGCGCGGATCTTGTTGACCAGGCCGATGCCGCGGCCTTCCTGGCGCAGGTACAGCAGGATGCCGCGGCCCTCGTCGGCGATCTTGCGCAGCGCGCCTTCGAGCTGGGCGCCGCAATCGCAGCGCTGCGAGAACAGCACGTCGCCCGTAAGGCATTCCGAATGCACGCGCGCCAGCACCGGTTCGCCGTCGCCGATGTCGCCCAAGGTCATGGCGAGATGCTCCTTGCCGGTGGCGTGTTCGACGAAGGCGTGCAGCGTGAACTGCGCCCACGGCGTCGGCAGGGCGCACGAGGTGACGTAGTCGAGCAGGTGATCGTTGGGTGTGGCGGGCATGGCGGTATCTCTGAATCTATTTCTGTAGCCGCAAGTGTAGCGGAAATCGGGACTTCTCGTAGTTACAGGGCAGATGGGGTCAGGTCCGCGGGACCAGACCCCGATATTCACGCGACGGCGATCGAAGCCGGGGTCTGGTCCCGCGGACCTGACCCCATTGTCATTATTAATACGGCAGGTCGAACACCAGCACTTCGGCGTCCGTCGCCTGTGCAAGTTCAATCGCCGCTTCGCCGGTGAGCTTGAGCGCGTCGCCGCCGCCCAGCGCGATGCCGTTGACGGTGACCTCGCCGCGGATCACGTGAACGTAGCCGGTGCGCCCCGGCGCCAGCGCGTGGCTCGCCTTGTCGCCGCCGCCGAGGATCGCCGCGAAAATCGCCGCATCCTGGTGGATCAGCACCGAGCCGTCGCGCCCGTCGTTCGACGCGATCAGGCGCAGCTTGCCCTGCTTGGTCTCCGGCGCGAAGTGCTTCTCCTCGTAGCTGGGCGCGATACCGCGCACGTTCGGCTCGATCCAGATCTGCAGGAAGTGCACCGGTTCGCTGCGCGAGCCATTGAATTCGCTGTGGCGCACACCGCTGCCGGCGCTCATGCGCTGGACGTCGCCATAGTGCAGCACCGATCCCGTGCCCATGCTGTCCTTGTGCTCGAGGGCGCCGTCCAGCACGTACGAGATGATCTCCATGTCGCGGTGGCCGTGGGTGCCGAAGCCCTGTCCCGGCGCCACGCGGTCTTCGTTAATCACCAGCAGCGGGCCGAAGCCGGTGTGCTCGGGATCCCGATAGTCGGCAAACGAGAAGGTGTGCTTCGAGTGTAGCCAGCCGTGGTTGGCGTCGCCCCGATCCGCGCTTTTTCGTACTTGCAGCATGACTTGCTCCGTTTCTGTTCAGGTTACGTGCGATAATTTCGATGACCAATCGCCTCAGAGAAGCCAGTATATTCCTGCGCCGCCGTTTCGGAAAACGGAATGTTTTGAATCCTATGATCGAAAAAATCGAATGTTGAAATTATCGCTGGAAGCGCTGCAGATCGTCGATGCGATCGACCGCCGCGGCTCCTTCGCCAAGGCTGGCCACGAGCTGCACAAGGTGCCGTCGACGATTTCGTACATGGTCGCCAAGCTGGAGGACGACCTCGGATTGCAGGTATTCGAGCGCAACGGTCCGCGCATCCTGCTCACGCCGGCCGGGCGCGAACTGCTCAAGCAGGGCCGCTTCCTGTTGAAGGCGGCGCTCGAGCTCGAGCAGCGCGTCCAGCGCGTAGCCTCGGGCTGGGAGACCGAACTGGCGATCGGCATGGATTCGATGTTTTCGGCCTTCGCGCTGCGCGACGATATCGCCGCGTTCTACGAAATCGCCCACAGCACGCGCCTGCGGCTGTTGCAGGAGGCCCTGTCCGGCACCTGGGAGGCGCTGCTGGACCGGCGCGTCGATCTGCTGGTTGGTGTGGCGGGCGAGGGGCCGGCCGGCGGCGGCTATGTCGCGCGCCCGATTGGCCAGATGCGCTTCGTGTTCGCGGTGGCGCCGCACCATCCGCTGGCCCAGCACCCCGGGCCGCTGGGGCGCGCCGACCTGCAGGAGCACCGTGCGATCGTCGTCGGCGACAGCGCCCGCAACATGGTGGGGCGCACGGTCGGACTGCTGCTCGGGCAGGATGCGCTGACCGTGCCGGCCATGCGGCTGAAATTCGAGTTCCAGCTGGCCGGCCTCGGGTTCGGCTTCCTGCCCGAGCCGTGCGCGCGCGCCGCCATCGCGCGCGGCCTGCTGGTGGAAAAGGAGGTCGAGGAGGCGCGCGCTCCCGAAACCTTTTATGTGGCCTGGCGCAGCGCCGACGACGGCGCGGCGCTGCGCTGGTGGCGCGAGCGGATGCAGCAGGGCGGCCTGTTCGCCCGGCTGTGCGCGGCGCTTCCCGGCGCGAACCCTTCCGAGGTGTAACAATCGGTCCACAGCCATGCGCGAAATGTTGGTAGAAATCAACACTTTCGAGGTAACATGGACAACGATAGTCACGATTTCCGAAGCTTGCAATGAATGCCACGATACCTGTTCCGCTGGTCTTTTTCCGGGTGCTGGGCGACCGCACCGGCAAGCCCGCCGGCTTGCTGATCGACGCCGGCGCGGGCGACGCCGCGGCCCTGCTGCCGCTGTTCGGCGCCGAGCCGTTCGAGGCCCTCTCCGGCGGCTTCGACTGTTTCTACCGTCCGCAGATCGCGCCCGCCGCGGCGCTCGCCCTGCAGGACGCCGGCTGGAAGGAAATGGCGGCGGGCGCGCTGTGCCGCGCCGACGACCGGCTGGAGCCGGATTACCTGCCGCCGGCCGCGGCATGGGTGGACGGCGACTGGTGCATGGCGCCGCCGCCCAAGGCCACCGGCCCCCAAGCCGCCTCGCGCGCCACCGCGCTGCAAATGGTGCAGCTGGTCTCGGCCGACGCCGACACCCACGAAATCGAAGCGCTGCTGCGGCGCGACCCGACGCTGTCGTACAACCTGCTGCGCTTGGTGAACTCGCTCGGCGTAGCCGGCGGGCGCCGCATCACCAGCTTCTCGCAGGCGCTGCTGATGCTGGGGCGCCAGCAACTGCGCCGCTGGCTCAACCTGATGCTGTTCGCCGCGCGCCAGAATGACGTGCGCTCGGCGATGCTGCTGGCGCGGGTGGCGATGCGCGCCCGCGCGCTCGAGCTGCTGGCCAGGTCGCGCGGCCTGGACAAGAACACCCAGGACCAGGGCTTCATGGCGGGCATGTTCTCGCTGCTCGGCGTGCTGTTCGGGATGCCGCTGACCGAAGTGCTGGCGCCGCTGGCGCTGGGCGACGCGGTGCATGCCGCGCTGCTGCGGCGCGAGGGCGAACTTGGCACGCTGCTGATGCTGTTCGAGCGCGCCGAACGGGGCGACCTCGAAGGCGTGGCCGCCCAGCTCGAGGCGCTGCAGATCCCGCGCCAGGACTTTAATCAGGCGATGGTGGACGCCGCCGGCTGGATGCAGGGCGCGCTGCGCGAGAGCCAGGGGAATGCCTGACGCCGCGCTGGACCGCTGCCTGCGGCTGGCGCGCGCCGCGCGTTCGCTGCAGGGCGCCGCGCTCGACGCAGTGCTGTGCGAACTCGATGAGGCGCTGGCCGCGGCCGGCGCGCGCGCCGACGGCGACGACGAGGAGCCGGCGCTTTCGCTCGACCTGGCCGGCTACGTGACCGGCTGGAACCGCGGCGCCCACGCGCTGTTCGGCTATACGCCCGACGAAGCGCTCGGCCAGCATGTACTGTTTCTCGATGCCGACGATGGCGACGAACCGGCCGGCTGGTTCGCGGAGCCCGGCAGCGCGCCGGTCGAGGTCCTGCGGCGCACGAAGAGCGGCGAGATCGTGCGGGTGGCGATGGCGCTGTCGATGATCCACGACGACGCGGGCGAGCCGGCCGGCGTGATGGTGCGTCTGGCGCCGGCGGCCGGCGCGCTCACCGGGCAGGACAAGCTCGCGCTGCATTCGCGCATGATCGAAGACAGCGACTACGGCGTGCTGATCACCGACGCCGGGCAGCGCATCGTCTCGGTAAACGCCGCGTTCTCCCGCCTGACCGGCTACTCGGCGGCCGAAGCGCTCGGCCAAGGCGCCGACATGCTCAGCGCCGGCGTGCATGACGCCGACCTGGTGGCCAAGGTGCGCGCCGCGATGCAAGGCCACGGGCCGTGGCGCGGCGAGATCGTCGGCCGGCACAAGAGCGGCGAGCCGTTTCCGCAGACGGTGACGATCAGCGTGGTGCGCGACGCCGCCGGCGCGGTCACCCATGCGTTTTCGCTGTTTTCCGACATCGGCGTGCACAAGGACGCCGAGGCGCGCATGCAGCGCCTGGCAAACTACGACACCCTGACCGGGCTGCCGAACCGCAGCCTGTTCAACCACCTGGTCGACCAGATGCTCAGCGAAGCGCGGCGCGCCAGCGAATACGGCGCGCTGCTGGTGATCGAAGTGGACCGGGTCGCCGCGTACGGCGAGTCGCTCGGGGCCGACGTCGCCGGCGACGCGGTGCGCGAAGTCGGGCGGCGCTTTCGTGGCGCGCTGCGCGACGCGGACATCCTGGCGCGCATCGACACCGTGAAGTTCGCCGTGGCGCTGCCGCACATCGAAAAGCGCGAGCACGCCGGCATCGTCGCCCAGAAGCTGCTGGCCACGCTGGCGCAGCCGGTCGCCGCCGGCGCGCACAGCCTGCGTGTGGGCGCGCGCATCGGTGTCGCCGTCTACCTCGAGGACAGCACCGACACCGCCACGCTGATCCGCTACGCCGACGTCGCGGTGGCCAGGGTGGAGGCGGGCGCGGACGACCGCTTCCTGTTCTACAGCGAAGAGATGGACCAGCGCGCCAAGGACCACCTGCGGCTCGAGAACGAGCTGCGCGCCGCGCTGGCGGGCGGCCAGCTCGAGCTGCACTACCAGCCGAAGGTGAGCCTGCGCAGCGGCCGGATGGTTGGGGCCGAGGCGCTGATCCGCTGGCGCCATCCCGAGCGCGGCATGGTGCCGCCGGCCGAATTCATCCCGCTGGCCGAAGAGACGGGGCTGATCTTCGACATCGGCGCCTGGGTGCTCGACGAGGCCTGCCGCCAGGTCCGCGCCTGGAAGGACGCCGGCCTGGCGATGCCGCCGGTGGCGATCAACCTGTCGGCGCGCCAGTTCGACCGACGCCTGCCGGCCCGCATCCAACAAGTGCTCGACCGGCATGGTGTGCTGCCCGAGCAGATCATGCTGGAGATTACCGAGAGCCTGCTGGTGGGCGGCAGCGACAGCGTGATTGCCATCATGAACGAGCTGGTGGCGATGGGACTGGCGCTGGCGCTGGACGACTTCGGCACCGGCTATTCGAGCCTGGCCTACCTGAAGAAATTCCCGATCAGCACGCTCAAGATCGACCGCTCCTTCGTGGTCGGGCTGCCGGACGGCGAGAACGACTGCGCCATTGCGCGGGCAATCGTCACGATGGCGCAGCAGCTGCGCCAGGAGATCGTGGCCGAAGGCGTCGAGACGGCCGAGCAGATGGCGTTCCTGCGCGACCTGGGCTGCGACCAGCTGCAGGGATGGCTGTTCAGCGCGGCGGTGACGGGCGACGAGTTCGCGCGGATGCAGCAGCAGGGCGCGCGCCTGCAGGTAGGCCGCTGAGGTGATGTATCGGGGTCTGGTCCTGCGGACCTGACCCCATCTTCGAGCAGTTCAAAATGGGGTCAGGTCCGCAGGACCAGACCCCGCCTTCGCTCAGCGCCGCAGCGGATCGAGCAAGCCCCGCAAGTCGTTGTGATCGAGTTCGTACATCAGCGCGATCAGTTCGCCCAGTTCGCCGCGCGGAAATCCCTCGCGCGCGAACCATCCCAGGTAGTGCCCCGGCAGTTCGGCCAGCTTGCGTCCCTTGTACTTCCCATACGGCATGTCGCGCGTCAGCAGCAGTTGCAGGTGTTCCGGTTTCATGCGCGCCACTGTAGCACGGCCCCGCGCTAGAATGCGAGCGGAAGGAGGCCCGACATGGACACTCAATTCAACCTCGAGCGCTTCGTCGAAGCGCAAGCGCCCGTCTACCGAAAGGTCGTCGCCGAACTGAAAGCAGGGCGCAAGCAGACGCACTGGATGTGGTTCATCTTCCCCCAGATCGCCGGCCTCGGCCACAGCGCGATGGCCCAGACCTACGCCATCTCATCGGCCGACGAGGCGGCCGCCTATCTGGCCCACCCGCTGCTCGGCGCGCGCCTGCGCGAGTGCAGCGCGCTCGTGGCGGCCATCGACGACAAGGCCGTCGAGGAGATCTTCGACGCCCCCGACGACCTGAAATTCCATTCGTCGATGACGCTGTTTTCCGAAGTGGCGCCGGACGAAGCGGTCTTCGTCGAGTGCATCAACAAGTTCTTCGACGGGGTGCCGGACCAGGCCACCGTGGACCGCCTGTAATCGTCTGGGGTGACGCCATTTGAATGTTGTTGCGTATAATCTGCGGATTCTCAGCCACACACCTCCACAGAAAACAACATTATGGCTTCATCCCCCGAAAACATCAGCATGGCGGTGTTCTGCGATTTTGAAAACGTCGCACTGGGCGTCCGCGACGCCAACTACGAAAAATTCGACATCAAGCCGGTGCTCGAACGGCTTCTTCTCAAGGGCAGCATCGTCGTCAAGAAGGCCTACTGCGACTGGGAGCGCTACAAGGGGTTCAAGGCCACGATGCATGAAGCGAACTTCGAGCTGATCGAAATCCCGCACGTGCGCCAGTCCGGCAAGAACTCGGCCGACATCCGCCTGGTCGTCGATGCGCTCGACCTGTGCTATACCAAGTCTCACGTCAACACCTTCGTCATCATCTCCGGCGACTCCGACTTCTCGCCGCTGGTGTCGAAGCTGCGCGAGAATAACAAGCAGGTGATCGGCGTGGGCGTGAAGCAGTCCACCTCGGACCTGCTGGTGGCGAACTGCGACGAATTCATTTTCTACGACGACCTGGTGCGCGAAGTGAAGCGCGCCGCGGCCAAGCGCGACGAGCGCAAGTCGCAGCCGCAGCAAAAGCGCGCGGCGTCGCCCGACGAAGGCGGCAACAAGCGCAAGGAAGAGCTGGAAGCGCGCAAGGCGCAGGCCATCGAGATGGTCGTCGAGATGTTCGACGCGCTGGTGTCCGAACGTGGCGACAGCGGCAAGATCTGGGCTTCGCTGCTGAAAGATACGCTCAAGCGCCGCCGTCCGGACTTCAACGAGACCTACTTCGGCTTCCGCACCTTCGGCAACCTGCTGGAAGAGGCGCAGGCGCGCGGCATGCTCGAATTTGGCCGCGACGAGAAATCCGGCGCGTATGTCTACCGCAGCTCCGGCGCGCAGGCAGCGCCGGCCGAGCCGGTGGCGGTGGCGCCGGTGGTGCAGGTAGAGGAGCCGGCAGCGGCGCCGGAACCGGTCGAAACGCCGGCCGCCAAGCCGCGCGGCCGTGGCCGCGGCCGCACCGATTTCCGCGCACCGGTAGTCACGCCGCCGGAACCGGAGCCGGCGGTCGAGGCGGTGGTGGTCGAAGAGGCGCCTGCGCCGGTCGCCGAAGAGGCGCCGGTGGCCGAGAAGCGCCGCCCGCCGCGTGAAGGCGCGCGCAAGGCGGCGGCACGGAAGAAGGCGACGGTCGCAGTCGAGGCAGCGACGGAGCCGCTGGCTTTGCCGCCTGCGCCGGAACCTGCGCCGGAACCGGTGGTGGCCGAAGCCGAAGCGCCGAAGTCCAAAGCCGCGCGCAAGCCGGCGGCGCGTCCTCGCCGCCCGGCCAAGCCGAAGGCGGTCGCCGACAACGGTTAACGATTGCCGCTCGGCAGGACGCGACGAGCGGACGAAATCGGCGCACACTAAGATGTCGGGAACACGATCATCTTGAAGGAGAGCGTCATGCGTTCGCTTGCGGGAGTGGGATTGTCGCTGGCACTGCTGTGCATGGGGGCGGGCGCGGCGCCGCCGTCGTCCAACCATCCGATCATCGGCGTGTGGCGGCTCACGCTGCCGGACGGCCGCTGTTCGGAGACCTACCGGTTCCGCGGCGACGGCACCAGCCTGGTGACCAGCGCGCACGAGGTGTCCGAGAGCGAGTTCGCCATCCTCGAGAAGCCCAGCGACAAGGGCTTCTATCGGCTCGACGACAAGATCGTCAAGGACAACGGCAAGCAGGATTGTTCGGGCGAGGTGATGAAGGTCGGCACCACGGCGACCAACTACCTGCGCTTCCATCCGTCCGGCCAGATTTTCCTGATGTGCGCCGACGAAACGCTGGAAACGTGCATCGGGCCGTTCGAGCGGGTCAGGGGCGAGGAAATCTGAAGTGCTCTGGTCACCGCGGCGTCCTCAGCGTCGAAATTTGCAGCATCGGGGTCTGGTCCTGCGGACCTGACCCCATTCTGGTTTTCGCTGATATCGCTGGAATTTCAAAATGGGGACAGGTCCGCAGGACCAGTCCCCTCCGTTGGTGTATATTGCTGGCGACCTGATCAACCCTCGCTTCCGCCATGTCCCCAGCTTTACTTTTTTGCATCCTGATTGGCTATTTCGCGCTGCTGCTCGGCGTCGCCTGGGCCACCTCCCGCAACGCCAACAACGATAGTTTCTTCATCGGCAACAAGAGCAGCAACTGGATGCTCGTCGCATTCGGCATGGTGGGTACCACCCTGTCCGGCGCCACCTTCATCAGCGTGCCCGGCGCGGTCGGCCGCGACGGCTTCGGCTACGGCCAGATCCTGCTTGGCTACGTCGTTGGCTACATCGCCGTCGCCTACATCCTGCTGCCGCTGTACTATCGCCTCAAGCTCACCTCGATCTACCACTACCTCGACGTGCGCCTGGGCCGCCGCGCCTACCAGAGCGGCGCATCGTTCTTCATCCTGTCGCGCCTGCTGGGCGCCACCGCGCGCCTGTACCTGGTCGTCAACATCCTGCAGGTCATCATCCTCGACAGCCTGGGCGTGCCGTTCTGGCTGACCACCCTGGTCATTCTCGCCATGATCCTGGTGTACACCTACCAGGGCGGCGTGAAAACCATCGTCTGGACCGACACGCTGCAGACGACCTGCATGTTGATCGGCCTGGTCGCCTGCGTGGTGTTCCTGCTCGGCCAGCTGCACCTGTCGGTCGGCGACAGCCTGGCCCAGATGGACGCGCGCGGCCTCTCGCGCATCTTCACGACCGCGCCGGACAGCCCGAGTTTCTGGCTCAAGCAGGTGGTCGCCGGCGCCTTCATCGTGCTGACCATGACCGGCATGGACCAGGAGATGATGCAAAAGACCATCTCCGTCAAGACCCTGGCCGACTCGCAGAAAAACCTGCTCAGCCTGACCGTGGTGCTGGTGATCGTGCTGTCGCTGTTCCTGTTCCTCGGCGGCCTGCTGCACCTCTACGCGCCGATCGTCGGCGTGACCGCCCAGGGCGACCAGCTGTTCCCGGCCATCGTCACCGGCCATCTGCCGGCCGCGGTGCAGGTGATCTTCCTGATCGCGCTGGTGTCCGCGCTGTTCCCCAGCGCCGACGGCGCCATCACCGCGCTGACCTCGACCGTCTGCATCGACCTGCTGGGCATCAAGCGGCGCGACGATCTGACGGAGCAGCAGAAGGTGCGCTGGCGCCAGCGCGTGCACCTCGGTTTCGCCTTCCTGTTCCTGGCGCTGGTGCTGGTGTTCAAATGGGTCGACAACGCCAGCATGATCGGCGTGATCCTGAAACTGGCCGCCTACACCTACGGCCCCTTGCTCGGCCTGTTCGGCTTCGGCATCCTGACCCGGCGCACCCTGAACGACCGCCTGGTGCCGATCGTCACCATCGGCGCGCCGGTGATCTGCGCGCTGCTTGAGCTGTATCAGCAGCAACTGTTCGGAACTTACCGCTTCGGGCTTGAACTGTTGATGGTCAATGGCATATTGGTGTTTGCCGGCCTGTGGGCGATCTCGCGGCCGGAGAAACTGGCGGTCGCCGCGCCGGCTTGACGTTTTTTCGCTTACAGTGAGCGCTGGTTCGCTTAATCCATTGCCGGAGTGCCGATGTCCTTCAAACCCATGACTTCCCTGCGCCGCGGTTTCGGCATGTTCTGGCGCTTTATCGACGCCACCCGCCGCACGCTGCTCAACCTGATCTTCCTCACCATCGTCATCATCATCCTGGTGGCGTGGTTCGGCGGCGGCGTCAAGCCGCTGGCGCCGAAGACGGCGCTGCTGCTCGACCTGAAGGGCGCGCTGGTCGAACAAAGCAGCGGCAACGTGCGCGATGCGCTGATGGCCAACATCGGCGGCGACGCCAAGCGCACCGTCCAGCTGCGCGACGTGCTGACGGCGCTCGACAACGCCGCCGGCGACGCCTCGATCGGCAGCGTCGTGCTGCTGCTGGAAGACATGGACGGCGCGGGCATGGCGATGCTCAACGAAGTGGGCGCCGCGGTCGACCGCGTCAAGGCAGCCGGCAAGCCCGTCATCGCCTGGGGCGACAATTACGACCAGCGCCAGTACCTGATCGCTTCGCACGCCAGCAAGGTCTACCTGCACCCGATGGGCGTGTTGAACATCAAGGGCTTCGGCCGCCACCGCAATTACTATCGCGACGCGCTCGACAAGATCGGCGTCACGGTCAACCTGATGAAGGTCGGCACCTACAAGAGTTTCGCCGAGCCGTACATCGGCAACGGTCCGTCGGACGCGGCCAGCGAGGCCGAATCCTTCCTCTACAACGCGCTGTGGGACGGCTACACCGCGCAGGTCGAGCAGCAGCGCAAGCTGCCCGCCGGCGCCATCAACAAGATGATCGACAACCTGCCCAGTCTGATGGACGAAGCGAAGGGCGACGCCGCCAGGCTGGTGCTGCAGGCGAAGCTGGTCGATGGCCTGATGACGCGCGACGAGCTGCGCGCGATGATGATCAAGCAGGGCGCGCCCGACCTCGAAGGCAAGACCTTCCGCCACGTGAGCTTCGAAGATTATGTGGGGCGGCACCATCCCAAGCTGTTCGGCGACGCGGTCGGCGTGATCGTCGCGTCGGGCGACATCACCGAAGGCACCGCAAATCCCGGCGCCATCGGCGGCAGGTCCACGTCCGAGCTGATTCGCCGCGCGCGCGAGGACGACCAGATCAAGGCGGTCGTACTGCGCGTCGACTCGCCCGGCGGCAGCGCCTTCGGTTCGGAGCTGATCCGGCGCGAGCTGGAACTGACGCGCCAGGCCGGCAAGCCGGTGGTGGTCTCGATGGGCAACGTGGCCGCGTCGGGCGGCTACTGGATCTCGATGGCGTCCGACGAAGTGATCGCCGATCCGGCCACCATCACCGGCTCGATCGGCGTGTTCGCGATTTTGCCGACCGCCGAAAAAGTGGTCGACAAGCTGGGCATCCACACTGCCGGCACCACCACCACGTGGCTGGCCGACGCCTACAATCCGCTGCGGCCGATGGACCCGCGCTTCGGCCAGCTGGTCCAGAGCAGCATCAACCATATTTACAGCGAGTTCACCGCCAAGGCCGCGCAGGCGCGCAAGACCACGCCCGAGAAGATCGACGAAGTGGGGCAGGGCCGCGTGTGGACCGGCGCGCAGGCCAAGGAGCGCGGGCTGGTCGACCGGCTGGGCAGCTACCGCGACGCGCTGGCGTCGGCGGCGACGCGCGCCAAACTGGCGCCGGGCTACCGGGTGGCCTACATCGAGCGCCAGGGCTCGGCCGTCGAACACCTGCTTGGCCTGTTCGGCGTATCGGAGGCGCAGATGTTCAACGTGCAGGTCAAGCTGGGGCTAATGCCCGCCGGCCTGCCGGCAGCCGCGGTGGCCGACGTCACGCGCGAGCTGGGCTGGCTGTCCGAGCTTGCCGACGGCAAGAAGCCGTATGCGGCCGTGACGCACTGCCTGTGCGCGCTGCCGTACTAGAAATGGTCGCCAGCCGCCGCGCGCATTGGGGTCTGGTCCTGCGGACCTGACCCCGTCTTTGACGCCACCTTCTGCAAACTTCGGCTGTTTTCTACGGCCTGCGACAACTTCGGGGACTCGGCGTCCCCGTCGCTCTGGCGGATCCGACCCCATTTCCCCGTGCGCCTCCGAACAAAGTTGTAGCGGCTTTGTAACACCATGTAGCCCATCAATAAGCGCGCGGCGTCCCGTATTCACAGCATGTCACTGTGTTTCAAACCCGCCATCCCCTCCCGATTTGTTATGCGCTGTGTGCGGCTCGAAACATACCCGCGCATATCCCCATGCTACAGTTTGGTCACAATTGTTATGCTTTTGACCAAGGATCAGCATGGAGCTCCCGCCCGTCGTCACCGATAAAACCCTCCCTCGTCGCCACTCCCGGCGCGGCCGGATCATCGGCAGCATCGTCGCCGTACTCGCGATGGCGGGACTGGGCTACCTTGCCTGGCACCTGACGCATCCGTCCGCCGACACCGCGGCCCCCGGCGCCCAGGGCCAGCGGCCCGGCGGCGGAGGCGGAGGAGGCCGCGGCGGCCCTGGTGGTCGCGGCGCCCCCGCCACCACGGTCGGCGTAGCGACGGCCGAAAAGGCCGACATCCCCGTCGTGCTCGACGCGCTCGGCACCGTCACCGCCGCGGCCACGGCCACCGTGCGGCCGCAAGTGTCGGGCGTGATCCAGAAGATCAACTTCACCGAAGGCCAGTTGGTCAAGGCCGGCCAGGTGCTGGTCACGATCGATCCGCGCGCCTTCGAGATGGCGCTGCTGCAGGCGAGCGGCCAGCGCCAGCGCGACGAAGCGCAGCTCGAAAGCGCCAGGGTCACGCTGGCACGCTTTCGCACCTTGCTGACCCAGGACTCGATCGCGCGCCAGGAAGTCGACACCCAGGCGGCGCTGGTCAAGCAGCTCGAAGGCACCGTCATGACCGACCGCGCCTCCGAGGGTGTGGCGAAACTGAACCTCAGCTACACGCAGGTGAAGGCGCCGATCAGCGGCCGCGTGGGCCTGCGCGTGGTCGATATGGGCAACCTGGTGGGCAGCGGCGACGCCAACGGCATCGCGGTGATCACCCAGCTCGCGCCGATCGACGTCGAATTCTCAGTGCCGCAGGACCAGGTGCCCGACCTGCAGGCGCGCGTGCACGAGGGCGCGCCGTTACCGGCGATTGCGCTCGACCGCACCCGAACGACAAGCCTGGCCAGCGGCAGGTTCAACGCGCTCGACAACCAGGTCGACGTCCAGACCGGCACGGTCAAGGCCAAGGCGCGCTTCACCAACGCCGACGGCAAGCTGTTCCCGAGCCAGTTCGTCAACCTGCGGCTGGAGGTACGCAACATCAAGGATGCGGTGGTGGTGCCGGTGACGGCGCTGCGCCACGGCGCCAGCGGCGACTTCGTCTACGTGTTGAATGCGGCCGAACGCACGGTTGCCCTGCGTCCCGTCACGCGGGGCCAGGCCACGGTCGACAAGGTGCAGGTCAAGACCGGGCTGGAGGCGGGCGAGCAGGTAATTACCGAAGGCGCCGATCGCCTGAAGGATGGCGCGAAGGTGATACTGCCGGGCGATAAGCCGGCTGGGGGCGGGCAGGGCGGACGCCGTGGCGGACGGCGCGGCGCCGAAGGTGCTGCACCCGCTGCTTCCGCTCCCGCCGCGTCGACCGACGCCGCGCCGGCCGCCGGCGAACGCCGTCGCCGCCGTCCTGAAGGCGCCGCGCAATGATCAGCACCACAAGCGTTGGAAATGTCGTCCCAGCGAAGGCTGGGACCCATGCTGAGCATGCGTTCCCGCGCCTCTCGCTCAGCATGGGTTCCCGCCTTCGCAGGAACGACAGTCTTGTGGTGACGCCATGAGCCCCTCCGGCCCATTCATCCAGCGCCCGGTGGCCACCTCGCTGCTGATGCTGGCGATCGTCCTGGCTGGCCTGGTCGGCTTCAAGTTCCTGCCCTTGTCCGCGCTGCCGCAAGTCGATTTCCCGACCATCCAGGTGCAGACCCTGTATCCCGGCGCCAGCCCCGAAGTCATGGCGCGCACCGTCACCGCGCCGCTCGAACGCCAGTTCGGCCAGATGGCCGGCCTCGCGCGCATGAGCTCCACCAGCGCCTCGGGCGTCTCCGTTGTCACCTTGCAGTTCAGCCTGGGCCAGACCCTCGACGTCGCCGAGCAGGAAGTGCAGGCCGCGATCAACGCCGGCGGCTCGCTGCTGCCGACCGACCTGCCGGCGCCGCCGGTTTACGCCAAGGTCAATCCGGCCGACGCCCCCGTGCTCACGCTGGCCATCACCTCCGACACCGTTCCGCTGACCGAGGTGCAGAACCTGGTCAACACGCGCCTCGCGCTGAAGATCAGCCAGGTCACCGGCGTCGGCCTGGTCACGCTGTCCGGCGGCCAGCGTCCCGCCGTGCGCATCCAGGCCGACACCGAGGCGCTGGCGTCCTACGGTCTTGGACTCGACACGCTGAGGACCGCGATCACCGCGGCCAACGCCAACAGCGCCAAGGGCAGCTTCGACGGGCCCACGCGCGCCTATTCGATCAACGCCAACGACCAGCTGCTGGCCGTCCCCGACTACAAGAACCTGATCGTCGCCTACAAGAACGGCGCGCCGGTGCGCCTGACCGACGTGGCGCAAGTGGTCGACAGCGCCGAAAACGTCAAGCTGGCCGCATGGTCCGGCCTGAAACCGGCGATCATCCTCAATGTGCAGCGCCAGCCCGGCGCCAACGTCATCGCCACCGTCGATGCGATCAAGGCGCGCCTGCCCGAGCTGCAATCTGGCCTGCCGACGGCGCTGCGGCTGGACGTGCTGACCGACCGCACCACCGGCATCCGCGCCTCGGTATCGCACGTCGAAATGGAGCTGGTCCTCGCCGTCGTGCTGGTGGTGCTGGTGATCTTCGCCTTCCTGCACAGCGTGCGCGCCACCGTCATCGCCAGCCTGTCCGTGCCGATCTCGCTGGTCGGCACCTTCGGCGCGATGTACCTGCTTGGCTACAGCCTGAACAACCTGTCGCTGATGGCGCTGACGATTGCCACCGGCTTCGTCGTCGACGACGCCATCGTCATGATCGAGAACATCGCGCGCTATATCGAGGAAGGCGAGAAGCCGATGGCGGCGGCCGTCAAGGGCGCGGCGCAGATCGGCTTCACCATCATCTCGCTGACGGTGTCGCTGATCGCGGTGCTGATTCCGCTGCTGTTCATGGGCGACGTGGTCGGACGCCTGTTCCGCGAGTTCGCCGTCACGCTGGCCATCACCATCCTGATCTCCGCCGTGGTGTCGCTGACGCTGGTGCCGATGATGTCGGCGCGCTGGCTGCGCAGCCATGAAGACGAGAAGCCGAATCGGATCGCCCAAAAGACCCAGGCCTTCTTCGACGCCGTGATCCATCGCTACGACGGCGCCCTGAACTGGGTGCTGGAACGCCAGGGCCTGACCCTGATCGTCGCGCTGGTCACGCTGATACTGACCGTGCTGCTGTACCTGTTCATCCCGAAAGGCCTGTTCCCGACCCAGGACACCGGGCAGCTGCAGGCGCGGATCGAGGCGCGCCAGGCGATTTCTTACGACGGCATGGCCGAGCTGCAGCAGGCGGCGGCGAAAGTCATCCTCGACGATCCGGACGTGCTCTCGCTCAGCTCCAACGTGGGCGTGGACGCCGCCAACAACACCATGCTCAACACCGGACGCATGCTGATCAACCTGAAGGACAAGCGCAGCAGCAACCAGGACGCGATCATGGCGCGCCTGCGCAACCGTGTGTCGCAGATCGCCGGCGTGACGCTGTACCTGCAGCCGACCCAGGACCTGACCATCGACGCCGAAACCGGCCCGACCCAGTACCGCGTGTCGATCGAGGGCGCCGACAACGCCAGCGTCAACGAGTGGGCCGGCAAGCTGGTGGCGCGCCTGCAGAACGACGCGAAGGTGCGCAACGTCGTCACCGATGCAGGCGCCACCGGCGTGGCGGCGTTCGTCAGCATCGACCGCGACAGCGCCTCGCGCCTGTCGGTCACCGCCGCCAACATCGACGACGCCTTGTACAGCGCCTTCGGCCAGCGCATCGTCTCGACCATCTTCACCGAGACCAACCAGTACCGCGTGATCCTGGAAGCCAAGCGCGACGCCGGCATGTCGATCGAGTCGCTCAAGCGCCTGCCGATCAAGACCGGCTCCGGCAAGCCGACCCCGCTCGAGGCAATCGCCACCATCACCGAACAGCCGGCGCCGCTGCAGATCACCCACGTCGCGCAGTACCCGGCCACCACCATCGGCTTCGACACCGCGCCCGGCGTATCGCTCGGCACCGCGGTCGATTCGATCAAGGCTGCCTCGAAAGACATCAGGCTGCCTGCGTCGGTCAGCCTGACCTTCCTCGGCGCCGCCGGCGCCTACCAGGCCTCGCTGTCGAACCAGCTGTGGCTGATTCTCGCCGCCGTGGTGTGCGTGTACATCGTTCTCGGTGTGCTGTACGAGAGCTACATCCACCCGCTGACGATCCTCTCCACGCTGCCGTCGGCCGGCGTGGGCGCGCTGCTGGCGCTGATCATCTTCGGCCAGGACCTGGGTGTGATCGGCATCATCGGCATCATCCTCCTGATCGGCATCGTCAAGAAGAACGCCATCATGATGATCGACTTCGCCATCGAGGCCGAACGCGACGAAGGCAAGCCGCCGCGCGAGGCGATCCACCAGGCCGCGATGCTGCGCTTCCGCCCGATCCTGATGACGACGCTGGCCGCGCTGTTCGCCGCCGTGCCGCTGATGCTCGGCTGGGGCGAGGGCGCCGAGCTGCGCCGGCCGCTGGGCCTGGCCATCTTCGGCGGCCTGATCGTCAGCCAGTTGCTGACGCTGTTCACCACCCCCGTGATCTACCTCGGCTTCGACCGCCTGGCGCGCCGCGTTGAAGCGCGCGCGGCAAGCAAGCGGGGAGAGGCGACCGCATGAACCTGTCGCAGCCATTCGTGCGGCGCCCGATCGCCACCGTGCTGCTGACGCTGGGGATCGCGCTGGCCGGCATCGGCGCCTTCTTCGTGCTGCCGGTGTCGCCGCTGCCGCAGGTGGACTATCCGACCATTTCGGTGTCGGCCTCGCTGCCCGGCGCCAGCCCCGACACGATGGCCAGCAGCGTGGCCACGCCGCTCGAGCGGCGCCTGGGCGTCATCGCCGGCGTCAACGAGATGACCTCGAACAGCGGCAGCGGCTCGACCCGCGTCAGCCTGCAGTTCGACTTGAACCGCAAGATCGATTCGGCCGCGCGCGAAGTGCAGGCCGCGATCAACGCGTCGCGCGCCGACCTGCCGTCCACGCTGCGCAGCAATCCGACCTATCGCAAGGCCAATCCGTCCGACGCGCCGGTCATCATCCTGGCGCTGACCTCGAAGACCCGCACGCCTGGCCAGATCTACGAAACCGTTTCGAACCTCGTGCAGCAGAAGCTGGCGCAGGTGCAGGGCGTTGGCGACGTCGAGATCGGCGGCGGCTCGCTGCCCGCGGTGCGGGTGGACCTGCTGCCGTATGCGCTGAACAAATACGGCGTATCGACCGAAGACGTGCGTGCGGCGATCCAGGCCACCAACGCCAATCGCCCGAAAGGCGCGATCGAAGGCAACGGCAAGCGCCTGCAGATTTATTCGCAGGCGGCCGGCGCTTCCGGCGGGCGTAGCGCGGCCGACTACCGCAGCATGGTCGTCGCCTGGCGCGACGGCGCCGCGATCCGCCTGCAGGACGTCGCCGCCGTTACCGACGGCGTCGAGAACGTCAACACGCTTGGCCTCTTCAACGGCGAGCCGGCCGTGATCGTGCTGGTCACGCGCCAGCCGGGCGCCAACGTCATCGACACCGTGGACGGCGTGCGCGCCTTGCTGCCCACACTGCAGGCGCAGATGCCGGGGGATGTGAAAATCGAGGTTGCGTCCGACTCCACCAATTCGATCCGCTCGTCGCTGCACGAGATCGAGCTGACCCTCATGATTTCGATCGCCCTGGTGGTGCTGGTGGTCAGCGTGTTCCTGCGCAGCGTGCGCGCCACCATCATCCCGGCGGTTGCCACCATCGTCTCGCTGCTGGGCACCTTCGGCGTCATGTACCTGCTCGGCTTCAGCCTGAACAACCTGTCGCTGATGGCGCTGACTGTGGCCACCGGCTTTGTCGTCGACGACGCCATTGTGGTGCTGGAAAACACCAGCCGCCATATCGAGGACGGGATGGATCGCATGAAGGCGGCGCTGCTGGGGGCGCGCGAGGTCGGCTTCACGGTGCTGTCCATTAGCCTGTCGCTCGTGGCGGTGTTCATCCCGCTGCTGTTCATGGGCGGCCAGGTCGGCCGGCTGTTCCGCGAGTTCGCCGTCACGCTGTCGGCCGCGGTGATGATTTCTCTCGTGATCTCGCTGACCACCACGCCGATGATGTGCGCCTGGCTGCTCAAGCCGGGCGGCATCGAGCGCAAGCCCGGCAAGATCGCGCAGTGGGCGGAGCGCGGCTTCGGCAAGGTGCTCAAGGGCTACGAGCACTCGCTCGACTGGGCGCTGCACAGCAAACTGCTGGTAATGCTGATCCTCGCCTTCGTGGTCGGCCTGAACGTCTATCTGTTCTCGGCGGCGCCGAAGGGCTTCTTCCCGCAGCAGGATACGGGCCAGATCAACGGCGGCATCCGCGCCGACCAGTCGATTTCGTTCCAGGCGATGCAGGAGAAACTGCGCCAGCTGGTGAACATCATCAAGCGCGACCCGGCGGTGGCCACCGTGGTCGGCTTCACCGGCGGCGCGCGCGCGGGCGGCGGCTTCATGTTCATCAACCTCAAGCCGGTGTCCGAACGCGTCAAGGGCGACGCCGGCCAGGCCGTGATCGCGCGCCTGCGCCCGCAGCTGGCGCGGGTGACCGGCGTGTCGCTGTTCCTCAATCCGGTGCAGGACCTGCGCATGGGCGGGCGCCAGTCCAATTCGACCTACCAGTACACGCTGAAGAGCGACAACCGCGCCGACCTGAAGCTGTGGGCGGCCAAGCTGGCCGACGCGATGAAGCGCCAGCCCGCGCTGGTGGACGTCGATACCGACCAGGCCGAGAACGGCGTCGAGACTTACGTGAAGATCGACAAGGACAGCGCCACGCGGCTCGGCATCACCACGCGCGACGTCGATAACGCGCTGTACAACGGTTTCGGCCAGCGCCAGGTCGCCACCATCTACGACGAATTGAACCAGTACCATGTGATCATGGGCGTGGCGAAGGAATATGCGCAAACGCCCGAAGCGCTGCGCGACGTGTACGTGCCGTCGAAGGCGACGGCCGCATCGACCGGAGCGCAGGCCTCGGCCACATCGGCCGACAACGGCACGGCCGCGGCGCCGGCCAACCTGACCGCGGCGCGCGACCCATCCAGCGGGCAGGCGCTGTCCGGATCGGCTACCCACATGGTCCCGCTGTCGGCGATCGCCAGCTTCGCGGAAGAATCGACGCCCACCTCGGTCAACCACCAGGACGGCGAGCTGGCCACCACCGTGTCGTACAACCTGGCCGAAGGCAGCAACCTGGCCGACGGGCAGGCCGCGGTGCACCAGGCCGAAGCCGACATCGGCATGCCGACCAACGTGCGCGGCAGCTTCCAGGGCACAGCGCGCGCCGCCCAGGAATCGAACCAGCAGCAGCCCTTGCTGATTCTCGCGGCCATCGTCGTCATCTACATCGTGCTGGGCATCCTGTATGAAAGCCTGGTGCACCCGGTCACTGTGCTTTCGACCTTGCCTTCGGCGGGCGTCGGCGCCGTGCTGGCGCTGCTGATGTTCAAGATGGAGTTCACCATCATCGCGCTGATTGGCGTGTTCCTCCTGATTGGCATCGTCAAGAAGAACGCGATCCTGATCATCGACTTCGCGCTGGAGGCGGAGCGTTCGCGCGGGCTCGATGCGGTGTCGGCGGTGCGTGAGGCCTGCCTGCTGCGCTTCCGCCCGATCCTGATGACGACCATGGCCGCCGCGCTGGGCGCCTTGCCGCTGGCGATCGGCTTCGGAGAGGGATCGGAGCTGCGCCAGCCGCTTGGCATCGCCATCATCGGCGGCCTGATCGCCAGCCAGCTGCTGACATTGCTGACCACCCCGGTGGTCTACATCCTGCTCGACAAGCTGCGCCGCCGCAGCCCTGAAGAAAGCGCCTTGAGCCGCGTGCCGGCGCCAACCTGACCATGAGAACCAAGCCCATGACACCACGCCACGCCACCTTCGCCGCATGCCTGCTGGCCGCCGGCCTAATTAGCGGCTGCGCGGTCGGCCCGGCCTACAAGCTGCCGTCCACCCCGCAGCCCGCTGCGTTCAAGGAAGCCGGCCCCTGGCAGCCCGCAGCGCCTGCGGACACGCTCGACCGCGGCCCGTGGTGGACGCTGTTCCGCGATCCGCTGCTCAACGACCTGGCGGCAAGCGTCGAGGTGAATAACCAGAACGTCGCGGCGGCCGTCGCCAACTATGCGCAGGCGCGCGCCCTGGTGCAGCAGCAGCGCGCCTCGCTGTTCCCGACCGTGTCGCTCAACGCCGGCGCCGACAAGAGCGGCGGTCCGGGTTCGTCGTCGTCCTCCGACAAGCGCTACCACCTGACGCTGGGAGGCAGCTGGGAGCCGGACGTGTGGGGCCGGCTGCGCGCCGGCGTCAACGGCGCCAGCGCCAATGCGCAGGCCAGCGCTGCGGACCTGGCCGCGGCCCGCCTGTCGGCCCAGGGCGAACTGGCCGCCAACTACTTCACGCTGCGCGAAACCGACGCCCAGCGCGAACTGCTGGCGCAGACCATTGCGGGCTACCAGCGCGTGCTGCAGATCACGCAGAACCGCTTCAACGCCGGCATCGCCGCCAAGTCCGACGTGCTGCAAGCACAAACCCAGCTGGCGAACGCCCAGAGCGACGACCTGACTCTGGTTCGCCAGCGCGCCCAGCTCGAACATGCGATCGCCATCCTGCTCGGCAAAGCGCCGGCCGACTTCACGCTGGCCGCGGCGCCGTGGCAGGCCAATGTGCCGGACGTGCCGGCCGGCGTGCCGTCGGCGCTGCTGCAGCGGCGGCCCGACATCGCGGCGGCGGAACGGCGCGTGGCCGCGGCCAACGAGCAGATCGGCATTGCGCGTGCGGCCTATTACCCCAACATCGGGCTCTCCGGATCGTACGGCACCAGTGGCAGCAGCGTGTCGAACCTGTTCAGCGTATCGAACGCGGTGTGGTCGCTCGGTCTGTCGGCGGCCCAGTCGATCTTCAACGGCGGCGCGACGCGGGCGGCGGTGGCCGGCGCCGAAGCGGCGCAGCAGGCGGCGACGGCGCGCTACCGCCAGACGGTGCTGGTGGCGTTCGGCGATGTCGAGGACCAGCTGGCGGCGACGCATGTGCTGTCGCAGCAGACGGTATTGCGGCGCCAGGCCGCCGACGCGGCCAACCTGGTCGAGGAGCAGATGTTGAACCGGTACAAGGCGGGGCAGGTGAGCTACACGGAAGTGGTGCAGGCGCAGGCCACCGCGCTGTCGGCGCGGCGCGCGCTGGTGCAGGCGCAGGCCGATCGCCAGACCACGGCGGTGGCGCTGATCCAGGCCCTGGGCGGCGGCTGGCATATCCAGTAGCGTGTCGTACCTGCGCAGGCAGGTACCTATGCTGAGATGGCATTAGCCTCTTCGGCATGCTCAGTATGGGTGCCTGCCTTCGCAGGTACGACGCGTCATTTGTATCGTATGATCTGAATCTTCCAAATCTCCGACAGGTTCCTTCATGCGCCGACACCTTGCCTGCACTCCTTTCCTGATTGCCTGCCTTTCCGCCTGTGCGCCGATGCCGCCGGCGGCGCCTTCCCAGCCTTGGCGCGCTGAAGCAAGCGGCACCACCGCCGAATTGCGCGGCCTGTCGGTCGTCAGCGAAACCGTGGCGTGGGCCAGCGGCGCCAGGGGCACGGTGCTGCGCACCACCGACGGCGCGCACTGGCAGGCGATGCAGGTACCGGATGCCGACAAGCTCGATTTCCGCGACATCCACGCCATCGACGCAAAGTCCGCGCTGGTCATGAGCGCCGGCCCCGGCGCCGCTTCGCGCATCTACCGTACCGACGACGGCGGCGCAACCTGGCGCCTGCTGGCGACCAATCAGTTTGCCGACGGCTTCTGGGATGCGATGGCGTTCTGGGACGCCGACAACGGCATCCTGTTCGGCGACCCGGTCAAGGGCCGCTTCCAGACCTACGTGACCGCCGACGGCGGCGTGACCTGGCGCCAGATGGACAGCAAAGGCCTCGACGCGCTGCCGAACGAGGGCGCTTTCGCCGCCAGCGGCACCTGCCTGTCGGTTGCCGGCGCGCGCGACGCATGGATCGTCACCGGTGGCGCGCAATCGTCGCGCGTATTCCATTCGAGCGACCGCGGCGCTTCATGGCACGCCGCGGCGCTGCCGATTCCGGCCGGCGCGGCTGCCCGCGGGGCATTCTCGGTCGGCTTCGCCAGTCCTCGCCTCGGGCTGGCAGCGGGCGGCGACTACAAGGAGCCTGCGCTGGCCGCGGTCAACGGCGCGCGCAGCGAAGACGGGGGCGCGACCTGGGCTCCAGTTTCGATTCTGCCGACCGGCTACATGTCGGTGGTGATGCCGGTGAACGGCGCCCCGTCGAGCTTTGTCGCGGCCGGCCTGGCGGGATCGGGCTACACGCTGGACGCAGGCAGAAGCTGGACCGCCCTCGATCGCACGCCAATGAACACGGTCGCATTCGCCTCGCCTTCCACCGGCTGGGCGATCGGACCAAAAGGCCTGCTGATGAAATACGTCGGACCGGCGCTCACGCGGTAGTCGCCGGCCAACACGGTCGAACGAACGGGGCGGCCGGGAGGACCGGCCCCGGCCGGCCAAAAAACCGGTTCCCAGCCGTTTCCAAGGCAGATATACTCCCCGCTTGCTTTTCACCACCCGGGGACACCATCTTGTTCAAATCAATCGTCTTGCCCGTCGCCTTGCTCGGCGCCGTCACCACCGCCAGCGCCGACGAAGGCCAATGGCAGCCGCACCAGCTCACCCAGCTCAAGTCCGAACTCAAACGCGTCGGCATCACCATGCCGGCCGAAAAACTGGCCGACCTGTCGAAGCATCCGATGAGCGCCATCGTCTCGACCGGCGGCTGCTCGGCGTCGTTCGTCTCGCCGGACGGCCTGATCGTCACCAACCACCATTGCGGCTACGCGGCGATCCAGCGCAATTCGACGCCGGAGCACAACTACATAGCCAACGGCTACCTGGCCAAGGACCGCGCCTCCGAGCTGCCGGGCGGCCCGACCTTGCAGGTGTACGTCACCGAAAAGGTGGAAAACGTCACCGACCGCGTGCTCAAAGGCCTGGCGCCTACCATGCCGGGACGCGAGCGCCATGAGGAAGTGCAGGCGCGGATCAAGGCGCTGATCGCCGAATGCGAGACCGACAAGGCGTACCGCTGCTCGGTGCCGGCCTTCCACCGCGGCCTGGAGTACTACCGCATCCGCCAGATGATGATCCGCGACGTGCGCCTGGTGTACGCGCCGTCGGACAAGATCGGCAACTACGGCGGCGACATCGACAACTACGAGTTCCCGCGCCACACCGGCGACTTCTCGTTCCTGCGCGCCTACGTCGGCAAGGACGGTCGCCCGGCCGATCCGTCGCCGGACAACGTGCCGTTCAAGTCGAAGGACTTCCTGGTGGTGTCGGCCGAAGGCCTGAAGAACGGCGATCCGGTCCTGCTGGCCGGCTACCCGGGCCGCACCAGCCGCTACAAGCTGCCGTCGGAGATCCGCTTCGCGCGCGACGCCGACTTCCCGCTGCGCGTGGCCGGCATGCAGGCCGACCTGGCCGTGATCGCCGCCGCCACCATGGGCAACCCGGCCTACGACGTGCGCTACGCGAACGTGGTCAAGGGCATCAACAACGTGCTCAAGAAGACCCAGGGCCTGATGGACGGCTTTGCGCGCAAGGACATCGCCGCGATCAAGGACGTGCAGGACGCCGAGTTCCGCGCCTGGCTCGCGAAGAACCCGTCGGCCGCGCCGAAGACCCTGATGGCCGATCTCGATGCGGTGATCGCCGCCGACATGGCGCTGTCCGAAGAGGAGTACGCCTGGTCGGTCGCCACCCACAGCGACCTGCTGGCCAGCGCGCGCACCTTGTACCGGCTGGCGCTCGAACAGCAGAAGCCGGACACCAAGCGCGAAGCCGGCTACCAGGAACGCGACCTGTCGTTCATCAAGGCGCGCCTGACCCGCCTGGAGCAGTCGTTCGTCGCCAGCGTCGATGAAGCGCGCTACGCGGCTGCGCTGCAGCGCTACAGCAAGATGGCGCCGCGAATGCATCCGCAAGGCCTCGATGCGCTCGTGCCGGCGACGTCCACCGTGCCTGCGCTGTATAAGGCGACCGAACTGGGCGACACCGCCAAGCGCCTGGCCTGGATCGGCAAGGACGCCGACGCCTTCCGCAAGTCGGACGACGCCTTCATCAAGATGGCCGTGCGCATGCACGACGTCGGCATGAACCTGGAGAACCGCCGCAAGGAAGTGTCGGGCAACCTCGAACGCATCGTCCCGCAGTACATGGCGGCGGTGATCGCGTGGAAGAAGAGCCAGGGCAAGCCGGTCTATCCCGATGCGAATTCGACCCTGCGCGTGACCTTCGGCACCGTGGCGCCGTACGTGGCGCGCGACGGCGTGACCAAGGGCCCGTTCACTACGGTCGAAGGCATCGTCGAGAAGCACACCGGCAAGGATCCGTTCATCGCGCCGAAAGAGCTGCTCGACGCGATCAAGGAAAAGCGGTATGGCGTGTTCAAGGATCCGGTGCTGGGCACGGTGCCGGTCAACTTCCTGTCGAGCGCGGATACGACCGGCGGCAACTCCGGTTCGGCGGTGATGAACAAGCGCGGCGAGCTGATTGGCCTGAACTTCGATTCGACCTACGAGTCGATCACCAAGGACTGGTACTTCGACAGCGCCATCACGCGCGCGATCCACGTCGATATCCGCTACATGCTGTGGGTGATGAAGGAAGTCGACCATGCCGACAACCTGCTGAAGGAAATGACGATCAAGTATCCGAAGAAATAAAGCGAAGCTGGGGTCAGGTCCGCGGGACCAGACCCCGATGCTGCCAAAAGCTGGGGTCAGGTCGTGCGCGGCCTGACCCTTTTTTATCAGTGCCCGATATGCTTGTCGAGGAAGGCTTCAAGCGCTTCGTAGAACTGCTTGCGGTGTTCGGCGTCGTAGAAGCCGTGTCCCTCGCCCTTCACCAGCATCCATTGCGGCGGCCGGCCGGCCCTGGTCAGCGCGTCGCGCATCGTCTCGGCCTGCGCAAGAGGGGTTATCTTGTCCTTGTTCCCGTGTACCAGCAGCACCGGGACCTTGATTTTTTCGGCCAGGTTGACCGGCGAATTGGCGGCCAGCTCCGCCGGATCCTTGCCGAGCGTCTTCATGAAGAAATTGGTAGCCTGGACGTTGCCCTTGACCCCTTCCTGGTCGAACACGGTGGAGAGATCATACATGCCCACATACCCGACACTGCACTTGAACATCGCCGGTTCGCGCACTGGCAGCATCAGGGCGGCGTAACCGCCGTAGCTGGCGCCGAACACGCACACCCGCGAGGCGTCGATGTCGGGCTGGCCGTTGGCCCACTTGACGCCGTCGCTCAAATCGTCGAGCAGCTTGCCGCCCCACTGGCGGTAGCCCGCGCGCTCGAAGCGTGGACCGCGTCCGCTGGAGCCGCGGAAGTTGACCTGCAATACCGCGTAACCGCGGCTGGCCAGGAACTGCGCGTCTTCATCGAAATACCATGAATCGGCCACGTCGAACGGGCCGCCATGCGGCAGCAGCACCATCGGCAGCTTCTTGCCCGACGGGTTTTTCGGCACGGTCAGGTAGCCGGTGATGGTCAGGCCGTCGCGCGCGACGAACTTGATCGGGCGCCGCTCGGCCATCTGCTCAGGGTCGATCCGCTCCATGTTCGAAAACAGCAGTTCGGCCTTTCCGTTCTGCTTGTCGAACAGGTAGAAGGAGCCCGGATCGCGGTCGCTGGCCACGCTGAACAAGAGCTTCTGGCCGTCGTCGGAGGAATTGAGGAAGTGGACAAACTCGCCGGGGAACTGGGCGCTCAGCGTCTTGTGCAGAACCGCGTTCTCGTTGTTCTCGTCAAGGTAGCGCACCACCGGCTTGCCGGTCGTGGCGGAATAGGCGAACGGCACGGAGCGGTTCGTGCCGAAGTGCAGTTCCTCGATGCTGGCCACGGGATCTTTCGCAATCGCCGTGCGCGCGCCGGTTTTCATGTTCTCGCGCACCAGTTCCCACGGGCCGCCGGCGACGCTCTGCCAGGCGTACACTTCGCTGTTGTCCGGCGTGAACGCGATCGGATGGAAGCGCGGCGCGCCCGCCTGGCGTTCCAGCCGGCGCCACTCGCCGCTGGCATCGTCGAGGCGATACAGGAACGGCTGGTTATCGTCATCGTCGCCGTAGGCAAAGCGCGGCGTGGCGTCGTTCTGGAAAATGAAACCGGCATCCTTCATCGGAATGTCGGCCAGCAGCTTGCGCACGGAGTTGGAGGTCTGGATGTCGTAGAGCATGCTGCGGCTGCTCCGCCACAAATGCCCGCCGAGGAAGACGTGGCCGTCGCGCGCCAGCGGGATATGTTCCACGTTGCCCCAGCCGTAGTCGTCGCCATACCGGTCGCCGCGGCTCGACTGCTGGAAGCCGTTGTAACCGTACAGGTACTGCGGCTTGGTGCCGTCCAGGTCCACAGCCACCACTTCGCCGGTGCGGCGGGGACGTTCGCGCAGTCCCAGTTCAAGGCCTTTTTCGACGATCAGGCGCCGGCTGCTGATCCATTGAAAGTTGACCGGCACTTCGAAGCCGGGCAGGGCGATGGTGCTGACGATTTTCAGGTCGGGCAGGGAGTACACCGTCATGGTCGGCACGGTGCGGTCGCCGCGCTCGATGCGCACGCTGATGGCGATGTGTTTGCCGTCGGGCGAGATGCGCGGCTTGCTGTAGCGCATTTGCTCGACGAAGGCGTCGATCGGCACGACCGGCTCCGCGGCGCGCGCCAAGACGGGGACTACATTCAAGGCCGAACAGATCAGCAGGGCAAGCAAGCGCATCGACAGTCTCCAGAATAATTGTGCAAAAAGTATATCCAAATGTTGATTTAAAGCATATAAAATTTTGAGGGATTTGCAACGTTGCCAGAATTATGCGAAATCTTGCATAAATGGCGTTTGCGCGCCATACTTGACGGCACATGACTTCGCCCAACCATCCTGCCCCCGAAGAGCTCGACATGCGCGCCGCGCTGACGGCCGCCCTCGAGGCGTGGCTGGAGCACTCCGGCCTGACCCAGACCGCGGCGGCGGCGCTGCTCGGCACCACGCAGGCGCGGGTCTCCGAAATCAAGCACGGCAAGACCGCGCAGTTCAGCCTCGACCTGCTGGTGCGCCTGGCCGCGCGCGCCGGCATGCAGCCCCGATTGACCCTCACCGCTTCCCGATGAACGACACGTTTCCCCTGTTCGGCTTTGCCACCACCCCGCTAGAACTGATCTCCTTCGTACTATCGGTCGCGACGGTCCTGCTCAATATCCGCCAGAACCACTGGGCCTGGCTGTTCGCGATCGTCTCCTCGGCCGCGTATGGCGTGGTGTTCTACGACTCGCGCCTGTATGGCGACGCCGGCCTGCAGGCCGTCTTCATCATCGTCTCGTTCTGGGGCTGGTACAGCTGGCTGCACGGCGGCGCGCAGGGCCAGGTGCTCGACGTCACGCGCCTGGACCGGCGCGGCTGGATCGTGTCGCTGGCCGGCTGGGCGGCCGGCTTCGTGCTGCTGTCCTGGTTCCTCAAGACCTGGACCAACACCGACGTGCCGCACGCGGACGGCTTCCTGACTGCCGGCAGCCTGCTCGGCCAGGTCCTCCTGTCGCGCAAGAAGGTCGAGAACTGGCATGCCTGGATCGCGGTCGATGTGCTGTACGTCGGCCTGTACCTGTACAAGCATCTGGTGCTGACGGCGATCCTGTACGCGGTGTTCGTCGTGATGGCCGCGATCGGCCTGCGCGCCTGGAGCAGGGTGGCGCGATGACGGTGCCGCGCATCGCCATCCTGGGCGCCGAATCGACCGGCAAATCGACGCTGGCCACGGCGTTGGCAAACCGCTACGGCACCGTCTGGGTGCGCGAATACCTGCGCGAGTTCGTCGAGCTGAATGCGCGCGTGCCGTTCGAGCACGACCAGCTGGCGATCGCGCAAACCCAGCTCGAACGCGAGGATGCGGCCGAGCCACTGGCGCGGGATTTCTTGTTTTGCGACACCACGCCGCTGATGACGGCGGTCTACAGTGGCGTCTACTGGGGCCGAGTCGATCCGCGGCTGGAGGCGCTGGCGCTGGATCACGATTACGCGCTGACGCTGGTGGCGGCGCCGGATCTGCCCTGGGTCGCAGACGGCCTGCAGCGCGAATCGGCCGAAGTTCGGCTGGTCGTGCACCAGGCGCTGATCGGGCGCCTGGAGCGGCAGGGCGTCGACTACGCGCTGCTGACCGGCGACCTGGAACAGCGCGTCGCGCGCACCGCCGCGCTGCTGGGACAATTCAACCACTGAATCAACCGCGAGAACCGTCGATGAAGAAGATCCTGGTGTTGACGTCCCTGGCTTTATTGATGCAGCAGGCAGCGGCCGACACCGGCTACTACCTGGTCACCACTTATCCCAACGAAGGACAGCGCTCGGTCGATTTCAAGTACTGGAACGCGAAGCCGGCCGGCAAGGCGCCGCGCAGTTCTCCCGAGCTGGGCCTGGCGTGGAACGTCACCTCGCGCTGGTACACCGAGCTGACGGCGCAGTGGTTCCAGATGAGTCCCGGCTCGAACCATCTGTCCGCGGTCGAGTGGCAGAACGACTTCATGCTGACGCAGGGCGAGTATCCGGTGGACCTGGCCTTCCATACCAACATTGAACGGGACACTGACGGATCGGGCGAGATCGGGTACGAATACGGCCCGGTGCTGCAGACGGAATTTGGACGCACCCAGTTGAACCTGAATGTGTTCCTGCAGCGGCACTGCCGCACCGCGCAGGCCGAAGCGACCACGATCGCCTACCAGTGGCAGGTGAAATACCGCTGGATCGAGAAGCTGCAGTTCGGCGTGCAGGGGTTCGGCGAGATGGGGAAGTGGAACGACTGGCTGCCGCGCGAGCAGCAGTCGCACCGCGCGGGGCCAGCCGTTTTCGGCAGCTGGCTCCTGGCGGGCGGACATGAGTGGAAGTATGAAGCGGCTTACCTGATCGGCAAGAATTCCGCACGCAACGCCAAAAGCGTCGCGATGCGGATCCAGTACGCCTTTTAGAAGTCGAACTGCGCCGATGCGCGGAAGGTGCGCGGCGCGCCGGTCAGCAGGTAGCCGCCCAGCGCCGGCGTGACATCGCGCCAGTAGAATTTGTCGAACACGTTGTTGACGCCAAAGCGCAGCGTGGTCGACATGCCGGCCACGCGGGTCGCGTACGACGCGCCAAGGTCGAACAGGTGGTAGGCCGGCACGTTGACCGTGTTGGCCAGGTCGAACGCCTTCTCGCCCGAATACTGCCAGGCCGCGTTGACCTTCAGGCCCGCCACGGCAGGCACCGCATACTCAACCCACGCGCTCGACTTGAAGTTCGGGACATCGGTGACGCGCTTGCCGTCGAAGTCCGCCTGGCCGGTGCCTTGCTGGTCGGTGTGCAGCGCCAGCAGCGACACGCCGTACTGCAGGCCGCTGTGGACGCCGCCCTGGGCCGACAGCTCCAGGCCGCGGTGGGTCGATTCGCCGCGGCGCACGTAGGTGTTGATGGCTTCGTCGGTGAACTCGTGGCCTTTGCGGATCTGGAAAAGCGCCGCCGACACGGTAACGTCGTTATTGATCGCGCCCTTGACGCCCACTTCGACCTGCTTCGAGCGGCTCGGCGCCAGCGCCGTGTTCTGGTTGGTGGTCTCGATCGGAGCGATGCCGCCATGTTCCAGTCCGTGCGAGAGCGCCGCGTACAGGTTCCAGTCCTGGCTCGGGCTGTACACCAGCGCGACGTTCGGCAGCGCGAAGCCTTCGTCGCTGTGCGCGTAGAAGCGCGGCGCATTGGCGACGCGCGAATTGTCGTCCGGGATGTACTCGTCGCGCTTGACCTGCACGTAGCGCAGGCCGGCGTGCAGCTTGAACTGCGGCGTGATGGCGGCGATATCCTGCACGAACACGGCGCGCTCGTTCTCGCTGCGGCGCTCGAATACCGGGCCTGTCGTCGGATTGCCCGGCGCCGGCGGCACGATGACGTTGTGGTAGATATTGCTCATTCCGGCGAAGTCGTAGACGTAGTCGCCCGACTTGTCGCTGCGGGTGAAGATCGACGCGCCGGCGGTCAGGTCGTGCCTGATTGCGCCGGTAGAGAATTTACCCTGCACCATCGCCTGCGCGCCAAACGGCGACTTGCGCTCGCCCGCGCTCTGGTAATCGTAGACGTCGTAGTCGCCGTTCGCACAGAAGCCATAATCAAAATTGCAGCCGTAAGGGAAGGCGGTGTAGTCGTCGCGCTTGAACCAGTGCTTGTTCATGCCGACGCTGGCCTTCCAGTCGTCGCTGAGGCGGTATTCGAAGCGCAGGCCGGCGTTGGTGCTTTTCGTGTCGACCGGCTTGGCCCACGGCTGGTCGTTCAGCAGCATGGTCTGCGAAACCCCGGTCGGCAGGCTGACGTTGTTGATCAGCTGGTAGCCCGGCACGGTCAGCTGCGACTTGTGCTGGTAGTCGAGGTCGAGCTGCAGCAGCGCGTCCGGCGTGACCTGCCAGTCGAAGGCGCCGGAGACGAACTGGCGCTCGCCGTCGGCGCCCTTGACGTAGGAGCGCAGCTTCTCGGCCGCGGCGTTGATCCGGTAGCCGAAGCGACGGTCGTCGAAGCGTCCGCCCAGGTCCATCGATCCGTACAGGGTGCCGCGCTCGCGCACCTCGAACGTCGCCGAGCGAAGGGAGGTAGCGGTCGGACGCTTGGTCACGTAGTTGATGATGCCGCCTGGCGCCGCGACGCCCGCCTGCAGGCCGGCCAGGCCCTTGAGCACTTCGATGCGCTCCTTGTTTTCCAGCGGGATCTGGGTGTCGCCCGGTATCGCCAGGCCGTCCTTGCGGTAGCTGGAGGTGTTGTCGAGGTTGAAGCCGCGGATCGAGAAATTCTCGGCGTAGCCGACCGCGTTGTATGAATCGCTGACGGCCGCATCGAGCTTCATGGCGCCGGTGCTGTCATGGATGCCGAGGTCTTGCATGCGCTGGCGGTCGATCACGCTGACCGTCGCCGGCGTCTCGAGCAGCGGTGCATCGGCAAAGCCGCCGATGCTGGCGCGCTCGCTGCCGGCAGGCCTGGTGGCGCTGACGACAACTTCGGTCATGGTGGTCTGGGCGAGGGCGGAACACGCCTGCATTACGGCGAAGGCGAGAACGGAATACTTCAGGATTGGTTGGGACATTGTCTGCTCGTTTTATGCGCCGGACAAACCGGCGCGTACTATAAAAACCGGAGCCAGACGGGAGGCGAGCATACAAAGGGGAACTACTTTGCGCTTTCCTACGCTGGCATTATCCAGATCAGGTACGGAGGGTATCTCTCACCCGGCAAACATCCCGGGACCCCTAGCGAGCGCAGATTCTATCATGAACAAATGACCAGCGTGGCGCCTGCCTTCGCCGGTGCGACGGCGCTTACACGGAAGCGGCCTGGCGCGGGGCCGGCGCGGTGGGCGGCGGCGCCAGCCTTGGCACGCGCTTGAGCTTGGAGGCGAGCATGGCGCGCGCCGCCTCGCCGATTTCGTTCCAGTGTGCGCGCCGCGTCGCGGCGCGCCGGCGGTGCCTGGCCGGGATGTCCGACAGCGGCTTGAGGCGATAGGGCAGCTCGATCAGCCAGGACGGCCCGGGGAGCTCGACGCCGCCAAGCTGTTCCCAGACATGGTCGTAGGCCGCAGCCATGCGCGCGGCCCGCTGCGGCGGGGCGTCATGGCCGAACGGATGGGCGCTGTGCTTGATCGCGGCGATCTGCGTCATGCCGACGGCCAGCGCCACGCCCTGCATCGCGGCGGTGCAGAACAGGCTGGGCGAATTGTGCGGGAAGGCCTGCTCGAACGCGGCGATCGCCCCGTGCGACCCGGGACGGCTGCCCTGATTGCGCGCCACGAAAGGCACGAGCGGGGCCTCCACGCCGGCGAAGCGGCCCTCGATCCAGCTGAAGCTGAGGCGGTGCAGGCAGGCGCCGTCGGCTTCGAACATGATCGTCAGGTCGCCCTCGGCGTCCATGCGCGAGGCCATCGACAGCGTGATGGCAAACCTGCAGCCGTTGGCGCAGCGCTGCCACAGGGTCAGGCCGCCGGCGCGGTACACCGCGTATTTGTAGGAGGTGTTGAAGGTCTCGTCTTCGAAGCCGTAATGGCGCAGCACGCACGCGACACGGGCGCGCGGGGCCAGGTGGCGGCTCAGGTAGAAGCGGTGGCTGAGGTAGTGAAACAGGTCGTCGTTGGCCGGCATCGCGACATAGTTGCGGTAGACGTCGAGCGCGCACAGGCGCCGGTGTTCGCGGCGGTAACGCAGCACACGCAGGCTGCGCGCGATTGAACCGATCGATGGCGTGAACCCGTATCGCGCGCGCCGGGAAAGCCACTGCTTCACGAGTTGAGCGACGATCATCGGGACTGCTCCGCGTGTGTCGATGGGGAAGTGGCGCCGCGCGCCACTTCACATCTTGACCCACCGCGCGGATCAGGCGGTGATATCGCTCAAGGGACTTACTTTTCCGCGACGGCCTTCATGCTGGCCAGGCCTTTTTCGAAGTCCTTGCCGATCATCGAATCCATACTGGTGAATACGCTCATGATCCGGGCCATGAAGTTCATCGGGCCGGCCATGTTCCACGTGACCTGGGTCTCGGCGCCCTGCGGGACCAGGACGAATTCGGTGGTGTTGTGCGACTCGAACGGCTCCATGAACAGCAGGTCGATCTTGGTGCTGGCCGGCGTGGTTGCATCGGTGATCTCCATGCGGCCGCGGCCGACATCCTTGTTCCCCTTCCACTCGTAGATCGCGCCCTTGCCAGCCGGGGCGCCGCTGAAGGTGCGCTGCATGGCCGGATCGAGATGTTCCCACGGCGACCAACTGGCCCACTGATGGAAGTCGGTGATCAGCGGGGCGATTTTCTCCGGCGCCGCCTTGATGGCGATGGTGCGCTTGACCGAGTAGGTGTCCGGCTTCGTCATGGCGATGCCGACGATGATGACCAGGATCGCGAGTACGGCGAGTGCGAAATTCTTGAGCATGTTGTTCTCCTTGTTTGATGGACGTCTTGTGACCGCTCTTCGGCGGTAGCGCGAGACTAGCATGTAACCGGGCGCCGGCAAAAGAAAATTGGCCGATAATCGAGCGATGCGCAACCGATGGAGAAGGCGATGGTCTATCAGCTTTACTACTGGCCGACGATTCCTGGCCGCGGCGAATTCGTCCGGCTCGCGCTGGAAGAGGCGCAGGCGCAGTACGTGGACGTGGCGCGCACCCGCAATGGCACGCGCGCGATGATGAAGCTGATGAAGGAGGCGGCCACGCCGTCGTTCGCGCCGCCGTTCCTGGCGGCAGGCGACCAAGTCATCGGCCAGACCGCCAACATCCTGCTGTTCCTCGGCGGCGCGCATGGCCTGGCGCCGCGCGCGCAGGCTGGGCGGCTGTGGGTCCACCAGCTGCAGCTGACGATCGCCGACCTGGTGGCCGAGGTGCACGACACCCATCATCCCATTTCGAGTTCGCTGTATTACGAAGACCAGAAGAAGGAAGCGAAGAAGCGCGCCGCGGCCTTCCTGGCTGAACGCGTGCCGAAGTACTTCGAGTATTTCGAGGGCGTGCTGGCCAGGGTGGGCAAGGGCGGGTATCTCAATGGCGCGAAGCTCACCTATGCCGACCTGTCCATGTTCCAGGTGATCGAAGGATTGCGCTACGCGTTTCCGAAAGCGATGGCACGCATCGAGCCAGGCTATCCGCGGCTCGCGGCGCTGCGCGAACTGGTGGCGGCGCGCCCCAACATCGCAGCCTATCTGGCGTCAAAGCGGCGCATACCATTCAATGAGGAGGGCATCTTCAGGCACTATCCGGAGCTGGATGTGTAAGCGACTGCGACTGAACTGCCGACTTCGTTCGGCGGCGGCGACAAAACCGGGGTCAGGTCCGGCGGACCTGACCCCAGACCTTGGACCGCGGCGTCGAATAAAACAGATCAGGCGGCGAGGCGGAGTTCTTTCGGCTCGGCGGCCGCGTCGCGTTTGTCCAGTCGGCCGGCCAGCGTGGTCAGGGCCAGCGCGCCCAGCACCACCAGCGCGCCGATCCACGGGGTGGCCATCAGGCCGAGACGCGCGACCACCAGGCCGCCGCCCCAGGCGCCCAGCGCGATGCCGACATTGAAGGCGGCGATGTTCAGGCCCGAGGCCACGTCCACCGCCTGCGGCGCATCGCGCTCGGCGCGCTTGACCACGTACACCTGCAGTCCCGGCACGTTGCCGAAGGCGACCGCGCCCCACGCCAGCACGGTGGCCAGCACCAGCAGCTTGTTCGGCGCGGTGAACGTCAGCACCAGCAGCACCGCCGCCAGCAGCGCGAACACGATCTGCAACGCGCGCACCGGGCCCTTGCGGTCGGCCAGCTTGCCACCCCAGATATTCCCGGCGGCGACCGACACGCCGTACACCAGCATCACCAGGCTCACCGACGAGGCCGAAAAGCCGGAGACTTCCTGCAGGATCGGCGCGAGGTAGGTGAAGGCGATGAAGGTGCCGCCGTAGCCCAGCGTGGTCATCGCGTACACCAGCAGCAGGCGCGGCTTGCGCAGCACCGCCAGTTGCGTCAGGAGCGGCGACGGCTTGCTGCCCGCGATATCGCGCGGCACCAGCATCGCGCTGCCGATGATGGCGATCACGCCGAGCAGCGACACCGCCAGGAAGGTGGCCTGCCAGCCGAAGGTCTGGCCGATGAAGGTCCCGAGCGGCACGCCGGTCACCAGCGCCACGGTCAGGCCGGAGAACATCAGCGCGATGGCGCTGGCCGCTTTTTCCTTCGGCACCAGGCTGGTGGCGATGGTCGAGCCGATCGAGAAGAACACACCGTGCGCGAGGCCGGTGAGCACGCGCGCGCCCATCAGCGTGGCGTAGCCGGGCGCCTGCCAGGCCAGCAGGTTCCCGATGGTAAACAGCACCATCAGACCGAGCAGCAGCTGCTTGCGCGGCACGCGGCCGGTGAGGGCGGTCAGCACCGGGGCGCCGATCGCGACGCCGAGCGCGTACAGGCTGACCAGCAGGCCGGCCGACGGGACCGACACGCCCAGGCTGGCGGCGATGGTCGGGATCAGCCCGACGATGACAAATTCCGTGGTGCCGATGGCGAATGCCGACAGGGTCAGCGCCCAGAGTGCGAGAGGCATGGTGGTTCCTTGTAAGAGTGAGGCATGCAGTGTGGCCGCGCGCGGCACAAAGAAAAATACCCTGCCGTACAATAGACTTTTGACCTGGAGTCACGAATGATCGATGTGGACGCGCTGATTGCCTTTGCCGCGGTCATAGACACCGGCTCGTTTTCGGGCGCCGCCGGGCGGCTCGGGCAGACGCCGTCGGGCGTGAGCCGCACCATCTCGCGGCTCGAGGCGCAGTTGGGCATGACGCTGATGCTCCGGACCACGCGCCGGCTCGACCTGACCGAGGAGGGCGCCTGGCTGCTCGGGCGCGCGCGCACGGTGCTCGCCGAACTCGAGGACACCGAGGCGCAGGTGGCGGCGCGCCGCTCGCAGCCATCGGGACTGGTGCGCGTGAATGCCGCGACGCCGGCGCTGGACCACCTGGTCGCGCCGCTGGCCGCCGAATTCCTCGACGCCTATCCGCTGGTGCGGCTGGAGCTGACCGGCGGCGAGACCGTCATCGACCTGATCGAGGAGCGCGCCGACCTGGCGATCCGGATCGGTCCGTTGGCCGACTCGACCCTGAACGCGCGCCGGCTGGGCGGCAGCCGCTTGCGCCTGCTGGCGGCACCAAGCTACCTGGCCCGGCACGGCGTTCCGCGCGATGCGGGCGACCGGGCGGCGCACCGCCTGCTCGGCTTCACGGCGCCGGCCTCGCTGAACGTCTGGCCGCTCGCGCACGAAGGCGGCGAGGGGATGGCCGTCAATCCGGCGGTGACGGCGTCGAGCGGCGAGACGCTGCGCCACCTTGCGATCGCCGGCGCGGGGATCGTGCGCCTGGCCGATTTCCTGACGCGCGACGACGTGGCCGAAGGCCGCCTGGCGCCGGTGTTGCCGGCGCTGACGCTGCCCTGGTCGGAGCCGGTGTGGGCGGTGTTCTACAAGCAGGGCGCGCTGGCGCCGCGGGTGGCGGCGCTGGTCGAATTCCTGGCCCGGCGGCTGGGCGAGGGCAGGCTCGATCCCTGAAAATGGGGTCAGGTCCGCAGGACCAGACCCCGGTGCTCCATCGCCGCTGGCATGAGATGGAGTCTGGTCCTGCGGACCTGACCCCATCTTGACCTGGCGTATCACGGCCGAGGTAATATTGCGATTTTGCCTACGGGAGCATCGCCATGAGCCGCATCGACCATATCCGCCTGATGGCGGCCTACAACGCCACGATGAACGAGCGCGTCTTCGCCGCCGCCGCCAAACTGCCGGCCGACGCGCTCGCCGCCGACCGCAAGGCTTTCTTCGGCTCGATCCTCGGCACCCTGAACCATATCGCCAACGGCGACGTCATCTGGCTCAAGCGCTTCGCGCTGCATCCCGCCGGCTATTCGCAGCTCGATCCGGTGCGCGCGCTGCCCGACCCCGCCAGTCTGGGCGCCATGATCTTCGCCGACCTGGACAGCCTGTGGACGCGGCGGCGCCTGCTCGACGAAACCATCCTTGCGTGGAGCGCGGCGATGGCGGAGGACGAGCTCGACCATACGCTGCACTACGGCAATTCCCGCGGCGTATGCAAGAAGAACTATTTCAGTCTGGTCATGCATTTCTTCAACCATCAGACCCATCACCGCGGGCAGGCCAGCACTTTGCTCTCGCAAGAAGGAGTTGACATTGGCGTCACCGACTTGCTGTTCCTCATTCCCGACGATGCATGAAATTGACGTTTCTTGCTGTTACAAACGTCAAACCTGAATATTCCTAAATGAAACAAATCCAAGGAACTAGGGCATAAAACGATTCCTTATCGACACTTTGATAATTTCCTGGCGGCAGATAATTGTTAAAACGAAATTCAACAAATTATCTAAGGAGTGTCAAAATGGAACAGTTCGAAGCAGTGGCAGCTACCCCTTCCCGCACGAGCCGCATGCTCGCTGGCGCCGTTGCACACGACCAGGAGCAGGGCGTCGAGCGCCTGCCATTTACCATCAAGCGCGTGCACAGCGACGAGGACATGCGCAAGGCGGTGCAGATCCGCCACGCCGCCTATGCACGCCATATTCCCGAATTCGCCCAGACCCTGATCGAGCCTGAGCACAGCGACTACGAAGACGACTGCGTGGTGCTGCTGGCCGAGTCCAAGCTGGACGGCTCGCCGCTGGGCAGCCTGCGCATCCAGACCAATCTGCACCGCGCGCTGTCGGTGGAAGATTCGGTAGAGCTGCCAGCCTACCTGCAAGGGCGCCGCCTGGCCGAGGTGACCCGCCTGGGCATCGGCGAGGGCCGCATCGGCCGCGTCGTCAAGGTGGCGCTGATCAAGGCCAGCTTCGAGTATTGCGAAGCGAACAATATCGAATACGCGGTGGTGACCGGCCGCGCGCCGATCGACCGCCAGTACGAGCAGCTGCTGTTTTCCGATGTGTTCGAAGACAAGGCGCCGGTTCCGCTCAGCCACGTCGGCAACATCCCGCACCGCGTGATGCAGTTCGAGATCGCGACCGGCGAGCAACGCTGGACCGCGGCGGCCCATCCGCTGCTCGGTTTCTTCCGCCATATCAAGCACCCGGACATCGATATCGGCGCCAAGCGCGCGCCGCGCGTGCAGCGTTCGCGCCTGGCCCGTCCGATGGCGCCGCCGTCGGTGGTGCGCGCACGTGAACTGCTGCTCGCCTAAATTCATAGTTATTGCATCACGGTATCACTTTTTGGGGTATCCTTCGCGTAGAATAACCGTCTGTCCGTCCTGCGGACGGCCGCCCCCTACGCAGTTGGATACCGCTAATGCCCGATACGAATTTTCAGTTGCGCAAACCGCTTCCAGCGCTCGCCCATCGGGCGATGGAAAAAACGCTGCGCTTCTTCGCGTTCTATATGGTGCCTTTGGGGATCGCCGTGATGTCGGTGATCGCCATGGCGCTGTGGAACAACCATTACGTCGCCAGCGGCGAACAACCGATTTCGTTCAAGGTGGCCGCCCAGGGCGGCGCGCCATTGACGCCGGCCGCCGCAGTCGCCGCGCTGCAGACGCGCCGCGCCGTCGAGTCCTATGACACCCGTCTGGCCGAGGCGCCGGTCTGGTTCAGCTTTACCACGCTGGGCAAGCCGGGCGAAGCCGACGCCGTCGAATTCCCGTCGCGCCACGCGCTGGAGATGGCGTGCTGGGACCAGGCGAGCCTGCAATTGCTGGGCTCCTCCACGCGCAACACCGCCAACGGCGCGCTGGCGCCAGTCAAGGCCGGATTCGTCCTGAACCTGACACGGACGCCGGCCGACGTCCTGTGCCGCGCCACCTTTGTCGGACCGGCGCACCTGACCGCGCTGCAATGGCCGGCCGAACAGCTCAATCTGTCGGTGCAGGGCTACCATCGCAAGTCGGGCCTGCTCGACGGCGGCATGGTGGTGCTGGCCCTGTTCGTGCTGATTACCGCGCTGATCAACCGCCAGATGCTGTACGTGCTGTTCGCAGGCTGGCTGATCCTGAACCTGCGCGCCGCCGCACTGTCGGCCGGCTGGGACATCCAGTGGCTGGGCCAGATCGTGCCCGAGCAATTCCTGATGCTCAGCCGCGCTTTGACGCTGGCGATGTATCCGGTGGTCACGCTGGTGCTGTTCCAGACCCTGTTCGGCAAGGATCTGCGCAAATCGCGTTACGTGATGCCGCTGCGGATCGCCGAATGGTGCTGCCCGCCGCTGATCGCCAGCTCGGTGTTGCTCCCTTACCACATCTTCCTGCCGGTCCTGTGGGTGATTACCGGCCTTGGCGTCTGCGTCATGGGTGCTGCCTTGATGAGCATCATGTTCCGCTCGCACACCCGCGCCGCGTTCTGGTTCGCCGCCTCCTTCGTCGTCACCTTCGCCGCCGGCGTGGCCGAAGTGGTGGCCGCCGCGCTCGGCCTGCGCGAGATGGTCGGGGTGATCAACAGCGTCACCGCCGCGCTGGCGTCGAGCCTGCTCGCCGCGCTGGCCGTGGCAGAACAGATGCGCCTCGAGACCGAGCGCCGCATCGAAGCGCAGGAGCAGCTCGAGCATGCCTACGAGGCGATGCCGGTCGGCCTGTTTACGCTCGACGTCTACGGCCACTTCCTCAGCACCAATCCGGCACTGCGCAAGATGCTGGGCGAGACCAAGATCGTCTCCGGCCGCACGCGCTGGAAGCAGTTCTTCGCCGAGGGCGTATGGAGCCAGCTGCACGACATGGTGCACACCCACGCCGACGCCGAGATGGAGATCCAGAACCGCGAAGGCAGCAAGCGCTTCCTGGTGCGCGCCACGCTGGCGCGCGGGCGCATCGAGGGCGTGCTGGAAGACACCACCGAAAAGGCCAAGGCCACCGAGCAACTGCGCTTCATGGCCAACAACGATCCGCTGACCAAGGTGTTCAATCGGCGCGGCATCGAGAAGATGTTCGAGAGCCTGGCCGGATCGGTGGCGGCCGGCAAGCCGCTGGCGCTGGCCTACCTCGACCTCGACCGCTTCAAGCTGATCAACGACCTGTTCGGCCACGCCGCCGGCGACGAAGTGCTCAAGCAGGTGTGCGAGCGCATGCAGACCATGCTGGCCGGCGGCCAGCAGATCGGCCGCGTCGGCGGCGACGAATTCGTCATCGTGATGCCCGATACGGCGGTGCCATTGGCTCAGCTGATCTGCCGCGGCATCGTCGACCGCATCGGCAACACGCCATACCGGGTGGGCGACAAGGCATTCCACGTGCGCGGCTCGATCGGCCTGATCGAGGTGAGCGCGGGAATGCAGATGAAGGATGCCGTGTCGAACGCCGACCGCGCCTGCCGCGAAGCGAAGACGGGGTCGGACGGCTTGGTGGTGTACGAGCGCAATGCGGCCGCGTTCCAGCAGCGCGAGGCGGAGCTCGAACTGGTCGAGCGCCTGTCGTCGGCCAACGCGACCGAAGGCATGTTCCTCGAAATGCAGCCGATCATGTCGCTCAAGGCGCCGCATGAGTCGCTCAACTTCGAGGTGCTGCTGCGCATGCGCGAGAAGGACGGCAGCATCACGGCGGCCGGCCCGATCATCGCGGCGGCCGAGAAGAGCGGCCGCGCCGGCGTGATCGACCGCTGGGTGCTGGCCAGCACCCTGGCCTGGATCCAGAACAACCTCAAGCAGCTGCCCAACACCCAGTTCGTGTGCATGAACCTGTCCGGCGCCTCGCTCAACGACGAGCGCTTCGTGCAGGACACCATCGACATCCTGGGCCGCCACGTGCATGTGGCCAGCCGGCTGTGCATGGAAATCACCGAGAGCGTGGCGCTGCACGACCTCGACAACACGCGCCGCTTCATCGACCAGGTGCGCAATTTCGGCGTGAAGGTGGCGCTCGACGACTTCGGCGCCGGCTACACCTCGTTCTCCTACCTGAAGGAGCTGCCGGCGGACGTGCTCAAGATCGACGGCAACTTCATCGTCAACATCAACGACCATCCGGCCAACGTCGCGATCGTCGAGGCGATCGTCAACCTGGCGGTCAACCTGGGCATGAAGACGATCGCGGAGTGGGCCGAGGACACGGCAACCGTGCGCACGCTGGCCGAGATCGGCGTCGATTATGTGCAGGGATGGGCGGTGTCGCGTGCTCAGGCTCCGGAGAAGCTGCTGACCGCCAAGTCGTCGGCCAGCTTCATCCAGAACGAAGAGCTGGCGCAGCTGGTGCGCACCCTGGGCGCGGGCGGCGTTGCGGCGGAGCCGGGCGCATTGCGCCAGCGCGACCTGCATTGAGCACCGGTAGCCGATCCCGCGCGGCTTAGTTCACGCCGGCCAGGCGCTGATGGCGCAAGCTCGACGACGCCTCGTCGAGCACCTGCATGCTGACCCGGGCCGCCTTCAAGGTTTCCGCATCGCGCGACAGCGTCTTGCCGCGCGCCTTGGGCGGCGCCCAGCTGTCATGCTGCACCACTTCCGGCGTGTAGGCGATGCGCTGGACCGCGCGACGCGCCGGAGCGGCTGCGGCAACGGGCGCGGCTTCGGCCGGCAGCAGCGCCGGCGCATCGGCGCCGCCGGTCACCAGCACCGTCTGCACGCCTTCGCTGCACTGGTTCTCGGTCAGCGTGATATGGCCGTTCTGGTCCACGCACTTGACGATATCGCCGGCAAAGACGGAGGAGGCGGCCAGCATGGCGGCGGCAAACAGGCTGGCGTGAAGTGTTCGGCGGTTCATGGCAATGCTCCTGGTGAACGAGTGAATCCAGTGTGCGCCATTGTCAAAAAAATATCTGTTCGCCAGTTCACAAGCGCTGGATCGTCTGCGTGTAGGAGCTGTCTTTCACGATTTTCGCGGTGGAATCTTGAACAGCGTCTTTACCCAAATTTACATAGCTGCTTTGACGTGCTCCATTCGTGCGCGGTGCCGCCCCCCTAGACTCGGTATGGTCCAATGGCCACAAGAAACCGGGAAATGTTCATCGTTCAGCTCATCAATCGCAGCGCCTGCCTGGCCAGGCTGCTGTTCGACATCATCAGGATGCCGGTCGCGCACCTGAGGTTTCGGGCGGCGCGCCATCCCGAGCACGTCGATCTGGTCTACCGCTATTTCACCCAGCCCCATCCAAAATACAAGGTGTTCGGCCACAAGACGCTGGGCGCCGCCCTGATCGACCTGCGCGGCTTCCACAGCGGCGAGGCGTTCATCGAATCGCTGCGCGCTTGCGGGCGCGGCGCGGCCGAGCGGCGCAAGGCGGTGGCGCGCGGCTACCGCCTGGAAGAAATCGAACGCAATGCGCTGGTCGACGACATCCATCGGATCAATGTGTCGTGCGAGGTCAGGCAGGGACGGCCGATGGCGCCGGCCTATCAGGAAAAGCAGCTCCACTACGAGGACCTGGCGCACTTTCGCTACTACGGGCTGTTCGACCGCCAGGGCGCGCTGGTCGCATATTGCAACGTGGGTGTGTTCGGCAATTTCGCGATGGCCGACCGTGTGCTGGGCATACGCAACAACGATGGCGCGATGTTTTTGCTGGTGACGGAGATTACCTGCCGGCTGATCCAGGAGCGGCAGGTCGATTACTTCATGTACGACACGGTGTTCGGCGCGCGGCCGGGGTTGCGGGAATTCAAGCGGCGGCTGGGATTCCAGCCGTACCGGGCGCGCTATTCGATCGAATAGCGGTGCCGGGGCCAAGTCGCGCGGACCTGGCCCCGCAATGCTTAATGGCGGTTCGGGTTGTTCGGACGGCTGTCGACCGCGTTCGGCACGCCGTCGCCATCCTTGTCGCCGCGCGCCCACATGCCGCGCCGCATTTCCCAGCGGCCATCATGCTCGGCCCAGGTCGGCTGGTTGTAGTGGTAGCCGTGACGCGTCCTGATCCACATGCCCTTTACCCACACGTGGTGGTTGTGGCGCCATTCCCAGTGACCGTTTTGCCAGACATAGCCGCGGCGCGGGGCCGGGACGACTTCGTCGCGCGGCGGCGGAGGCGCTTCGCGCACGACCACGACAGCGGCGGAGGCCGGGGCCGAGACGACAGCGGCGCCCATGGACGAACCGGCGATCAGTGTGGCTAGCAGCAGTTTCTTCATCATGATGAATCTCCTCGATGTAGTTGATGTACTAACGTTATAGAGGGTTCATCAAGCGAGGTATGTGCGTTCGCGCTCATTGTGGTGTAACAGTTGTGTCTGTTGGCCCGTTCAGGCCACCAGCTTCGCGAAGCGGGCCAGGTCGACGTTGCCGCCGCTGACCAGGATGCCGACGCGCTTGCCCTCGACCGGCAGCACGCCATGCAGCGCCGCCGCCGCGCCGAGGCAGCCGGTTGGTTCGACCATGATCTTCATTCGCTCGGCGAAGAACTTCATGGTGTCGACCAGCTGCGCGTCGCTGACGGTGACGATGTCGTCGACCGTGCGCCGGATCACGTCGAAATTGTGCACGCCCAGGTGGGTGACCATGGCGCCGTCGGCGATCGTGTCGGGCACCGCGATGTGCACCACCGCGCCGCTGCGCAGCGATTGCTGGCCGTCGTTGCCCGCCTCGGGCTCGACGCCGATGATGCGGCAGCCGGGACTGAGGGCGGAGGCGGCCAGTGCCGAACCGGCCAGCAGGCCGCCGCCGCCCAGGCACACCAGCAGGATATCGAGCTGGCCGGCGTCTTCGATCAGCTCCATCGCCGCCGTGCCCTGGCCGCAGATCACGTCCGGGTGGTCGTACGGCGGGATCAAGGTCATGCCGCGCTCCTGGGCCAGGCGGCGCCCGATCTCTTCGCGGTTTTCCTTGTAGCGGTCGTAGACGATCACCTCGGCGCCGTAGCCCTTGGTGGCGGCGACCTTCAGCGCCGGCGCGTCGTGCGGCATGATGATCGCGGCGGCCATGCCGAGCAGGCTGGCCGACAGCGCGATGGCCTGCGCATGGTTGCCCGAGGAGTAGGTGAGCACGCCGGCGCGGCGCTGCTCGTCGCTGAAACGGGACAAGGCGTTGTAGGCCCCGCGGAACTTGAAGGCGCCGGCGCGCTGGAAGTTCTCGCACTTGAAGAACAGCTGCGCGCGCGCGATGCTGTCGGCGGTGCGCGAGGTCAGCACGGGCGTGCGGTGCGCGACGCCGGCGATGCGGGCCGCGGCCTGCTGCACGTCGCTGAACTGTAGTTGGGTCATGTCTGGCTTCCTCAGGTGGGCGGAAAGCCGACAGTATAAATGCGGTTCGGGGTCTGGTCCCGCCGGCCCGACCCCATTTTTCACACCAGCGGCATCGCCAGTTCGATCTGCAGCCCGCCGCCTTCGCGGTTGCGCAGCGCCAGCGCGGCGTGGTGGCGGCCGGCGACGCGTTCGACGATCGCCAGCCCCAGCCCGGCGCCGTTGGCCTGGCCGCGCGCCGTGTCCATCCGCGTGAAGGGCTTGAGCAGCTGTTCGATCTGCTCGGCCGGCACGCCGCTGCCGTGGTCCTGCAACTGGATCACGGCGCGCTTGCCGTGATTGAGGAACCTGACGTGGCAGCCGATGTCGATCTCGGTGTAGTCGCTGCCCGGCGTGGCGCCGTAGCGCCGCGCATTTTCGACCAGGTTGTTGAAGACGCGCCGCAAATCGGTCTCGTTGCCCATCACGTGCACGTCCGGCTCGATATCGGTCGTCACGCGCATGCCGGGAATGCGTTCGGCCGCGCGCGCGACGTCGGCCAGCAGGGCGCTGATGTCGACCGGGACGAAGCTCGACGCCTCGGTCGGCTTGGCGTAATCGAGGAACTGGCCGATGATCGCGTCCATCTGGCCGATATCGGACTGCATGCCCTCGCGCGCCTCGGCCGACAGGTTGGCCATTTCGAGTTCGAGCTGCATGCGGGTGAGCGGGGTGCGCAGGTCGTGCGAAATGCCGGCCAGGATCAGCGCGCGGTCCGACTCGACCTGCTGCAGGTCGTCGACCATCTGGTTGAAGCTGCGGTTCGCCTCGATGATCTCCTGCGCGCCGCGCTCGGGCAGCGGCTCGGGGCGCTTGCCCTGGGCGATCGCGCGCGCGGCCGCAGTCAGGCGCGCCAGCGGCAGGTTGACCAGGCTCGATATCAGCGCCGCGCCCAGCAGCGAGAGCACGCCGACCAGGCCGGCCCAGCCGAGCCACTGCACGCCCGACAAGCCGGGCAGGCGTTCGCGCTCGAGCATCATCCAGTATTCGTCGCCGTCGATCTTGAAGCTGATCCAGAATCCGGGCGAGCCGTTGACGCGGCTCGAAAAGCGCGTGTCCTTGCCCAGCTTTTCCTTCACCAGCGCTTCGATCTCCGGCATCAGCGGGCTGTCCGGCGGCGGCTCGACGACGTCGGTGGCCACCAGCGGGAAGATGCGGATGCCCTCATTGCTGACCAGTTCGATCAGGAGCTCGACGCGCAGGTCCGGCGCCGAGTGGGTCAGGGCGGCGCGCGTGATGGTCACCACCGAGATCACCAGTTCGGCGGTCTGCTTGACCTGCGGGCCGCGCTGGACCACGCTGATCATGCCGATCCACGAGGCCATCGACACGGTCGTCAACAGGCCAAGCAGCAGGAAGGTGCGCCAGAACAGGCCGCTCTTGAACCAGCTCAGGCGCGGGGCGGTTTGCGGTGTGGCGTTGGGGACTACCACTAGCGCGGCTGGCCTTCAGGAATGAACACGTAGCCCAGGCCCCACACGGTCTGGATGTACAGCGGAGACGATGGATCGGGCTCGATCAGCTTGCGCAGGCGCGAAATCTGCACGTCCAGGCTGCGGTCGAACACTTCGTACTCGCGCCCGCGCGCCAGTTCCATCAGCTTCTCGCGCGACAGGGGCTGGCGCGCGTGGCGCGCGAACACCTTGAGCACCGAGAATTCGCCGGTCGTCAGCGGCACCGTCTCGCCGTTTTTCTTCAGCGTGCGCGTGCCCAGGTCCAGCACGAACTGGCCGAACTCGAAGGTCTGCGGGGTCTCGGACGGCGCGCCCGGGATCTCGTCGGGGCCCTTGCGGCGCAGCACCGCGCCGATGCGCGCGACCAGTTCGCGCGGGTTGAACGGCTTGGGCAGGTAGTCGTCGGCGCCCATCTCGAGGCCGACGATGCGGTCGACGTCCTCGCCTTTGGCGGTCAGCATGATGATCGGGGTCTGGTCGCCGGCGCCGCGCAGGCGGCGGCAGATCGACAGGCCGTCTTCGCCCGGGAGCATCAGGTCGAGCACCAGCAGGTCGTAGCGCTCGCGCAGCCAGAGCTTGTTCATCGCGGTCGCGCTCTCGGCGGTGACGACGGAAAACCCCTGTTCGGTGAGATAGCGGCGCAGCAGGTCGCGCAGGCGCACGTCGTCGTCCACTACCATAATCTTGGCGGAGTGGCCACCTGCGGCGGCCGGCGTTGTATTCGGTGTCGATTGTGTGGTCATGGCTCAGCCGGAATTGTCATATTGATGTCGCTATGGTAACGTGTTATCGCCGTGCAAACAGCGTTGCTTTCAAGTCATTACATACTGTTACAAACTTTACCCAATTCGCCTAACCCCCCGAATCGAATGGCCATACACTGGGGTCATAGCGGAACCTAGCTTATCTGTTTATACGGCATCGCGGAAGAGGAACACCATGAATAACGCGCTCATCGACATCCAGCAGGCAGCAAGTGCTCGTTTTTGCGGCAGGAAGGCGTTCGTCCGTGCGCTGGTGCTCGGCTGCGCCGTAAGTTTTGCCAGCGGCATGGCCTTTGCCGGCCAGGACCGTGACCGTGACCGTGACGCCCAGCGCAACGCGCCGCCGCCGGCCCAGCCGGTGCGCGAACAGCCGCGCCAGGAACACATTGCGCCGCCGCAACCGCAGCCGCGCCAGTTCGATTCGCGCCAGTTCGACTCGCGCATGTACGATGTGCGGGCCGAAGAGCAGCGCCGCCAGGCGCAGCAGCAGCAGGACCAGGGCGCCCGCCGCGGCCGCCTGACCCCGGACGAGCGGCGCGAACTGCGCCGCCAGATCAACGAGGCGGGCACCGACCTGTATCCGAACACGCCGCGCCGTTAAATCGACGGGGGCCGGTTCCGCCGGCCCCGCTTGGCCCTCCACATTCCCGCTTCGCCCTGGTTTTCTCTCCCACGCAACAATCTCACCAATTGTCAGCTTTTGCTTGTCAATTTATTTATTTACGCGCGGCATCGTGATAGGCTGTGAAATATTACCGTGGGCGAACTCAACTAGCCCATAGAGCAACTTTTGCACGATTGTTGGAGCGCTTCCTTGTCGACCAATTCCCCCGTTGCCAACCAACTCACAGCGCCGATCGGCGGCCTCGACGCGCTGGGGCTGGAACACTGCATCTTCCGGCGCCGCGACGGTGTGTACGCCGATCCGACCATGCTCGGCAAGACCTTCCTGACGGCGTTCGACCACATCCTGCAAGGGAATTTCTGCTTCACCGATATCGATTACGCGCTGGTCATCAAGGCGCTGTACGGCTGCGGCCCGGACCTGCCGCGCTCCGGCGCCGGCGAGGGGATGGTGCGCTTCGCCACCGACGTGGCGCCCTTCAGCGAAGCGCGGCGCGCCTTGTACAAGGCGGTGAAAATCAACGACGGCATGGCCGAATACTATTTCGAGCCGGTGTTCATGCGCGATCCGGACAACCCTGACGGCAACGGCATCCCCACCGCGCTCGATGTCGATGAATTCATCGCCGACATGTGGGGCAAGGGCATCCGCTTCGGCATCGACGTGGCCGCGGTGCGCGAGGCGATCGCGTCGGGCAAGGCCGAGCGCGTGACGATTGCGCGGCGGCTCGACCCCGCGCCCGGCGCCGACGCCCACATCATCGAAGTATCGGACGACATCCACCGCAGCGACGCGCCGCGCCAGCTGGCCAACGGCAAGCTGGACCTGATGTCGTTCCAGAACCGCTTCCCGCAGATTCGCCAGAATGTCAGGCTGCTCAAGAAGGTGCCACGGGTGGCGGGCGTGGTCGGCTTCGAGCTGTCCGGCATCCCGATCGAGCCGGCGACGCCGGCCGATATCGACCTGGCGCCGATGGCGGGCCTCGGCACCGAAGTCCAGCGCAACGCCGACGGCGAATTCCTGGTCTCGATCGTGCCGGGCTTCCTGTCGGTCGATCCGGCCACGAAGCAGATTTCGATCGGCGACAAGATCGTCAGCCGCGAAGGCGTTTCGACCCGCACCACGGGCAACTTGCAGCTGACCGGCGACTACGAGGAATTCGGCGAGGTGCAGGAAAAGCGCGTGCTCGAAGGTGAGGGCATCACCATCCACGCCGACGTGTTCGGCGAGGTCGTCTCGCGCGGCGGCACGGTGCAGTTGAACCGCAACCTGGTGGGCGGCAGCGCACGCAATGCGCGCGGCGACATCCGCATCAAGGGCATCGCGTCCGGCGCGGTGGTGCAGGCGTCCAGCGGCGAAGTGGTGATGAACCGGGCCGAGAATTGCGTCATCTCCGGCACGCGCGTCACGCTCGAGCATGCGGTCAACTGCGAGATCATCGCCGACGACGTCGAGATCGGCCAGGCCGAGGGATGTGCGATTGCGGCGCGGCGCATCGTCATCGGCAGCGTGGCGCCGCGCAAGCAAAGCGAGATGCTGCTGTACGTGCTGCGCCCTGACAGCGGCAAGATCGACGAGGTGCTCAGGCAGATAGCGATGCGCGTGGCCGAATTCGACGCGCTGGTGGCCAGGCACAAGGCGGAACTGGAGCGCATGACCAGCGAGCCTGAAGTGCGCAAGTACGTCATGCTGGCGGCGAAGATCCGCAAGCAGGAGCTGACCCTGACGCCGGAGCAGGAGCCCCAGTTCCAGAAGATGGCGCTGGCGGTCGGGCCGGCGTTGAAGGCGATCGCCAAGGTGTCGCTCGACGTGAAGGCGGCCGAAACCGAGCGCCAGGCCGGCGCGGCGCTGGTGGCGCAGTTGCAGCAGCAGCGCAGCGACAGCGAAGGCGTCGGCTCGGTCAGGGTGCGCATGGTCCAGGGCGACACGATCGTGCGCGTGATGGGCTTCAACCCAGACGGCAGCAGCACCTACGACATCGCGCCGAAGGACATCAAGACCAGGCTGCGTACCGCCGGCGCCGGGGGCGAGCGGATATTCGCCGGTAGCCAGGGAACGATCGACTGGACCAGCGAATCGTGACAAACCGCGCATTTTAAAGCCGGCCCGGATGGTAATCTAGGCTGTCAACCGGCGTGCGATCACTCGGAGAAAAAATGCGCAAGATGATTTCAGCATGGCGCCTGTTCATGGCGGCGTGCATCGGAACGCTCGTGGCCGGCGGCGCGGCGCACGCGGCGCCCGCGCCTTCGGGCAGTTGGGTACTGTCCTACGAAGGGAAGTCCACCAACAACTGGATATGGGACAAGCGCGCCAGGGGCCTGGTCGAATCCCGCCTGCCGGCGAAACTGTCGGCCGACGTGCTTGCGTCGCTAGGCGGCCCGCCGGATCCGGTGGAGGTAGCCGACCGGCGCTATGTCAGCGTGTCGGCATGCATGCCGCACTCTTGTCCCGACAAGGCGTTCTTCTGGTTCGATACGGTGACCGGGATTGGCCTGGGGGCTGCGTATCACCCGGACACATTGCTGATCGGCTCGAACGGCCTGGGCGCCGGCGACATTCCCGCGCCGGCGATGCGGGCATTGAGCGATTGGATCACCGATCAGAAACTGGCCGTCGCATCGGCAACCTTCATCGGCGCGTCCGGCGTGAGCGTCGAACTCGATGCCGCCAAATTCGCGCCGCGGGCCAGCTTCCAGCCGCCGCCTGACGGGCCGTCATTCGAGTGCGCGCGGGCTTCGACGGCGGTTGAAAAACGCATTTGCTCGGATCGCGAACTCGCCAGACTGGACTTGACGCTGGCCGACAAAGTGCGCGAGATCCGCCTTGGACAAGGCACGGCGCCCGACCGCCGGCAGTTTGTCGACCTGCAGCGCGCCTGGCTGAAAGAACGCGATGCGTCTTGCGCGGCAGCTGCGGAAATGTCGGCGTGCCTCGCGCGCAGCTATCGCGCGCAGTACGATCGCATCATGAACTGGATTCCCAAACACTGACCCGCCGACCCGCGTCGGCGACCGGTACCTGTCGTCATAAGGAGGCCATATGAAACTCTTGCCAGCATTATTTTTGTCCGCGCTCGTTGCCTTTTCAATGCAAGCGAAGGCGCAGGACGCCAGGGCGGTCGACGACGCGAAGGAGGCCGCGCGCGCCTGGCTCGCGCAGGTCGACCAGGGCAAATATGCCGAGAGCTGGGACAGCGCGGCGGCGGCGTCGCGGGAGAAGGTGAGCAGGTCCGCATGGGCGCAGTCGATCGGGTCGGTGCGAGGGGCGCAGGGGGCGGTGAAAGCGCGCGCGTCCGACACGGCGATCTTCACCAAATCGCTGCCCGGGGCGCCGGCGGGAGAGTATGTCGTCCTCCAGTACCGGACCGAGTTCGCCAATGCACCGGCAGCCATCGAGACGGTGATCCCGATGCGCGAGAAGGACGGGACGTGGAAGGTGTCCGGCTACTTCATCAAATAGGGAAACGATTCTTCCTTGGGCTAACCCAATTCGAACAAGCAGATCGACCACATCGTGCCGGCATGCAGCGAGACTGCCTGCTGGTCCAGGCTAATTTGAGAAAATCCGAGCGGCTTCAGGACAGAAGCAAGGAAGGCGGGAGAGTGATTCTGGAAAAAACGGCCGTCCTGGTCACGGTCGCCGTCGAGTAAATCAGCGCGCATCGAGGGCAACGAAACAAGCACTCTTCCATTTGGCTTGAGCACGCTGCGTATTGACTTGCACGCGTTCGGAACCTGCTCGCGCGGCACATGCATCATTACCGCGCTACACAATACACCATCGAATTGCCCGCCAAACGGTGCGCCGCTCAATGGCAGGGAACCAGGCTGCAACCGCGCCGCCAACTGCGGGTGGTTCTGCAGGGCGATGGTGCGCATCGAATCGTTAGGTTCAATTCCGTAGGCGTCAAACCCTCGTTTGCACAAGACCGCCAGATCCCGGCCGGAACCCGCACCGACATCCAATACCTTGGCGCCTGCCTTGAAAGCCTGTTCGAAGTACGTCGAGATGGCGCTCTGCGTCGCTTCTGCCTGAATCGCACCATGCTCGGCGTAGTGCCGGTAGAAGTCAGTCGTCGCCTGGTCCATACGGGGCACCCTGGTCAGCCGGCAAACCCGACTTTTCCGCGCAGCGCCTTGGTCTGGCCGCTGCGCGCCTTCGAATCGAGCCGCTTGCGCTGCGAGCTGCGCGTCGGCCTGGTCGCGCGCCGCGCGGCCGGCAGCACGGCCACGCTGTCGACCAGTTCCTGCAATCGGCGCAGCGCGTCAAGCTTGTTCTGCTCCAGGCTGCGCGACTGCTGCGCCTTCATCACCACCACGCCGTCCTGGGTAATGCGCTGGTCCGAACGCGCCAGCAGGCGCTCCTTGATGTAATCGGGCAGCGACGACGCGCCGATATCGAAGCGCAGGTGCACCGCGCAGGAGACCTTGTTGACGTTCTGCCCGCCAGGTCCTTGCGCGCGGATCGCGGAAAGCTCTACCTCGGCGGGATCGACCTGGGCGCTCACGGCGCGCTGCCGGCTTCCTGCGGGGCCGCTGCCGGATCGTCGATCGGCGCCAGCGCGCTGTAGGCTTCGGCCGCGTGCGGCGGCAGGCTGCCGAACAGCGCCGGGTCGTTGAACATGGCAAGGTTGTTCTCGACCAGGATGCGCACCTTGCCGAGATAATCGGTCAGCGTCAGCAGGCGTCCCAGCGGCGAGACCACGGCGCCTTTTTTCATGCCGCCCTGTTCGTCGATCGCGCGCGTGACGGTTTCCGGGAAGTGCCATTCGCGCCCGATGCCGCAGGTCAGCGCCCGCGTGTGGCGCACCAGCTCCGCGCAGAACAGCTCCGAGCCCAGGCGCCGATCCTCTTTCGCCACCTGGTCCATGATGCGCAGGGCGACGATCAGGCCGACGTTTTGCACCAGCCCGGCCAGGAAGGCCTCGAACGGATCGATGCCCATGGCCTCGGCCAGCTGGCGGTTGGCGACGGCGCAGCGCTCCGAATGGTCCCAGATGCGCGGCGCCAGGGTGCGCGTGAAATGGCCCGAATTCATGTCGATGATCGGGCGGAAGGCGACGCTGGTGATCAGGTGGCGCAGGCCTTCCTGGCCGATCAGCATGACCGCGTGCTCGACGCTGGTGATCTGGGTGCCGGTGCCGATCAGCGAGCTGTTGGCCAGCCGGATCACCGCCGCCACCAGCACCACGTCGCTGGAAATCGTGCGCGCCAGCTGGGCGCCGGAGAAGGTATCGCTGCGCAGGCTTTGCAGCAGCTGCGGCAGCATGCCCGGCATGCGCCGCACCAGCGCGGAGCCCGACTGCTTCGAGTTGACGATCGCGCCCAACGCTTCGAGCACCTGGGCCTCGACCTCAGTGACGTCGAATTCCGGCTCGCCCTCGATGCCGAACAGCCAGTGGTTGAACAGTCGATTGACGGTATCTTGCTGCTCGAACGAGACGGCCGACCGCGCGGCAGGCGCCAGCGGGGCCGGCGCGGGGGCGGGCGGCGCCGCTACGGGAACTGGCGGCGCTTCGGCCTGCTCCGGACGCGAAAACATTTGCTGCAACCACTGAAACATATTCTTCCTTTTATGCGCAATGTTATCCGGGGAACATCGCGCCCTCATTGTAAAGCCTTCCTGTCTCCTTGCAACCGATTAATGTCTGTAGGAAATATTGAGGGTACTCAACAGAGGCAATCGATTCCGGCTTTACGATAGGACTTCGTTGAAAGCCTCACCCCCGCGACAGACGAAAGGGAGCACCATGCACAGCATCGAAGCGAGCGCCATCCTGCCCGGCCACACCCGGTTCCTGAGTTTTCAGCTCGGCGGGCTCGAATACGGGCTCGATTTCAGCAAGGTCAAGGAGCTGCGCGTGCTCAAGTCGCTCGAGCGCTTCGCGTCGGACGGCGAAATCATCAGCGGGGTGGCGGTATCCCGCGGCGTCATCATGCCGATCGTGGACATGCGCGTGGCCATGACCGGGCGCCAGAGCGTGCCCGACCCGCTTACCGACGTGATCATCCTGCAGCTGTCGAACTGCGTCATGGGGATGGTGGTGGACGGCGTGACCGACGTGGTCTCGCTCGAGAACGCGCAGATCCGCGCGATCCCGGGCGCCGAAGGCCAGTGCGCGGTCGACTACCTGATCGGCCTTGGCGAATGCGAAGGGCGGCGCCTGATCCTGATCGACATCGACAAGCTGATGTCGATCAGGCGGGTGGACGAAGGCAGTCAGCAGGTCGCCTGAACGGCCTTACGCGGCGATCCCTTCGAGCTGCTCCTGCAGCTCCAGCCATTCCGCTTCGAGCTGCGCCAGGTCCTTGGTGAAGAAGGCCTGGTCGGCCAGCAGCAGCTTGAGCTTGGCCTTGTTGGCCGCATCGTAGGCGCCGGGCTCGCCCAGCTTGGCGTCCACTTCGGCCTTCTGGCCGTTGCGCTTGGCGATCTGCTCTTCCAAACGCTTGATCTTGTTCTCGATCGGCTTTTTCAGCGCGGCGACCTTCTGGCGCTGTTCCGCCTCCACCCGTTTCTGTTCCTTGCTGTTGACCGCAGGCGCGGCGGCCGGCGGCGCCACCGCGGAGTGCACCGGGAAGTCGGTCTTGTTGTCCTTGCCCGCCGCCGGCAGCACGCTGGTGCCTTTGCCCAGCTTGGTCTGGAACAGCCAGTCCTTGTAGTCGTCCAGGTCGCCGTCGAACGGCTGCAGCTTGCCGTCGGCGACGATGATGAACTGGTCGGTCGTCGCGCGCAGCAGGTGGCGGTCGTGGGACACCACCACCAGCGTGCCTTCGAACTGCGCCAGCGCCATCGTCAGCGCTTCGCGCGTTTCCAGGTCGAGGTGGTTGGTCGGCTCGTCGAGCAGCAGCAGGTTGGGGCGCTGCCACACGATCAGGGCCAGCGCCAAGCGCGCCTTCTCGCCGCCGGAGAACGGCCGGATCGGGCTGGTCACCATGGTGCCGGGGAAGTTGAAGCCGCCCAGGAAGTTGCGCAGTTCCTGCTCGCGCACGGTCGGCGCGATCTTCGCCAGGTGCCACAGCGGCGACTCGTCGTGGCGCAGCATCTCGACCTGGTGCTGGGCGAAGTAGCCGATCGACAGGCCCTTGCCGAGCGTCGCGTCGCCGGTCAGCGGTTCCAGCTCGCCGGCGATGGTCTTGATCAGGGTGGACTTGCCGGCGCCGTTCACGCCCAGAAGGCCAATGCGCTGGCCGATCTGCAGCGAGAACTTGATGTCGCGGACGATGGTCTTGTCGCCCACCTTGTCGCCGTGTTCGTCGAGGATGTGGTAGCCGGCGTTCACGTCTTCCATCACCAAGAGCGGGTTCGGCGCGGCCAGCGGCTCGCGGAACTCGAACGAGAATTCGGCCGCGGCGCGCAGCGGCGCCAGTTCCTCCATCTTGGCCAGCGCCTTCATCCGGCTCTGCGCCTGGCGCGCTTTTGAAGCCTGCGCCTTGAAGCGGTTCACGAACGATTCGAGGTGGGCCTTCTGGCGCATCTGCTTCTCGAGCGCGCTGGCGGCCAGGATCATCTGGGCCGCGCGCTGGCGCTCGAAGCCGGAGTAGTTGCCCGAATAGCGTTTGAGCTTGCGTTCGTCGATGTGCACGACGACGTTGACGATTTCGTCGAGGAAGTCGCGGTCGTGCGAGATGATGATCAGGGTGCCCGGATAGCGCTTGAGCCAGTCTTCCAGCCAGATGATCGCGTCGAGGTCCAGGTGGTTGGTCGGCTCGTCGAGCAGCAACAGGTCCGATGGGCACATCAGCGCCTGCGCCAGGTTCAGGCGCATGCGCCAGCCGCCCGAGAAGCTGACGATCGGCTGCTGCATCTGGTCGAGGGTGAAGCCCAGGCCGAGCAGCAGCTGTTCGCCGCGCGACTGCACGGTGTAGGCGTCGGCGTCGGCCAGCGCGCTGTAGATCTCGCCGATGGCGATGCCGTTTTCGTGGGTGTCCGGTTCGCTTTCCAGTCGCGCCAGCTCCGCTTCGAGGCGGCGCAGGTGGACGTCGCCGTCGATCGCGTAGTCGAGCGCGGAGCGTTCGAGTGGAGGAGTCTCCTGCGCCACGTAGGCCATGCGCCACTTGGCGGGGAAGTCGATCTCGCCCTGGTCGGCGTGGATTTCGCCGCGCAGCATGCCGAACAGGCTCGATTTGCCGGCGCCGTTGGCCCCGATCAGGCCGATCTTGTCGCCGGGGTTCAGGGTCAGGTCGACGCTCTCGAGCAGCGGCTTGGTGCCGCGCATCAGGCTAACGTTTATGAAGCGGATCATGCTGGTCTTTTCTCAATGTTGGTGTGCGGCTGCGGTAGCGCCGTATGGGTTCCTGCCTACGCAGGAACGACAGCTTATAGAGTGTCGTTCCTGGGCTCGGCGCCCCCCTTGGCAGGAACCCATGCTGACTTCGCGCTACTGCGAAATTTACTTCTTCAGCTGGTCGGCGGTGAGCATGAACACCATGTCGTCGCCGGCGCTGGTGGTCAGCCAGGTCAGGCCGAGGTGGCCGAAGGCGGCTTCGGCGTACTCGCGCTCATTGCCGATTTCGACCATCAGGATACCTTCCGGCGTCAGGTAGTCGGCCGCGCCTTCGACGATCTTGCGCACGAGGTCCATGCCGTCGGCGCCGCCGGCCAGCGCGATCTGCGGCTCGTGCAGGTATTCCTGCGGCAGCTTGCCCATCGAATCCGAGTTGACGTACGGCGGATTGGTGACGATCAGGTCGTATTTCTTGAATGGCACGTTGGCGTACAGGTCTGACTGGATCGGATTGACCCGGCCTTCGAGCTTGTACTCGCGGATATTGTGTTCGGCCACCGCCAGCGCGTCCGGCGAGATATCGACCGCATCGACCACGCTGTTCGGGAAGGCGTCGGCCATCATGATCGCCAGGCAGCCGGAACCCGTGCACAGTTCGAGGATGTTCTCGACCGCGAAGGCGTCTTCGACCCACGGGCTGAACGAATTGGGAATCAGCTCGGCGATGAACGAGCGCGGCACGATCACGCGCTCGTCGACGTAGAACGCGTACGTGCCCAGCCAGCCCTCGTTGGTGATGTAGGCCGCCGGCACGCGCTCGGTGGCGCGCCGCTCGATGACCGCCAGCACCTGCAGCACTTCGTCGGGCAGCAGCTTCGCGTCCAGGAAGGGATCGAGCTTGTCGAGCGGGAGCTTGAGCGTGTGCAGGATCAGGTAGGCCGCTTCGTCGAGCGCCTCGGCGCTGCCATGGCCGAAGAACAGCTTTTCGGTATTGAAGCGGGTGACGGCATAGCGCAGCAGGTCGCGCGGGGTGGTGAACTGGGTCGTGGTCATGGCGAATTCTCGGTTGGGCGCGTTACGCCAGCAGGTTTTCCAGGGTGCGGCGGTAGATATTCTTCAGCGGATCGATGAAGCGCACCTCGATATGCTCGTCGATCTTGTGGATGCTGGCATTCGGAGGGCCGAATTCTATCACTTGCGGGCAGATTTTCGCGATGAAGCGGCCGTCCGAGGTCCCGCCGGTGGTGGACAGTTCGGTGTGCACGCCGGTCTCGGCGTGAATCGCGGCCGACACGGCGTCCGACAATGTGCCGCGCGGGGTCAGGAAGGGCTGGCCGGACAGCGTCCATGTCAGCTCGTAGTCCAGGTTGTGGCGGTCGAGGATCGCGTGCACCCGCGCTTCCAGTCCGTCGGCCGTGCTGGCGGTGGAAAAGCGGAAGTTGAAATCGATCGTCAGCGCGCCGGGAATGACGTTGTTGGCGCCGGCGCCGGCATGGATGTTCGACATCTGCCACGAGGTGGGCAGGTAGTATTCATTGCCATCGTCCCAGCGTTCGGCGACCAGTTCGGCCAGCGCCGGCGCGGCCTGGTGGATCGGGTTGCGCGCCAGCTGCGGGTAGGCGATGTGGCCCTGGACGCCCTTGACGACCAGGCGGCCCGAGAGCGATCCTCGCCGGCCGTTCTTGATCATGTCGCCCAGGACGTGGGCCGACGTCGGCTCGCCCACCAGGCAGTAGTCGATCCGCACGCCGCGCTCCGCCAGCTGCTTGCAGACGACGACGGTGCCGTCGGTAGCCGGGCCTTCCTCGTCGCTGGTGACGAGAAAAGCGATCGAGCCCTTGTGATTCGGATGCGCGCGAACGAACTCTTCGCAGGCGACGACCATGGCCGCGATCGAGGTCTTCATGTCGGCGGCGCCTCGGCCATACAGCTTGCCGTCGCGGCGGGTCGGCACGAACGGCTGCGAGGCCCACTGGTCGACCGGGCCGGCGGGGACCACGTCCGTGTGGCCGGCGAGCACGAACAGCGGCGCCGCCGTGCCCTTGCGCGCCCACAGGTTGGTCACGCCGTTCGAGACGATGGTTTCGCACTCGAAGCCGAGCGGGGAAAGCAGGGCGGCCAGGCGCTGCTGGCAGCCCCGGTCGTCGGGCGTGACGGAGGAGAGCGCGATCAGCTCTTCGGACAGCGCCAGGGTGCGCGATGGCGTCATTGCGGCGCAGGGCAGCCGAACAGCTGGCGGTAGGCGTCGTCGGAAAAGCCCACGTGCAGCGGACCGGCGCCGGCCAGCACCGGGCGCTTGATGACGGACGGCGCTTCGAGCATCAGCTCCAGCGCGCCGGCCTTGTCGACCACGGCGGCGCGGCGCTCGTCGGACAGCTTGCGCCAGGTGGTGCCCTTGCGGTTGACCAGCACTTCCCAGTCCAGCTGCTCCAGCCAGGCGGCGACGGTGGCGCGCTCGAGGCCCTGCTTCTTGAAGTCGTGGAAGTCGAACTCGTGGCCGTTATCGGCCAGCCAGGTGCGGGCTTTCTTGACCGTGTCGCAATTGGGAATGCCGTAAAGGGTTGTCTTTTTCATGGTCGCACGCTCACGCCGCGCCGGAATGGGCGACTTGTCGATAATTCTGGGGAACCCGAGAGGATAGCACAGCCCGCGTCCGCCCGATCGGCCCCCATCAATGCGGCAGCTGCGCGCGCAAGTGCTCGAGCTTGGCCGAATACAGCGTTCGCGTGTCGCTCGTGGTGCTGTTTTCAACAGCCAGTGCGATATGTTCGCGGGCGCGCGCCGTGTCGCCCAGGCGCAGGCTGGCGACGCCAAGCCAAAAGTGAAATTCGTCGTAGTAGGGCGCGCGCCTGACTTCGCGCGCGAACAGCGCCTGGGCCGCCTTGTAGTCGTGGCGCGCCATCGCGCTCATGCCCTGGTTGAAGAAGTGGAAGGGCGGGTAGGGCTCGATGCTGGCCGCGCGCTTGAGCATCTGCTGCGACTCGTCCGTCTTGCCCATCTGCGCCAGCAGCGGCGCCAGGTTGCGCATGACGACGACGTTTTCCGGCTCGCGCTGCAGCGCCGTGCGATAGGCGCGTTCGGCCATCTGCCAGTCGCCGTGGCGCTGGTAGACGACGGCCAGCGTGTTGTAGGCGGAAATGAAGGCGGGGTTTTGGGTCACCGCCGCGCGCGCCCACCAGTAAGCGTTGTCGAGCTGGTCCTGCACCATCGCCTCGATCGCCCGGTTGTTCATGTACATTGCGGCGATGGCGTTCTGGTCCAGCGGACGGGTGTCGAGCGCCGCCGCGGTTTCGGAGGGCAGGAAATCGACCGTCAGCGAACGTTCCGGCCCGACCGAAATGGTGCTCGAGGGCCGCGCCGCGAGCGTGAGGTTGACGTGATTGCTGGCGAGGTAGAGGCCGCCGTTGCGGCGCCACGTGTCGCCCACCAGCACACTCTGGAAATTGACTTTCAGGCCAAGCTCGTTCGCGAACGCGGCGGTCATGATCACCAGCGACAGGCAGTTACCGGCGCGCGCTTCGAATGTTTCGGCGGCGTTGCGCGTCTTCGCCGAGTCGTATTCGATTTTCAGTTCGCCCTTTTGGTAGAGCGCGTCGACCAGTCCCTGCTCGGCCCCCTTGTTGCGGATTTCGGCGTGGAAGGCGGCGCTTGCCAGGTAGGCGCGCATCGCGGGCGTCATTGTAAACAGGTCGGCGGCGCCGACATGATCGCCCGGCTTGCCGAACGTGGCGTCGCTGAACATGTCGGAAGGCGCAGGCGGCGTGGGCGGAGCACTGGCGCAGCCGGCCAGCAGCGCGGCCAGCAGGAGGGCGGCGAGCGGCTTCATGACGGCTTGCGAGCGTAGCTGACGGTCAGCATTTCCCACAGATGCCCGTCGGGTTCGTTCCAGTACACCATATCGCCCCCGTATTCCTGGTTGCTTTTCATGTCCACGGGCCCGGAGACCCGGCTGCGATACGCGATCCCGGCGCCCTGCAGGCGCGCCAGGATGGCGTCGAATTGCGCCTGGCTGACGCGGAAACAATAGTGCGCGACCGGATAGGGTTCGCTGGTCTGCTGGAAGTCGAGGGTGAGGCCGTCGTTGAGGTAGACCGGGGAGAAGCCGCCCAGGGTGGATTTTTCCCAGGGCACGCCGAGCAGTTCGGCCAGCCGCCGGGCGGATTCGACCTGGTTTTTGCAAGGCACTATGAAGTGATCGAGTTCGATGCTCATCGCAAACTCCGCTGCGCAAACACACAGGCCTAGCGTAGCACATTCTGTTAGGTATCCAACATTCGGCGCGCGCCGCCGAAAGTATCATGAAGTCTATTTTGTTCAGGACAAAAACGACAGGAGATGCCATGGATTCGATCAACAAACAGCAGCCCGAACACAATCACCAGGACCTCGCCGGCAAGGACGCGGTCGAGAAGCTGAAAAAGCTGGTCGAGGACGCCGACACCTGTTTTTTCTGCACCGCCGACACGGGGAGCGAGACCGGCGGCGCGCGCCCGATGAGCGTGCGCGAGGTCGACGACAATGGCGACCTGTGGTTCCTCAGCGCGTCGGACAGCCACAAGAACCTGGCGATCGGGCGCGACCCGGCGGTACAGCTGTATTTCCGCGGATCGGCGCACTCCGGCTTCCTCAGCGTGAAGGGCACCGCCACCATCACGCGCGACCCGGCGCGCATCAAGGCGCTGTGGAACTTCGTGCTGAAGACCTGGTTCACCGAGGGTGAGGACGACCCGCGCATCACCGCGATCAAGGTCACGCCGACCAGCGCCTACTATTGGGACAACAAGCACGGCAACGCGGTGGCCGGCGCCAAGATCCTGGTGGGCGCCGTGATTGGCAAGACCCTCGACGATTCGATCGAGGGAACGCTCAAGCCCTGATCGGCCGCTTGAGCTTCACCGCCAGTGCGTCACCGAACCGGCCAAAGTGCGAGACTATGGTTTCACGAATATCGGAGGAATCATGAGCGGCAATCCATTGGAGCCGGGCGCGCAGCCCGATGACCGGATCAACGTACTCGTCGAGTCTGAGCTGGCGTACTGGACGAAGGAGCTCGACGTGTCGCGCGCGCTGCTCGCCAGGGTGATCAACGAGGTCGGCGAGCGGGTGGAGGACGTCAAGCGGCGCATCGCCGAACTGAGCGAATCGGGAGACTGATTCGCCCAGCGCGCGATGGCGTGGCTTCACTTTTTGAATAAGGCGGCCATGCGACTCGCTTCGGCTGCCGACTGGCCGGGCGCCATTGGCGCCTGCACCACCTCCGGCGACTTCGGCATTTCTTCTGGCGCCTTGCCGGCGGAGCGAATCGACATGACTTTGTTAAGCATGTCGAACCAGAACGGCGCGCCCAGCGTGGCCGCGATCGCGGTGATCAGCCAGCCGAGCAGGTGATACCACACCGTGTCGAAGAAATTCTTGTCCCAATCCGGAATACCAAGGCGCATTTCCTGATCGGCCTGGGCTGCTGGTTCGCGCACCCAGCCGATTGGCAGCTTGAGCGCCATCAGCTGCTGCTGCACGCGTTTTAGCTGCGCTGGATAGCTTTCCCGGAGATCGACAGTGACGGGCGCGATCGCCAGCCCATCGGCTTTACCTTCGATCACCGCTTTCACGGGACGGTCGAGTATGTCCGTAGCGAGCGTGTAGTCGACGCTCGTGGCGCCCGGCTTGACCGTGACCGATTTCGGCGTGAATACGCCGCCCGGTGCGGTGGTGGAAAAAACGACGTCGACTTCCTTCTCCGCTGGCGATGCAAAGGTGAGTGTGCCCTTGACTGGCTCGCCGCCCGCCGTCACTTCTTTCTGCGCCGCCGGCTCTTTGGCTTTGGCGTCGACAAACGCCTGGGCCTGCGCGACCAGTCCGTTTCGAACCCCGGAGTTGGCGTCGAGGTAGCGGACAATCAGCAGCGCATCGACATTCATCAGCACTACCACCAACAGGCTGATGCCGAACGTGACTCCCTGCGCGCGCCGCTTGTACCAGCCTCCGACGCGGTCCATCGCATTGTTGAACCAGACTTCGATGTTCTGCTTGAATTTCTCGACGTCGTTGGCGGCATCGTCGAACAGCAGGAGCAGAGTCTGGCGCATCTTGTCATTTTTGAGTTCTTCGATCAGGTGGCGAACATAACCCGCCGGGATGCTGCGAATGAAGCGCTGCACGTCGGCTGCCGCATCGGCTACGGTGTATCCGGCGTCGAGCCGGGTCAGCACCATGTTCAAGTCCGCCTTGAGCATTTCCCCCACTGCGCCGGGAGGCACCGCGGCGATGGCGTCCACGGTCGCCTGGCGAATTTTCGCCATGCCCAAATTGCCGTTCTTTGCGCCTACCACCAGGTCGGAGAGGGCCGCCTTCGTCGCGGCCAGCGTCGGATCGGTAACAGCGCGCGTCCGGCCCTCCAGTTCGCCCAGCCAGCCGGCAAGTCGCCCAGCGTCGTTGCGGCCGAGGATGGCCGACAGCTGCTCCAGGTCTTTCTTTATGGCAGCCGCGGCCTTTGGCGGAAGGAAGGTGGGCAGGGAGGTTGCCATCTGGTCCACCGCGAGCTTGATGTCGGCCACCGCGGCGGCGCCTGTGGTGGCCATATCGAGAGACTGTTGCAACGCCGCCTCGGTTCGACGCAGTGCGTTGTCGGCGCCGTGCACCAGTTCCATGAGAATGTTGGCGAACACGCGCGACGGGATGTAGGAGGGGCCCGTGCCGAACAGGGGGCGGACGCCGGCCGCACTGGCTTTGTAGTCCTGAGTCGACCCTTCGATCAGCGGATGCTCGTACAACTGTTTCGCCCAGTCCGATCCGATCAGCCGGTGAATGCCGTATTCGAGCCATTTGGCGCGGGAACGGATGACGGCGGCGAGAAGTTCGTTGCCTGTCGTGACCAGGAGGCTCACCAGCAGGAAGACAAAAATGACGCCGATGACGGTATCGAGAACGCCGGATCCGAACATGCAACCTCCCGAGGAGAAACAAGTTGTCTCGTCGACGGAGGTGCGCGTCTGGCCGAGCGGTCGCTCAAGTATATGTGTAAAAAATCAAGATTATATTTAAATCATTGATCGAAATATATCGTTTAGGCGGGCAAAACTATGGGATATGCAGGGCGGGTGAAAATGGGGTCAGGTCCGCAGGACCAGACCCCCGAATCGCTCAGGTATTGAGGGTGAACTCGGTAAACGACGGGCCTTCTTCGGCCGGCTTGGACGCTTCCGGCTGCTGCGCGTCTTGTGCGGCAGGGCCGTTATTGAGCAGCCATAGCAGGTTGGTCGCCGAATCGGCATTGGCCAGCGCTTCCTCCTGCGTCACCAGGCCGCTGCGCACCAGCGCCAGGAGCGCCGTCTCGAACGTCTGCGAGCCGGGCGACAGGCTCTTGTCCATCGCTTCCTTGATCTGGCCGATCTCGCCTTTTTCGATCAGGTCGGCGACGTAGCGCGTATTGACCATCACCTCGACCGCGGCCTGGCGCGTGCCACCGGCGGCGGAACGCACCAGCCGCTGTGAGACAATCGCCCGCACCGCCGACGACAGGTCCTGCAGCAGCGCCGGCCGGTTCTCGATCGGGTAGAAGCTGATGATGCGATTGAGCGCGTTGTAGCTGTTATTGGCATGCAGCGTGGCCAGCACCAGGTGGCCCGACTGCGCGTACGCCAGCGCCGCGGCCATGGTTTCCTTGTCGCGGATTTCGCCGATCAGGATGCAGTCCGGCGCCTGTCGCATCGAGTTGCGCAGTGCCGTGGCGAAGTCCAGCGCGTCGCTGCCGATCTCGCGCTGGTTGACGATCGACTTCTTGTTCTTGAAGAGGTACTCGATCGGGTCTTCCAGCGTCAGGATATGGCCGGCGCGCAGCTCGTTGCGGTGGTCCAGCATCGAGGCGATGGTCGTGGACTTGCCCGAGCCGGTGGCGCCCACCAGCAGCATCAGGCCGCGCTTTTCCATGATCAGTTCGGACAGCACCGGCGGCAGTCCCAGGTCGCCCAGCGCGGGGATCTGCGCCGGCACGAAGCGGAACACCGCCGAGATGCTGCCGCGCTGGCGGAACGCCGACAGGCGGAAGCGTCCCAGGTTGGGCACCGAGATGCCCATGTTGAGCTCATTGGTGCTCCCGAGCTCCGCCATCTGCGCCGGCGTGGCCACTTCGGACAGCAGCGACTCGATGTTCTCCGGCTCGAGCCGCTGCTGGTTGATCGGGATGAGGTTCCCGTTGATCTTGATGTGCACCGGCGAATTCACGGCGAAGAACATGTCCGACGCGTTCTTCTCCTTCATCAGCTGGAACAAGCGGTCCATCGCCATGATTCGCTCCTTAGATACCGCGCAGCAGTTCGTTGATGCCGGTCTTGGCGCGGGTCTTGGCATCGACGCGCTTGACGATCACGGCGCAGTACAGGCTGTACTTGCCGTCGTCGGACGGCAGGTTGCCCGAGACGACCACCGAGCCGGCCGGCACGCGGCCGTAGGAGATTTCGCCGGTGGCGCGGTCGTAGATCTTGGTCGACTGGCCGATGTACACGCCCATCGAGATCACCGAGTTTTCCTCGACAATCACGCCTTCGACGATCTCAGAGCGGGCGCCGATGAAGCAGTTGTCTTCGATGATGGTCGGATTGGCCTGCATCGGCTCGAGCACGCCGCCGATGCCGACGCCGCCCGACAGGTGGACGTTCTTGCCGATCTGCGCGCACGATCCGACCGTGGCCCAGGCGTCGACCATCGCGCCTTCGTCGACGTAGGCGCCGATGTTGACGAACGACGGCATCAGCACCACGTTCTTGGCGATGAAGCTGCCGCGGCGCGCGGTGGCGCCCGGCACCACGCGGAAGCCGCCGCGGGCGAAATCGTCGGCCGTGTAATTGGCGAACTTGCCCGGCACCTTGTCGTAGAACTGCATGGCGTCGCCGGCGGCCATCACGCTGTTGTTCTCGAGGCGGAACGACAGCAGCACGGCCTTCTTGATCCACTGGTTGACCACCCAGTCGGCGCCGGTTTTTTGCGCCACGCGCAACGAGCCGTCGTCAAGGCCGGCGATGACGTGGGCGACCGCGTCGCGCAGTTCGGCGCTGCCGTTGGCTGGAGTGATTTCGGCGCGCTGTTCCCAGGCCGTGTCGATGATGCTTTGCAGTTGTTGGGTCATGATGTCTTCTGATTCTAGTGGGAGGATGCTTTGAGGGCGGTGCAAAACTGGACGATGCGCTGGGCTGCTTCGAGGCCTTCGTCGACTTCGGCCACCAGCGCCATGCGCACGCGGTTTTCACCCGGGTTGATGCCGTGCGCGCTGCGCGCCAGGTAGCTGCCCGGGAGGACCGTCACATTGTATTCGGCATACAGGCGGCGGGCAAATTCGGTGTCCGACAGGCCGCTGCGGCGCACGTCAGCCCACAGATAGAAGCCGGCGTCGGGCAGTTCGACATCGAGCACCTGGCGCAGCAGCGGCGTCACCAAGTGGAATTTTTCCTTGTACTTGGCGCGGTTCTCGATCACGTGGGTCTCGTCGCCCCAGGCCGCGATCGACGCGGCCTGCACCGGCGGCGACATCGCGCCGCCGCAGTAGGTGCGGTAAAGCAGGAATTTCTTCAGGATGGCCGCGTCGCCGGCCACGAAGCCCGAGCGCATGCCGGGCACGTTGGAGCGCTTCGACAGGCTGGAGAACACCACCAGGTGCTTGTACGGATGCTCGCCGCCGCTGCGGCCGAGCGCATGGGCCGCTTCGAGCGCGCCCAATGGCGGCGCGCTGCCGTGGTAGATCTCGGAGTAGCACTCGTCGGCGGCGATCACGAAGCCGTGGCGGTCGGCCAGTTCGAACAGCTGGCGCCAGTCGCCCAGCGAGAGCGTGGCGCCGGTCGGATTGCCCGGCGAGCAGAGATACAACAGCTGCACGCGCGGCCAGACGTCGGCCGGCACCTTGGCGTAGTCGCAGGCGAAATTGCGGGCCGGCTCGGAATTGACGAAGTACGTCTCGGCGCCGGCCAGGTAGGTGGCGCCTTCGTAGATCTGATAGAACGGGTTGGGACAGATGACCAGCGCCTGCTGCGACGAGTCGATTACGCAGTGGGCGATGCCGAACAGCGCCTCGCGCGAGCCGTTGACGGGCAGGACCTGGGTGGCCGGGTCGAGCGGCGGCACGCCGTAGCGCCGTTCCAGCCAGCCGGCGATGGCCGCGCGCAGCGGATCGCTGCCGTGGGTGCTCGGATAGTTGGCCAGGCCCTGCACGCTGTGGGTCAGCGCGCGCTGGATGAAGGCCGGGGTGGGGTGCTTCGGCTCGCCGATGCCAAGACTGATGGGCGTGAAGGCCGGATTGGGCGTCACGTCGGCAAACAACTGGCGCAGCTTTTCGAACGGGTAGGGGTGAAGTTTTTCGAGTTGTGGATTCACGGCGGTACCAGGGTTAGCGTGGTGCGACATAGCGCTGTCATTATAGCGCCGATGAAACCACTCGGCCGGTAGCCGCCGGGACCACTCTCTGGCATGATGCAACGCGAAGATGGGGTCAGGTCCGCAGGACCAGACCCCGACCACCACAGCCGGGGTCTGGTCCTGCGGACCTGACCCCATTTTCAAAGAGCCATGCCAGCTAAAACCATCCTCGCCATCGACAACGGCACCCAGAGCGTGCGCGCCATCCTGTTCGACCTGGATGGCGAAATCGTCGCCAAATCGCAGATCCACCTCGATGAGTACCATTCTACTCAACCGGGCTGGCACGAGCACGACCCGGAAGGCTGGTGGCAGGCCGTGTGCGAGGCCTGCCAGGGCTTGTGGACGCAGCCCGGCGTGAACAAGGACGGCGTGCAGGGCGTGGCCGTCACCACCCAGCGCGGCACGGTGGTCAGCCTCGACGCGCAGGGCAAGCCGCTGCGTCCCGCGATCACTTGGCTGGACCAGCGCGTCACGGACCAGCTGCCGCGGGTAGGGCCGTGGTGGCGCGCCGCGTTCCGCCTGGCCGGCCTTTCCGCCACCATCGACACCTTCCGCAGCCAGGCCGAGATCAACTGGATCCGCGCCGAGCAGCGCGAAATCTGGGACAGTACCGACAAGTTCCTGCTGCTGTCGGGCTGGCTGAACTACCGGCTGTGCGGCCGCTTCGTCGATTCGGCCGCGGCGCAGGTGGGCTATGTGCCGTTCGACTACAAGCGCCATCGCTGGGCCGGCAAGCGCGACTGGAAATGGCAGGCGCTGGCGATCGAGCCGTCGATGCTGCCCGAGCTGGCGCCGCCCGGAAGCCGGATTGGCGCCATCGACGCGCAGGCGGCCGCCGCCACCGGCATCCCGGCCGGCACGCCGCTGCTGGCGGCCGCCGCCGACAAGGCCTGCGAAGTGATCGGCGCCGGCTGCATCGAGCCGCACGTCGGCTGCCTCAGCTACGGCACCACCGCCACCATCAACACCACCGGCAGGCGATACGTCGAAGTGACCCGCTTCATTCCGCCGTATCCGGCCGCGATTCCGGGCGCCTACAGCACAGAGGTGCAGATCTTCCGCGGCTTCTGGATGGTCAGCTGGTTCAAGGAGCAGTTCGGCCACCACGAACGGGCGCGCGCGCTGGCCGAGGACGTGGCGCCCGAGCGGCTGTTCGACGAACTGGCCGCCGCCGTGCCGCCCGGCGCGATGGGGCTGATGCTGCAGCCTTACTGGACGCCGGGGATCAAGGTGCCGGGGCCGGAAGCGAAGGGCGCCATCATCGGCTTCGGCGACGTGCACACGCGCGCGCACATGTACCGCGCGATCTTGGAAGGGCTGGCGTACGCGCTGCGCGAGGGGAAGGAGCGCATCGAGCGGCGCAGCGGCGTGGCGATCACCGAGCTGCGGGTGTCGGGAGGCGGCTCGCAAAGCGACGCGGCGATGCAGCTGACCGCCGATATCTTCGGCCTGCCGACGGCGCGACCGCATTTGTACGAGACGTCGGCGCTGGGCGCGGCGATCGATGCGGCGGTGGGGCTGGGGCTGTATCCGGATTTCGCCAGCGCGGTCCAGGCGATGACGCGGGTGGGCAAGGTGTTCGAGCCGGTGGCTGCCAACCGGGCCATCTACGACCGGCTGTACCGCGAGGTGTACCGCAGGATGTACGGGCGGCTGCAGCCCATGTACCGCAGGATCGCCGCGATTACCGGCTACCCGGCGCCGCGCTAGCTCAGATCATCAGCGAGACGGCCGAGTCCCAGGCTGGGCCGGCCTGCTCGATCGCCATGACGCGGTTGCGGCCCGCTTCCTTGGCCGCGTACATCATGCGGTCGGCGGCCACGAAAAACTGCTCGATGCGGTCGAACTGGGTCGGCGCCATGGTGGCCACGCCGATGCTGGCGGTGAGCCACGGCGACGTCGGCGAGCGCGGGTGGGGCAGCTGCAGCGATTCGACCAGCGCGCGGATCGACTCGCCCAGCACGGTCGCCGCGGCCAGCGTGGTTTCGGCGAACAGCAGCACGAACTCCTCGCCGCCGTAGCGCGCCGCCAGGTCGGTCGCGCGCAGCGCGCGCGACTGCAGCGCGGCCGCCACCTTCTGCAGGCACAAGTCGCCGGCCGCGTGGCCCAGGGTGTCGTTGTACAGCTTGAAGTGGTCGACGTCGAGCACCACCAGCGACAGCGGCAGGCCGCTGCGGATCGCGCGGTGCCATTCCTGCTCCAGGAAGCTGTCGAAGCGGCGCCGGTTGGCGATCTGGGTCAGCGAATCGACCAGCGCGGCCTGCTGCAGCGCCGTTTCCGAGCGCTTGTGGTGGGTGATGTCGTGCAGCAGGCCGACGAACAGCGTCTCCTCCGCGATCATCGGCGTGACCGTCAGGTCCATCGCGCGCAGGGCGCCGTCGCGGTCGCGGATCAGCACTTCGCGCGCGCCGGCCAGCGGCACGTCGTGCGGATTGGCGAGGCAGGAGGCGAAGTAGTCGAGATATTCCTGGGCCAGGCTCCCGCCCAGCAGGTCGGCGATGGGCAGCCCGGTCAGTTCGGCGTGGCCGTAGCCGAGGTAGCGTTCGCAGGCCGGATTGCTGTACTGGATGCGGCCGTTCGCCTCGATCACCATCAGGCCTTCGTCCATCGCGTTGACGATCAGGCGCAGGCGGTCGGCCTGCTCCTTCTGGGCTTCGCTGGTGCCGCGCATCTGCAGCTGGGCGCGCACGCGGGCGCACACTTCGGCCATGCGCAGCGGCTTGCCGATGTAGTCGGCGGCGCCGATGTCGAAGCCGGCGACGATGTCGTCGGTGTCCGAGCGCTCGCTCATGAAGATCACGGGAATGGCGTCGGTGAGGGGATGCTGCTTGAGCTTGCGGCAGGTGTCGAAGCCGTCCAGGCCGGGCATCACGACATCGAGCAGGATCAGGTCGGGGCGGACCCGCTCGGCGATCGAGATCGCGCGCTCGCCGGTGGTGGCGACAAAGGTCTGGTAGCCCTGCTGCGCCATCATGGTCCGCAGCACGCCAAGCGCGTCAGGGGCGTCGTCGACGATCAGGATCGCGGGACGGCGCTGGGACGACGGGGAAGGGAAGGCGGCGGGCAGGCTCATGCGACAAAATCATACCCCGTTTGATCTTTTACGGGAATAATACTTGCCTATAGGTTATTTTTCCATGTTGTGCCAGAACAACCGGATGGTTACAACGGCGGATGGACGCGGGGTAGTGAACATGGCGGGGAAGGGGGCTGGGCCCGCGGACCCGACCCCATTGTAACTTGCGCAGTTGACATCCACCCTAGGGTCCGGTCCGCAGGACCAGACCCCGCCTTCCGGCTTACAGCAGCGCCGAAATCAGCTTGCCGAGGATGGCGATGCCTTCGCGGATGCGCTCCGGCGACACCGTCACGAACGACAGGCGCAGCGTGTTGGTCTCCGGCTCGTTGGCGTAGAACGGCGCGCCCGGCACGAACGCGACCTTGGCGGCGATCGCCTGGTCCAGCAGCTTCATCGCGTCGATGCTCTTCGGCAGAGTCACCCAGATGAACATGCCGCCTTCCGGGCGCGTCCAGCTCACGCCCTGCGGGAAGTGCGCGTCCATCGCGTCGAGCATGGCCTGACACTGGTTGGCGTACAGGGTGCGGATGGTCGGGATGTGGCGGTCGAGGAAGCCGTCCTTGATCACCTCGTGCACCACCATCTGGGTCAGCTGGGCGGTGTGCAGGTCGGCCGCCTGCTTGGCCAGCTCGAGGCGGCGCACCAGCGGCAGCGGCGCCACGACGTAGCCGAGGCGGATGCCCGGGGTCAGCACCTTGGAGAACGAGCCCATATAGATAACGCCGTCCGGGTTCATGTTGAGCATCTTCGGATACGGCTCGCCCTTGTAGCTCAGCGCGCCGTACGGATCGTCCTCGATCAGCGGCAGGTTGTGGCGAGCGCAGGTCTCGACCAGTTCGAGGCGGCGCTCGACCGACAGGCTGCGGCCGGTCGGGTTCTGGAAGTTCGGCAGCGCGTACAGCATGCGCGCGCCTTCGGCCACCTTGTCGATCGAGGACGGCACCAGGCCATGCTCGTCGGTGGCGACCGAGGCGAACTCGGGACGGTACACCGAGAACGCCTGCAGCGCGCCCAGGTAGCTCGGGGTCTCGACCAGCACGCGGCTGCCTTCGTCGATCAGCACTTTGCCCAGCAGATCGAGCGCCTGCTGCGAGCCGGACGTCATCAGGACCTGCTCCGGCAGGATCTTGCAGCTTGCCGTGGACAGCGAATTGGCAATCCACTCGCGCAGCGGCGCGTAGCCGTCGGTCGGGCCGTACTGCAGCGCGGTGCGGCCGCTGGCCGACAGCACCTTGTCGAAGGCGGCCTTCATTTCCTCGACCGGGAAGGTGTCCGCCGATGGCAGGCCGCCGGCGAACGAGATGATCTCGGGACGCTGGGTGACCTTCAGGATTTCGCGGATGAACGAGCTTTGCATCTGGGCGGCGCGTTCGGAGAAGTGCCAGGTGATCGGGTGGGGATGTTCAATTTTCATGCTGGTCTCACAGAGGAAGCGGCCGCGTCGATGCTTGGCCATTAAGAACCGGCCGGGTAGGCGGCTCGTTGAAAGGCGGCGCTGGGTAAGCGCCGCCCGGATAGGGCAAAATACTTAGGCGACTTCGACGATCATTTCGATCTCGACGCAGGCGCCGCGCGGGATCTGGGCCACGCCGAAGGCCGAGCGGGCGTGCTTGCCGGCGTCGCCGAACACTTCGCCCAGCAGCTCGGAGGCGCCGTTGGTGACCAGGTGCTGCTCGGTGAAGTCGGGGGTCGAGTTCACGAGGCTCATCAGCTTGACGATGCGCTTGACGCGCGACAGGTCGCCGCCGACGGCTTCCTGCAGGGTGCCCATCAGGTCGATGGCGATGGCGCGCGCGGCGGCCTGGCCGTCGGCGGTGGTCTTGTCCTTGCCCAGCTGGCCCACGTTCGGGGTGCCGTCGGCGTTCTTGGCGATGTGGCCCGAAATGAAGACCAGGTTACCGGTTTGCACGTACATGACGTAGGCGGCGACCGGAGCGGCCGGCGGCGCCAGGGTGATGTTCAGGTCTTTGAGTTTTTGTTCAATGGTCATGTGCGCTCCTGCGGTTGGGTGAAGAAAGGCGGTATTGTACGCTTCTATAAGTGCAATGTCGTACCTGCGCAGGCAGGTACCTATACCCGGCATGCAATGCGGCGGAGCATATGCAGCATGGGTACCAGCCTTCGCAGGTACGACGCGCCTCTTGAAATGGCCGTATTGACCCCAACATTGCCAAAATCCGTTCAACCTGACTCATACGAGGAATAATATGGCAGTCGCCGAAAAAGAAACCCTTGGCTTCCAAGCGGAAGTGAAGCAATTGCTGCAGTTGATGATCCACTCGCTGTACTCGAACAAGGAAATCTTCCTGCGCGAGCTGATCTCGAACGCGTCCGACGCCGCCGACAAGCTGCGCTTCGAGGCGATCAACAACGACGCGCTGTACGGCAATGACCACGAACTGAAGATCGTCGTCAGCTTCGACAAGGATGCCAAGACCATCACCATTTCGGACAACGGCATCGGCATGAGCCGCGACGAAGTAATCTCGCACCTGGGCACCATCGCAAAGTCGGGCACCAAGGAATTCTTCGGCAAGCTCTCGGGCGACCAGCAGGCCGACGCGGCCCTGATCGGCCAGTTCGGCGTCGGCTTCTACTCGGGCTTCATCGTCGCCGACCGCATCATCGTCAATACCCGCCGCGCCGGCGCCTTCGCCTCCGAAGGCGTGCGCTGGGAATCGCGCGGCGAGGGCGACTACTCGGTCGAATCGATCGACAAGCCGAACCGCGGCACCGACGTGATCCTGCACCTGCGCGCCGGCGAGGAAGAGCTGCTGTCGTCGTGGAAGCTCAAGTCGATCATCCGCAAGTACTCCGACCACATCTCGCTGCCGATCCAGATGCGCAAGGAAGAGTGGGATGAAGAGAAGAAGGAAACGGTGGTGAAGGACGACTTCGAGACCGTCAACCAGGCCAGCGCGCTGTGGGCCCGCAACAAGGCCGACGTGACGCAGGAAATGTACGACGAGTTCTACAAGCACGTGTCGCACGACTTCCAGGCGCCGCTGGCTTACACCCACAACCGGGTCGAGGGCCGCAGCGAATACACCCAGCTGCTGTACGTGCCGACGCACGCGCCGTTCGACCTGTGGGACCGCAACAAGCGCGGCGGCATCAAGCTGTACGTCAAGCGCGTATTCATCATGGACGACGCCGAGCAGCTGATGCCGGCCTACCTGCGCTTTATTAAAGGCGTGATCGACTCGAACGACCTGCCGCTGAACGTCTCGCGCGAGATTTTGCAGGAGTCGCGCGACGTCAAGGTGATCCGCGAAGGCTCGACCAAGCGCGTGCTGGGCATGCTGGAAGAACTGGCCAACGCCGACGAGCAGGAAAAGAAGGACAAGTACGTCACCTTCTGGAAGGAGTTCGGCCAGGTGCTGAAAGAGGGCATCGGCGAGGACGCGACCAACAAGGACCGCATCGCCAAGCTGCTGCGCTTTGCTTCGACCGTCAACGACAACGGCGACCAGACCGTGTCGCTGGCCGACTACATCGGCCGCATGAAGGAAGGCCAGGAGAAGATCTACTACGTCACGGGCGATAACTACACCGCGGCGAAGAACAGCCCGCACCTCGAGATCTTCCGCAAGAAGGGCGTCGAAGTGCTGCTGCTGACGGACCGCGTGGACGAGTGGATGCTGTCGTTCCTGACCGAGTTCGAAGGCAAGGAGCTGGTGTCGGTAGCCAAGGGCGGCCTGGACCTGGGCGCGCTGGAAGACGAAGCCGAGAAGAAGGAGCACGAAGAGACCGAGACCTCGTACAAGGAGCTGGTCGAGAAGATGAAGGCGGCATTGGGCGACAAGGCCAAGGACGTGCGCGTAACGTTCCGCCTGACCGATTCGCCGGCCTGCCTGGTGGCGGACGAGCACGAGCTGTCGGGTAACCTGCTGCGCATGCTCAAGGCGGCGGGGCAGAACGCGCCGGAGTCCAAGCCTATCCTCGAGATCAACCCGAACCACCCGCTGGTGACGCGTTTGAAGTATGAAGACGCGGAAGGTTCTCGCTTTGCGGACTGGGCGCACATCCTGTTCGACCAGGCCATGCTGGCCGAAGGTGGATCGCTGGCCGATCCGGCGACCTTCGTCAAGCGCCTGAACGAAATGCTGCTGGCGAAGTAAACGAAGTGGGGGGGACTGGTCCTGCGGACCTGTCCCATGTTGCCGTTACCGCTGTTGAAAAAGGGGACAGGTCCGCAGGACCAGTCCCCTTCTTTATTTGCCGAGCTGCTTGCAGAACTCCAGCAGCATCTTCTCGCCCTCCGGCCACGCGCCAAATCCGCTGGCGCCATTGATGTGCCCAGCCGCCCCGATCTCGACAAACTTGCTGCCCCACGCCGCGGCGAACTGGCGCGCGCGCTCGATGGTCACGTATTCATCGTTTTCACTGGCTACCACGATGCTTGGAAATGGCAGCTTCTGCATCGGCATGGGCGCAAAGCCGCTGGCCTCCTTCGGGTACAACGCCGCCTCGACATCGCTCGGCGCCACCAGGAAAGCGCCGGCAATCTTCAGGGACGAGCCTGACGCGGCCCAATGCGCAACCAGCGCGCAAGCGAGGCTGTGCGCCACCAGGATCGGCGGCCCCTGATCGCTGCCCGCGATCGCCGCGTCCAGTTCCGCCACCCATTCCTCGCGTTCGGGATTGTTCCAGTCGCGATGCGGCGCGCGCTGCCAGGCGGGGTACTTCTTCTCCCAAAGCGTCTGCCAATGCTGAGGCCCGGAATTCCATAAGCCGGCCAGTGTCAATACGTCGCAATCCATAGATCCTCCCGCAGTCGAAGCGCCAGCGCTGATTGTACGTCGCTTCTTTCATTAGCCGTGTCAACCCGTCAGAACTGCTAATAGACCGACGCGCAACGCTTGGCTAGCCTGAAAAGCCGTCCTCCCGGAAACATTCTATGAACCGATTACCCGTCATATGCGGCATCGCGCTCCTAAGCGCCATTGTGCTGGCAGTGGCGGCAGGACCGATGGACCAGAAAGGTGGGCAAGGCATGTTTGGACTGTTTGGCGGGAACAAGACGACGGAGACCGCAACCGCGATCGCGCCGGAAATTGGCGCGCAGTTGCAAGCGCAGAGCGCAATGCCGCAGGCAAGCGGCTCGGCGCCGCAACAGCGTGATTTCGAATGTACGGTGGCCGAGTATCGTGGACACCCGCCAGGCGGAGAGTGGGTGAGCGAAGCCGTCAACGGTGAAACCCAGCCCGTGTACATCATTCCCGCCGCCGGCGGACGACCGGCCCTTGCGATCCTCGCCGACCCTCAATATCGCATGCAAATATGGGAGCTCTCTGATGGCAAACCAGCGCGGTTTGTCAAGCAGCGCTCCGTCTCACTCGACCCGGCTCAGGGAGCCTGGGCCATGTACTTTGCAATCGAGGTCGCATGCCTGCCTGGCCATCAGGTTGCAGTGGCAGTCGGCTATACGGCCCCGGCGATGAAGAGGGCCCTGTATCTGTACACACCTGAATCGAACGAGTTCCGCCGCGTTGACGCTATCGAGTCGGACAAATCAGGTCCTCCGCCGTTCAGTTCCTTCGAAACGCTGACGATTTCGCCCACCGCGAAGTTGGTGAACTATCGCACCGGCGTCCTCCGTCTCGGCGCTGAGAACTACGTCTACCAACACAACCACATCCTGCTGTTTTCGCCAAATCATCCACATGGGCTCGAAGTCATCAAGCTCGGTCTGGATGACGGAAATCTGCGCGAATGGACCATGCAAGGGAAAACCCTGTGGCTGCGAACGCACGATAAACGCAAGCAGCCGAAGGACTTTATCTGGTCGCTTGATTTGCACCGTGTGCTCTGAAGTTTGCTAAATCGAACGGAGGATTCGTCATGCCAGTCATGGATGTGCTGACCCCGCAAGAAGCGTCGTTCATAGCGACAAATTGCTATTTCACGCTGAAGGATTGGATCAATAACGCGCCGACAGCGGGCACCGAAACGATGGCGAACATTCACAATCGTGTCCTCGGCGCAGGTACTGCAGGCAAGCCCAATCCGCAGGCAGTCAATCCGAGCTTGAAGAGTACCAGTCTCGCCGGCGGAAAACTGCACGCCGTCGTTGACGGCACAACCGGCATGGGCACGTGTACGGGTTTCGGTTATCTACTTCGAGTGAACAAGGGGCACGACCGGCACGCAATTATCGCCACGCGCGGCACGCGGCCGGAATTGGGTGCGCCCGACCTGTTGACCGATGCACGCGCGGCAATGACTGGTTTCGGTGATTATGGACCGGTGCATAAAGGCTTCAAGAAGACATTCGACAGCGTGTTAAGTAATCTGGCGCGAGATAATCGCGTGGTGATGGATGCCGATGTTGTGCATTGCGTAGGACACAGCTTGGGAGGGGGCGTTGCGACGCTGCTCGCAGCCCATTTTGCGCGGCAAGGGAAGCAGGTCAGGCTTTACACCTTCGGAAGTCCGCGTGTCGGCGCCTTCATGAGTTACTCCGCAATGCATCAAACCATCGGGAAGCAAAATATCTACAGGGTTGCTCACGACCTCGATCCGGTTTCGTTGGTCGGCCCCTTCCCGTACATTCACGTGAATCCGGCGGTCGCCGATGAAAACAACATGACTTTACCGTCGCGCACCGGCTCGCTGTTCTCCACAGCAAACCATGACATGGCCGCGTACATCGATTCCGTCGCCGATAAGCCGCGAGCGACCTGGGATATGGCGCGCAGCCTTGCCAGGCAAACTGACCACGATAACTGCGTTCTGGCCAAATGGCTCCTGCATGACAGCGGCGAATCGGGCTGGGTGCAGTTTGCATCGGCCAAAACGCTTGGCATTCTGTTCAAGCTGTTTTCCCATGTCCTGAAAGGCATCAGCACCTCCCTGATCCTGGGACTGACGGCGGTCGACCTGCTGGCCGAAATGCTCCTCAACGGGATGACCAAAGCGGCCCTGCTCGGCGAACAGATATTCACGCTGTTGCGTCATGCCGCAACCTGGGCCGGCATCACCGTCAGCAAAGGTGCGCAATTTACGACGCTGATCATCGGTCGCATTCTCTCGACGATGCTCTCGCGCCTTAACTCGATGGCGATGCATGCGATCCATGCGGGCGCGAACCATTTGGTCGCCATGCCATTGGCCATCGCCGGCGGCTTCGCGTTGGCGCACAGCGTAGCGTTATAGACGGAGGCAGGAAATGGACCGTGACTCGTTCGAGATGTTACGTCTTAACGCAATGCGCCTGGCGGATATGGCGCTCGAGCAATTGGCCGCCGAAATAGAATCCGTGGAGGCTCCAGCAACGCCGGTGCTTTCCGAGCCCGAGCGCGAAGCCAAAGCCATGGAACTCCTGGGACAATTGGACCCGGCAGAATTCATGGATGGATGGAAGGGCGGGCCCGAATATGAGGCTCAGATGCGCCAGGGGCTCGCGGAACGGGAGCGCGGCGATACTTTCGAGCCGCCGCAACTGCCGACGCCCGACATGGCCTCGCTCGACCGCATGGTCAAAGCGCTGCCGCCAGACTTGCCGCCGCTTACCCGGGCGCTGGACGAGCACGAACTTGCGCAGTGGCTTCCAACGTACAACGCCTTCGATTCGCCGCTCCACGAACTGATTGGAACAATCCTCGGCCTGCGTGAATTGGAGAGCAACCCGTAAATGAACCGTGGCGCGGCCCTTACAGCGGCCTTGATCGTGGGTGCCGCGGCCGCGAGCTGCGTCAACAGTGGAAAGGAAGGCGCCATGACGCCCACCCCTCAACCGAGCGCCAGCCGTGTGCCCGCACCGCGCGTCGCGCCCGTATTCATCGGAGGAGTACGTTACGCCCAAGTCGCCGGCAACCCCGACACGGACGGCCAGGTGGGCGGCATGCTGGCCGCGTTTGACGCGTCCAGCCGGGAGTTGTGGCGCCTGAAGGTCTACGAGAATGCACGCCGCCCCGATTTGGAAGGCGATGTGCAGGATGTCTGGTTCCGTTCCTTGCGGGTTCAAGGCGAGCGGCTGCTGATCGAAAATGAGCGCGGCGAGCAGTTCGAGGTCGATCCGGCGGCGCGGCGTGTCCTGGGCCGCCATGCGCCGGCCACGCAACCAAAATCCGACATCGATCCCATCTCGGGCCAGCCGCGCATCCGCCTGCCGGAGTGAGAGGGCGGACTTGCTGCGCGACCGCAGCCGGCCCAGTATAGGTTCCTGCCAAGAGGGGCGCCGAGCCCAGGAACGACAAGCTATCAGAGCGCCGTGCGCAGCGAGAACAGCTCCGGGAACAGCACCACGTCGAGCATCTTGCGCAGGTAGCTCACGCCAGCCGTGCCGCCGGTGCCGGTCTTGAAGCCGATGATGCGCTCGACCGTCGTCACATGGCGGAAGCGCCAGAAGCGGAAGGCCGTCTCCAAATCCACCAGCTTCTCGGCCAGTTCGTACAGCGCCCAGTGCTTGTCCGGCGCCTGGTACACGCCCAGCCACGCGGCCTTGACCGAGTCGTCGTGGCGCGTCGGCAGCGTCCAGTCGGCGTTCAGCCGTTCCGGAGAAATCTCGAAGCCGCTGCGCGCCAGCAGCATCACCGCTTCGTCGTACACCGACGGCGCATGCAGCTCGCGCTCGAGGATCGCGTGCGCTTCCGGCACCGGCGTATGCACGGCCAGCAGCGCGGCGTTCTTGTTCCCGAGGATGAATTCGAGCTCGCGGTACTGGTGCGACTGGAAGCCCGACGAGGCGCCCAGGAAGGGCCGGATCGCCGTGTACTCGGGCGGCGTCATCGTCGCCAGCACGTCCCACGCATGCACCAGCTGGTCCATGATACGCGCCACCCGCGCCAGCATCTTGAAGGCCGGCGCCAGTTCGCCCGCGCGCATGTTGGCGCGCACGGCCTGCAGTTCGTGCAGCATCAGCTTGAGCCACAGTTCGCTGGTCTGGTGCTGGATGATGAACAGCATCTCGTTATGGTTGGGCGAGCGCGGATGCTGGGCGTGCAGGATCTGGTCGAGCCCCAGGTAGTCGCCATAGCTCATCGCGCTGCTGAAATCCATCTTGGCGCCGTGCCATTCGGCCGCGGGCTTTTTGTCTTCACTCATATATGTTCTCTGTTTAGGTCACCGCGCCGCGCGTGGCGGCAATGTCGTAGGCTTGATCGTCGAGGATCTGGCGCAGGATCTCGACCGCGTCCCACACGTCGGCAAAACTGGTGTACAGCGGCGTGAAGCCGAAGCGCATGATGGCCGGCTCGCGGTAGTCGCCGATCACGCCGCGCGCGATCAGCGCCGCCATCACCGCGTAGCCGTGCGGGTGGGTGAAGCTGACCTGGCTGCCGCGCCGCGCATGCTCACGCGGCGTCACCAGGCCCAGTGGATGGTCGCCGCAGCGCGCCTCGACCAGCTCGATGAACAAGTCGGTCAGCGCGAGCGACTTGGCGCGGATCGCGGAGATACTTGACTGCTCAAATATCTCCAGCCCGCATTCGACCATCGCCAGCGAGACGATCGGCTGGGTGCCGCACAGCGCGCGGCCGATGCCGTCGACCGGCGCGAACTCGGGCGACATCTCGAACGGCGCCGCGTGGCCCCACCATCCGGACAGCGGCTGGCGGAACGCGGCTTGGTGGTGCTTCGGCACCCAGATGAAGGCCGGGGCGCCCGGGCCGCCGTTCAGGTATTTATAGGTGCAGCCCACGGCGAGGTCGGCGCCGGCCGCGTGCAAATCGACCGGCACGGCGCCGGCCGAATGGGCCAGGTCCCACAACGCCAGCGCGCCATGCGCGTGGGCGAGGGCGCTGACGGCCGCCATGTCGTGCTGGTAGCCGGTACGGTAGTTGACATGGGTGAGCATCACGACCGCGGTGTCGGCGCCGATCGCGCTTGGCAGCTCCTCGGGCGAGTCGACCAGGCGCAGCGAGTAGCCGCGGTCCAGCCACGACGCCAGTCCCTGCGCCATGTAGATATCGGTCGGGAAGTTGGCGCGCTCGGTGACGATCACGCGGCGCGCGCTGTCCGTCTGCATGTGCAGCGCCGCGGCCAGCGCCTTGAACAGATTCAGCGAGGTGGTGTCGGTGACGACCACTTCGCCGGCGCGCGCGCCGATCAGCGGCGCCAGCCGGTCGCCCAGGCGGCGTGGCATGTCGAACCATCCGGCCGTGTTCCAGCTGCGGATCAGGTCATGGCCCCATTCGCGGGCGATCACCTGCTGCGCGCGGGCGAGCGCCGCCTTGGGCCGCGCGCCGAGCGAATTCCCGTCGAGGTAGATCACGCCTTCCGGCAGGTCGAATTGCGCACGCAGCGGCGCGAGCGGGTCCTGCGCGTCGAGGGCGAGGCAGTCTTGGCGAGTGGTCATGCGGTGTCTTTACTGGTGAGAGGGCGCAGGATGGCGCGCACCGGGCTGGCGTCCATGCCGGCCAGTTTCAGGGGCAGGGCGATCAGTTCGTAGTCACCGGCCGGCACCTCGTCGAGCACCACGCCTTCGAGGATCGCCATGCCATGCGCGCGCACTGCGTGGTGGGCGTCGAGCGTCTTCGAATCCTGCGGGTCGAGCGAGGCGGTGTCGGTGCCGACCAGGATCACGCCCTTGCTGGCGAGGAGGCCGATCGCGTCCGGCGCGACGGCGGCAAAGGAGGGATCCCATTCCTGTTGCGGCGCGGTCGCGTATGTACGCAGCAGCACGCGCGGCGGCACGCCGTCGAGGAAGCCGGCGATGTCGGCCGCCTCGACCCGCTTGCTGCCGACGCAGTCGATCACGCGGCACGGCCCGATGTAGGGCGCCAGGCCGACCGCGTCGATGGCCAGGCCGGCCGGATCGTAATGCGAGGGTGCGTCGGTGTGGGCGCCCAGGTGGGTGGTCATGGTCATGCGGCTGACGTGGACCGGGCAGCCGCCGCCGATTTCCCAGGTGGGGGCGGCGTCGAAGCGGGTGTCGCCCGGCCAGACCGGCGTGGCGCTTGAAATCGTCGGGCTGATGTCCCACAGGGCGGGAGAGTGCATGCGGTACCTTTTATATACAAGTTCGCGGTGAGGATGGCAGTCTAACAAAGAAACTCGCCGCCGCCGAGGGGGAGGGAAGGGTTGTCGTACCTGCGCACGATGGTACCTATGCTGAATAAGTACCACCTCTTTCGTCCGCTCGGGTACCTGCCTCCGCAGGTACGACACTCCTCGGAAATTTCCAAAAATAATTGCAGAGAACCCTAAAGTTCCCCAAACCGGGGCCGTTACAGAACTCAGGAAGCGGGGAAGTTCATCCCATCCTGAAGGAATTTTGAAAATATTTAGATTTTTTTCAAAAAAACCCTAAAGTTTCCAAACAGTTTGACGTAACCGGTACAAGACGACAGAAAATCGTTGTCCTGAGGTACGAGTTTTCAGCAGTTTTTTAACAGTCAATTCCGCTCCGTTTTCATAGGGGCGCGACCACGACCGCGGCGAGTTTGTCAGACAAACTCGGACGGGTCGCATTCGTCATTCCCCTATCGAAAATACAGATCCCGACCTATTCCCGGAAAGTTTCCGCACGGTCAGAATGTATCCCACTGGCAATAACAAACGGCGCCAGATTTCAACGGATCTAGGAGATGGAAATGACTGCAAACGACATGATGGCGGAAATTCGTGATGCGAACCTGAGCTACCTGATGCTCGCGCAACAGATGATCCGTGCTGACAAGGTCACCGCGATTTTCCGTCTCGGCATTTCCGCCGAGATCGCCGACCTGATCCAGGGCATGAGCAACGCCCAGATCCTGAAGCTGGCCGGCGGCAACATGATGCTGGCGCGTTTCCGCTTCGACGACAGCGCCATCCTGTCGATGCTGACCAATTACAACAAGGACCGCAGCCTGGCCCAGTCGCACGCCGCGATCCTGATGGCCGGCCAGGGCGTCGAAGAGATCGCCTAAGTTCGCCCAGCAACTCGCATCGATCAGACTTCGACAGGGAATCCCATCATGAGCAAGAAAAGCGTCGTCACCGAAGCCCAGGAAATCCAGCTGGCCATCGAACTGATCCAGCTGGGCGCCCGCCTGCAGCTGCTCGAGACCGAAGTGACCCTGTCGCGCGAACGCCTGCTCAAGCTGTACAAGGAACTCAAGGGCATGTCGCCGCCGAAGGGCATGCTGCCGTTTTCGACCGACTGGTTCCTGACCTGGCAACCGAACATCCACTCCTCGCTGTTCATCAACATCCACAAATTCCTCGTCGAGCACGCCGGCGCCAGCGGCATCGAGGCGGTGATGAAAGCCTACAAGCTGTATCTGGAACAGATGCCGCCGGAACCGGGCGAAGAGCCGCTGCTGTCGCTGACGCGCGCCTGGACCCTGGTGCGTTTCTTCCAAAGCAACATGCTGACCACCGCGTCCTGCTCCTGCTGCCAGGGCAAGTTCGTCGTCAACGGCCTCGACCTGAACCAGGGCTACCAGTGCGGCCTGTGCCACATGCCTTCGCGCGCCGGCAAGACCAAGAAATCGAAAGACGCCGCCGCCGCGCTGCTGGCCGCGTGATTTTCCGCAGCTCTTCCAAGATGGGGTCAGGTCCGCAGGACCAGACCCCATTTTTGCATGCGGCGGCGACCAAGGCGGGGTCTGGTCCTGCGGACCTGACCCCATTTTGCATGGGCCGCCGGCTGTGACCCGCACTCCCGCCGTCCGAGCGTTGCTGATCCAGTTCGCAGCGCTGCCCCTCTCTTATATAGTCGCCGTCGCGCTTTCCCCCGTCGACTTGCTCGCCGCGGCCCTGATCCAGGGCGCCATCGCCGCGCTCTTTAGCTGGTGGCGCAAGCTTGCCCCGTGGTGGCTGGCGATCCAGTTCGTGTTCCCGCTGGCGCTGGTCGCCGGGGCCGGCCTGCACCTGCCATCCTGGCTTTTCCTGGCCGCGTTCCTGCTGCTCTTATTAGTATACTGGTCGACCTTCCGCACCCAGGTGCCATACTACCCGTCGGGCCAGCGCGCCTGGGATGAAGTGGCGAAGCTGCTGCCGCAAGACCGTCCGGTCCACCTGATCGACATCGGCAGCGGCCTGGGCGGCCTGGTGCTGGACCTGGCGCGGCGCCGTCCCGACTCGACCTTTTCCGGCATCGAACTGGCGCCGCTGCCGTGGCTTGCCAGCCGTCTGCGCGCGATCGGCCGGCCCAACGCGCATTTCGTGCGCGGCGACTACGAGCACCTCGACTTTGCCGACTACGACGTGGTGTTCGCCTACCTGTCGCCGGCCGCGATGGCCGCGCTGTGGCGCAAGGCAAGCGCCGAGATGCAGCCCGGCGCCTTGCTGCTCAGTTATGAATTCGCCATCCAGGCAAAAACCCCGGACCTTACCATTCTGCCCAGAGGTCCCGGCCCGCTGCTTTATGGATGGCGCTTTTAGGCGACATACCTCTAAGAACGGGGCGGTTTTGCTTGCAGGGAAATCCTTCTCACGCTATTGTAGTTCCCTAGAACAATTATTTTGTGGGGCGCCGGCTTTGATGCAGGCGCCCTTGCCATATTTGGCATCGATATTATCAACTTGAACACCCCCGGCGCATGCCGGACGCACCTTGGGAGTCAGCGCTCTTGTTAGTCATCATCGGATATATCGTCGTCTGCGCCTCCGTGTTCGGCGGATTCGTGCTCAACAAAGGCCATCTGGCGGCGCTGTTCCAACCGCTCGAGCTGCTGATGATCGGTGGCGCGGCGGTCGGTGCTTTCCTTGTTGGCAACAACGGCAAGGCGATCAAGGCCACCCTGGCGGCCCTGCCGACGCTGTTCAAGGGCTCGCGCCACACCAAGGAACTGTACATGGAGATGATGTCGCTGCTGTTCGACGTCCTGTCCAAGGTGCGCAAGGAAGGCCTGATGTCGATCGAAGGCGATATCGACCGGCCCGAGGAGAGCCCGGTGTTTTCCAAGTACCCGGGCGTGCTGGCCGACCACCACATCGTCGAGTTTATGACCGATTACCTGCGCCTGATGGTGTCGGGCAACATGGACGCGTTCCAGATCGAAAACCTGATGGACAACGAGATCGAGACCCATCACCACGAAGGCGCCGTGCCGGCCCACTGCATCGCCAAGCTGGGCGACGGCCTGCCGGCCTTCGGCATCGTCGCCGCGGTGATGGGCGTGGTGCACACGATGGAGTCGGTGGGCATTCCGCCGGCCGAGCTGGGCATCCTGATCGCGCACGCGCTGGTCGGCACCTTCCTCGGTATCTTGCTGGCCTACGGCTTCGTCGGCCCGCTGGCCAGCCTGCTCGAGCAGAAGCTGGAAGAGTCCACCAAGATGTTCCAGTGCGTGAAAGTGACGCTGCTGGCCAGCCTGAACGGCTATGCGCCGGCGCTGGCGGTCGAATTCGGCCGCAAGGTGCTGTACTCGACCGAGCGCCCGACCTTCAGCGAGCTGGAAGACCATATCAAGAAAGCAAAAGCAAAGTAATCGCGATGGCTGCAATTAATACTCACCACCGGAGCGACCATGGCCGATGAGGGCTTGAGGCCGATTATCGTCAAGCGCATCAAGAAGACCGCGGGCGGCCATCATGGCGGCGCGTGGAAGATCGCCTACGCCGACTTCGTGACGGCGATGATGGCCTTCTTCCTGCTGATGTGGCTGCTCGGCTCGACCACCAAGGGCGACCTGAACGGCATCTCGGACTATTTCAAAACGCCTCTGAAGGTGGCGATGTCGGGCGGTTCGGGTTCGGGCGACAGCTCGTCGGTGATCCAGGCCGGCGGACGCGACCTGACCCGGCGCGACGGCCAGATCAAGAAGGGCGAGATCCCGGCGACCAAGAAGACCTACGACCTGAAGGCGGCCAAGGAAGCGCTCGAACGCGAGGAAGGCCTGCGCCTCAAGCAGCTCAAGGCCAGGATCGAGGCGACCATCGAGGCCAATCCGCTGCTCAAGAAGTACAAGAACCAGCTGCTGCTCGACCTGACCAGCGAAGGCCTGCGGATTCAGATCGTCGACGAGCAGAACCGGCCGATGTTCGCGCTGGCCAGGGCCGAACTGCAGCCGTACACGCGCGATATCCTGCACGTCATCGGCATCGTCCTCAACGAGGTACCGAACCGCATCGGCCTGTCGGGCCACACCGATTCGACTCCCTACCTGTCGGACGTCGGCTACAGCAACTGGGAACTGTCGACCGAGCGCGCCAACGCGTCGCGGCGCGAGCTGATCATCGGCGGCATGGCCGAAAACAAGATCCTGCGCGTCGTCGGCCTGGCCTCGGCGGCCAACCTGGACCGCAAAGATCCCTTCAATCCGATCAATCGGCGCATCAGCATCATCGTAATGAACAAGAAAACCGAAGACATGGTCATGCGCGACAACGCGTCGCAGCAGGCGCCGTCCGAGTCCGAGTCCGCGCCCGCGCCGACAGCACCAGCGGCGGCCAAATGACCCATCGCCAGAAAATCCTCGGATCGCACGTCAAGCGCCTGCTGTCGGGCGTGTCCGCACACGGAAGGCGCCACCTGACCGAAGTCGAGACCGACCTGGTGCAGACCGACCTGCTGCTCGAAGAAGCGGTGGAAAAGCTCACGCGCAGCTTCATGGCGATCCACAAGACGGTCGGCGCGCGCCAGGACAGCATCAACCTGATGCTGGCCGGCGGCACCCCGAGCGAGGACGAGATCGCGCGCATGAAGGGCATGTCCGGCGAAGTCGGCATCCACGTCAACAGCGCGATCACCAGCATGCAGTTCCAGGACATGACGAGCCAGCTGATCGACCGCACCCTGAAACGGGTCACCGGGCTGCGCGCCTTCCTCGGCACGGTGGGCGAGCACGGTTCGCGCATCCAGGCCGAAACCGGCAGCGACGAGCTGGTCGAACTGCTCGGGCAGGTCAGCATGGCGCTGGCGATCCAGTCGCTCGAACTGCGCAGCGTACTGCGCAAGTCGGTCGAGCAGCAGCATCTCGAAAGCGGCGACATCGAGCTGTTTTAAGCCGCCCCCACCATTCACACTAACCAGACATAAAAAAGCAGGAGCAGAAAATGGCCAAAACAATTCTCGCAGTCGACGATTCGAGCTCATTGCGCCAGATGGTGGCGTTCAGTTTGAAGGCCGCCGGCTACCAGGTGGTCGAGGCGGTCGACGGCCAGGACGGGCTCGAGAAAGCCAGGCTGCAGGCGGTCGATCTGGTGCTGACCGACCAGAACATGCCGCGCATGGATGGCCTGGAGCTGATCAAGCTGCTGCGCGGCCTGCCGGCGTACCAGAAGACGCCGATCCTGATGCTCACCACCGAATCGTCCGACGAGATGAAGTCCAAGGGCCGCGCGGCCGGCGCCAACGGCTGGCTGGTCAAGCCCTTCGATCCGCAGCGCCTGATCGAAGTGGTGAAGAAGGTCATCGGCTAAGGGCCGGGGTAGAGCATGACGCATCAAGGGATTCACGGAGTTTCACCATGACCATCGACATCAGCCAGTTCTTCCAGGTCTTCTTCGATGAAGCCGAAGAACTGCTGGCCGAAAAAGAGCGCCTGCTGCTGGCCGTCGATATCGACGCGCCGGACGCCGAGCACCTGAACGCGATCTTCCGCACCGCCCATTCGATCAAGGGCGGCGCCTCGACGTTCGGCCTGAACGACATGTCCGAGGTCACCCACATCCTCGAATCGCTGCTCGACCGCATCCGCAAGGGCGAGATGGCGCTCACCGCCGAACACGTCGACGCCTTCCTGGCCGCCAAGGACATCCTGAAGATGCAGCTGGACGGCCACCGCAACGGCGCGGCGGTCGACCAGGACGCCGTCGCCGACGTGCGCATGATGCTGCAGGAACTGTCGCAGGACGTGGTGCCGCTGGTTGCGGCCGCGGTCGCGCCGGCCTTCGTGCAGACCGAGGCGAAGGCCAACACCGCGCCGGGCGGGCGCCGCTACAAGGTCGAGCTGCCCGTGTGCGAGCAGCGCGACGTCAACGCGCTGGCCGCCGAACTTGGCCTGCTGGGCCGCATTACGGTCGCGCCGATCGAAGGCGGACGCCACGCGCTGATCCTGACCACCCACGAGAGCCTGGAAGACATCGTTGCGATCTGCTCCTTCGTGCTCAATCCGGACGACCTGAAAATTTTTGAAGCGCCGGCCCTGACGCCGGAGCAGCGCAAGATCGAGGCCGCGGAACGCGCCAAGGTGGAGAAGGAACTGGGCTACGGTTTCTTCGACCCGCTCGATGCGGACGACGACCACGCGGCGCCGGAGCCGGAACTGTCCGACGACGAGCGCGGATACGGCTTCTTCCAGCCGATCGAACAGATCCGCGCCAACGCGGCCGCCTCGGCGCCGCCGCAGGAAGCCAAGCCGCTGCCGTCGTTGCAGCGCCCCGAAGCGCTCGAGATCAGCGAAGTGGCGGCCGAGAAGAAGGCCGCCGCCAGGAGCGACAAGAGCGGGGCGCCGGGCGCCGAATCGTCGTCGATTCGCGTGTCGATCGAGAAGGTCGACCAGCTGATCAACCTGATCGGCGAACTGGTGATCACCCAGGCCATGATCGAGCAGCGCAGCGACGGCCTCGACCCGATGGTGCACGAGCGCCTGTTAAACAGCGTCAGCCAGCTGACCCGCAACACGCGCGACCTGCAGGAAGCGGTGATGTCGATCCGGATGATGCCGATGGACTTCGTGTTCTCGCGCTTCCCGCGCATGGTGCGCGACCTGGCCGCCAAGCTTGGCAAGAAGGTCGATTTCATCACCAGCGGCGCCGCGACGGAACTGGACAAGGGCCTGATCGAGCGCATCGTCGATCCGCTCACGCACCTGGTGCGCAATTCGATCGACCACGGCATCGAGATGCCGGCCGCGCGCGTCGCCGCCGGCAAGACCGAGACCGGCCGCCTGTTCCTGTCGGCGGCCCACCAGGGCGGCAACATCGTCATCGAAGTGTCGGACGACGGCGGCGGCCTCAATCGCGAGCGCATCCTGGAAAAAGCGCAGCAGAACGGCATCCCGGTGACCGACAACATGAGCGACGCCGACGTCTGGCAGCTGATTTTCGCGCCGGGCTTCTCGACCGCGGAAACCGTGACCGACGTGTCGGGCCGCGGCGTGGGCATGGATGTCGTCAAGCGCAACATCGCGGCGATGGGCGGCACGGTCGACATCCGTTCGGCGCGCGGCTTCGGCACGACGATGTCGATTTCGCTGCCGCTGACGCTGGCGATCCTGGACGGCATGTCGATCCGCTGCGGCGACGAAGTCTACATCCTGCCGCTCGGCTTCGTGGTCGAGTCGCTGCAGCCGGCGCAGGAAGACATCAAGGATATCGCCAACCGCGGCCGCGTGCTCAAGGTGCGCGGCGAGTACTTGCCGCTGGTGCCGCTGCACCAGATGTTCGAGATCACCCCGCGCTTCACCGAGCCGAGCGACGGCATCGTCGTCATCCTCGAATCGGACGGGCGCAAGGCCGCGCTGTTCGTCGACGAACTGGTGGGCCAGCAGCAGGTCGTGGTCAAGAACCTCGAATCGAATTACCGCAAGGTGACCGGGATTTCCGGCGCCACCATTCTCGGCGACGGCGGCGTGTCGCTGATCCTCGACGTGGCGGCGCTGATGCGCTCGTCGCGCCAGGTAGCCGACGACGCCGTGTTCTCTTAATCAGTCTCACTTCATCAACGTTTTTTTTGCACTACACCAGATAGGAAACCACCATGTCGATGACATCCACCACCAACAAGGCCGACACCAGCGACGGCGCCGGCAGCGAGTTCCTTGCCTTCACCCTCGGCTCCGAGGAATACGGCATCGATATCCTGAAGGTGCAGGAAATCCGCGGCTACGAAGCGGTCACCCGCATCGCCAACGCGCCCGAGTTCATCAAGGGCGTGATCAACCTGCGCGGCATCATCATCCCGGTGGTGGACATGCGCATCAAGTTCAACCTGGGCACCCCGGTGTACGATCAGTTCACGGTCGTCATCATCCTCAACATCGGCGGGCGCATCATGGGCATGGTGGTCGACAGCGTGTCGGACGTGACGACCCTGAGCCCGGACCAGGTCAAGCCGGCGCCGGAAATGGGCACCGCGTTCAATTCGGACTACCTGATCGGCCTGGGCACGGTTGACGAGCGCATGCTGATCCTGGTCGACATCGACAAGCTGATGTCGTCGGGCGAGATGGGGCTGATCGAGAAGATCGCCGCGTAAGTAGTGTTTGTCGTTCCTGCGGAGGCAGGAACCCATACCGAGCCGGCGGGACAGATCGTTTCCTGTTGATGCGAACTCAGCATGGGTTCCTGCCTTCGCAGGAACGACAGGCGGTGAGAACCGCGGCTCGATTGGCATGACCTGGAAGGTGAAGCACCGTGTTGCAAAATAAAGTAGAGTCCGCCAAGGAATTCAATTTCACCAAGGGTGATTTTGAAAGGGTCCGTGCGCTGATCTACAAGCGGGCCGGCATTTCGCTGGCCGACAGCAAGCAGGAAATGGTCTACAGCCGCATCGCGCGGCGCCTGCGGGCGACCGGCCTGGTCTCGTTCGCGACCTACCTCGACGAACTGGAGGCCGGCCGGCTGGGCGACGAGTGGGAGTCGTTTACCAATGCGCTGACCACCAACCTGACCTCGTTCTTCCGCGAAGCCCACCACTTCCCGCTGCTGGCCGAGCACTTGAAGCGCCTGCCGCCCGGCCCGATCACGATCTGGTGCTCGGCCAGTTCGACCGGCGAGGAACCGTATTCGATCGCCATGACCTGCTGCGAGGCGTTCAACACATTGAGCCCGCCGGTGCAGATTATCGCCACCGACATCGACACCAATGTGCTGGCGGTGGGCGCGAAGGGCGTGTACGGCATCGAGCGCTTGGAGAAGATGCCGGCCGAACGCGCCAAGCGCTTTTTCCTGCGCGGCAAAGGAGAGCAGGAGGGCCTGGTGCGCGTGCGCCCGGAACTGCGCCAGCTCGTCACGTTCAAGCAGCTCAACCTGCTGGCCGACAGCTGGCCGGTGTCGGGCCAGTTCGACGTGATCTTCTGCCGCAACGTGATGATCTATTTCGACAAGGCGACCCAGAAGAAGATCCTGGCGCGCTTTGTACCGCTGATGAAGCCGCACGCCTTGCTGTTTGCCGGCCACTCGGAGAACTTTCTGTACGTCTCGGACGCGCTCAAGCTGCGCGGCAAGACGGTGTACGAACTCGAACAAGGCCGTGCCGGCGCCATTTAGCCGGCACGAAAGAAGCAATCATGGATTCAAAAGAACAATTTGCCACCAACGTCTATTACGACCGGACGTTCGATTGCGATGCGGCCAAGATCCTGCCTGGCGAGTATTATCACACCGGCAAGGACATGCTGATCGTGACGGTGCTCGGTTCCTGCGTGTCGGCCTGCATCCGCGACCGGGTCACCGGCCTGGGCGGCATGAACCACTTCATGCTGCCGGACGGCGGCGGCAGCGACGCCAACAGTCCGGTGTCTGCCTCGATGCGCTACGGCACCTACGCGATGGAGGTGCTGATCAACGAACTGCTCAAGTCCGGCGCGCGGCGCGAGAACCTGGAAGCGAAGGTGTTCGGCGGCGGCGCCGTGCTCAAGGGCTTCACCGCGATCAACGTGGGCGAGCGCAATGCCTCCTTCGTGATGAACTACCTGAAGATGGAAAAGATCCGGGTGCTGGCCGAGGATTTGAACGACATTTACCCGCGCAAGGTGTATTTCTTTCCGCGCACGGGCAAGGTGCTGGTCAAGAAACTGATGCAGACTCATAACGACACGCTGGTGCGGCGCGAGCAGGAATACGCCGGCCGCCTCAAGGTCGCGCCCGTCGGCGGCGAGATCGACCTGTTTTGAATGTAAAGGCTATGCCCATGAAGATCAAAGTACTGATCGTGGACGATTCGGCGCTGATCCGCAGCGTGATGAAAGAGATCATTTCCAGCCAGCCGGACATGGAAGTGGTGGGCGTCGCCCCGGACCCGCTGGTCGCGCGCGAGCTGATCAAGCTGACCAACCCGGACGTGCTCACCCTCGACGTCGAGATGCCCAAGATGGACGGCCTCGATTTCCTCGAAAAGCTGATGCGCCTGCGCCCGATGCCGGTGCTGATGGTGTCCTCGCTGACCGAGCGCGGCTCCGAGATCACCATGCGCGCGCTGGAACTGGGCGCGGTGGACTTCGTGACGAAGCCGAAAATCTCGATCCAGAGCGGCATGCGCGAGTACACCGAGCTGATCTCCGACAAGATCCGCGCCGCCGCGCGCGCGCGCGTCAAGGCCCGCACGCTGGCGCAGGCGAAGCCCGGCGAAGCGCTGCCGCAGTTGCGCAATCCTTTGACCTCGTCGGAGAAGCTGATCATCATCGGCGCCTCCACCGGCGGCACCGAGGCGATCCGCGAATTCCTCACGCAGATGCCGTCGGACTGCCCCGGCATCCTGATCGCCCAGCACATGCCGGAAGGCTTTACCAGCTCGTTCGCGCGGCGCCTCGACGCGCTGTGCAAGATCAGCGTGCGCGAAGCGGCCGGCGACGAGCGCGTGCTGCCGGGCCACGCCTACATCGCGCCGGGCCACTCGCACCTGACGCTGGTGCGCTCGGGCGCCAACTACATGACGCGGATCGACCAGAACGACCCGGTCAACCGGCACCGGCCCTCGGTCGACGTGCTGTTCCGCTCGGCGGCGCTTGCTGCCGGCAAGAACGCGGTCGGCGTGATCCTGACCGGCATGGGCAAGGACGGCGCGCTCGGGATGCTCGAGATGAAGAATGCAGGGGCGTATAATTTTGCGCAGGATGAAGCTTCCTGTGTCGTGTTCGGCATGCCGCGCGAAGCGATCGCGGTGGGCGCCACCCATGAAGTGGGGCCGCTGACCGAGCTGCCCGGCAAAGTGTTGAACCATTTAGCAACGCAAGGCGGACGCGCGTTGCGCGTTTGACCGGATATATCAGCATTCCTTGTGAGTTTTATCGCCGTACGGCAACAAAAATGCTATCCTTCAGGCTGCTTCTCCGTGTGAAGAAGTGTGCCGATAACCAGAGTAAAGAATCAACGGAGTAATTCATGGCTGATCCAAAAATGCGCTTTTTAGTTGTTGACGACTTCTCCACGATGCGGCGCATCGTCCGGAATCTGTTGAAGGAACTGGGATACGCAAACGTCGACGAAGCCGAAGACGGCGTGATGGCATTGGCCAAGCTGCGCAGCGAGTCCTTCGACTTCGTGGTCTCCGACTGGAACATGCCGAACATGGACGGCCTGACGATGCTGCAGAACATCCGTGCCGACCCCGCGCTGGCCAAGCTGCCGGTGCTGATGGTGACGGCCGAGGCGAAGAAGGAAAACATCATTGCAGCGGCCCAGGCCGGCGCGAACGGCTACGTGGTCAAGCCGTTCACCGCCGCCACGCTGGATGAAAAGCTCAACAAGATTTTCGAAAAACTCGAAAAAGCCGGAGCCTGAAATGGGTGAGCACAACGCCGATGGCGCGACGGCAAGCGCCGCGCCGGCAGGCGGCGATTCGCACGAAGAAGTGTTGAGCCGCATCGGCCACATGACGCGCGCGCTGCACGACAGCCTGCGCGGACTTGGCCTCGACAAGCTGATCGAAAAAGCGGCCAGCGACATTCCCGATGCGCGCGACCGCCTCGACTACGTGGCGCGCATGTCCGAGCAGGCGGCCCAGAAGGTGCTCAATGCGACCGACGCGGCCAGCCCGCTGCAGGACCGCATCGACAGCGACGCCCAGCAACTGTCGGCGGCGTGGGACAAGCTGCTCGACGCGCCGGAGACTTCCGACGCCGACTGGCGCGCGCTGGCCGAGCGCACCATCATGACGCTCGACGCGACGCGCGGCGCCACGGTGGACACCAAGGCCTACCTGATGGACATCATGATGGCCCAGGACTTCCAGGATTTGACGGGGCAGGTGATCGGCAAGGTCACGGCGATCGCGCAGAACCTGGAAAAGCAGCTGGTACAGATGCTGGTCGATTTTGCGCCGGCCGAAGTCAGGCGCGAGTTCGACAACAGCCTGATGAACGGGCCGCAGATCAACCCGGCCGGCAACAGCGAAGTAGTGGCCGACCAGGGCCAGGTGGACGACCTGCTGGACAGCCTGGGCTTCTGATTTTTCTCCCCGCGGCAGCAACGCCGAAGCGATCTCCCCATGCATCAAACTAATTTCATAGTGCGCGAACCGCTGCTCGATCCGAAGCAGCGGGTGATCGGTTACGAGCTGTCGTGGAAGCACGACGACGACCAGCCGATTACCGACGAGGCGCTCGAGGCGCTGGTCGCCTTCGTGGCGGAAAACGTCAACGACGAAGAGCGCGGCTGGCTGCTGCGCGACAAGGTGCTGTTCCTCGACGCGGTGCCGCCGATGCTGTCGACCGACGCCTTGCACTCGATGCCGCCGGAGCGCACGGTGCTGACCATGAAGGCGGCCGACATGGCCGATCCGGATACGCTGGCCGCGGTGCGCGGCTTGCGCGCGGGCGGGGTCGGCATCTCGGTGCGCGGCGACCTGGGGCACCTCGGCAAAAACCTCGGGCAGAACGCGTCGTATATCGAAGTGAAGTTTTCCGGGGCCGACGTGGCGACGCAGGCGCGCGCATATGCGGCGGTCAAGCAGTCGACCGTGCGCATGGTGGGGCGGCCGGTGAACACCTGGAGCGACTTCGACGCCTGCGCCGCGCTCGGGCTCGACGCTTTCGTCGGCAAGCTGCACCTGACGCCGCGGCCGGGCAATCCGGTCAAGGGCATGAACCCGGCGCAGCAGATCATCCTGCAGCTGATGCAGATGGTCACGGCCAACGAAGACATCCCCAAGATCGAAGGCGTTTTGAAACGCGATCCGGCGCTGTCGTACAAGCTGCTGCGCTTCATCAACTCGGCCGGCTTCGGCAGCGGGCGCGAGATCCAGTCGCTGCGCCAGGCGATCAGCCTGCTCGGTTATGCGCCGCTGTACCGGTGGCTGACCCTGCTGCTGGCGACCGCCAGCAAGAGCGGCTACTCGCCGGTGCTGATGGAGACGGCGGTGGTGCGCGGCCGGCTGGCCGAGCTGTTGGGCGCCAAATTCCTGCCGCGCGGGGAGGGCGAGAACCTGTTCGTGGCGGGGATGTTTTCGCTGCTCGATCGCCTGCTCGGTTTGCCGATGAAAGAAGTGCTGGATACGATTCAGCTGCCGGACGAAGTGGTGCGCGCGCTGCTCACGCGCGGCGGCATGTACGGTCCGTACCTGGCGCTGGCGGAGGCGTGCGAGCTCAACTCGCACCTGGTCGCGGGGCTGGCCAAGTCGCTGGGGATCAGCCCGCTGGAAGTGAACAAGGCGCACCTGTCGGCGCTGGCGTGGGCGCAGAACGTCACGACCTGAGCTACGCCGGCACACCTGGGTCTGACCCTGCCGGGTCAGACCCTAAGAGCAGAACCAAAAACACCGGGCCGCGTCCCGGTTTTTTTATGCGTGAAAGCGCGCAACTGATCCCCAAAATCATGACGAGGAACAATATTTTTTCGCTGAGGCGGGTTAAAGTTTGCGCCTGTTTCGCTATCAAATCCGCTCTGGCGCTCGCACTCCCAACTCCGAAGAAGGGCCGACACGATTATGGAAACTTCCAAGAAAAAAGGCAGGAAATTATCGACAGGAGAGCGAGTAGTTATACTTTGGATGTTGAGCTATTTGCTTTTGTATGTTTTCAGCGGGTATTTGGTGATTTATTGGGGCTTATACCGTGGAGGATCGTTCATATGGAACGAAGGCATCGTCCCGATCTTTGCATTAATAGGGCCGTCGGCCAAATCGGATGCCGTGAAGATATTTTGGGGCACGCTCGGTGTCTGCGCGCTCGCGTACCCTGCGGTCCATGTCCGTCGAGTACTGATGTTGCGCACCTTGGGCGAAAAGGTCATTCTATTGGGCGCGGCAAGAGACAACATACTCAAAATACTTGATGAGGCGAACGAGTCGACATACCCGGCCACGTCACTCGACGGTGGAAGAATGGCATTTGTTTTCGGCGACACCGAAGATGCGCTTCTCGCTAAATACTTTGAACCAAATTTAGCACGAATGGTTATCCGAACAGTCTCCGCGGTCGATATGATTGCGGCGGCGACCAGCTCGCCCCATGTCAATGCCGAAATCGCTCGGATTTGCACGCAGGTGCGAACCGAACTGGAAGCTTTCCACCTTCCTGCTTTTTTGGAGAAGCTCCGTCTTGCGCAAGAGCGCCCGAGCGAGGCGGCGGCGGCTGCGCGTTTAGCGCGAGCAGATCAGTAACCAGCGCGCGGTGTTCCACCTTCTGCGGCAATTCCGAATCAAAAAACATGCTTGCCACCCCAATCGGAGGCCTTTGGCTTCCGGTTCGCCAGAAAGGTGTTGGTCGAGTAGTCAAACTACGCACACTTCTGGTACGGAGGCTGGCCCGTACCTCGCAATGGTGTCTATCTTGCCATGCGGAGCAGCATTCGGGGCGTCGAATTGCCTCGCAGGGTAACTGTCCTACGTCGGCTCGGCACGCTTCCCGACAATTAACGCAGTCGTGGTGGGCGATACTTCCCTAAAAGAACATTGGAGACTTCCATACAGTTTCTTTAGCGGAGTTATCAAATGTTGAACCCTATGCTCGACGCCTGGACCAGCCTGGCTTGCACTTCTCCGTGGGACTCGGCCCCCATCCGATTCGGTATTTCGCTGCTGGCCCCGCTGCCGGAGCCCGGTCCCGGCGATTTCGTCTCAGACCGCTTTGCCGCGGACTTCGGATCGCTTCGGTATAAATTGTTTATCCCCAGCGGCTACGACGGTTCGCCGACGCCGCTGATCGTCATGTTGCACGGCTGCGGCCAGGATGCTGACGACTTTGCCTGCGGCACCGGCATGAACGCGCTGGCGGAAAAATACCATTGCCTGGTCGCTTACCCCGAACAATCCTGCGGCGCCAACGGCGCGAAGTGCTGGAACTGGTTCGAGAAAGCGAACCACCATCGCGGCCAAGGCGAGCCGGCGCTGATCGCCGGCGTCGCACGAAAGATCATCTCCGAATACGCGGTCGACACCGGCAAGGTGTTCGTCGCCGGCCTGTCGTCCGGCGGTTCGATGGCGGTGATCCTCGGCCGCACCTATCCGGACCTGTTCACCGCTGTCGGCTGCCACTCCGGCCTGGCGCACGGCGCCGCCACCGACCGCTTCGGCGCGATGCGGGCGATGCGCCACGGCGCCGACGTCGATGCGCTCGACGGCATGGCGGCCGCCGACGGCGTGCCGATCATCGTCTTTCACGGCGACCTCGATTCGACTGTGCATCCCAGGAATGGCGGCCGTATCGTGCGGCAATCGCTGCAGTCCGCGACGGCCGCGCAGACGCACGCGCAAGAGGTCGGCGAAGCCACCGGGCGCACTTTCACCCGCGACATCCATCGCAGCGCAACGGGCGACATCTTTGCCGAGCATTGGACCGTGCACGGCGCCGGCCACGCCTGGTCCGGCGGCAGCCGGCGCGGCAGCTACACCGACGCCAACGGCCCCGACGCCAGCGAGCAGATGTTGCGCTTCTTCTTCGATCGCCAGGCCGCCTGAGCGGTGGCCAGGAAATGAACGCAGCCATTTCTTCGTGGTCGAAAAAGGAGCGCGGGATGGCATGCTATGTCCGTTTCCGCACCGAACGAATTCGTTCCAGGTCGTATGCTTGGTTTTTTTCTGCAATCGTGGAGATGGTTGCCTAGACTGAAAAGTGCAAATGAATCGGGCGCGTGCGCTCGACGGTTACCTAACTCTGCAATTGAATACAATGAATACGCCTACCTCCGCTACCACGGACGCTGTAACTGATCAGGTCCCGCCGGCACCCAAGAAAAGACGCCGGGTGCCGCCCTTGTCGCTCGCCGCATGGAAGCAATTCGTCAGGGTGGCAAAGCCGTATTGGCTTGGAGACGAAAAAAAGAAGGCCTGGGGCCTGCTGGCACTGTTGATCGTGTTGATGCTGTTCGAAACCAAGTTCGCAGTCATGCTGAACGACCAGGCCGGCGAGATGACCTCGGCGCTGGCAGCCAAAAGTGGCGAGCGCTTCTGGGCATCGGTGCGCGCCTGCCTGTTCGTGCTGGCGTTTGCCGTGCCGATCTACGCTTTCTATTACTACATGCGCGACCTCTTCGCCAACCAGTGGCGGCGCTGGCTCACCAGCCGCTTCCTCGACGGCTACCTGACAGGGCGCAAATACTACGAGCTGGGCTCGAACGCCGAGATCGACAATCCCGATCAGCGGATCGCCGAAGACATCAGCACCTTCACCGGCAGGTCGATCCACTTCCTGCTGATCTTTTTAGGCTCATTGATGTCGCTGGTGGCGTTCAGCACCGTGCTGTGGTCGATCTCGCATTTGCTGGTCGGCGTGCTGGCGGTGTACGCGCTGGCGGGCACCGTGATCGCCCTCTGGGTCTTCGGCAACCCGCTGATCCACCTGAATTTCTGGCAGTTGCGGCGCGAGGCGGATTTCCGTTTCAGCCTGATGCGCGTGCGAGAAAACGCCGAATCGATCGCCTTTTACCGCGGGGAGGAACAGGAGCGGGCGCACATCGACAGCAAGTTCGAGAAAGTGATCCAGAATTTCGCCAGGCTGATCAAGAAGCAGCGTTCCCTCAACCTGTTCCAGCGCGCGTTCAGCCGGCTCGATATGGTGCTGCCCGCCGTGATCCTGGCCGGCGGCGTTTTGTCGGGCGAGCTGGAAGTAGGGCGTGCGGTCCAGGCGGCCGGGGCGTTCAGTGCTGTGCTCGGCGCCGTGGGCCTCATCGTCGACAACTTCGAAAGCCTGAGCCGCTTCGTGGCCGGCATCGACCGCCTGCAGGCATTGTCCAACCTTGTTATGCCCAACGCCGAAGTCAAAGCCGTTGAAGAGAACACCCACCCGCGCATCCAGACACGTCCGGGCGAGCACCTCGCGCTGGAATCGCTCACGCTGCATCCGCCGCAATCTGAACGGGTGCTGATCAAGGAACTTACGCTGGCCCTGAAGCCGGGCGACGCGCTGCTCATTACCGGCGACAGCGGCTGCGGCAAAAGCTCGCTGTTGCGGGCCATTGCCGGTCTGTGGAGCACCGGCAGCGGTGTGATCCATCATCCGCCGATGGAGGATTTCTTTTTTCTGCCGCAACAGCCCTATCTGCAGTCCGGCACGCTGCGCAGCCAGCTGATCTACCCGAGCCAGCAGTCGGCCCTGAGCGACGAGCAACTGATGGACATATTGAAGCAGGTTCATCTGCCGCTGCTGGCCGAGCGCGTCGGCGGCCTGGACGCCGTGCATGACTGGGAAAAGCTGTTGTCGGTCGGCGAGCAGCAGCGCCTGGCCTTCGGCCGCGTGCTGGTGCATGAGCCGAACATCGTCATCCTGGATGAGGCTACCAGCGCGCTCGACAGTGCGAACGAAGCTTCGCTGTATGCCCGCCTGCGCGCCAGCGGCACGACGCTGATCAGCGTCGCCCACCGCGCCGCGGTGCTGCGCCACCACACCCACGTACTGCGATTGATGGGCGAGGGCGCATGGGAGGTGCATGAAGCAACCGGGTACCAATTCGATGGCCCGGTTGCAGCATTTCGCAGCGGCGACGCGGCCAACTTCCAGCCGGCGCGGCTACAGCGCAAGGTGGCAGCCGTAGCGTAGCGGCGCTTTGCATACCGATCCTGCGCGCAGCATCACACCCCGTCGATGCGCGCGCCGCGTTCAGTGCAACTCGATGCCGTCAAGCTCGGGCCCTCGCGCAAGCAATCAAGATTCCCGGCCATGTTCCATGAGCTACTGCAAGGCGGATTCGGCAGACGCGAAAGTGTGTGAACCCTCGCCTTAACGATGTGTCAAACAGCTGAAGACCATCTTCGTGCCGCAGGTCCAAAGCGACAGAGATGCCACTCGGTTCCGGCGCGAACCTTCTCCTGGGCGCCAGCGTTCACACACGTTGTGGGAGGTCGAAATGAACACCAAGTCCCTTCGCCTGATTCCCTGTGCATCCCTGTTTGTCAGCCTCGCGGCGATCGCCAGTTCCTCCGATGGCCTGTCGCCGGACCTCATCGCAGCGCAGGCTTCCGAACAAGACAGCATCCCGCCGGCGACCATGTTCGAAAGCGTCGACGAATACAAGTACTACGCCGCCAGGCACGTCATGCGTTCCAACGCGGGCCACACCTTCAGCGGCAAGCTGCCGCCGATCGTACCGGCGGTCGTAGTGCTGCGAATCACGGTCGACGAGACCGGCGCGATCACCAATATGTGGGTGCAGCGCAAGCCGGGTCACGACGAAGGCGAATCCGAAATTGCGATGGCCTCGATGGCGCGTGCCGGCGCCTTGCCGCCGCCATCCAACCTGGCTGCGTATCCGTGGCGCACCCTCGAATATTCAGAGACCTTCCTTTTCAACGACAGGAAGCAATTCCAGATCCGCAGCCTGGCGCCTGTGCAAACCTCGTACTAAAACCGTGGAGAACCTCATCACAACGGCGGCCCGAAACGTGCGTTCAACCGAACTGGCGGCGGCTGCTCGTTGCGTGGGGCGGCCGCCATTTTGACGAAGCCCAATCTGACTTGGGGGCGGTATGACTTATCGGCATTTTGCGAGTCGAGCAATCGGCATCGCTGTTCTTGGAGCGCTAACCTGGTCACCGCTCGCGCGGCCCGCCGGTCAGCCGCGCACCGCAAGTAACGCGGAACCACCGGCGCGTGTCGCCCTGAAAGACGGCGGCCGGGTCGAATTCTGCGCGGACGGTGCGGCGTGCAGAAGCGGCAAGCACCCCGACGCGGTCGGCACGGTGCGCCAGATCGTGCCGGGCGACTTCGTCAGCGCGGCGCCGGCCAGCTGGATTGCGCTGAGCGACCGTTCCGTCAACGTGTGCTACCTCGCAGCCGCGGCGGCATCGGTCACCTGCACACCGGTTGCCAACAGCGCGGAACTCACCAAAGGCACCCAGATCGAGTACCTGGACCTCGACGACGGCACGCGCACTTTCAGGTTCTCTCCCAAGCAGGGCGACCGGGCAAGCTGGAAGGCAAGCTACGACCCTTATCCGTTCATGTCCGGGATCAGCGCCGCGGCCGAAGTCCTGCAGAAGCACGCGGCGCGCCGGCGCAATGGCAACGCGACGTACGCCAACACGGCACTCGGCGGAGGGGGCGACGTCTGCGCCTTCATCGATGGCGGCGGCATCACTTGTACCAGCACAGATGGCGAGGCCGTCCGGGACGACACTTACAACGGCGGAAATCGCGTGTCCGCTGCCGCGCCTGTCGCCGCGTCGGCGCGACAGACCGATCAGTATGCGATCAACACGGTCGAGACCGGGCGAAGCGAACGACCGACGCTGCAGAACTGCACGGCGGCGGCCAACAGGCAGATGAACGATTGCAACAACCCTCGGAATAACCTGGGCTACGAAGCCCATCGGGCGTGCATGGCGGACGCCGAGTCAAATCTGCAGGAGTGCAAGGCCGAGGTGCGCTATAACGCCAATTTGAACCGATAGCGCTGGCTGGCCGCGCGTCTGAAAATTCGCGTGGCTTGCAGAACCGGGGTCTGGTCCTGCGGACCTGACCCCATTTTGATTTCGCCACAAGCTATCGACAACCTGTTCGGTACCGAAAATACCGTTGTAAATCTTTGTGTCTTCGGGATTCTCTACAAGTTAGCTTGTCGTACCTGCGGAGGCAGGTACCCATATTGAGCGCGCTTTACTGCGTTGGGTTGCTCAGCTAACGCGCCTCGATTCTCGTCAGAACCCGTGCCGTCGCTTCAGATACATCGGAAGCAGGCACCACAAGCAGGTGATGAGCAACGCCATGGCTCCGCTGGTAAGGTGGCCAAGAAACGCGCCAAACACTGCGGAGATCACCAGGTTGGTGCCGAGTATAAAAGCGAATGCCAACGCACAGGATCCAGCCACGATCTGCCGTGTAGCCATGCGCTTGAAGCGTTCGCGGCTGATGAGGGGCCGCATCAGGCGATGCTGGATGGCCGGCGCGCTCAACAGAACCAGGCTGGTGAGGGCAAAGAAAAAGGTCGCCAAAAATGCCACCCGCTCAGTCTGGATGAGCTGCCGCGCGCCGGCGCTGAAAGGCAAAATGATCAGGAAAGCCGTCAGCATCTGCGCTCCCGGCAGCAGGATCCTCAATTCGCTCAGCATGTCGGACAAATCGCCGTCTTCCCGAAGATCGCCACGCACGCTGTCTGCGAGAGGAAATGGGGCAGGATTCTTGGTCATTGGCGTCTTCGAAATGTCATTTCTGGATACCTCAAGTTTCACCCCCAGAGCGACAACGAATTTACATTGCCTCAAACTCGGTCGTAATCTTAGTGGAATGCGCTAACGCGACTGGCACGGAAGCAACAATTCGGAAATGTCACACATTACATGCCCGAACGGCGGTTCCAATTCGCCTGGCGTATTCCTGGTGTTTGGCCTAACTCAATCGGCACCCCAACGTATAGTTAATAATAGGAAATTTAGCCGTTTTCGATCGAACTCACTTCCCATTCTTCAACGAGGGCATAGGTACTATGGAAGCAGCTACGACAAAAGATCCGGACTCATCCAAGGCAAACCGAAGAATCATGGTCGCGTTCTTGGGTGCAGTACTCTGGAGCATTTTCTGCACTTATCTCGTGTTCTACTGGGGCTTGTACCGTGGTGGGGCTTACGTCTGGAGCGAGTGGATGGTTCCGCTGTTGGCGACACGTGGCTCCTTCGCCTTCGCGCAAATTCACGGCTCGGACTACTCCTGGATGGTATGGAGCACCTTCGGCGCCTGTGCGGGATTGTTCGCGGCAGTCTATGTGCGACGGTGGCTCATACTGCGCACATTGCGCGGAAAGCTGGTTCTCCTAAGCGCGGTCAGGGACAACATACTCGCAATACTTGAGAAGGGGGGCACGAGCGGTGATGGTTCCTTGGCAGTCGAAGGTGGAAGCGTGAAATTCCTGTTTGGCGAAGCCGAGTATGCGCAGCTCGCCAGATACCTGGAGCCGCAATCAGCCATCACTGTTCTGCGAACGGTGTCCGCGATTGATCTTCTCGCGGCGGCCGGCAGAACGACCGAGGCTAAGGCCGAAATCGCCAGGATAGAGACAGACGCACGGGACCAACTGAAAGATTTCGTGCTTTATGCGTTGGTTGCGGAGTTACGCCTGTTTCGGCGGGCGCGCAAATGAGACCGCTATCGAGCCGTCCACGCGTGTCCGCTTAGTCGTCATAAAGGCAGGGACGTCCGACTTGATCTATCCAAACTTATTCTCTTGGCCAGCCGTTGGGAGACGGAAGATATGAACCGCAGCTTTCGCTGCGCAGTGGCAGTTCGAAATATTGAATAGGGGCATATTCAAAGCGCCGAAAGAAAAAACCGGGGTTGCCCCGGTTTTTTCTATCAGCCACAGGCACACCTGGGTCTGACCCGGCGGGTCAGACCCTATGAGCCGAAGTTCAAATCTCGAGATTGTCGATCAGTCGCGTCGTGCCCAGCTTGGCCGCGGCCAGCACCACCAGCGGCGCACCCTGCGCCAGATCGCCGGCCGACGGAACCTGCAGGTCCGAACGCTTGCGCACCGAGATGTAATCCGGCGCCCAGCCGCGCTGCGCCAGCCCGTCCATCGCCTGGCGCTCCAGCGAGAAAATGTCGAGGTGCCCGGCGCGCACTTCGCCCGCCACCGCATTCAAAGTCTGGTACAACGCCGGCGCCTCGGCCCGCTCCAGCTCCGACAGATACATGTTGCGCGACGACAGTGCCAGCCCATCGTCCGCGCGATAGGTCTCGGCCGCAATGATCTCGGTCGGCAGCGCAAACTGGCGGCTCATGTTCCGCACGATCATCAGCTGCTGGTAGTCCTTCTTGCCGAACACGGCCACGCGCGGGCGCACGCACGAGAACAGCTTGAGCACCACCGTGGTCACGCCGCTGAAAAAGCCCGGCCTGAACTCGCCTTCTAGCGTGTTGCCCAGGTCGTCCGGCGGACGCACGCGAAACTCCTGCGGCTCCGGGTACAGGTCCTTCTCGGTCGGCGCGAACAGCACGTACACGCCTTCCTTTTCCAGCTTCTCGACGTCGCTCTGGAAAGTGCGCGGATATTTTTCGAAGTCCTCGTTCGGCCCGAACTGCAGGCGATTCACGAAGATCGACGCGACCACCGGGTCGCCGTGCTTGCGCGCCAGACGCATCAACGACAGGTGCCCTTCGTGCAGGTTGCCCATGGTCGGCACGAACGCGGTGCGCAATTGCCCGCTCAGCTGGTCGCGCAATTCTTCGATGGACGAGATAATTTTCATGGTGGTTCTATATTAGTGGTAATGCCGGCGTCACGCCGGCGAATAGGCGAGCCGCACGTATATCGGCGCAAACGGCTCGGCCTGGGTAATTTCGATGAGGGTCTCTTTGGCCAGTTCGAGCATGGCGACGAAGTGCACGACCACGATCGGCACGCCGCCGCTCTGGCCGGCGAACAAGTCGGCAAACTCGACGAAGCGCGTCGATTGCAGCTGGCGCAGGATCGCCGACATGTGCTCGCGCACCGACAGTTCCTGGCGGCTGATCTTGTGGTGCTGGGTCAGCTTGGCGCGCTTGAACACGTCGAGCCAGGCGCGCTGCAGGTCGCCCGGTTCCACCTGCGGGAACACCGGCACGTTGCTCTGCTCGATGAACAGCTCCGGCCGCGTAAAGTCGCGGTCGAGCTGGGGCAGGGCGTTCAGGTCGTAGGCGGCCAGCTTGATCTGTTCGTATTCGAGCAGGCGCCGCACCAGTTCCGCGCGCGGGTCGTCGTGCTCCACCTCCAGGTCGTGATGCCGCTGCGGCAGCAGCATGCGCGACTTGATCTCGATGAGCATCGCCGCCATCAGCAGGTATTCCGCCGCCAGCTCGAGGTTGTGCAGACGGATCTGGTCGACATACTTCAGGTACTGCAGGGTCACCTGCGCCATCGGAATGTCGAGGATGTTGAAGTTCTGCTTGCGGATCAGGTACAGCAGCAGGTCGAGCGGACCTTCGAACGCTTCGAGGAAGATTTCCAGCGCGTCGGGCGGGATGTACAAGTCCGTCGGCATGCGCAGCAGCGGCTCGCCGTACAGGCGGGCCGTGGCGGCAACTTCGGACACTACAGCATCGGCGCCGGGTTCGGCCAACAGCGCCGTCCCCTCGTCTGGCAACATGGTTTCGCTTCGCTTACAGCTTGTTCTGGTAGACGTAGGCTTGCTGCTTGACGCGCGACTCGGCATTGCGCTGCTGCTCGGACAGCGCGGTCGGCGCCTTTTCCCACAGCAGGGCGCGGCCTTCGCGCTGGCCCACTTCGATTTCCGGGTTGGCTTCCTTCAGCTTCTTGATGAACAGGGTGTGCTCGGATTCGTAGCGGTCGTGTTGTTTGGAGAGTTTCATATCAGGAAAGTATGTTGCGGACACGGTATTCTACCGCGAAGGGGAACCCCGGCGCGCGGCGCCGGGGAAAACAGGATTACTTGTGCAGGGCGTTCAGCTCGCGGGCGATGATGTCGTGGTTGAGCCACAGCACCGGTGCGATCTTCTCGGCGGCCGCGTGGAACATCAGCGGGCCGGTGCCCTCGAGCACCAGGCTCGACAGGTGGTCGGTGATCAATTCCTTGCGGTCCTTGTGCAGCTTGGTGATGTCTTCCGAGGTGCCGATCATCACGTCGGCCAGCGCCGGCGTGTTGTCCATCGGCCAGGCTTCGAAGTTGCGGAAGCTGGCGGAAGTCGCGTCCTGGTTGTAGGCCTCGATGGTGTCGAGGATCGACTGCAGCGACACGCCGTCTTCCAGCAGCGACTGGCAGATCGCCCATTGCTCATCGACCCAGGCGCCGCCGCCTTCTTTTTTCAGCGCTTTGAGCAGCGGGAACAGCGACAGCTCGACGCCGACGAAAATGTCGGACGAGTTGGTGCGGATTTCCGGGCAGTTGAACACGGTCGCGGCGATGCCCTGTTTCCAGGCCGCCTCGGCCACGCTTTCCAGGCGCATCTTCGCGTAGCCCTGGGTGTAGTTGGTGTAGGTCTGCCACTGGTACTCGTCGCCGATCAGGATCTCGGTGCCGTGGTAGCCGTAGGCGCTGTAGCGCACTTCGCCGCCGGTCTTGGTCACGCGCTCGCGGATCGCCGCGCTGGCGGTGATCAGGTGCTGCAGCGTGTTGGCGGTGACTTCGTCGAAGTTCATCAGGATCAGCTTGCCCAGGTCGCTGTCGAGCAGGGCGCGCGAGGACATGAAGCGCTCGCCGCGGCCCTTGTAGATGCGGTTGGCAATCGCCAGGAAGGCCTTGATCTTCGGGATGCCGCCGGCCATGGTGTGGGCGAAGAACACGTTGGCGCCGTCCGGCACCAGCTTGTCGATCTCGGCCATGACGATCGCCGCCGACGCGGAGAAGCGCTGCACGCCGGCCTGGCGGCATGCCTCGATCTTGTCCCAGTCCAGCTTGTCTTCCTGCCAGCTCTTGAGCGTGATCCCGGACAGCATCTCGGTCGGGTTCTGCTCGCCTGCGGGAGCGTCGAGGTCGAAGCCGGCCATCAGCGGCTCGTTGATGATGCGTCCGCCCAGCTTGGCTTCGGCTTCGGCCAGTTCTTCCGCGTTCAGGGCGCGCAGCGCGTTGTTCTCGTCGCGGCGGCCGACGGTGATGCCGACGATGGTCATGCCCGCCTTGCGCGCTTCATCGATCAGGCCATTGGCGTAGCCGCGGCCGAACAGTTCGCCGAACAGGACGAATACGTCGCCTTTGCGAAACAGGTTGGCTTGCGGGATGTGCCGTAAAGAGGTCAGTTCAGTCATGGAGGGTGTCGCTTTTCAAATGTGGGCGCGTCATGGCGCGGATTTCTCATCAAGACTGCGCATTATAAACCCCGTCGCCGCGGTGAAACCAGTTCTGCGCCCGCGCCGGATGCGTTTCCGGGGTCTGGTCCTGCGGACCTGACCCCATTTGGGATCACTTGGCGACCGGCTTTGGCATAGAATCGCACCAGCAACCTTAATCGAAAGGCAAGAATGCGCGCACCGCCGACTTCCCGCTACATCGCCTTGCTGTTCCTCGTGTCCGGATTTTCGGCGCTGATCTACCAGGTGGTCTGGCAGCGCACGCTGTTCGCTACCTTCGGCATCAACAGCGAATCGGTGACGGTGATCGTGTCGGTCTTCATGTTTGGCCTGGGCGTGGGCGCGCTCGCCGGCGGCTGGCTGCAGCGGCGCTTCCCGCGCCATCTGCTGCGGCTGTTCCTCGCGCTCGAAGTGGTGATCGGCCTTTACGGACTGGCCAGCCTGGCGCTGATCCGCCTGGTCAGCGACGCGGCCGGAGACACCTCCACCGGCGCGCTGGTGCTGTGGGTGTACCTAATCCTCGCCGTGCCGACGCTGATGATGGGCGCGACCCTGCCGGTGCTGGTGGCCTGGCTGCAAGGCTACCTGCGCAACGTCGGCCAGTCGGTCGGCCTGCTGTATGCGTTCAACACCTTTGGCTCCGCGCTGGCGGCGTGGTTCACTGTGCAGGTGCTGTTTCGCTTCACTGGCCAGCACGGCGCCGTGCTGATCGCGGCGTGTTGTAATTTTGCCACTGCGTCGCTCATCTACGAGGCCAGCTGCCGCATCGCGCGCGCAGGCGTCATCGGCGACGATTTGCCGGAAGCGGAACCTGCGCGGCCGGCGCTGCTTCCGTATGGGCTGGTCTGCGCGATCTTGCTGGCGATCGGCTTCATCTCGCTGAGCCAGGAGATTTTGTGGTTCCGCATGCTCGGCTTCATGACGGCCAACCGGCCGCAGGTGTTCGGGCTGATGCTGGCCGCCTTCCTGACCGGGATCGGCGCCGGCTCGCTGCACTCGCGCAGGGCCTGCCTGCCGGACGGGCGGCCGGTGGCCTACCTGGTGCGCGCGCTGTTTTGCGCGGTCGCCGTATTCTACCTGGCGCTGCCGATTGTAGCGGCGACTTCGGCATGGGTGGCGAAGGACGCCGGCGCGATGGTCGCCTACCTCACCATCGCCGCCGTCGCCTTCTTCACCGGCGGCATCCTGCCGATGCTGATGCACCTGGGCGTGCCGGGCGAATCGGCTGACGCGGCGCGCTCGGTGTCGTGGCTGTACTTTGCCAATATCGTTGGCGCCACGTTCGGGCCGCTGGCGACAGGGTTCATCCTGCTCGACCTGTTCACGCTGGAAGCCAACATCGCGATACTGAGCGCGCTCACCATGCTGCTGCTACTCGCGCTGCTGGCGGCGCTGCCGATGGAGCGCGCGTCGAAGCTGCGCGCCGCGGGGCTTGCGGCGGCGATGATCGTCGTCGCCGGCGCGCTGCACGGCTGGCTGTACGACGGCCATCTCGAGCGCCTCCAGTTCGGCAAGCCGCATCATCCGGCGTTCGTGCACCGGCTGGAAAATCGCAGCGGCATCATCACGGTCGATCACCAGCCCGATGCGGACATCATGTACGGCCATGGCATCTACGACGGCCGCTACAACCTCGACCCGCTGCTCAATACGAACCTGATCGACCGCGCCTACCTGATCGCCAGCCTGCATCGCAAGCCGGAGCGGGTGCTGGAGATTGGCCTCAGCACGGGCTCGTGGGCCAAGGTCATTTCGACGTATCAGCCGGTAAAGTCGCTGACGATCGTCGAGATCAACAAGGGATATACGTCGGTGATGGGGCACTACCCGCAGATTGCGGGCGTGCTGGCCGACCCCAAGGTGCATTTGAATATTGACGATGGAAGGCGATGGCTGCGCAACCATCCGGACGAGCGATTCGACCTGATCGTGATGAACACCACGTACTACTGGCGCAGCAATGCAACCAACTTGCTGTCGGCGGAATTCCTCGAGATGGCGCGCCGGCACCTGAAGCCGGGCGGGGTGATCTACTATAACGCCACCGGTTCGCAGGATGTGGTGTACACGGCGGCGACCGTGTTCAAACACGTGACGACGTACCTGACGTTCGTGGCGGCGAGCGATGCGCCGTTCGATATGAGCGTGGAGGAGAGAAGGGCGAACCTGCGGCTGTTCGAAGGGTATCGGCCCGAACTTGACCGGCTGGCGACGATGCCGCTGCGGCCAAGGCGCGACGAGTATCTTGCGAAGAAGGGACTGTGGCGGATCACCGACGATAACATGGCGGTGGAGTACAAGACCCACTAAACCAGCACGCGGCGCTGAGAAAGATGGGGTCAGGTCCGTCGGACCTGACCCCGGTGTTGTCGCGGTAGAGTGAGCTGCGCCGACCTGGATTAAAGCCGCGGCAGAAAAGCTGGGGTCAGGTCCGCAGGACCAGACCCCGATGCTTGACGCGGCGCGGAGCGGAGTCGGGGTCTGGTCCTGCGGACCTGACCCCATCTTGCTCGTTAGCGGATGCGCATGCCCGGCTTCGCGCCCGGCCACGGCTCCAGCACGTACAGGCCTGGGTCGGCTTTCTCGTCCGCGGCCGATGCGCACAGCACCATGCCTTCGGACACGCCAAACTTCATCTTGCGCGGCGCCAGATTCGCGACAAGCACCGTCAGCTTGCCGATCAGCTGCTCCGGCTGATACGCCGACTTGATGCCCGAGAAGACGTTGCGCATGCGGCCTTCGCCTACGTCCAGCGTCAGGCGCAGCAGCTTGTCCGAACCGTCAACCTGCTCGCAGTTGACGATCTTCGCAATGCGCAGGTCGATCTTGGTGAAGTCGTCGATCTTGATTTCCGGCGCCAGTTCTTCGATGTCGCTGGCAGCAGCTGGAGCGACTTCCGCCGCAGCAGCCACCGGCGCCGCGACCGCCGCCGGCTTGTCGAACAAGTCCTCGACCATCTTCGCGTCCACGCGCTGCATCAGGTGGCTGTACGCGCCGATCGTGCGGCCCAGCATCGGCTGGAACACGGCCGCGCCCTTGGTGTCTTCCCACGTCAGCTGCGCATCGCCCAGCATCTCGGCCACGCGCGCCGCGATCTGCGGCAGCACCGGCGACAGCAGGATGGTCAGCTGGCGGAACAGGATCAGCGCGGTGGTGCAGACATCATGCAGCTCCGCGGCTTTGTCGGCATCCTTGGCCAGGATCCACGGCTTGTTCTCGTCGACGTACTGGTTGGTGATGTCGGCGATTTCCATGACCTCGCGCAGCGCCTTGCCAAATTCGCGGCTCTCGAAATGGGCGGCGATGCTGGCCTGGCGCTCGACGCCGTCGACGCTCAGGGCCTTCGAAATCCAGCCCATCGCGGTCGGCGACAGTTCGGCGGCCAGCTTGCCGTCGAACTTCTTGGCGATGAAGCCTGCGCAGCGGCTGGCGATGTTGATGTACTTGCCGATCAAGTCGCTGTTCACGCGCGCCACGAAATCGTCGCCGTTGAAGTCCAGGTCTTCGACTTTTGCATTGAGCTTGAACGCGATGTAGTAGCGCAGCCACTCCGGGTTCATCTTCAGGTCCAGGTAGCGCAGCGGCGAGATGCCGGTGCCGCGCGACTTCGACATCTTCTCGTTGTTGACGGTCAGGTGCCCGTGCACGTTGACCTTCAGCTTGTCGATGATCGGGTGCTGCGCGAAGTTCAGCATCGCAGGCCAGAACAGCAGGTGGAAAGAGACGATGTCCTTGCCGATGAAGTGCACCTGCTCGGTGCCCGGATCGTTCAGCAGCGCGTCGAAGTCGATGCCTTTCTTGGCGCAGTAGTTCTTCAGGCTGGCCAGGTAGCCCACCGGCGCGTCCAGCCACACGTAGAAGAATTTGCCCGGCGCGTCAGGGATCGGAATGCCGAAGTAGGGCGCGTCCCGCGAGATGTCCCAGTCGGCCAGCTTTTCGCCCGCTTCACCGAGCCACTCGGAAACCTTGTTGACCATTTCCGGCTGCAGTCGGCCCGGCGTGTTCAGCCACTCCTTGAGGAAGGTGTAGCAGCGTGGGTCGGACAGCGCGAAGAAGTACTGCTCCGAGGGCTTCAGGATCGGCGTCGAGCCGGTAAATACGGAGAACGGGTTCACCAGTTCGGTCGGCTGGTAGGCCGCGCCGCACACTTCGCAGTTGTCGCCGTACTGATCCTTCGCGCCGCACTTCGGGCACTCGCCCTTGATGTTGCGGTCGGCCAGGAACATGCCCTTGACCGGGTCGAAGAAGCGGTCGACGGTCTTGGTCACGATCAGGCCGGCGTCGCGCAGCTTGCGGTAGATGCCCTGCGACAGTTCGACGTTTTCCGGCGAGTCGGTCGAGTACCAGTTGTCGAAGCCGATGTGGAAGCCGTCCAGGTATTGCTGGCGGCCGGCGGCGATCTTGGCGACGAACTCCTGCGGCGTGATGCCTTCCTTTTCGGCCGCGATCATGATCGGCGTGCCGTGGGTGTCGTCGGCGCAGACGAAATGGACCTCGCGCGCGGCGCCGCCATCGCGTTGCATTCGCTGGAAGCGCACCCAGATATCGGCCTGGATGTACTCCATCATGTGGCCGATGTGGAAGGCTGCGTTGGCGTAAGGCAGGGCGGTGGTGACGAACAGCTTGCGGGTCATGGTCGAAATACGCTTATCGATAGATGAAAATAAGCATTTTACCAGCGGATGCCGTCCTTGCGCATGGCCGGCCGGGGCGCTTTGCCATTCCTGCAAGTCGGCCCAGCGGTTTTGCGCTAAACTTCGGCATCACATCTGGAGATATTCATGAGCATCACAGCAGAAGACGTCAAGGCGGCACTGGCGGCGGTCATCGACCCGAACACCCAGAAAGACTTCGTTTCATCGAAATCGGTCAAGAACATCAAGGTTGAAGGCGGCGATATCAGCCTCGACATCGAACTCGGCTACCCGGCCAGGAGTCAAATTGCAGCCATCAGCGCCGACGTAACGCGCGCGCTGCAGGCAATTCCCGGCGCCGGCAACATCAAGGCCAACGTCTATTCGAAAATCATCTCGCACACGGTGCAGCGCGGCCTGAAGATCATGCCGAACGTGAAAAACATCATCGCCGTCGCTTCGGGCAAGGGCGGCGTGGGCAAGTCGACCACCGCGGTCAACCTGGCGCTGGCGCTGGCGGCCGAAGGCGCCTCCGTCGGCATCCTGGACGCGGACATCTACGGCCCGTCGCAGCCTATGATGCTGGGTATTTCCGGCCGTCCCGAGACCACCGACGGCAAGACCATGGAGCCGCTGGAAAATCACGGCCTGCAAGTGTCGTCGATCGGCTTCATGATCGATCCGGACGAGCCGATGGTGTGGCGCGGCCCGATGGTCACCCAGGCGCTGCAGCAGCTGCTCGAGCAGACAAACTGGCGCGACCTCGATTACCTGGTCGTCGATATGCCGCCGGGCACCGGCGACATCCAGCTGACGCTGTCGCAGAAAGTGCCTGTCACCGGCGCCGTGATCGTCACCACGCCGCAGGACATCGCGCTGCTGGACGCGCGCAAGGGCTTGAAAATGTTCGAGAAAGTCGGCATTCCGATCCTCGGCGTGGTGGAAAACATGAGCACCCACATCTGCTCGAACTGCGGCCACACCGAAGCGATTTTCGGCCACGGCGGCGGCGAGAAGATGTGCCGCGACTTCGGCGTCGAATTCCTCGGCGCCTTGCCGCTGACGATGGCGATCCGCGAGCAGACCGATTCCGGCCGCCCGACCGTGGTCGCCGAGCCGGACGGTGCGGTCGCGCAGGTCTACAAGGACATCGCGCGCAAGGTCGCCGTCAAGATCGCCGAGAAGGCCAAGGACATGACCAGCAAGTTCCCCAGCATCGTCATCAAGAACGACTGACGATTTCATCCACCTTGAAAAGAAGGAGATCGGTATGCGTATTCCGTACAAGCAGTTGGCAGTAGCCGTTGCAATGAGTGGAATCGCCGGCCTGGCGCTGGCGCAGTCGCAGTCGGTGTCCTTCCTCGAGCCGGCCGACGGCGCCACCGTCACCAGCCCGTTCAAGGTGAAGTTCGCGGTGAAGGGCATGGAAGTGCGGCCGGCGGGCGACATGGCGTCGAACACGGGGCACCATCACCTGCTGATTAACGCCGACAACGTCAAGGCGGGCGATGTGGTCCCGACCGACGACAAGCATCTGCATTTCGGCAAAGGCCAGACGGAGGCTGAAGTGAAGCTCCCGCCCGGGAATTACACGCTGACCATGCAGTTCGCGAATGGCGCGCACCAGTCGTACGGCGCGCCTTTGAGCAAGTCGATCAAAGTCACCGTCAAATAGAGTCACAGACAGCCGTTCATCGGGGTCTGGTCCTGCGGACCGGACCCCATTTTCCGCATGAATCTAGAAACCATCCGCTCCCGTCTGCGCTCCCTCGGCGCCCAACCCCTGCACGAACAACGCATCCTGCGCGACTGGGTGCGCGCCCAGCCTTACGACCAGGGCCGGCGCCGTCCGCAGGACTTCCTGCCCAAGCCGGTACGCGAAGCGCTGCCCGCGCTCGACGCCGAACTGCACGGTATGGCCCGCCTGATCAGCACGCATCCGGGCGAAGACGGCTCAGCGCGCCTGCTGGTCGGCCTCGCCGACGGCCAGGCGGTCGAGACCGTGCTGCTGCCGCGCGACGGCGTATGCGTGTCCAGCCAGGTGGGCTGCGCGGTGGGCTGCCAGTTCTGCATGACCGGGCGCGACGGCCTGATCCGGCAAGTGACCAGCGGCGAGATCGTCGCACAGGTCGTGCTGGCGCGGCGCCAGCGGCCGGTGAAGAAAGTCGTGTTCATGGGCATGGGCGAGCCGGCCCACAACCTCGACAACGTGCTGGCGGCGATCGAGCTGCTGGGCACCGAGGCCAACATTGGCCACAAGAACCTGGTGTTCTCGACGGTCGGCGACGTGCGCGCCTTCGAGCGCTTGGCGGCATCGACCGTGAAGCCGGCGCTGGCCTTGTCGCTGCATACGACCAAGCCGGGGCTGCGCGAACAGCTGCTGCCGCGCGCGCCGAAGCTGACGCCGCGCGAGCTGGTAGAGCATGGCGAGCGCTACGCGCGCGCAACCGGCTACCCGGTGCAGTTTCAGTGGACCTTGCTGGAAGGCGTCAACGACGGCGACGACGAGCTGGACGGCATCGTCGAGCTACTGAAGGGAAAGCACGCCGTGCTCAACATGATCCCCTACAACACGATCCCCGACCTCGCGTTCAAGCGTCCCAGCTGGGAAAAGGCGAGGGCGATCGCCGCGGCGCTGCACCAGCGCGGCGTGCTGACCAAGCTGCGCGACTCGGCCGGCCAGGACGTCGACGGCGGCTGCGGCCAGCTGCGCGCCCGCGTCGCCCGCAGCATCCCCATCCGCGCAATCTGACTCCCTTGTTGTGGTGGTGGTGCGCCTGGACGGGGGCAACACCCGCCAGCCCGTCGTTCCAGCGAAGGCTGGAACCCATACTGAGCCTGCATGCCGTTGGCTAACACGACGCCCTGGCTACCGGCCCTGCCTGCGGATTGCGGTTTGTCGTGAGGAATAGATCCCCTTCGACTTGCGGATTATTAAGATACTCTTTGACTCAGCGTTTAGAGTTCGACCACGCACCCGCAAATCGGCGTGGCAAAGGGACGGCAATGGCAAAGTTCGTGATTTTCTCTGAAGTGAGCGGCCAGGTTCTGCACTACGGCAAACCGGTGTCGGGTGCGGTGCTGGAGCGGACATTTGATTGGCACCGGGAGCAGGCCATCGACCACGCGACCACGGACGCGGAAGGGAAGTTCAGCCTTCCAAAGATTGAGCGCGGCTCATTTCTGTCTTCTCTGCTGCCGAGTGAACCGTTCACTGAGCAGATCATCATGATCCGGTATCAAGGCAACGCATACAAAGCCTGGTATTTCGTGAAGCGCAACTATCGTGAAAACGGCGAGTTGGAAGGCCGGCCTATTCGAATGACGTGTCGGCTCGAATCGGCTCCTGAAACGCACGGCGGGGTGTTTGGAATCTGCGAACTTGACTAATTCAGGGTGAAAATCGGAGTCAGTCAAATTGTGGTCGCCTGTCGCCGGCGCGCGGACTCGGACTCAATGAGGGGCTTTTCCGTAAGGTGACGGCACGGGTGGCGAGATCCACCAGGAATATTGTGCCGATGTCGTCTTCGATTTCGATAGCAGCGCGATCCGCCGTAAGATGCATCCGTTGAAACCAGCGCGGCGGGCTGCCGACAGGTGATCCCGCATCATAAGGATTGGTGTAGAGCTGCACTCTCCACAGTTGCTTTCCATTTGCGGCATCCTTGGCCACGAGCCAGCCGCCACGCTCGGCGTCTGGCCGGGTCTGCCGCGCCGTGTCCTGCTCATAACGAACTCCGCCGTGCTCGATCGGCAAGACATGGGGCGGCGATGGGTGGTTCGGTGTGCTTGCGGGATGCGACACTATATCCTCCTTGCTGGGCAGCGCCGGCGAATGTGCGGCGGCCGGCACCAGAATTTCTGCACAGGCGGGTGTAGCCGGAATCAGGGCAACCGCACATGTGGCGAGTGACGAAGTGGCCGCGAATGCCAGCGCGATTCTGCACATGGATCACCTCGAAGGAACACGACGAATCTTGCGCCTGCAATGAGTTTGAATTAGGCCAGCCATTTTATGGTTTAAGCTATGTTTTTGTCATCAATCGGAGAACAAAAATGGTCAGCAAAAACACGATTTGCCTTTGGTTCAACGGTGCCGCGGAAGAAGCCGCGCAGTTCTACGCGAAGACCTTCCCGGACAGCTCGGTGGGAGCCATCCATCGCGCGCCCGCCGACTTCCCATCCGGTAAAGAGGGCGATGTGCTGGTGGTGGACTTCACTGTGGCCGGCATCCCCTGCATCGGCCTGAACGGCGGCCCAGGGATCGAGCACAGCCAGGCATTCTCGTTCCAGATTGCGACCGACGACCAGGCGGAAACCGACCGCTTGTGGGATGCGATCATCGGCAACGGCGGCCAGGAAAACGCGTGTGGCTGGTGCCAGGACAAGTGGGGCATCTCGTGGCAGATCACGCCGCGCGTTCTGACTGACGGCTTCAACGATCCCGATCGCACGGTGGCCAAGCGCGTGTTCGAGGCAATGATGGAGATGCGGAAAATCGACGTGGCCAAGATCGAGGCGGCGCGCCGCGGCTGATCGCAACGCGGCGTCGGCCTCAACGAAATTTGATCCGCGATGCGATTCCTTTATGAACCGGAGGGCATCGCGGACATATCCATCCACATAGCTCCCCAGATGTGACCGTCGGGGTCGGCGAAGTCGCGGCCGTACATGGTCCCATGTTCCTCGACGGGATTGATGTCGGCCGTGCCGCCATGTTCGGCCGCCGCCTTGTTCATTGCATCGACCTGCTCGCGTGAATCGCATGAGACGTTGAGCGCGACCTCGCTCGACGTCGACGGCGGAATCGGGCGGGTCGTAAATGTGCTCCACCTTGCGTGGGTCAGGAGCATCACGCTGATCGACTCGCTCCATTTCATGAGCGCCGCGGTGCCGTCCGTGAACTGCGGATTATTCTCGAAGCCCAGCGCAACATAAAAAGCCTTTGACGCGTTCAGGTCGGACACTGGCAAGCTGACGGTAATCGTTCGGGACATCGAAGTTCTCCTGTTGGCGAATTCTTGGGTGGGTGGTGTGATTTCGATCACGAATATCAATTTAGCATGATCGCCCGCGATGGCGGCGAATATCCACAGCACAACCCCGAGGTTGCATATGCTTGACTACTCAAGTATATCTCGGCGCCCGATAGCGTTTCCTGGCGTATTTACCCGCGCACGATTGAATTTTCTGCGCGCATTTTCGTAGACAGTTGCACAATGGCGGAATAGACTTATTGGCATCAATCAAGAGAGGATAGCCTAATGCATTCCTCCGTCTCGGAGACAGTAATTGATCCCGCGGGTAGCCATGCAATGCGCATGCCCGTGGCGCAGGAAGAGCAGGCGCGGGCCGACATCTACGGCCTGATCGCCCGCCTGCTGCTGGCCCCGCCCGACGACGCGCTGCTCGACAGCCTCGCCGGCGCCGACGCCATCGTTTCCACCGACACCGAACAGCCCCTCGACCGCGCCTGGGACCAGCTTTCGCTGACCGCGCGCCTGCTGCCGTTCGAACTGGTGCGCGACGAGTACAACGACCTGTTCATCAGCACCGGCGTCCCCCGCGTCAATCCCTACGGCTCCCTCTACCTGGCCGGCTTCCTGCACGAGAAACCGCTGGCCGCCTTGCGCGCCGACCTCGCGAAGCTGGGCCTGGCCCGCCGCGGCGGCGCAGTGGAAACCGAAGACCACCTGGGCGTGCTGTGCGAAACCATGCGCCGCCTGATCGTCGACCGCCACAGCGTCAGCGCGCAAAAACAGTTCTTCGACGCCCACCTCGCAACGTGGCACGGCAAATGCCTCGCCCACTTGCGCCAGGCCGAAGGCGCCCAATTCTACGCACGCGTGGCCGACCTGGCCGCGGCGTTTTTCGAGATCGAGCAACAGGCATTCGACGTGGCCGAGGACGATGCGGCCGACTGATTCAACCCACCCTAGGGACAGCACCATGGACGATAGCAAAACAGTCGACAAGAAACGGCGCGGATTCTTGCGTGCCGCCGGCGGGGCAGGGGCGCTCGGCGCGCTGGCCGCCGTGGCGAGCGATGCGCCAGCCGCAACGCCGGTGGCAGTCGCGCCGGCGCCTGACGCGAAACCCGTCGGCTACCACGAGACAGAGCACATCCGCCATTACTATCGCACCGCGAAATACTGGTAGAACAGGAGCGTATCGATGACCGTCGTTAAAAAAACCTCCGGCGCCAGCGCGAACGGCGCCAGGTCCGCCCTGCAGCAAGGCCTGGCCCGCGCCGCGAATGCGACCATCAAGCGTCGCTCCTTCCTGGTGCGCGCCGGCCTGACCGCGGGCGCCGCCGGCCTGGCGCGCAACCTGCCGTTCAACGTGATCGACACCGCCCAGGCCGAGCAGGCAGCGGCCGCCGCAGCCGCCGCGCCGGTGGTCAAGCACACCGTCTGCACCCACTGCTCGGTGGGCTGTTCGGTCGAGGCGGTGGTGCAGAACGGCGTGTGGATCCGCCAGGAGCCAGCCTTCGACTCGCCGTTCAACATGGGCGCCCACTGCGCCAAGGGCGCGTCGGTGCGCGAGCACGGCCACGGCGAGCACCGCCTGCGCTATCCGATGAAGCTCGTCGCCGGCAAGTACCAGCGCATCTCGTGGGACCAGGCGATCAACGAGATCGGCGACAAGCTGCTCGACCTGCGCGCCAAGGCCGGCCCCGATTCGATGATGATGATCGGCGGGAGCAAGCACAATAACGAGCAGTCCTACCTGATGCGCAAGTTCGCCTCGATGTACGGCACCAACAACTGCGACCACCAGGCGCGCATCTGCCATTCCACCACGGTCGCCGGCGTGGCCCAGACCTTCGGCTACGGCGCGATGACCAACTCGTTCAACGATCTGCATCACAGCAAAGCGATCATGTTCATCGGCTCGAACGCGGCCGAGGCGCATCCGATATCGATGCTGCACGCGCTCCACGCCAAGGAGATCGGCGCCAAGATCATCGTCGTGGACCCGCGCTTCACCCGCACCGCGCGCTTCGCCCACCAGTACGTGCGCGTGCGCCCCGGCACCGACATCCCCCTGGTGTGGGGCCTGCTGTGGCACATCTTCCAGAACGGCTGGGAGGACAAGAGCTTCATCGAGCAGCGCACCTACGGCATGGAGGAAGTGCGCAAGGAAGTGGCCAAGTGGACGCCGGAAAAAGTCGCGGACGTTACCGGCGTGCCCGAAGCGGCCGTGCGCCAGATGGCCCAGACGCTGGCGCTGAACCGGCCGTCGTCGGTGGTCTGGTGCATGGGCATCACCCAGCACCACGTCGGCACCGCCAACGTGCGCGCGCTGTGCATCCTGCAGCTGGCGCTGGGGAACATCGGCGTGGAGGGCGGCGGCACCAACATCTACCGCGGTCACGACAACGTGCAGGGCGCCACCGACGTCGGCCCGAATCCCGATTCGCTGCCCGGCTACTACGGCCTGGCCGAAGGCGCATGGAAGTACTTCTGCACCGCCTGGGGCGTCGATTACGACTGGATGAAAGGGCGCTACGGCTCCAAGGAGCTGATGGAAAAGCCAGGCATGGCGGTGTCGCGCTGGTTCGACGGCGTGCTGGAAAAGAACCAGTACGTCGATCAGCCGACCAACCTGAAAGCGGTGCTGTACTGGGGTCATGCGCCCAACAGCCAGACCCGCCTGCCGGACATGAAGGCGGCGATGCAGGCGCTCGATCTGCTGGTGGTGATCGACCCGTATCCGACCATGACGGCGGCGATGCACGGCCGCACCGACGGCGTCTACCTGCTGCCCGCCACGACCCAGTTCGAGACACAGGGCTCGGTGACCGCGTCGAACCGCAGCATCCAGTGGCGCGAGCGCGTGATCCAGCCTCTGTTCGAGTGCAAGACCGACCACGAGATCATGTACCTGTTCGCCAAGAAGTTCGGTTTCGCCGAGCAGCTGTGCAAGAACATCAAGGTGGTCAACAACGAGCCGGTGATCGAGGACATCCTGCGCGAGATTAACCGCACCTGCTGGACCATCGGCTACACCGGCTGCTCGCCGGAGCGCCTGAAACTCCACGCGGCCAACAAGCACACCTTCGATCCGACCACGCTGCTGGCGACGGACGGTCCGTGCAAGGGCGACTACTACGGCCTGCCGTGGCCGTGCTGGGGCACGCCGGAGATGAAGCATCCCGGCACGCCGATCCTCTACAACATCAACAAGCCCGTGATGGAAGGCGGCATGCCGTTCCGCGCCAACTGGGGCGTGGACCGCAACGGCGAGTCGCTGCTGGCGGCCGACGGTTCCACCACCAAGGACAGCGAACTCGATACCGGCTATCCCGAATTCGACCACGTGTTCCTGAAAAAGCTGGGCTGGTGGTCGGAGCTGACCGACGCCGAAAAGGCCCAGGCAGAAGGCAAGAACTGGAAGACCGACCTGTCGGGCGGGATCATCCGCGTCGTCATGAGCCACGGCTGCGCGCCGTACGGGAACGCCCGTGCGCGCGCCAACGTGTGGAACTTCCCCGATCCGGTGCCGGTGCACCGCGAGCCGCTGATGTCGCCGCGCCGCGACCTGGTCGCCAAGTATCCGACCTACGACGACAAGGCCAATTTCTGGCGCGTGCCGACCCTCTACAAGTCGGTCCAGGCGGTCGACTTCTCGAAGGACTACCCGCTGATCATGACGTCCGGCCGCCTGGTCGAGTACGAGGGCGGCGGCGACGAGACGCGCTCGAATCCGTGGCTCGCCGAACTGCAGCAGGAGATGTTCATCGAGATCAATCCGGCGGACGCGGAGAAATTCGGCGCGGTGACGAACCATTTCATCCACGTCGAAACGCCGACCGGCGCGCGCCTGAAGGTCAAGGCGCTGGTCACGCCGCGGGTGCCGCCAGGCCTGGTGTGGATGCCGTTCCACTTCGGCGGCTGGTGGATGGGCGAGGATCTGCTGCACAACTATCCGGAAGGCGCTGCGCCTATCGTGCGCGGCGAGGCCGTCAACACCGGCTGGACCTACGGCTACGACGCCGTGACGATGATGCAGGAAACCAAAGTATCGCTGTGCCGCCTGGCGCGCGTCTGAGAGGAGTGACATGCAAGCACGGATGAAATTCATATGCGACGTCGAGCGCTGCATCGACTGCAACGGCTGCGTGACCGCTTGCAAGAGCGAGAACGAGACGCCCTGGGGCGTGAACCGGCGCCGCGTCGTCACCATCGACGACGGCCACCCCGGCGAACACTCGATCTCGGTCGCGTGCATGCACTGCACCGACGCGCCCTGCCTGGCGGTGTGCCCGGTCAACTGCATCTATCACACCGAGGATGGCATCGTCCTGCACAACAAGGACCAGTGCATCGGCTGCGGCTACTGCTCGTACGCCTGCCCGTTCGGCGCGCCGCAGTTCCCGGAGACGGGCCTGTTCAACCACCGCGGCAAGATGGACAAGTGCACCTTCTGCGCCGGCGGCCCGGAGCCGGACCAGTCCGAGGCCGAATTCAAGAAATACGGCCGCAACCGCATCTCCGAAGGCAAGCTGCCGGCGTGCGCGGAGCAGTGCAGCACCAAGTCGCTGCTGGCGGGCGACGCCAACGTCATCGCCGACATCTACAAGCAGCGCGTCGAAACGCGCGGCTACGGCGCCGAACTGTGGGGCTGGGAGATCGCCTACGACCGCTCGAAGCGCAAGCCCGCGCCCGGCCAGGCGCCGGCCGACGGCCCGCGCGTGAACCAGTTGAACGAAACCCAGAACGGCGGCAAGAAGGAGGGCGCATGAAAGCGATGAACCTGACACTCGCGGCCGCGCTGGCGGTATCGCTCGCGGGCTGCCTGGAAGTCGAGCAGCATCCGGCCTACGCCAACGGCGCCTACGCCGGCAAGGTGGACAACAAGTCCGAGGACACCACCTTCCGCAAGGACAAGGCCGCGCAGACCACCGCCCTGGCCGAGCGCACCAAAACCCAGAACGAATACAACCGGGTCAAACCCTGAAAGGATTCGCGATGCGTTCATTCATCTCACTGCGGCGGATCTTCGCGCTGGCCTGCGTCCTCCTGATGGCGGCGCCGGCGCTGGCAGAAGTGCCGAACAAGAATGCCAAGCCGGCCTACGCCGAAGAGCAGACCATCATGCAAACGGAGCAGCGCACGATCGACCAGGGCTTCACGTCGCCGGCGTCGGGCAAGCTGCACATGGACCGCCACTACCTCGGCCCGTACGGCGAGACCGAAGGTACGGTGCTGGTCCAGCGCGGCGGCAATACCTGGCGCCTGCTGCGCAACGGCCCGGTCGCCACGGCCAGCGGCTGGCTGCTGCTGGTCACTCCCTTGCTGATCTTCGGCTTCTACTTCGTCGTCGGCCCGGACCGTTCGCGCCAGGACTCCGGCGTGCGCATCGAGCGCTTCACGCGTTGGCAGCGCTGGGTGCACTGGTCCACGGCGATCAGCTTTTCCGCGCTGGCGATCACCGGGCTGCTGCTCTTCTTCGGCAAATACCTGTTCATGCCCTGGATGGGCCATGACGCCTACGCCTGGCTGGCGGCGCTGTCGAAATGGATCCACAACTTCGTCGGGCCGCTGTTCATCGTCTGCTCGGTGATCATGTTCTTCACTTTCGTGCGCGATAATATCTGGCGCCGCTGGGACTGGAACTGGATCAAGCACCTGGGCGGGATCATCTCGCACAAGCACGTCCCGGCGGGCTATTTCAACGCGGGCGAAAAAATCTGGTTCTGGGGCGCCGTCGTGCTGCTTGGCCTGCTGATGTCGGCCACCGGCCTGGTGCTCGATTTCGTCAACTTCCACCCGACCCGTTACCAGCTGCAGATCGCCGACTACCTGCACATCGCCGGCGCGACCCTGTACATCTTCGGATCGATGGGCCACATCTATCTGGGCACGATAGGCACGCCGGGCGCCTACGAGGCGATGCGCCACGGGACGGTCGACGCCAACTGGGCCAGGGCCCATCACGAAATCTGGTACGAGGAAGTGGTGCAGCAAACGCCGCCGACCGCGCCAGCGCCAAATCCGAGGGGGCGCATATGAAAACCGTGTTGATGATCGGGCTGGCCGCGCTGCTGGCCGCCGGCTGCTCGCGCAGCGACCGCGTGGCCGACGCCGGCATGCGCAAGACGAACTTTCCCGGCATGGTGACGGCAGGGGGCGGCACCAGTGGCGAAGTCATGGAGCGCAACAAGAAGCCGAAGACCGACGGCAGCTACGCCGGCGGCACCCCGTACCACGCGGGCGGCGCCGAGGGAAACACCGGCGGCACGGCGACGGCCGGCGCGGTGCAGGAATCGGGCCACGGCCCGTCCGGCAATACCGCGCCGCCGGCGGCCAAGCAAACCCCGAGCGGACAATAGAGGAGGGAGCATGCGGAAGATATCGATTGCCATCCTGATGCTGGCGCTGGCCGGCAGCGCCTTTGCCACCTTGCCGAAGCCGACTGCGGCCGAAGCCGAGGCGCAGGCCGCCAAGAAGGCCGCGGCCGACGCGCAGGCGGCCAAGGACAAGGAAGCGCTGCTGGCCAAGATGGATGCGCTCACCGCCTCCTGGCGCGCCAAGGCGCCCGGCAAGGGCCTGAAGGTCAATCCGCCCACGCCGTTGCCGGCGCCGGTGGCGGCCGTAACGGCATCGGCCAACCAGTCGGCGCCTTCCGGCCAGCCCGATGGCAAGCTGACCGCGACGGGTGCGGCGGCGCCGGTCACCAGCGAGAAGGCCGGCACGGCGGCGCCGAGCAAGGACGTCAAGCCCGCTCCATCGCCGCCGGCGTCGTCGGTGAAGACCAGATGACGCCAGTGTCGAGCATGCGCATCGCTGTCATCATGCAGCGGCGCGAATTGAATCACCGCTGGGCCGACGAGGCCTGGGCGGCGGTCGCCGTGCTGGCCGACCACGGCGGCCTGCCGGCGACGCAGCCGATCGGGAACGGGTCCTACCTGGTGTCCGGCCTTGAGCTGCAGCTGTTCCCGGATGAAAACGAAGGCTATTTCGAAAACTGGATCGCGCCGGAGTCGAAGGTGTTTGTCGCGTGGCGCATGCAGGATGGCCGCGCGATGCCGGTGCGCGCCTCGGTCAGCTACGCCGAAGGCACGCGCATGTTCGACTGCGGCGAAGCGGCCGACGGCGTGCTGATGCCGATCGAGGTACACAGCTGGCTGGCCGACTACCTGCGGGTGCACTACACGCCGCGCCAGCCGGGAGGCGAAGCGCGCCACGGCAAGCGCGCGCGCAGCTAGGAGCGGGCGATGCCGAACGAAGGATTTTTGCAGCGCTGGTCGAGGCTGAAGTCGCACCCTGAAACGGAGCCGGGGTCTGGTCCCGCGGACCTGACCCCATCTTTGGAAGGGCCGCAAGAACAAAT